>NZ_JBMDXN010000055.1:0-132079 GCF_048595155.1 Sphingomonas sp.
GCAGTTCGCTAACGGGCTACAGGCCGGTGACGTTGCGCGGCGTGACGGCTGTATCGTCTATGACGCCGCCCGCCGCCTTGGGCCCGGCGCGGCCGGCCGCGCCCGCAACATCGTCGAGCGACGCGGCCGCCAGCTTTGCAAGCGCGGCCACGTCGTCCAGCAATGCTACCAATCCACCCGCCATGCGATCCCCCTTACGAATTGGTCAGGCGCTAGCGCGGACACGGGCGCTGCGCATGTGAAAAGCGGCCTTGTGTCCGCAGACGCTCAGCTTTCCGGCGCGACCTCATCCGCGACCGTCGCTCCGCGGGCGCCGAGCGGCTTGGGGTGGCCGGTGGTCGTATCGGCTTCGACCTGACGCTCCGTCTCCGCATTGATCGATGCGCCGAGCAGGATGGCGTACGCCGACACGTAGAGCCACATCAGCAGCACGACCACGGCGCCGAGCGAACCATAGGTCGCGTTATAATTGCCGATCGTGGCGGCGTAGGCGCCGAAGCCAAGCGTCGCCAGCAACCACAAAAAGGTCGCCAGCACCGATCCGAGCGAGATCCAGCGCCATTGCGCATCGTGCCGATCAGGGGCGTAGCGATAGGCGGCACCGATCGCGACGCAGGCAAGCGCGGCGGCGATCAGCCAGGTGGCGGCGCCGATAGTGATCGTGGTCACATCCCCCAGCCGGTTCGCCCATTTGCCGAGCAAAGCGAGCACCGAGGCGGCGAGCAGCCCGACCACCGCGACCGCGATCGCCGCGAGGATCATGACGAAGGAGATGAAGGTCGTCTTGACCAAGGATCGGCGCTCGCGCTGTTCGTACACGACGTTCAACGCCATCATGATCGCGCCGCTGGCACGGGTCGCGCCGTAGATCGAAATCAGCAGGGCAACGAGCAGGCCCAGCCCCTTCTTGCCGGTGGAGGCGGTGACCAGGCTGACGATCTGGTCGAGGATCAGCTTGGCCGCGTCCTTGGGAACCAGGCGAATGATCGCCCGCATGTGATCGGCGATGGTCGAGGGATCGGCGATCAGCCCGTAGGTCATGATCAAGGCGGCCAGCAGCGGCACGAACGCCAGGAAGGCGTAAAAGGCCACGCCCGCCGCCATCAGGCTGATATTGTCGTCGCCAGTCTTGACCCACACCCGTCCCAGCACCTCGCGCCAGGCGCGGCGCGGGAAGGAGAGCGGGCTTGCCGCCTCCCGCCCATGGGGATCGTCCGCCGGCCCCGCCATCTGCGCGGTGCTCGCCATGTCCATAACTCCCTGTCTTGCCTGTCGAACGCACGAGTGGCCGTGCCGATGCGTGGCCGCTATGATTTGGCGGTGTCGGCCGAGAATGACTTCATCGCCTTGCTCAGACCGCTGGCGCGCGACCCCGCCGCGCGTGGGCTGATGGATGACGCCGCGGTCCTGACAATCGCCGGCACCGCACTGGTGATGACCCACGATATGCTGGTGGAAGGCGTGCATTTCCTTCCCGACGATCCGATCGCCGACGTCGCCTGGAAGCTGGTGGCGGTGAACCTGTCCGACCTCGCTGCCAAGGGTGCACGTCCGATCGGAGTGCTCCTCGGCTACGCTTTGGGCGCCCGTGATGACGATGCGGAATTTGCCGCGGGGCTGCAGGCGGCGCTGACAGCGTTCGACGTTGCCCTGCTCGGCGGCGATACGGTGCGCATGCCACCGGGGGCGCCGCGCGCCTTCGGGCTGACCGCCATTGGGGAGGCAGGCCCGGG
The DNA here is from genome assembly GCF_048595155.1 of Sphingomonas sp. Classification (GTDB taxonomy): domain Bacteria; phylum Pseudomonadota; class Alphaproteobacteria; order Sphingomonadales; family Sphingomonadaceae; genus Sphingomonas_I. The sequence goes on from NZ_JBMDXN010000055.1 coordinate 1,734, forward strand.
CGGCGCCCCCTCGCGCGCCGGAGCGCAAGCCGGCGATCTGCTCTACGTTACCGGTCGGATCGGCGCCGCCGGGCTGGGGCTGGCAATGGCGCAGGGCCATCTTACGGGACCGCCCGAGTGGCTCGCAGCCTACCGCCGGCCGCAGCCGCGCTTGGCAGAGGGCCGCGCCCTCGCCCCGCTGGTCCATGCGATGGCCGACATGTCCGACGGCCTGTTGATCGACGGCATGCGGATGGCGGCGGCGAGTGGCCTGGCGCTGGAGATCGATCTCAACACAGTGCCGGTCGCCGGCGGCACGGATCGCACCGCGCGTCTCGCGGCCGGGACGGCCGGGGACGATTATGAACTGCTGTTCGCGGCGCCGCCGGGCCTCCGCCTGGCGCAAGCAGGCCTCGCTGCCATTACGCCGGTCGGGCGATTCTCAAACGGCGCGGGGCTGACGCTTCGCGATGGCGACGCCCTGGTGCCGCTGCCGGAACGGCTGGGCTATGAACATGGCGCTGGCTGAAAGAAAAGCCCGCCAGATCGGATAAATAGCAGCCCACCCAGCCGTCTTGCCGATGACACCAAGTGGTCCTAACCTCCCCCCAAACCCGGCCACACAATGATGTGGTGATAATATAGGGGAATTAGGACGATGCTGCTGATTGTCGAACTTGCCATCCTCTTTGGCGTTCTCGCCGTACTCTATGGAATCATTACCGCAATGCAGGTGTTGCGCGCGCCGGCGGGCAACCAGCGGATGCAGGATATCGCCGCCGCGATTCAGGAAGGCGCAGGCGCGTATCTGACCAAACAATATAGCACGATCGCCATTGTCGGCGTGGTGGTGGCACTTCTGGTCTATTGGTTCCTTGGGACCGTACCCGCGATCGGCTTTGCGATCGGCGCGATCCTGTCCGGCGTCACCGGCTTCATCGGCATGAACATTTCGGTACGGGCGAACGTCCGCACGGCCGAAGCGGCCCGCCACGGCCTGCAGGGTGGCCTGACCATGGCGTTCCGCTCCGGTGCGGTGACCGGAATGCTCGTTGCAGGTTTGGCGCTGCTGGCCATTGCCGGCTATTTCTTCGCGCTCGTTCATAGCGGGATGAACCCCACCAGCCGGCCGGTGATCAACGCGCTCGTCGCGCTCTCCTTCGGCGCATCGCTCATTTCCATCTTCGCGCGGCTGGGTGGCGGCATCTTTACCAAGGCGGCCGACGTCGGCGCCGACATGGTCGGCAAGAACGAGCTTGGCTTCGACGAGGATGACGACCGCAATCCCGGCGTGATCGCGGACAATGTCGGTGACAATGTCGGCGATTGCGCCGGCATGGCGGCGGACTTGTTCGAAACCTATGTCGTCACAATCGGCGCGACCATGGTTCTGATCGCGTTGCTTGTTGCCGGCACAGATGCCGCCCGGTTGATGGCGTTGCCACTGCTCGCCGGCGGTGTCTGCATCGTGACCTCCATCATCGGAACCTTCTTCGTGCGCCTCGGCAAAGGCTCGATCATGGGTGCGCTCTACAAGGGGTTTGTGGTGACCGCGCTGCTGTCGATCCCGGCCTTGTGGTGGGCGACGCACCTGATCTTTCCGGACATGAATGCGATCATCGGCGGCGCGGCGGAGGCGACCAGCGTCGACGTCGCGCCGGCGGTCGCCGCGCATACCGCCTTCACCGCGATGGACCTGTTCTGGTGCATGCTCGTCGGCCTCGGCGTGACCGGGCTGATCGTGTGGATCACCGAATATTATACCGGCACCAATTACCGCCCGGTTCAATCGATCGCCAAGGCATCGGATTCCGGCCACGGTACCAATGTTATCCAGGGCCTGGCGGTATCGATGGAATCCACCGCGCTGCCGACGCTGGTGATCGTCGTCGGGATCGTCGCAAGCTACCAGCTGGCGGGCTTGATCGGCATTGCTTTCGCGGCCACTGCCATGCTGGCGCTGGCGGGGATGGTGGTCGCGCTCGACGCCTATGGCCCGGTTACCGACAATGCCGGCGGCATCGCCGAGATGGCGGGACTTGAGGGCGAAGTGCGCGAGCGGACCGATGCGCTCGATGCGGTCGGCAACACGACCAAGGCGGTGACCAAAGGCTATGCGATCGGCTCGGCCGGCCTCGCTGCCCTGGTGCTGTTCGCCACCTATACCGAGGATCTGTCGCAATTCTTCGGCACGGTCGCGGTCAACTTCTCGCTCTCCAACCCCTATGTCGTCATCGGCCTGCTGCTGGGGGCGCTCTTACCCTATCTGTTCGGCGGCATGGCGATGACCGCGGTGGGGCGCACGGCGCAAGCCGTAGCGCAGGATATACGTGCGCAGTTCAAGGCCAATCCCGGCATCGCCGATCGCAGTGTGCGCCCCAATTATGCGCGTACGGTCGGCCTCGTCACCGCGGGCGCGATCCGTGAGATGATCGTGCCGTCGCTGCTGCCGGTGCTGGCGCCGGTGATCGTCTATTTCGCGGTCACGGCCGTGGCGGGTCAGGGCAACGGCTTCGCCGCGCTTGGCGCCCTGCTGATGGGCGTGATCATCTCCGGCCTGTTCGTCGCCATCTCCATGACGTCAGGCGGTGGCGCTTGGGACAATGCCAAGAAGGTGATCGAGGTAGGCGCTTATGGCGGCAAGGGCTCGCCCGCGCACCAGGCGGCCGTGACCGGCGACACCGTGGGCGATCCGTATAAGGACACCGCTGGTCCTGCCGTAAACCCGATGATCAAGATCACCAACATCGTCGCCCTGCTGCTGCTGGCGGCACTCGCCGGGCACGGCGGCTGATCGATCCGCAGGCGGGGTTCCATTCATCGCGCGCCCCGCTTGCGATCCGGCCATGTCTGCGGCACTTTCCCTGCGGGGGAATTGATATGCTGAAGGGGACGGCTGCCAAGGGCTATGTCCGATTCCTATGCTCGGCTGCGGCCATCACGATAGCGATCGCCCCGCATATAGCGCGTGCTGCTGACGCGCGGCCGCTTCCGCCGCCTGAGGCTTTCCTAAAGAAGCAGAGCTTTTCAGATCCCCTGATATCACCTGACGGCAAAACCCTGGTTGGCCGCTTCGACGGCGGGACGATGTTGTGCGTAATAGATACTGCCGATCTTCCCGGCGGCTGCCGCAAGTTGATCAAGGGTATCGGCACATCTCCGCTCAGCTGGCTAGGCGAAGATCGTCTGCTGACCAGCTGGCCGAGCATGGCGGTGATCGATTCGTGGATCATACGTGTACCGATTCCCATCACGATCGATCTGAAAACTGCGAAAATAGATACGCTGCTGCCGCCTAAAGCCCCCTATAAAGTCGCCGATGTGATCTGGAGGGCACCGGATGGCCGGGGCATGCTTCTCAGTGCGATCCGCAAATCGCAAAGCTTCCCGGAAGTAATCCGGCTGGACATGCCGTCCCGGACAATCACGCCCGTGCAGCCGAGCCAGCAGCCGGTACGGCGATGGTTTGCCGATGGTAACGGCATTGTCCGCGCAGGCGTAGGATCCGAGCGCGGTCGTGCCGTTGTGCTCTATCGCACCGCGGCGGTGGACCCTCTACGCCGCGCCGCCTCCCCTGCGAAGTCAGGCGAAGACGGCGAGGATATTATTGAGTCGATCCGCTTCAATGGCCCGGGCGGCGCCGGTCTTGCGACGAGCAACCGCCAGACCGGGCGATTTGCGGTTTACGAATATGATCCGGGCACGGGTACGTTGGGAAAGCCCGTGTTCGAGCATCCCAAGGTCGATATCGACCGACTGGTCTTGGAGACCGATAGTCGCACAGTGACGGGTATCGCCTACGAGGATGACCGGCCCCGTATCAAATGGCTTGATGCGGACCAGGCCAAACTCCAGTCGCAGATCGACCGAACATTCCCCAACACGGTCAACACCATGACGAGCCGCAGCCGGGACGGGAACCTGGTCGTAGTCCAAACCCGCGGGCCGGACAGTGCCGGCATGTCGTACCTGTTCGACCGCAAGGCACGAACCATGAAAGGTTTGCTTCCCGCGTTTGAGGATCGCGGCGCCCTGCCGCTCTCGCCCGTACGATCCTTCGTATATAACGCCCGTGACGGCCTTGAGATTCCGGGCTTTCTTACGCTGCCGTCCACGAAGTCCGCGCAAGCACTGCCACTGATCGTAATGCCGCACGGCGGACCCTTCGCGCGCGATCACTGGGATTATGATCCCTATGTCCAGTTCCTCGCCAGCCGCGGCTATGCCGTGCTTCAACCCCAATTCCGTGGCTCGACCGGATATGGCCGTGCTTTCGTCGAAAAAGGCTATGGCCAATGGGGCGCAGCGATGCAGAATGATCTGCTTGACGGCATCGCCGCCCTCGCACGCCAGAACATGATTGATCCCAAGCGCGTCTGCATAATGGGCATATCCTATGGCGGCTATGCGGCGGAGTGGGCGTCGGTCCGGGATAGCGCGCATTATCGGTGCGCCATTAGCCTTGCCGGGGTCAGCGATCTTCGGGCGCAGCTACGGTATGACCGATCGCAATTCTACGCGAAGCGCTATGCCGTCGCCTGGGAGAAAAAGGTGCAGGGGGAGGAAGGCCGCGATCTCGCCGCTTTCTCACCGCTCCAGCAGCAAGCGTCCATCACCATCCCAATCCTGATCGCGCACGGCGAGGCCGACGACAATGTCCCCGCCGTCCAGTCGCATCGACTGGTCAACGCGCTGAAGAAGCGGCAGGCGGTCGTCGAGAGCTATTTCTACAAGGGCGAAGGGCACGGCCTTGCCGACGAAAAGAATAATGCGGACTTCCTGTCCCACGTGGAGGCGTTCCTCGCCAAATATAATCCTGCGTGACCGTCACCGCTGCGCACTGGCCTCGTTGACGCGACCGTGTATCGTCGCGCGTCCATCGAGGGGAAGTAAGCGCGCATGACCGGTCATTTGCTCAGCTTGGTGGGCATCGTCCTTATATTGGCGGTGGCGTTCGCGCTGTCTTCCAACCGTCGCTGGATCCGCCCGCGCGTGGTCGGCGCGGCGTTCGCGCTGCAGGTCGGCATTGCCGTGCTGGTCCTCTACGTCCCCGCGGGCCAGCGCGTGATCGCAGCGATGGCGGAAGGCGTGGGCGCCCTGCTCGGCTATGCTGGGGAGGGCACGGCGTTCCTGTTTGGGCCGTTCGCCGCCTCGCCCCTCGGCCAGAACTTCGCCTTGCAGGCGCTGCCGGTGATCATCTTCTTCGCCAGCCTGGTGTCGATCCTCTACCATCTTGGCATCATGCAGCGGATCGTGCGCTGGCTGGGCGGGGCGATCGAGGCGGTGGTCGGCATCAGCAAGGTCGAGAGCCTGTGCGCCGCGGCCAACATCTTCGTCGGCCAATCGGAATCGCCGTTGGTGATCCGCCCCTATCTGGCGGCGTTGCGCCCGAGCCAATTGTTCCAGGTGATGACGAGCGGAATGGCTGGCGTGGCCGGCACCATCCTGGCCGCCTACGCCTCGATGGGAATCCGTATCGAATATCTGCTCGCCGCCAGCTTCATGTCAGCGCCGGGCGCGATCCTGATGGCCAAGATGATGATGCCGGACGATCCCCGCGAGCTGGCCTTGCCGATCAACGAAATGGTCGACACCAGCCGCGGCGATGAGGACGAGAAGCCCGCCAATGTCATCATGGCCGCCGCCCAGGGCGCACAGCTGGGCGTACGGCTGGCGGTGATGGTCGGCGCCATGGTGTTCGCCTTCGTCGGCCTGGTAGCATTGGCGAACGGGTTGCTGGCGGGGGCGGGCCACTGGTTCGGCATCGCCGATCTGACCTTCCAGCGCATCCTGGGCTATATCTTCGCGCCGGTCATGTATCTGATCAGCGTGCCGTGGGATCAGGCCGGGGCCGCGGGCGGCCTGTTCGGCGAGAAGATCGTGCTGAACGAGTTTGTCGCTTATATCCATCTCGGCAAGATCGGGGCCGGGCTGAGCGCGCACAGCCAGGCGGTCGTCACGTTCGCATTGTGCGGCTTCGCCAATTTCAGTTCGATCGCGATTCAGATGGCCGTTACCGGCGGGCTGGCCCCCAATCAGCGGCCGATGATCGCCAAGCTCGGATTGAAAGCGCTGCTCGCCGGCAGCCTGGCCAACCTGATGTCGGCGGCGCTGGCCGGGATCCTCATCGCCTGAACCAATGGGCGAAGCTGAACCAGGCGGTGATGGCGCCTGCAATAACGACGCAGAAGCCGACCACGCCCCAAAAGGCCCAGGGTTCATGTGCGCCCGGAATGCCCTCCACATTCATGCCCAACAAGCCGGTCAGGAAGGTCAGCGGCAGGAAGATCAGGGCGACGATCGACAATAACAAGGCGCGGTTTTCGATCTGCTCGGAGCGTAGATCGGTCAGCTGCTCGTGGATCAGCGCGGATCGCTCACGCACAGCCTCCAGCTCCTCCGCCATGCGGGCGAACCGATCCGCGGCTTCCCGCAGATGCAAGCGATCATCTTCCTCCAGCCAGGGCGCGTCCAGCTCGGCCAATCGGGACAGCGCTTCGCGCTGCGGCGCCACGAACCGGCGATAGACGATCGCATCCGAGCGGGCTTCGGCAATCTTGCGGCGCGTCTCGTAGGCATGTTCGGGCGCAAGCGCCAATTCGCAATCGTCGACCAGATCGCCCAGATCCGCGATCACCGGATCGACCCGTTTGGTGATAATCATCGCCAGGTGTGAGATCAGGTCGCCGGGATCCTTGATGCTTCCGGCGATCATCTGATCCCGCAGCACATCCAGGCCATCGATCGGGTGGAAGCTGACCGATATAGCGCGACCATGTTCCACCCAGGCCCGTATCGACACCAGTCGATCCTGCTGCTGATCGCCGGGCAACGATGGCCCGCGCAGGTTGATCAGGGCGCCATGCTCGATCGCCTCGCTGCGAGGACGGGTTTCGGTGGCGGTCAGCGCGTAGATCACCGTGGTTGGCATACCGCCATGATCGTTCAGCCAGCGCAGTGTTTCTTGCTCGCGTCCGTCCAGATGGATCCACACGAAGGACGGCGGCGGTGCGCGACGCGCACAGGCTTCGGCCGCATCGACCTCATGCCCCTTGCCGTCCGACTGCAGTTCCAGCGCCCAGCGATTCATTACGGCTCCCAGATCAGCTGAACCGTAACGCCCGGCAGCGGAGATGCAGGCGGATCACCGAGAATCCGTTCGGCATCGGCGCGGGCGCGATCCAGGATCGCGTTTGGCACATCGATGGTGTGAAAGACACGATCCGCCAGGCCCAGCAGCCGCGCATCCCTGAGGGTCAGCGTTTCGGGATCAGCGGACGTGAGACGAACCGAATAGGAACGATCCTCGCCAGGCGAGGCGCGCGTGATGGCAGCCGCGGGATCGGTATGATCGATCAGCGGATCGAGCGGACCACCGGCCGCAAGCAGCGCCCCAATCGCGCGGCGGCGCTGATCGACCGTCGGGAAACGCGCGCGCAGCGATGCGCGTGCGGCCTGCAGCGCCTGTGCCAGCCGTCCCAATCCTGGCGGGAGCAAGGCTTCGAGCCGCTGACGCAGCGCCGCGGCCAGACCGGCCGAGACACCGCCGGTGCCGATCGCGATCAAGACCGGCTCCCGATCGATGATCGCCGGCAGGGTGAAGTCGCACAGATCTGGTCGATCGACCGCGTTGACGAGGATGCCGCGCCCCTTGAGCCGGGCGACGACAGCCTCATCATCTGCCGCGACAATCGCCAGCGCGGCCTGCGCATCCTCTCCGACTGGAATGGCGCCGGCACGCTCCAGCAACCGTGCCTTCGCATCTGCCATCGGGCCGTCACCGATCAGGATGACCGGGCGGCCCTGCAGGCGCACGAAGATTGGAAGGCTGTGCGTGACGGCCTCGTCTTAGATCGTTCGCACGTAGGCGCGGATCGTGTCGGCGATATCGGCCCGTTCCAGGGCAAGCGCGATATTGGCGACGATGAAGCCGGCCTTCTCGCCGCAATCGTGGCGAACGCCATCGAACGTCTGGGCGTGGAACGGCTGCTTGCCGATCAGATCGGCCATGGCATCGGTCAACTGGATCTCACCGCCGGCGCCCTTCTTGCCCTCCGTCAGGATGTCGAGGACATCCGGCTGCAGGATGTAGCGGCCTACGGCCGCGAGCCGCGACGGGGCCGTGCCGGCCTTGGGCTTCTCGACCAGGCTCTTCACTTCGGTCACGGCGCCGTCGGATTCGCCCGGAGAGACGATGCCGTAGCGATCGGTATGCTCTTCCGGCACCTCGACCACGGCGATGACGTTGCCTCCCTTCGCCTCATAGGTTTCGCGCATCTGCGAGAGGCAGGGCCGATCCGGGTTCCACAGCAGTTCGTCGGGCAGCAGCACGGCGAAGGGCTCATCGCCGATCAGCTGGCGCGCGCACCATACGGCATGGCCAAGCCCCGCCATCTGCTGCTGGCGGACGAAGGCGGCCTGACCCGGATCCAGCCGGGTCGGACGCATCGCTTCCAATATGGCATGCTTGGCCTTGGCGTTGAGATCATGCTCGATCTCGAACGCGCTATCGAAATAATCCTCGATCGCATGTTTGCCGCGACCGGTGACGAAGATCATCTGCTCGATCCCCGCCGCGCGGGCCTCGTCGATCGCATATTGAATGAGCGGGCGATCGACGACGGGGAGCAATTCCTTCGGAACGGCCTTCGTTGCGGGAAGGAAACGCGTGCCGAAGCCCGCAACCGGAAACACTGCCTTGCGTACAGGCTTGATCGTCATGCTGTCCTCAGAGCCAGGGTGGAAGACGGTCGGCCGCTATCAGTGCTTCGATCGGCTGACGATCGCGAACGATCGCCCACCGATCTTCAGACACCATCGCTTCGGGCACAAGCCCTCGCGAATTATAGGTGTTGGCCATCGTCGCCCCATAGGCACCCGCGGTCATGAAGGCGACCAGATCGCCGGCAACAACCTGATCCATTTCGCGGGTACGTGCGAACGTGTCGCCCGTCTCGCAAATCGGCCCGACAATGTTGGCGCGGAAACGCTCGCCCTTCGGCGCGACCGGCTGGATGTCGTGCCAGGCATCATAGAGGCTGGGGCGCAGCAGATCGTTCATTCCGGCGTCAACGACCACGAACGGATCATTCTTGCCCTCTTTCACACGAATTACGCGCGTCAGCAGGACGCCGGCATTGCCGACAATCACGCGGCCGGGCTCGAAGATCAGGCGCACGTCCCAGCCGGCCGTCACCTCGCGCACCATCGCGCCATAAGCGGCTGGCGTCGGTGGCGCCGGTACCGCCGGGTTGTAGGGAACGCCCAGGCCGCCGCCGAGATCGGCGGTCCGGATGGTGTGACCCGCCGCCCGCAGGTCCGCGATCAGAGCGCCGACGCGGGTGAAGGCGGCGCGGCTCGGCGCGAGATCCGTCAACTGGCTGCCGATATGGACGGCGACGCCGATCGGATCGAGGCCGGGCAGCGTCGCCACGCGCGCATAAGCATCGAGCGCGCGATCATAAGCGATGCCGAATTTATCGTCGGCGCGGCCGGTCGAGATCTTGCTGTGTGTACCGGCGTCGACATCCGGGTTGACGCGGAAGGCGACCCGCGCCGTCAGCCCGCGGGCGCTGGCGACCTGCGACAATGTTTCCGCTTCCTCGAGCGATTCGAGGTTGAACTGGCCGATGCCTTCCTCCAGCCCCAGCGCCATCTCTTCCGCGGTTTTCCCGACGCCGGAGAAGACGATCTTTTCTGCCGGAACGCCAGCGGCCAGCGCGCGCCGCAACTCGCCGCCCGACACCACGTCCGCGCCCAGGCCGAGCCGCGCCAGCGTCGCGAGCACCGCCGCATTCGGATTGGATTTGACCGCGAAGGCGATCAGCGGATCGTCGACACCTTCCAGAGCCTCACGAAAGACGCGGGCGTGCCGCTCGATCGTGGCCGCGGAATAGACGTAGATCGGCGTACCGGCCTCCGCCGCGATCTGCGACAGCGGCACGTCTTCGGCGTGGAGCTCGCCATTCTTAAGGTCGAAATGGTTCATCTATTTGGGCGGCAGATCGAAAGGGTCCTCGGCGCGCGGCTGCGATTTGGTCAGCAGTTCGTCGCTGCGCATCGGCCGTTCGGAGGGGGGTTGTTTCAACAGGTCCGCGGGCGTTGGCGGCGTCGGCGCCGTTGCCGGCTTCGGCGGCAGGGAGGCTCCTTCGGGGGGATGCAGGGTCTGCTCGTTACCGCAGGCCGCCAGCATCAGGAGGCTGCCCAGCAAAAGGATCCGCTTCATGACGATGCCCTCGCCTCTGCAATACGGGCGCGCACCTGATCCGGCGCGGTGCCGCCATGGCTGGTCCGGCTCGCGACCGACGCATCGACGGTCAGCACGCCAAACACGCGCGCATCGATGCGCGGATCGATCGCCTGCAGCGCTTCCAGCGGCAGCGCCGCCAAGGCGATGCCTTCGCTTTCGGCCAGCTTCACCGCGCGGCCGGTAATATGATGCGCCTCGCGGAACGGGATATTGCCTTCGCGCACCAACCAGTCGGCAAAGTCGGTCGCGGTCGAAAAGCCGGCCTCGGCCGCCGCCCGCATCCGTTCCGGCACGAAACGCGTCGTCTCCACCATACCGGTCATCGCCGCTATCGATAGCGCCAGCAGATCGTGCGCCTCGAATACGGGCGGCTTATCGTCCTGCATGTCCTTGGAATAAGCGAGCGGCAGGCCCTTCATCGTCATCGTCAGCGCGACCATGCAGCCGGCGATCCGTCCGGAATGGCCGCGCACCAGCTCGGCCGCATCCGGATTGCGCTTCTGCGGCATGATCGACGAGCCGGTGGAATAAGCATCCGGAAGGCTGATGAAGCCGAACGGCTGGCTTGCCCAAATCACGAATTCTTCCGCCATGCGGGACAGATGCAGCGAACACTGCGTCGCCGCCATCAGGTAATCGAGCGCGAAATCGCGATCGGATACCGAATCGAGCGAATTGGCCGTGGGCCCATCGAAGCCGAGCGCAGACGCCGTCGCGTGGCGATCGATCGCGAAGCCGGTCCCGGCCAGCGCGGCGCTGCCGAGCGGCGATCGATTGAGCCGTGCCCGGGCATCGGCGAAGCGCGAGCGGTCACGCCCGATCATCGCATGCCACGCCATCAGATGATGACCGAGCGTCACCGGCTGCGCCACCTGCAGGTGGGTGAAACCAGGCATGATCGTGCCAGCATGTTCTTCGGCACGGGCCAGCAAGGCGGCCTGGAAGGCGGCCAGCCCCGCGCCGACCGCGTCGATCGCGTCGCGCACCCACAAGCGGAAGTCAGTCGCCACCTGATCGTTGCGTGAGCGCGCCGTGTGGAGGCGGCCAGCGGCAGGGCCGATCAGCTCCGCCAGCCGGCTTTCGACCGTCATGTGAATATCTTCGAGCGTCAGATCCTCGGGCGGCCCGTTCGTTTCATAATCCGACGCGATCTGCGCCAGCCCCTGGTCGATCGCCGCAACGTCGGCGGCATCGACGATCCCCTGCGCGCCCAGCATCGCGACATGCGCCCGACTGGCGGCGATATCCTGGCGCCACAGGCGCTTGTCGAATGGGATAGAGGCGTTGATTTCGCGCATGATGGCGCTAGGCCCATCGGCGAACCGTCCGCCCCACATAGTATTGGAGTCCGACATGCGGCGTAAAGCCCTCGCTTCCTTCACGCTGCTGGCCGCGCTCGGCGGCTGCCATAAGCAAGCCGCTCCCGCGCCGCAAGCACAGGAGATACCGGCCGCGCCAGCCGCTGCGCCGGCACATAGCGGCCCGGACCTGTCGCAAAAGGGAAAATCGATCCCCGACGTCGAGATCAAGAATGCTGAGGGGGCGCCGGCGAAGCTGTCCGACCTCAAGGGCAAGCCGCTGCTGGTCAATCTGTGGGCAACCTGGTGCGTGCCCTGCATCAAGGAATTGCCGACGCTGGATGCGCTCGCCGCCCGCGACGGCGCGAAGCTTCAGGTGGTGGTGGTCAATGAGGATCTGGAAGGCCCCCGCGTCGTCGGACCGTTCCTGCAGAAGCGCCCGCTGAAGACGCTGAAGCCGTGGATGGACACGAACAATGCGCTCATGATCCCGTTCAAGACGGCATCGCTGCCGACCACCATCCTGTTCGACGCGAACGGGAAGGAAGTGTGGCGCGTGTCGCGCGATATGGATTGGACCAGCAAGGAAGCGGCGGCACTGCTGGCCCAGGCGGGATAAACCCATCTACCGGCCGCTTCTTATCGCCATTGCGAGCGCAGCGAAGCAATCCAGGCCATAGGCTTTGAAGGGCTTGATTCACCCACCAGTGGATCAGGCTCTAGCCAACAATTTCAGCAAAAAGATCGAGCCAAAGCGGATTAACGGCTTCGCTGAGCGCCAGCTTCTTTTTGCGCGAGCCGCCCTTGCTATGCTTCTCGCGCAATACAGCCTGCTCCATGCTGCCATGCAGCTCGAACCAGACGAGTGACTTGCATCCGTGGCGTGCGGCGAAGCCTTCGGTGGTCCCCTCACGATGCTGCCAGACACGTCTCGGCAGGTCGGACGTCACGCCGACGTAGAGCGTGCCGTTGCGCCTGCTGGCCATGATATACACCGCAGGTGGCCGCTCGCGCATCGGCCTGGATTGCTTCGTCGCTGCGCTCCTCGCAATGACAATATTCGCTGCCTCAGGTTACCGGTCCGGCAGCTTGATCTCGAACAAAGTCGGCCAATTCTTGCCGGTGACGAACAGCCTGCCCGCCTTCTTGTCATAGGCAATGCCGTTGGGAACCGCCCCCTCATCGGCAACCTTCACACGGTTCCACAGGGCGGCAAGGTCGATCCAGCCCTTCACCTTGCCGGTCGCCGGGTCGATGCGCGCGATCAACGCCGTCTGCCAGACGTTGGCGAGGATTTCGCCGCGGACATATTCCAGTTCGTTCAGCTGCGAGACCGGCTGCCCGTCTGCCGTCACGGTCAGGCGGCGGACGACCTTCATCGTCCCCGGCTCAAGGAAGCGTAGGACAGGCGTGCCGTCCGACATGATGATCCGGCGATCGTCATGGGTCATGCCCCAACCCTCGCCGGTATAGCGCCATGTTCCGGCGGACTTCAGCTCTGGCAGCGTCCAGATGAACCCTTTGCCGCCATGCCAGACGAAGGAATAGAGCCGATCGTCCCAATCGACGATGCCTTCGCCGAACAGGCTCGTCGGGATGGCGATGCTGCGGATCGTCCGCCCGGTCGCAAGCTCCTTCTGCCGAATGAAACTGCGCCCTTCCCAGCCGGTGCTTTCGTAAAGCCAGCCGTCGCGGATCAGCAGCCCTTCGGTGAAGGCGCTCGTATCATGCGGATAGGTTCGCACCACCTGCGCCGGCGCAACCGGGAGGGCTGCCTGGACCGATGCCGGCAACAGCAGCAGGAGAAGAACCAGAATGCGTTGCATCGTCCGAGACCTACCAGCCGGCGATCAGTCGCGCAGCAGTTCGTTGATGCCGGTCTTCGATCGCGTCTGCGCATCGACGCGCTTCACGATCACCGCGCAATAAAGGCCGGGGCCGCCATCCTTGCCGGGCAGCGTGCCGGGGACCACCACCGCAAAAGGCGGCACGCGCCCGACGAAGATCTCACCCGTGGCGCGATCGATGATCTTGGTCGACGCCCCGAGATAGACGCCCATCGAGAGCACCGCGCCCTCGCCCACATAACCACCCTCCGCCACTTCGGAGCGGGCGCCGATGAAGCAATTGTCCTCGATCACGACCGGACCGGCCTGAATCGGCTCGAGCACGCCGCCAATGCCGACGCCGCCCGAGATATGGACGTTGCGTCCGATCTGCGCGCAGCTGCCGACGGTCGCCCAGGTATCGACCATCGTGCCCTCGCCGACATAGGCACCGATATTGACGAAGCTCGGCATCAGCACCGCGCCCTTGCCGATGAAGGCGCCATGGCGGACGACGCAGCCGGGCACCGCACGGAAGCCGGCGGCGCGGAAATGCTCCTCATCCCAATGGGCGAATTTGGTCGGCACCTTGTCGAAGGCCGGACCACCGGCAGCGCCGCCCACCATGCGCACATTGTCGTTCAGGCGGAACGACAGCAGCACCGCTTTCTTCAGCCATTGGTTGACCCGCCACGCATCGCCCACCTTCTCGGCGACACGATACGTACCGGCATCGAGACCCGCGAGCGCGGCATCGACCGCCTCCCGCTCCGGCCCCACCGTGGCGGTCGACAGCGTGTCGCGCGCCTCCCAGGCGGAGTCGATCGTGGCTTCAAGCGTCATGCGTCCCCCAATATTTCGTGCAACCAAAGGCCCAGATCCGCGGTCCGGTAATCGATCCCATCCGCTTTGTCGTCTCCGACCTGTTCCGATCCGTTGTCGATCCACAAGGTCGTGATCCCCAGCATCTTGGCCGGTGCGAGATTGCGCGCGAGATCGTCGGCGAAGAGCGCGCGCGTCGGATCGACGCCGAACGCCTCGACCATCGATTGATAAGCGCGCGGATGCGGCTTGGGCTGGTACGCCATGGCGTGGATGTCATGGATCGCCTCGAACGTGCGTGACAGACCGACGCGGGCCAGCACGCGTTCGGCATACGGCGTATCGCCATTGGTGAAGATCAGCTTGCGCCCCGGCAGCCGCGCGATCGCATCCACCAGCCGCCGATCCTCGCGCAGCACATCCATCTCGATCGCGTGAACGTCCTCCAGAAATTCATGCGGGTCGACGCCATGTTCCGCCATCAGGCCGGACAAGGTCGTGCCATGCTGACGGAAATAGCTTTTCTGCAGCGCATAGGCGTCGTCATGCGGCAGGCCAGTCAACCGCGCGACATAGGCGGTCATCCGCTTGTCGATCAGCCCGAACAGGTCCGACGCGGCGGGGTAGAGCGTATTGTCCAGATCGAAGATCCAGGCGTCGATATGGGCGAGAGCGGGGAGCATAAGGCGGCTGGTAGGCGGCGGTTCGATCAGGTTCAACCTTGCGCACGGCAGGTTTGGAGCGGCGGGCGCCCCCCGACATATCGGCGCGCGTTACGATGGATGCTGAAACAAGTTCAGCATGACGGTTGGTTTTTGGAGGGGCCGCCGCGCCTGTTCTACTTCGTCACCCCGAACGTGTTTCAGGGTCCAACGCGACGCGAGCGCCGCGTCCAGGGGAGGGCCAGCGCCGAAGCCATCCTTTCGATCCTACAAATAGCTGGCCAGATCGGCAGGCTCGATCAGCACCTCACGCCGGCCGACATGGTCGGGCGTCGAGATGATGCCCTGCTTCTCCATCCGCTCGATCAGGCGGGCCGCGCTGTTATAGCCGACGCGGAGCTGGCGCTGCAGCCACGACGTCGACGCTTTGCGGTTCTCCACCACCAGCTGCACCGCCTTGCGGTAGGTTGCGGTCTCGGGATCGTCGGGACCCGTCGGCGCGCCCTCGATCTCGTAGCTCCCCTCCAGCGGCTCTTCGGTGACGGCGGAGATATATTCCGGCGGACGCTGCGCCTTCCAGTGATCGGCGACGCCGCGCACCTCGTCGTCCGACACGAATGGGCCGTGGACGCGGACGATCTGCTTGCCGCCCGCGACGTAGAGCATGTCGCCCTTGCCCAGCAATTGCTCCGCACCCTGTTCGTTGAGGATGGTACGCGAATCGATCTTGGACGCGACCTGGAAGCTGATCCGCGTCGGCAAATTGGCCTTGATCACGCCCGTGATGACGTCGACCGACGGGCGCTGCGTCGCCATGATCAGGTGGATGCCGGCCGCGCGCGCCTTTTGCGCCAATCGCTGGATCAGGAATTCGACTTCCTTGCCGGCGGTCATCATCAGGTCGGCCAGCTCGTCGACCACCACCACGATCATCGGCAGCGGTTCATATTCCAGCTTCTCTTCTTCGTAGATGGGCTGGCCGCTATCGGCGTCATACCCCGTCTGCACCCGCCGCCCGAGCGGCTGGCCCTTGGCCTTGGCGGCCTTCACCTTCTCGTTGAACGACGCAAGGCTGCGCACCTGGATCGTCGCCATCATGCGATAGCGCTCCTCCATCTGCTCGACCGTCCACTTCAGCGCACGGATCGCCTTGGCGGGTTCCGTCACGACCGGCGACAGCAGGTGCGGGATATCGTCATAGACGCTGAGTTCCAGCATCTTGGGATCGATCATGATCATGCGGCACTGGTCCGGCGTCAGCCGATAGAGCAGCGACAGGATCATCGCATTCAAGCCGACCGACTTACCCGAGCCGGTGGTGCCGGCGACGAGCAGATGCGGCATCGGGGACAAATCGGCGATCACCGGATCGCCCGCGATATTCTTGCCCAGGATCAGCGCCAAATTTCCGGGCCCCTGATTCTCGAACTGATCGCTGGCGACCAGTTCGGACAATACCACGCTCTCGCGCTTCTGGTTCGGCAGCTCGATGCCGATCACGGTGCGGCCTGGAATGGTCGCGACGCGGGCGGAGAGTGCAGACATGTTGCGCGCGATATCGTCGGCCAGGGCGACGACGCGGCTGGCCTTGATGCCGGCGGCCGGCTCCAGCTCATACATCGTCACGACCGGGCCCGGGCGGACCTCGGTAATGTGGCCGCGGACGTGGAAATCCTCCAGCACCGTTTCCAGCAAGCGGGCGTTGCGCTCCAGCGCGGCCTTGTCGAGCTGTCCCGTCACGGGCGGCGGCGGCGGAGACAGCAGGTCCAGTGTCGGCAGCACCCAGGTGTCGCCAAGATCGAGCTTGGCCTGACGCTCGCGCTGGCCACGATCGCTTGCCGGCGCCTGCCGGACGGGAGTGTTGATCGTAGGACGCGGCGGCTCGACCTCCTCCACCTCGGGTTCGGGCGTCGTGGCGCGCACCTTGGCCGGCGTCTGCCGCAGCGGCCGCGTGACTGAAACGCGCTCTTCGCGGGCCGCGCGTTCGCGCCGCTTGAACAAGGCGGCCCGCTCTTCCGCGTCCAGCCCGAGCGACCACAGAGCGATCGTCACGCCGACAATGCCAAGGATGAGCACTGCCGCGATGCGGATGCCCATCGCCCAGCCGGGCTGCACCATCGCGAGGCCACTATCGATCGCGCTGGCGCCGACCAGGCCGATGCCGCCGCCCGGCCCTGCGGGCAGCACGCCCAACAGGCCGATATGCACCAGCGCCAAAGCGATATCGCATAAGAGCATGGCAAGGATGGTCAGCGGCAAGGCCCGCTTCCATTCGCCCGGATGCACCCCGCGCCACAGGCGCAGCGCCACCACCACGAGCGGTGGGATCAGCAGCACGGCGGGAAGACCGAACAAGGTCAGGAGAAGATCGGCGCTCCACGCGCCGGCCGGGCCCAATATATTGCGGACCGGACCGCCCGCGGCCGTCATCATCGCGGGATCGGTCGGCGAATAGCTGGCCAGCGCAAAGGCGAGCAACATGGCGAAGGCGAGCACCGCCAGCGCGCTCAGCATCGCGCCGCCGCGCTGGCCGATCCGCAGCGCCTGGCCGCGCCAATTGCTCCCGTCCGCGATCCGCGTCGCCATTAGACTGCTATCCCCGTCGAATTGCCTGAATTGTGCCTGAAATGTTCCGGGCGTGCAAACCCGGGCGCGCAGCCGCCGACACGGCTGCGGGGCAGATCACCGCGAAGCCGGCTGTCCCGACCGAGATCAGGGCGTCTTTAGTGGCGGAAGTGACGCATGCCGGTGAACACCATCGCCAGGCCGGCTTCATCGGCGGCCGCGATGACTTCACTGTCGCGCATCGATCCGCCTGGCTGGATCACGGCCGTCGCCCCTGCTTCCACCGCCGCCAGCAGCCCGTCGGCGAAGGGGAAGAAGGCATCGGAGGCAACCGCCGATCCGATCGTGCGCGGTTCCGACCAGCCGGCCTTGTCCGCCGCATCCTTGGCTTTCCAGGCTGCGATACGCGCGCTTTCCAGACGGTTCATCTGGCCGGCGCCGACACCGGCGGTGGCGCCATCCTTGGCGTAGACGATGGCGTTGGACTTCACGTGCTTGGCCACCGTCCAGGCAAAGCGGCAATCGGCCAGTTCCTGGTCGGTCGGCGCGCGCTTTGTGACGACCTTCAGGTCTTCCGCACCGATTGCGCCATTGTCGCGCGTCTGGACGAGCAGGCCGCCCGCGATCGACTTCAGCTGCAATCCGGGACGGCGTGGATCGGGCAGCTCGCCGGTAATGAGCAGGCGCAGATTCTTCTTCTTCGCGAAAACCGCACGCGCCGCATCGTCCGCCGCAGGCGCCGCCACGACTTCGGTGAAGATGCCCGAAATCGCCTCGGCTGTCGGACCGTCGAGCGGACGGTTGACGGCGATGATGCCGCCGAAGGCCGAAACGCTGTCGCACGCAAGCGCGGCCTTATAGGCATCGATCAGCGTGTCCGCCGTAGCGACGCCGCACGGATTGGCATGCTTCACGATGACGACGGTGGGTGGACCATCGCGGAACTCGCTCACCAGCTCCAGCGCGGCATCGGCGTCGTTATAATTATTGTAGCTGAGCTCCTTGCCTTGGAGCTGTTCGGCCTGTGCGATGCCGCGTGCGGACGGGCCAAGCGGCAGATAGAGCGCCGCCTGCTGGTGCGGATTCTCGCCGTAACGCAGCGCGTCCGCCTTGCGGACCGGGATCGACATGGCGTCGGGGAAGGCTTGGCCCTGATCGGCCGCCGCAAACCAGGATGAGATCATCGCATCATAGGTGGCCGTCGCGGCGAAAGCCTTCGCCGCGAACAGCTTGCGCTGATCGAGGTTGGTCGTGCCTTCAGCGACTATGCCATAGTCGGCCGGATCGGTGACGATCGCGACATACGCATGGTTCTTGGCTGCGGAGCGAACCATCGACGGGCCACCGATATCGATATTTTCGATAATCTCGTCCCGCGCCGCGCCCTTGGCCACGGTCTGCGCAAATGGGTAGAGATTGACCACGACCAGATCGATCGCGCCGATCTCATGCGCCGCCATCGCGGCTGCATGTTCGGCATCGTCGCGCACCGCGAGCAGCCCGCCATGGACCTTGGGGTGGAGCGTCTTGACCCGCCCGTCCATCATCTCGGGAAAGCCAGTCAGTTCCGACACGTCCATCACGGTAAGGCCCGCATCGCGCAGTGCCTTGGCGGTCCCGCCGGTCGATACCAGCTCCACGCCCTTTGCAGCCAGGGCCTGTCCCAGCTCGACCAGCCCGGTCTTGTCGGAAACTGAAAGGAGCGCACGCTTGATAATGATATCGGTCATGCGCGCGCCTTTAGCGGACAGTCGCCCGAAGGCCAGCCCCAAAGGCCGTTGGAGTCGGTTTTTGCATGCGGTTCCGGTAGAGCTGGCCTACCCGCAGCATCGATGACGACGCCCACACACCCCGCCAAAGCCCTGCAGGCTTTTCTGCGCAGCGAGACGTCCGGAGGCATCCTTCTGATTGCTGCCGCCGCGCTTGCCCTGCTGGTCGCCAATAGCGGGCTCGCCCCGAGCTATCAGCATGCGCTGCATGTCGAGATTGCCGGCATGTCTGTACTCCACTGGATCAATGACGGGCTGATGGCGCTCTTTTTCCTGCTCGTCGGGCTGGAAATCAAACGCGAATTCCTCGTCGGGCATCTGGCAAGCTGGTCGGATCGGATCCTGCCGGGATTGGCCGCCCTCGGTGGGATGATCGTCCCGGCGCTTCTCTACATGCTGATCGCCGGCCGCACCGAGGGCCTCGCTCGCGGCTGGGCGATCCCCTGCGCCACCGATATCGCCTTTGCGCTGGGCGTGATCGCCATGCTCGGCAAGCGTGTGCCGGTGTCGCTCAAAGTGTTTCTGACCACGGTGGCGATCGTCGATGACATGGGCGCGGTAGCGATCATCGCGCTGGTCTACACGGCCGGGATTAAGCTCGTACCGCTACTGGCCGCGCTGGCGGTGATCGCGGTTATGGCGTTGCTCAATCGGAGTGGCGTGATGCGGCTTTGGCCTTACCTTATCTGCGCCGTCTTGCTGTGGGCGGCCGTCCTGAGCTCGGGCGTGCATGCAACCGTTGCAGGCGTCATTGCGGCAATGATGATTCCGGTCTGCGCGGAGGAGGAAAGCTGTCCGCTGCGTCAGCTGGAACATGCGCTGCATCCCTGGAGCGCCTTCCTGATCGTGCCATTGTTCGGCTTTGCCAATGCCGGCGTGTCCTTCACCGGCATGACCTGGGCGGATATCGTCTCGCCGCTGCCGCTGGCGGTCGCAGCGGGCCTCTTCATCGGCAAGCAGATCGGCGTGCTGGGATCGGTCTGGCTGGCGGTCAGATCGCCCTTGGCAACCAAGCCGGAAGGCGCAAGCTGGCCGCAAATCTATGGCGTGGCGCTGCTGTGCGGCGTCGGCTTTACGATGAGCCTGTTCATTGGCGGGCTGGCGTTCGACCAGCCGCTGCTGATCGACGAAGTGAAGATTGGCGTCCTCGCCGGCTCGCTCATTTCCGCTTTGGCCGGCTACGGGCTGCTGAGAATGACCACCAGCCGCCCATAAGCCTATCCATCGGCAATATGCGCCAGCCGACGCTGGGCATCCTCCATCAACCACACCCGGATCGCACTGGCGAGGTTGACCGGATCGGCGCGTCCGATCCGATCCGCGTCAATCCGCGCCACCAAAGCACTGACAGGCAGCTTGTCCCGATCGGCAGCCCGCTTCAACGCGTCCCAGAAAATCGGCTCGAGACTGACCGAGGTCGCATGACCCGCGATCATCACGGAACGTTTGACAGGCCCCGCCATCCGGCAGGCCTTAATACATGTGCTGGCCGCCGTTGATCGACAGGGTCGATCCCGTGACGAAGGCGCCTTCTTCGGAGCAGAGGAAGGTCACGCCGCGGGCAATTTCATGCGCTTGGCCAAGCCGGCCGACAGGAATCTTGGCGACGATCTTCTGCAGCACCTCCGACGGAACCGCAGCGACCATATCGGTATCGATATAGCCCGGCGCGATTGCGTTCACGGTGATCCCGAAACGCGCGCCCTCCTGCGCCAGCGCCTTGGTGAAGCCGTGAATGCCGGATTTCGCAGCGGCATAGTTGACCTGGCCATATTGGCCAGCCTGGCCGTTGATCGAACCGATATTGACGAAGCGACCGAACTTACGCTCCTTCATCCCGGCGAAGGTCGCCTTGGCCATGTTGAAGCATCCGCCCAGATTGGTGTCGATCACCGCTTTCCAATCGTCATAGCTCATCTTCAGCAACGTGCCGTCGCGGGTAATTCCGGCATTGTTGACGACGATATCGATCGGCCCAAGCACGCGTTCCACCTCGGCCACACCCGCAATGCAGGCTTCGTGGCTCGATACGTCCCATTTGAAGACGGCGATGCCGGTGCGGTCGCTGAACGCATTGGCGCGCTCGTCATTGCCTGCATAATTGGCGGCGACGGTCACACCTTCCGCCTGAAGCGCAAGGCTGATCGCCTCACCGATGCCACGGGTTCCGCCAGTCACGATCGCAACGCGCGCCATCAGTCTCTCCTCTATGTTCGGTGATAGCCTAGGAAGGCGTGGTCCAGCCCGCAAGTTCCCGCCGCAGCAAAAGTTGCAGCATGGCGAGGCCGGGCTCACTGTCGTTCAGGCAGGGCAGGTAAGCGAAGTCGGTGCCGCCGGCGGCGAGGAAGGTTTCCCGGCCACGGATCGCCAGCTCTTCCAGCGTCTCCAGGCAATCGGCGGCAAAGCCTGGCGAGACGATCGCGATCTTGCGAACGCCCTTATCCGGCAGCGCCGCGAGGGTGACGTCGGTGGCAGGCTCCAGCCATTTGGCGCGGCCAAACCTGCTTTGAAAGGTGACAGTCAGCTCGCGCCCCAGCGCCTCGCTGAGCAATCGTCCGGTCTTGCGGCAGTGGCAATGATAGGGGTCGCCCAGTTCCAGCGTCCGTTGCGGCATGCCGTGGAAGCTGGCCAGAATAGCGTCCGGCTCGAACGGCAGGGCGGCAAGGGAGGCCTCGACGCTGGTCTTGAGCGCGCCGATGTAAGCGGGATCGTCATAATAAGGCGGCAGCGTGCGCAAGGCCGGCTGCCAGCGCATCGCGGCCAGAGCGGCGAACGCGACATCGTTCGCGGTCGCGGTCGTGGCCGCGCAATATTGCGGATATAGCGGCGCGACGAGGATGCGCTCGCAGCCCGCCGCTTTCATCGCGCGCAGCTTATCGCCGATCGCAGGCCGGCCATAGCGCATGGCATGTTCCACCATCACGTTATCGCCAAAAGCGGTCCGCAAGGCCGCCGCCTGCAAGGCGGTAATGGCCGCGAGCGGCGAGCCGTCTTCCCGCCACACCTGGGCATAAGCATGCGCGGACTTCTTGGGCCGCGTGCGCAGGATGATCCCGCGCAGGATCGGCTGCCACAAGATCTGCGGTATCTCCACCACCCGCCGATCGGACAGGAATTCGGCCAGATAGCGCCGCACGGCCGGCGCGTCGGCGGCATCCGGCGTCCCCAAATTGGTGATCAGCACGCCGATCTTGGGCGTGGGAATCGGGGGATGATCGGGCGGGGGCGTCATGCGATGTGCAGCGGCAGCGCCCGCAACCGCTTGCCCGTCGCCGAGAAAATGGCATTGGCGATGGCGGGGGCGGCGACCGGCACACCAAGCTCCGCAACCCCGCCGGGCGCTTCGTTGGACGCGATGAGTTCAACCTGCACTTCCGGCATATCCTTCAGCCGCGGCAATGCGAGCGCATCGAAGTTGGTCTGTTCCGACAGGCCACGCGCATAGGTTACCCGATCGCCGAGCACCGATGCGAGCCCCCAGACCAGGCCGCTTTCGATCTGCTGGCGCACGATATCGGGATTGATCAGCCGTCCCGCATCCACCGCGGCCACCATCCGGGCGACCTTGATGCGGCTGCCTTCCAGCGACGCCTGCACAAACAGGGCGATATGGCTGCCGAAGGCGGAATGACAGGCCAGCCCCTCGCCCGATTTCGCCTTTCCCGTCCAGCCACCCGCCGCGGCGGCCTGCGCAAGGCAACGGCCCAGCCTTGGCGCGCTGCCCAGTTGTCGGCTGCGAAAGGTCAAAGGATCCTGCCCAGCGCGCGCGGCCAGTTCATCCATGAAGGATTCGGTGAAGAAGGCGCTGTAGGCGTGGGCACCCGAACGCCAGATGCCGGACGGCAGCGCGGTGTCCGCGACCGACTGCTCAATTCGCACGGCAGGAATCACATAAGGCGGGACCGCCCCTTCGACAGCGGCAGCATCGGTTCCCGCAGCACCATGTCCCGTCAGACGCCGCACGGCGTCACCGGCCGCGGCTACGGTCGCAAGATGGGCGCGCCAGCCGAGTATCTGCCCCTGCCCTCCCAGTTTCGCGGTTAGCCGCGCCCGCGCGGGCGCGCCGTGGCGGCCGCGCCGCAATTCTTCGGTCCGGCTCCACATCACTTGCACCGGGCGCTTGGCCTGGACGGCCAGCACCGCCGCTTGAATCGCGGCATCATGTTCCAACTTGCGGCCGAAGCCGCCGCCGACCAGCGCGGGATAGATGACAACATTCTCGATGCCGGTCGCCGCGCTGATGGCGGCGCGGGCAAGGCCGGGGGCCTGCGTCGGCATCCATATCTCCAGCCGCTCGCGATCGGCCCGCGCAGTTGCCACCAGCGGCTCGATCGTCGCATGGGCCTGCACCGGCACATCATAGACGGCTTCGATCAATCCAGAGCCGGCGAGTATTTCGTCCGGATTGCCCGCCTTGGCGACCGTTTTTCCGCCAGCGCCCAGAGCAGCATCGAGCGCGCGTCCAATCGCGCCACTGTCGATCAGCGCCCCCTCGCTTTCGAAGCGAGGATGCATCGCGTCGATCGCGCGATCCGCAGCCCACCAATTGTTGGCCAGGGCCGCGATCCATCCCTCACCCCGTACCACGCCGGTGACGCCCCACACTTTGTCGGCCGCGGCCATGTCTTGCGCGACAAGGCGGCTCCCGTCGATCGGGCCATGGCGAACGCTCGCATAAAGCATGTTGGGCAGTCGCACGTCCCCGGCGAAGCGGGCCGTTCCATCCACCTTCGCCGGCAGATCCACGCGCGGCATCGACTTGCCGGAAATATTGCCCTCGCCAGGCCGCCGCAACGGCGCCTTGACGGGCGGCTTGAATGTCGCGGCCTCCGCCGCCAGCTCGCCAAAGCGAAAACGATCGTCGCCGCGCACGACGAAGCCGGCTTCGGTATCGCACGCCTGCCAATCGACGCCCAGCCGCTTGCCGGCCGCCATCGACAGCAACGCCCGCGCAAGCGCGCCCGCTTCGCGAAATGATGGCTCGAACGCGCGCACAGATGTGGACCCTGCCGTGATCATCAGCGCGTGGCGGGTGGCCCATTCCCGCGCCGCCCAACTTCCGATCCCCCGCAAGAAGTGGGGGACATGGGCGGCACCATAGTCTCCCGCGATCAGACGATTGGCGTAAAGGGGGCTGATCGGCGCTGGCTCGACCGCAATCTGCCGCCAATCCGCTCCCAGTTCGTCCGCAAGGGCCTGCGGTAAGGCCGTCCAGATACCCTGCCCCATCTCCGCCTGCGGCACGATTACCGTCACGCGCCCGGCGGTATCGATCTTGAGGAACGCGCCCAACACGGTCTCACCGGGCAGCGCCGCGACATTGGGCGAATATTCGCGCGGCCATAACTCCCAGCCCAGGAGAAGGCCGACGCCCAGCCCCCCGCCAATCAGCAGGGTGCGCCGATCGAAACCCGCATCTTTCATGTCCGGCGCAACCATCCCGGCCCTGATAGGGTGCGGGCCGGGGCCCGTCACCCTCTTCCTAAGTCGTATCGTCCGACACCCCGCTTGAGGTCCTGCAGGCGCCTCAACGGGCGGAGGGCGGCTCCACCGGATCCATCAGTTTGCGCGTGAAATAGGTCATTTCCAGCGCGATCGCGCGCGCCGCCTGTTTCAGGTTGGCGCCGGCCGCGTGCCCGCCTTCGGTATTCTCCCAATACAGATAAGGCAGGCCATATTCCTTCATGCGGGCGGCGAATTTGCGCGCCTGCACCGGGCCGACGCGATCGTCCTTGGTCGTGGTCCAGATGAAGGGTTCGGGATATTTCCCGTCGCGGCGCAGCGCCTGATAGGGCGACGTCTTTTCCCAGAAAGCGCGT
Source organism: Sphingomonas sp. (assembly GCF_048595155.1). GTDB lineage: Bacteria > Pseudomonadota > Alphaproteobacteria > Sphingomonadales > Sphingomonadaceae > Sphingomonas_I. Next base: position 26,723 of record NZ_JBMDXN010000055.1, read on the forward strand.
TCGGCCGGTACACTCATGCTGCCATATTCGCCGACCCAGGATGATCCTGCCGACAATTGTTCGTAGCGCAGCATATCGAGCAGCGGGATTTCGATCGCGACCGCATTCCACAGATCGGGCCGCTGCGTCATCTCGACTCCCATCAGCAGGCCGCCGTTGGACCCGCCGTAAATGCCCAGCCGCCGCGGCGAGGTGATACGACGCTTGATCAGATCCTCCGCCACGCTGGCGAAATCGTCATAGATGACCTGACGCTTCGTCTTCAGCCCGGCCTCATGCCAGGCGGGGCCAAACTCGCCGCCGCCGCGGATATTGGCGAGGACATAGGCGCCGCCTTTCTCGAGCCACAGCTTGCCGCGTGTACTCTGGTACACCGGTGTCTCGGAGACCTGGAAGCCGCCATAGGCATTGAGCAGGGTCGGCGTGCTGCCGTCATATTTGATGTCCGCCCGATGGACGATGAAGTATGGGATTTTCGTGCCGTCCTTGGATGTCGCCTCGAACTGCTCCGTCACCAGGCCGGCGGCGTTGAAGCGCCCCGGCATCGCCTTGATCTCGCGCGCGCTCGCCTGCGCGGCATCGGCCAGCCACAAGGTGGTGGGCACGGTGAAGCTCTGCACGTTCAGATAGGCATCCTCGCTCAGGCGATCGGTACTGACGATGCCGATCGACGCATTGTCCGGCAGCGGGATGCGCTTGGCCGTCCAGCCGGAAGCACCAGGCGCGAAGCTCAAGGCCTGACCACGAACATTGTCATAAATCACCGCCAGCACATGGCCGCGCGTTGTCGAGACCTCGTCGATCGACTGGCGCGGCCCCGGCGCGAAGATCAGCTGCTGTTCGGCCACCTTGCCATTCGCGATCCGGTAGCCGACGAGCGAGCCGGCCTTCAGGCCCTTCCAGTCCTGATCGATGCGCAGCAGCAATTGGTTGGCGGCAAAGCCCTGCAGCCGGAACTTGGTCGGCAGATCGAGCTTGGTCGTCTTCGCGCCGTCGACCGCGAACAGTTCAGATTCGAAGAAGGTGACCCCGCGTTCGATCACGGTCAGACGATTGCCCTGACCATCGACGAAGCTGTTGGGATCCGCGCTGACGTCGGTCGACTTGCCGCGGAAGATTTCGACGGCCTGCTCCAGCGGCTGGCCGCGGCGCAGCCGCTTGACCACGAAGGGATAGCTGGATGCGGTCATCGTGCCCGGGCCCCAGTCGCGCGCGACGAGCAGGCTATCCGCACTCTCCCACGTCAGGTTCTGCTTGGAGGTCGGCAGGGTGAACCCATTCGGCACCATCGCCGCAGAACCGAGATCGAATTCCCGCTGCGTGGTCGCGTCCTCGCCGCCGTTGGAAAGGTTGAGCAGGCAGAGCCGCTCGCCGACCGGTTCGCAATTGGCGCCCTTCCATACCCAACCCGTCTTCTCCGCGGTGCTGAGCGCATCCAGATCCAGCAAGGTGCGCCATTGCGGCGTGGCGGAGGCATAGCTGGCCGGCGTCGTCGTCCGCCAAATGCCGTGCACATGATTCGCGTCCTGCCAGAAATTGGTGATCTGGTCGCCGATCTGGTTCGGCATCGGAATACGATCGGTCGCTTCGGCAATCTTGACCGCATCCGCATAGAGGCCGGCATAGCGAGGATCCGTTTCCAGCACGGCGAGCGACCGGCTGTTCTCCTTCTCCACCCACTGCAGCGACTCGGGCGAGGAGATCTGCTCGAGCCAGATGTAAGGATCGTTCTGGGGAGGGGCAGCGACGCTCATCGCGGGGAGCGACGAGAGGAGGAAAGCAAGCAACAATCCGCGACGAGACGAAGCCATCTGAAATCCTTTTGAAACATGGCTCGTTCCTCGCGCGCGCGCAAAGCGCGGTCAATGGCAGTCCAGCCGTTTGCCGCTGCGCTTGGCCTCAGCTAGAGCGCGCCCATGAGCCTTCTTGTTCTGGCCGCCGCACAAGCGGGCCATCTTTCTTTCGCCGACCTGCATCTGTCGCCGGTGGCCGTCGACCTCGGCATCTTCAAGATCCGGTGGTACAGCCTGGCCTATATCGCCGGCATCCTGGTTGGCTGGTGGTACCTGACCCGGCTGGTTCAACAGCCAGGCGCGCCGATGACGCGCGAGCATGCCGACGATTTCGTCTTCTACGCGACGCTGGGCATCATCCTGGGCGGACGGATCATCTACGTCATCTTCTACGATCCATGGATGCTGGCCACGCCGCTGCAGGTCTTCAAATTATGGGACGGCGGCATGTCCTTCCACGGCGGCGCCCTGGGCGTTGTCATCGCCATCTGGTGGCTGGCGCGGCGCAACGGCCTGTCGATGATCCGCGTCCTGGATTATGTCGCCTGCTGCAGCCCGTTCGGGCTCTTCTTCGGGCGTATCGCCAATTTCGTGAATGGGGAATTGTGGGGCCGGGTCACCGACGTGTCCTGGGCCATCATATTCCCGAGCGCGGATGCAGGCCCCTATCCGCGTCATCCCAGCCAGCTGTATGAGGCCGGCCTGGAGGGGATCGTGCTGTTCGCAATCCTGGCCTACCTCTTCTGGCGGACGCAGGCGCGCTACAAGCCCGGCCTGCTGCTGGGCGTCTTCCTGGTCGGCTATGGGGCTGCGCGCTTCTTCGTGGAGTTCTTCCGGGAACCCGACGTGCAACTGGGCATCCTTTCCTGGGGTCTTTCGATGGGCCAGACCCTGTCTGCGCCGATGATCATCGTGGGTGCCTGGTTCATCGTGACCGCGGAAAAGCGGCGCGTGCGCGTGGAGCCCATTGCCGGCGATGCCAGCGTCTCCTGATCTGGCCGGAAGGCTGGCCGCGCTGATCGAGGCAGAGGGCCCGATCTCGATCGAGCGGTTCATGGCGGCCGCCAACGCGCATTACTACGCCACCCGCCCGGCGATCGGCGCCGCCGGGGATTTCATTACCGCGCCCGAGATAAGCCAGATGTTCGGCGAGATGATCGGACTTGCCCTGGCCGACCTGTGGCAGCGTGCCGGCCGCCCCGCGGAGACCGTGCTGGTCGAGCTCGGCCCCGGCCGGGGCACGCTGGCCGCCGACATGCTGCGGGCGATGAAGGTGGCCGGGCTGGTGCCGCAGCTTCACCTGGTTGAGACCAGCCCCCTGCTGCGAGCGATGCAGGCGGAACGGCTGCCCGATGCGGTCTGGCACGACGGGATCGAGACGCTGCCCTGCGGCAAACCGCTGCTGATCGTCGCCAATGAATTTTTCGACGCACTGCCGATCCGCCAGTTCATCAGGGCCGGTAGCGGGTGGCATGAGCGCCTGGTCCAGCTGCGCGGTACCAATTTCGAACCGGTCGTGGGGCCGCTCGCCACGTCGGCCTCGCCGCCGGTCGGTACGTCCGAAGCGACGGACGGCACCATCCTTGAGAGCAATCCCAGCGCGCGTGGGCTGATCGCGGCACTGACCCGTCGGCTCGCCGAGCAAGGCGGTGCGTTGCTGGCGATCGACTATGGCTATCATGACGGCGCCTTCGGCGACACGCTGCAGGCGGTGCAGGACCATCGCTTTGCCGACCCGTTCCAGGAGCCCGGCACGCGGGACCTGACCGCCCATGTCGACTTTTCCGCGCTCGCACGATCGGCGCGGGAGGCAGGGGGAACCGTCTGGGGGCCGGCCGAGCAGGGGCAGTGGCTGATCGCGCTGGGCCTGAGCAATCGCGCGGCGATGCTGGCGCGACGCGCGCCCGATCAGGCCGATGCCATCGGCCAAGCCTATCGCCGCCTCACCCATCCCGATGCGATGGGCGAGCTGTTCAAGGTGATGGCGGTCACTGCCCCGAACTGGCCAGAGCCCGGAGGATTCTGAGATGATACGTCCTTATCAGGCGCACGCGCTGGCCGCCGTGCCGCACGGCTTCCTGGGACGACAAGGCGGCGTGTCGCAGGGCATCTTCGCGGGGTTGAACGTGGGCCTCGGCTCCAGCGACGATCCCGCAGCGGTTCAGGAGAATCGCCGACGCGCCACCGCCGCCGTGCTGCCGGGTGCCACGCTCGCCACCGTCCATCAGGTCCATTCCGCCACGGCGGTCATCGCGACCGGATCAATGGAGGCGGATGCGCGACCGCAGGCGGATGCGCTCGTCACCGACCGGCCTGGCCTGCTGCTGGGGATCCTGACCGCCGATTGCGTGCCGGTGCTGCTGGCGGATACCGAGGCTGGCGTCGTCGGCGCGGCGCATGCCGGCTGGAAAGGCGCGTTGGCTGGCGTGACCGACGCGACGATCGCGGCGATGGAAGGTCTGGGCGCGCGTCGGAACGCCATTGCCGCCGCGATCGGGCCGTGCATCGCCCGCGCTTCCTATGAGGTGGACGATGGCTTCGCCGCACGTTTCGAGCAGGCGGATCCCGCCAACGAACGCTTCTTCACCCCGGGCCGCGCCGGCCATCAGCAGTTCGACATCGAAGCCTATGTGCTGGCACGGCTCGCCGCCGCCGGCATCGGCCGGATCGAGGCGCTGGGCTTGGACACCTATGCCGACGAACAGGCCTTCTTTAGCTATCGCCGCGCGACCCATCATGGCGAAGCGGATTATGGCCGCGAGATTTCGCTCATCGGTTTGCCGGTCTGAGCCATCGCGCCCGCCGTCTATTGACGCAATGTTCCTGTTATGATCCACTTGATGCCAGACGGACGGTGGGCCGGCTGAGTCGACGGAGGCGATGATGAAATTGGCCTTGCTCGTGATGGCGATGATGGCAGCGACATCGCTCCATGCGGGACGGCCGATTGCCCATACGCAATATCGTTGGGAATCGGCCGGTGGAGGGGCGGATCCACGGCTGATCGAAGTGCCAGACAGCCAGATGATCGGCGAATATCAGGATTGGGAGGTTCTGAAGAGCAGCAGCCTTATATCGGCGCTGACCCGCAACGACGCGGGCTCCCTGTTCGGGCGGATGTGCGACGGGGAGAGCTGCACCTATTATCTCAATGCCACCGCCGAGTGCGACGCTGGGCAGGTCTATCCCGGCCTGATCAATGGATCGAACGGTGCCATGGGGCTGACGCTGCGCTGTGCCCACATCAAGGAAGCCGGCGAACCTTATGCAATCCTGCTGATCGATGAGGATCTGTCCGACGAGCTGGCGGACACGGACGAGATCAGCATCACCATCCCGTTGGCGAACGGCGGCGTCGCGACATCGCGCTTCTCCATGGCGGGCGCCGCGGACGCCCAGCAGGATATGCTGGACAATGCGGGCGAGGATCGCCTGCCCGCAGCGGAGACGATCTGACCGCGCGACGCCCTACGGCGCCACCGCCGCCTTAGAAAGGCAGCCAGCTGCCCTTCTCGCGAAACCGCATATAGCCGACATTGGCGCCCAGGCGCACGCCCACACCCAGCCGGATCGGAACCACGACGATGTGGCCGCGGCGCAGATAGGAGGCGGTGAACCCGCCCACGACGTAGACATTGCCCTCGGCCGCGGGGAAGCGGTGGTACAGATCCTGCGTGTCGTCCAGATTATAGACCAGCACGAAGGTCTTGGCGGCGTTGGCGCCCAGATCGAAGCCGATCGACGGGCCTGTCCAGAAAACCGGGCGCTGGCCCTCAATCTTGTGGAACAGGGTGCCGGAGCCGTATCGCAGGCCAACCGCGACCGCGCCGCCGGCTTCGCTGCCGGCGATATAGGCGTTCGGCCGCCCCTGCTCCTTGAAGATCTTTTCGATCAGGCCGGCGAGCCCGGCCGCACCCTTGCCGAACACGCCTTCCGCGGCGCCGAGCACGTCGCCCTGCTCATAGGTGCCCCCGGCGGAGGCATCGCGCGCCGAATGTTCCGCGCGCGAGGGCGGTTGCGCGGGCTGGCCATCGGCGGGAGGCACTTGGCGCTGATCCTCCGGACGCGGCGAATCGGCCGGGGACGCCGGCTCGTCCTCCATCGGCGGCGGCGGCGGTGCGGGCGGATCGGCCACCGGCGCGGCCGGCGCCGGAGCGGCCATGGTACCCGCATTGTTGGGATCGACCGTGCGGACCTGCGCGACCGCTGTCGAGGCCATCAGCGCCGTCGCCAGGATCATGCTTGTGGTTCTACCGATCATATCATCCCCTTCAAATCCACCCCATGATAGCGGCCCCGGCGCTTTCCCTGCAATGAACAGTGATCCGAGCGTTGATTGGCGCGAAACGTCTCGCTATAGCCCGCGGCCTGCCAGCATCCGGAGACGTGGGTGAGCGGCTGAAACCAACGCTTTGCTAAAGCGTCATACGGGAAACCGTATCGAGGGTTCGAATCCCTCCGTCTCCGCCAAAACCTGCTGATTTTCCATGACAATCTAAAAAATCAGCAGATTTTGCCCACTTCTATGCCCAATTTTGACTTGGCTTGCCGCGAACGTTTCTGAACTTCGCGTGCACTTGGCGGGGGACTTGCTCCCACCTTACTATGCCTGCGATAGCGTCATCGATTCCGCGGCCCGAAACGCGCAAACCTGGCTAGCTGACCCTAAGTGAGGCAGATCGGAGCTGTTAAAGTGAAATCGCTGCTCTTGCGTATCGGTAAGTTCTGCGCGGTTGGAGGTTGGGTGTGACGGCGGAAGTTGAAGCAGACGAACCGCTCGACTGGAGTCTGTTGATCTCGGCCATGGAGGCTGTCCTCCTGCTGGAATCCCGGTTCGGTGGCATCACCGGCGCCAAGGCGGAACTCGCTGATAGAATGCGAGATGGAATTCTGCAGGTCTATGCCCGCAAAGCCTGGGACTCCTGCGAGCGCGATGTCGCTGCCGCATGGGAAGAGGATCCAGACGAGGGCATTGCGTCTTACGCAATAGAATTTGAGCTAACGGTCCTCCCTGGCGCGTGGAGGCGAAGCAAGCAGTGGCTTGTTGATATATCGGAATGGCGTTGGCCTAGCGGCCGATTTTCCACAGTTCAGCGTCGCGCTCCCATGCTCCGCTACATGTTCGAAGCCATCCATTTCCAGCGCGCGGAAATCGAGGCTCTCCGCGATGGCACCACGCACTCAGCAAATCATGGACATGAGCGTCTATTAAAAAGCGCAGCGGCTGAGGATGAAACCGCCGGCAAGTCTGCGGGCGGGAAGTCAGCTAAAATTGACCTAGGTGGCCGGCCAAAAGACGAAGATCGTTGGATAAACTTTTGGCACTGCGTGATCAAGTTTGCAAAAGATGGGCTGTTGACTGACACCCACTTCCCCACGAAGGCGGCGCTAAATCGTGGTATACGTGACGAGATGACGACCCCGTTCTCCGAAAATGCGATTAAACGCAAAGTCGCTCAGGTATACAAAATATTTATCGATCCTCGTACGACGCTGGACGACTAGGTTTTTGCCCGGTTAGTGTCCGGTTCGTAGACGGTTCGTGGCCTGACGGCCCGTCCGCTGACGTTCAATTGGTTCGCTCCGCCGAGCACGATGCTCGGAGGCATCGGAGTGAACCCAATGCAATATACTATCTCGGTGAAGGGGGCGTGCGAATCGCTCGACCTCGGTCGGACTACGCTGTTCGCCCTTTTGAAATCGAATCAACTTACCGCCATACGCGTGGGCCGCCGCACGCTCGTTCTTACGTCCAGCATCCGCGACTTTGTCGCTCGCAAAGAAGCGGAGCAGCGGTGATGCTTGATACTAAGAAAATTGAAGGCTTTAAAAAGTGGGCCTTGCGCCTTCGCGCAGAGGTCAAGCAGCGCGAGCAGAGTCCAAAAAATTCTGCCTCTGATACTCCCGCCACCTCGCACCATGGCCACCTCATGATTACAATTTATGAGGCGTTCTGTCAAAAGGTCGCTGACAATGAAACCGATCGCATCAAGGCGGTCGCAAACAGTTTCGGTCAGAGCGCCGCAGGGACAAAGGCGGAAAATCCGGCTGAGTTGCTGTTGCTCGCGTACTTTGCTGCAGTTGGTCCCGTCGACGCTTCGATGCGGTCTAAGTCTAAGCGGTTGGGGCTCATGCTTCTTTATGCGCAGCAGCAAAATATAAAGAAAAAGCGGTTGATCGGACGATTGTACGAGGACGGCGGCTTCAAGCGCATCAACAAGCTAATGAGGGCGTCAAATCCCGACCTTTTCGCGCGACGAAAGCGTCGAAAAAGAGGGCTCACGCAGGCGCAGCTACTACGCGAAAAGCGCGCAAACGAGGGGCAATGGCGTCAAGAAGCGCTGAAAGCGCCGGTGGACGCGGATCTGTAGAACGCCGTGGCGGTTGATTTTTCAATCAACCGTCACCCAGCGCATCAGCTGAATAGCGCCCGCATATTGTAAAATGCTGGGTGGGCTATGCGCTTACTCCACCACCCCCTGAATCCACCAATCCACGGCTCCACGATGATGATCCTGAGGGCTGTGATGGGATTCTTCATTTTAAAATAATTCACCGAGGGTCGAACATGACGATGGATGCTGACGCGCTGTGGCGCAAATATGCGCGTGAATATGCCCCCTACGCAAAGCAAAAGCGGGCAGAGGCGCGAGCTCGACAATCGCCGAACAAGCAGCGCGAGTCCGTGCGTAGACGCCGTGCGCACGCAATAAAGCTTACTGACGCGGAGATGGCAAAAAAAGCTGCGTTCGGCGTGTGCGCGAAGGCCCGGACGCCCAAGAAAGCCTGGCTGCTGTCTCACATTACCGGCGATATTACACGTGAGCGCGAAGCCCGCGCGCTGTCCCAGTTTACCCTTGATAAACGCCTAGCGGATTGGTTCGACGCCAACCTTGGCTTCCGGCGTAATGCTGATGTTATGACCGCTGCGCATAAGGGAATGCGTGCGCAGTCCGCTTTCGTCATGGCAAAAAAGCTGCGGAAATTTTATCGAAAAAATAAACATCGATTCAATTTCTTCTTCGTAACGATGATCCATGACGGATGGCGCACGCTCGACCGAGACACGCATATCGATCTGAAAGACATAAAGACGCGTGTTCGAAACATTTTTAACCAGCGAAAACGTAAAGAGGGCGCCGTCAATTACGTCGGCGTGATCGAGTTCGACTCCGTGTTGAACTACCCGCAGAAGGGCGAGGGCATTTGCATCATGCCGCACGTCCACATGATCGTCTGGTGTAGCCCAGATATAACGCGAGACGGGCTGGAAACGCAGCTGCAGGCGACGACGCGCCTTGTTTCGGGCTGGGGAGCGCCGACTGTCGATGTCGGTTCGCGGCTTACCGACGAAAGTATCGTGCACACCGCTTATTACATGTTCGAGCAGCCCTACCGAGCCAAGATGCTGCGTATTAATCCCGAGACCGCCGAACATAAGCTTCGATCGGTTCAAAAATGTGTCCCGCCGCATCTAACGCTTCGGCTATCAGAAATCCTCGCACGTTGCTCGATCAAGGAGCTGATCCTTGCCAGCGGCCATGGGATGAATTTGAAGGGCGGGGTACTGAAAGCTCTCAAAAAATTTCAACGCGAAGCTGGCTTCAAAATGAAGTCGTTGGATATCACAGCGGCAGAGGCCTTTCGGCAGCTTCGTGCTACCTCCACGAGAGGTCTGGAGCGCAAAGCCATCTCGATCCGGCGATAACGGCCTCCGTTCTGATGATGGTAAACGAATGGTGGATGAGCGTGCCTGTTGATTGCGGGCGCTTTGGCAACGCCTCGATAGCGGTCGATATCGCCTTCTCAAGCAGCTTTCAACGCGCGCCGCCTCGGACAACATTGTAAGAAGGTATCCCGCCGGATCGCCCTTCATCGAATATCGGCTCTGAATACCGATTGGTCACGAGCTATAAGCAGCAGGGAAAGTAATCACGTGTCCTCTATAAGATCACAGAAGCAGGTCACGTCGCCCCCCCCCTGAATGAGCTTCGGCATGCCCACTGGTTAAGTTCTAGCCCTTCTTGCCGGCCGCGACTGCACCTCGGCAATGTTCCTGACACGGCCGCCCCTCGCGAGTTTCACCGCAGTGGCGAGCGGGTCGCTACCTTGTTGCGCTTCTATGCCGGCGACCTTGCTGTCCAAGTGTCGAACGTGGGCTCGGACTTTAACATCGCCGGCATCACCACGGCCAGTCAACGAGTAACGGCACTTCTTCTTCCAGGCACGGGACCGTAGCTCCGCGTTAGTGAACCTTCGACGCGATTAATCCAATGCAGCGAGAATCACTACGCCTCGTTGCGACAATGTAATCAACCGACTGCGCAACATCGCCGCCTTTGATAACGCGATAATAAGGCTGCATCACCCATATCATGCTGATTTTGCACTTCAGATCGTCATTCGACATAAGACCGGAGGAGCCCTCGATAGTCATGTTAAGCGAAGGACAGGATATCGCAGCTGTGCAGCCGGCATCTAAAGAGGAAGAACCTACCGACTCACTGCCGGGGCTGGGCATCGCGATCACGATAGTGCCGAAGCCGTTATAATCTATACGGATCCTCCTCCCATCGCCCGTGTTGCTGGTGGAAAAGCTGGGCGTCACAACCCGATGCACCTCTGGCTGAGGAATGATGCTACCAGCCTCCAAACACAAATTCTGTGAGCAGAAAGTCGGGGCATGCGGCGGCGGGGTTGCACTCGACACATCCAGCATGGAACTTACAATCATAAATAACACAAATCTAGAAAAGAATTTCAAGTTCATTGTGGGCACCCCGCATAATCTGGAACCGCCTGGCAGACATATTTATTAGCGCGATCGTCGGCCTTTATCGCACCCGAACGGATCTCATCGATAGTAGGCTGCGTATAATCTGTGCCGTTCCGGCGGGTCATGATATCGGAAGGTGATTTCGTTTCCTTTGCAACTGTGCGTTCCCCGTTGGGCCCTGGCTCACCATCCTCATAGCCATCCTTGGCATTTCCATTATGGGAAATCTCATGCGCGCCGACGTCCTGCACGTCTGACAAAGAAGTATCTATGTAAGACGTTTTGCCGTTTCTTTGTCCGCACGAAGTATCGCGATCGCAAGGGTTTCCTCTGTAGCCCTCCCTATTTAGATTAGCTGTATTCACGCCCTTCATGCCAATCGAAGCTGCCGGCGCAACGATCACCTCGACTCTTTCTCCGTTGGGAGTGGCAATATTACTCAATCTACCTACGATAGCGCTCCGAGCGCTCGAATTTCCCGAATCGGGACCACTAAACGCCACAATATACTGTATTGTGACACTTCCCTGTTTATCTTGCACCCAAATCGCTCTCTGGCCAGTCGGGTCCCTCGCGTTAATCGGGTCATTTGCGACATAGGAATAAAGATTTACTTGATCGCCATAACCAACGGGATCGGTCTGCAGAAACCTGCCCAGTGTTGGTGAATATGTACGCGCCTTGTAATGGTACATGCCCAGCTCGGAGACCCACTGCTGACCTGTATAGCGAAACCTACCGGCATAGCTCTCGTTCGACGACAGAGGTATGCCATATTCATCATAGGAATTTACTGCGAGTGTTGAGCCGCTATTGTCTGTCACAAGAACAATGGATCCTTGACCATCTGCACTAAGCCAGCGCTTGTCGTTGTTGCCGTCTCCCTCATACCAGAGTAGCGGCTCATCCAGGTCAGCGCCAAACACGTAGCGACGCTGCAGCATGCCGTTTGAAGCATATTCCGCTGCAACCGCGTTTCCGTCGTAGACGAGCCGTATTCCGGTTTGCGTGCTGTTGATGAGACGATGGCGAGGATCATAGTAGAAGCGGTAACCACCATGAGTAGCCAGTTCATTCTCTGCACTATAGGAGTATATCTGCCCGCCAGCCTGCGTGAGATTGCCTTTCTGATCGTATGTAGGATTGGGGATGCCGGTTATAGCGTTATATTGATTAAGGCCGTTTGAGCTATAACTACGGCTAACCGGCGACGCCCCGCTCCACACAAAAACGTCATTGGATATCTTGCGCTGCTTGATCTGGCTTGCGGGAGTATAACTAAATTCATATCGATTCACGATGGCTTCGCCCGCTTTCAACTTGAGCTCGCTTAGTCGTGACATTGGATCATAGTCATATCGGGTGGATGTTCCGTTCGCGCGTATCAGCGTCTGCCGCCTTCCTAGACTATCATAGTCAATATGAATCAAATTCGTTACGCCGCTTTCGTCGATGTCGGTCATCCGGTTGAGCCCGTCGTAATTGTACGTAACGAATGACAAGCCGTCCCAGGTAATTCGCTTCCTGTTGCCGTCTGGGTCATAGAGGCTGGACACAGTGTGATTTACACCGTTCAGCGTCTCTGTCTCCGATAACATATTACCAAAGCCGTCATAGGTGTATGTAATAGCAGTGGAATATATCAACGGATTCTTCGTACCGCTCATAGATAGAAGATGCCCGACCAAGTCATAGGCGTATGTTGTATCGAGGTTATTGTCGCCGGAGGGCAATGTTTTGGCCGTCATCCGGTTGAGCGCATCATACGAGTAAATTATCTGACTTCCGTCCCGGATAGTTCGTGTTTTCATATTGCCATTACCGTCATAGGTATAGGCTTCGTATCCATCGGCGGTATTTACGGACCCCGGCGGCCCGGCTGCAGATGGGAAGTACCATGCGCGCTTTCGATCGAAGCCGTCATACGCCTGTTGCGCCCGATTCCCATTGGCGTCAGTCACAAACTCCTGCTTTCCATCGGCGGTGTAGGTATACGCGACATATACTTGTTCAAGGTTTGTTCCCACGGCTCGCCGAACCTCGGTTAGCCGACTAAGAGCATCATAGGCGTTCTTGACGACGCGGTCGGGGCCGTTAGGCCCGGTTGTCTGCGGCACACATGGATCTGACTGTCCCAACCATTGGCCCGGATCCATCCGCTCCGCGGTGCACCGAAGTCGATCAAAGGCGTCATACGAATATTGTGTCACCGCGCCGATAACGTCATCGGATCCTGCAATGACTTCCCCGATCTTGTTCCCGGCGGAGTCGTAGGCGAAGGTCTTTGTCCCGCCTACCGTAAAGCCGGACCACGCTGACGGAGCTATCGTATCCGGTTGCCAAGCGGCAAGAACGCCTGTTTCCACCTTCCAAAGGCGGCCATTCCCGTCATAGCTGTTGCGCACGGCAATGAAGCCCGCAGTGCCCCCCGGCGACGATTTGATCGTACCCGTAAGCAACCCGCCAACCGTGTACCGGTAAGCGGTTAGGTACGCCGCCGCGGCTGATTGTGCCCTCGCGACAGAGGCCATTCCCAATGCTGTCGTTGCAAAGGCACAACTCAGCGCCAACGAGCGACCAATCTTTCTCATTCGCAGAATCCCCGCTTGGCTCGTCCAACCGTTCAACACGGCTGTGAGATCAAAAGGCCGGACAACTAGATGCGTTTGCATTGGCTGAGACCTCCCAGATCTTGTTGCCCATTCGATCATGACCAAAGCAAACTCGGTGTGCTTGCCCATGGGCGGTCACGACCTGCCCACGCAGCATAAGATTGTTGGGACCGGAATTTGGCCCATAATCATAGGAAGTGACCACCTCATCGTCGGCGAGAGCGCATCCTGCGCCTGCAGCGGCACCAGATCGACAGTAGCTCTCGGTTGCAATCAACCAGATTGGGGATGGGTCTTGGGTCATCGCGCCCGAAGAATTTAGGTATGAAGCGGATCGCTGCACAAAGGTGTAGCGCCGTTGTGGCCGGACCTCACCGCCCGTCGCCGGGCTATACACGGCTGGATCGGTTCTGCTCCGCATACCTCCATGCGCGTCGTCATACACGTAATCTGTCCGATTCCCATTCGCGTCTGTCACATAATCCGGCTTATTACACGAGTAAATGTTACCGCAGCTGGATGTGTAATGCGCATTAACGACTATCGTATCCGATGTTCCACTATTCGTGTTGGGTGTCTCAGTAGATCTTAAAAGATTGTAACGTGGTATACGTCCGTTGATGCTTTCGGTATCGTAATCATACGTTAGACCTCCACCCAGTGGCCTGATAATCGCCTTTGGTGGATTTGGGCGGCTATTCTCAAACGTGATACTACTGCCATCATAGCCGGTAATAAAACTAATGGGGCCAATCACGTTCTCTAGACCGGGCGTACTGCCTCCCGTCGCAAACCTCGATTTGCCCAATGGGTTAGAAACATAGTGCGTCCACGTGGAGACCCTTCGGACGTCCCCGCCAAAACCGACGGCGTGCGCGTAGCTCCAAGTCTGCCCCCCCTTTTGCACCGTCTGCACATCGTCAAAGAAGATGGGGGGAATGGATCGGAGATAATCGTTTGAGCTTGCGGAATTCCATACCGGATATGGACAATACAAGAGGTTATAGCCTCCCTGGGCCGCCGTGGTGTTAGCTATCGTACAGTGCTTGTAAAAGTACTGCGCCGAGGTGGCGCTAGGGGGCCGGTAGGATATTATCCTCGAATATGAATCTGTCTCAAATATATGCCTTTTATCATTTTGATCTTTTATTGTTAAAATGAAATGGTTTCGCGGATTGTAGCTGACGCTATAAGCAAAGTACGGATCACCCGGCGCGGCAATTTGGTAGTCATCCCATGTAATGGTGGCCGTTGGCCAAGCATATGTTAAATTACATGAGACCGACGAAGGATCACAAGTTTCAAAAACGCGATTTATGGCGATCACACTTGACTCGGCGCCGATCGCCGGAGTGGACGTATATATATATTTAAGTAAGTAACCCGTGTTAGATGCGATTGAAATGATTGGCGTATTGCTGGCAGGGGATATCGATCCCAACCCATAATAATGATATGTAAGAGTACGGCCGTCGGGATATACTATGCTTGAAACCGTGTCTCCCAGGCACAAAGACGTTTGCGCATCATGATAACCATTAAATATGACTTTTGTACCGTCTTTCTTTGTCCAGGTACAATGAACCCCATCCGAATTTTCGGAAAACAACGATCCATCAAGAGACGCCGGTATATATAATCCAGAGCTCGCGTTTCGGGAGAATGTAGCACGCTGCTGGCCCAGTATTACCTGCAGGGTCTGTCCTGAACCACTTCCGCTGCACTGTGTGGAGCCAATATAAATTTGGTTTGTATAATCACCGCAGTAAATTATTTTCCCGTAGTTCTCGTCAGATATAGCATTTTTTGCAAAGTGAGGGCCGTTGAAGGAGAATGGCGTGAACGAAACGTCGCCAAGTGCCAACGCCGGGACCCGCATTTCCAATTTCCCCGAGAACAAATTTACGTAATTCTCATCTAATGACTCAATCTTAGGAGGAACAATTACCACTGACGCTTCTACGGTCTGAGGCCAAACGGCGGAACCGTTAATATTTAGCAGAGTTATGACAGTAACAGCAAGAATGACGCAATATCGAAAGCTGTTAGTGGGCACACAACATGTTTCTCGCGAGGCGCAAAATGTTGATACGCTAGATGAACGAGCAACAAATGAGCTCAACGTGCGAAAAAAACTGCGAGCACCCATGAAGCTATGCCATTTATTTGTCACTTCCCGCTCCTTTTTACCCCTGGCTACCGGCATAAACTCGCTAGACTCAGCACTGCGGTACAGCACCACTAATCATTTCCTGTAGGATGTGCTTAGGATCGAGTTCATCTCGGTAGAATCCGATGCGCTACCGGAAACACTAACCGACTCCGCCATCCTATTACTACTTACATTGACGCATCCTTCAAAGCTGCTGATGACCACAGGCAAACCAATTGATCTGGCTATTACGATTTTCGCAACCATGTCTCGGCTATTAGTCGCATCCTTGCGGGCCAGCGCCCAGCGCCGCCCCTCTCCGCAGGCAGGCTGCGTCGGGCTCGGTCGGCTTGCGACGAAATTCCATTCCCCATTAGCGGTCGTAACGTCGTCAATTAGCACCTTGATCGGAGAATCCGCGCTTGGCATGCCACCACCTTCGATGAGGGTCTGCCCCGACGCGGAAGTGATTTGAAGGGCAACAAACGCAGCTATTGATTTCGTGATGGCCCTCATTGGATCCCCCGCGCTATCTATTTCTTAAGAAATTAAATAAATCGCATTAATACAAAACAATTTATTAAAGCAGGCGTTTACCCCCCCCTCCTAAGTGGAGGGGGGGCTTTAACCTTCCAGTTGCCGACCGGTCCCGATAGCCGCCCGATTAGGCACCGCTTTAAATCGCACGAACATCGCCATGCGAATATTGAGGATATTTTGCAACGGAAGAGCCATTGTCAAGCGGGAAACTACAACGGCGGAGACATGACCGAAGCCTCTATGCAAACTGGGAAGCATCCAAAATGAACTAAATCGTGGAGCGATATCCAACACGATAATCACTTATTTTCCGTTCTACTACCCAGCAGCGATTTTTAAGAGTAGTCATTGACTTGCTAACGATGGCATTGGGAATATCCGTTCATTGTTCATCGTGTCCTATGCCGTTAACGGCTATAGATTTCGTCCGCTGGCAAAGTATCGAGCCGGTGTTGGCTAACATTGTTCGTCAGCCGCATCCACCGATACGACAGGTTCAATCCTTGTCGAACGCACCCACGCTAATCGGCGTTCTCCTCAAACGGGCGGTCCTTTCCCTGCTGTCCCAACGTAACACCGGTCCCCGGCAAATTCCCTAGTTCGCGCGATGCGAGCCATTGAGCGAAGCATCGGCAACTGCGATTGACGATACGGGTAAGGTAGTAGACGGAGCCGCGCAGGCGGGAGCGATATGAGGCGAATCTCTTCCGACTAGATGCCGTAGAACACGCGTTAGATCCGGCAAATTCGTCGCTCGTGAGCCCCAGGGCGCGCCCGCGGGCATTCGGGGCCTCGGAGGTAGGCTGGCAGTGTATTCGACGGCAGCAGGCTTCATGAGGGAGCTTCTTTAGCTAGGAGCCGGCAGAGGAGGCTGGAGCAATTCTGTTTCTGGCGGCGCTTTCCGCTAAAGGCCGAGATCGCCCGACGACTACTTCACGCGGGACATGTTACCACGTTTACGACACCGAAACTGTGTCCGGAATGGATTTGAACTGTTATCGATTGGGGGGAAGGACTGTATGATGTTAGAACCAAACTCATCCGCGATTGTCATGGCTATCGCTTGGTTGGAAGGCATTTTGGTTGGATCGGCGGCTACCGCGTTGGCGACAATTGCAATTGCCGGAATCGGTGTTCTGCTTTTGACAGGACGGATCGATCTCCAGCATGGCGTGCGTATCGTCTTGGGCTGTTTTATCGTGTTTGGTTCGACATCGATAGCGCACGGCTTCATGGATGCAGTTCGGGGGAGCGTATCTGTGACATGGGAGGCGGCTGCGGCGCCACCGCTGCCGGCCATGGCCACGGCTCCGCTGCCAACACAGCCGCTCGTGGTGCCGTACGACCCTTATGCGGGAGCGGCCCTACCGTCCAACTAGCGAAAGTGCAAAATATGTGCCGTCTCGCCTGTTGCAACCGATTACAACCTTTGGGGTATAATCTGGCTTGGCAGTTCGATAGGCGATATCTTGGCAGTTCGATAGGCGATATGCAGTCTGAGACTCGGGGCTGAGTCAGTAGGGGGACGTTAAAATGAAACTGGGCCGAGCGGCGTTTGGGCTTATTATTGCCGTGTTCGCCAGCGCACGTGCGGCTGCGCAGGATAGCTATGGTGATCCTGCGGGGTCGGGTGTTTTCATTTCGGCAGTCAATTGGCTGCAAGGCACGCTGTTGGGAACGGTCGCAACGGTTGCCGCCGTAATCGCAGTTGCTGCTGTCGGTTTCATGATGCTGACGGGACGCATTAACTGGCGTTATGGCGCCACCGTTATCCTAGGTTGCTTTATATTGTTCGGCGCGGCCAGCATTGTTGCAGGGATCCGAACAACAGCCTCGCTTGGGCAATAATCGATGGCCATGATCGAGCGTGATACGCTCTTTGTTGCGCTGACACGACCCCAAATGTTTGCCGGTGTGACATATAGTTTTTTTGTCACTAATGTAATTGTGACTACCGAACTGTATCTTATCTTCCGGTCAGTTTGGATCTTAGCGGTCGCGCTGATAGTGCATCTTTGCGGTGTCTTATTGTGCCTGCGGGAGCCTCGCTTTTTCGATCTGTGGCTGGCCCGAATTTCTAATTGTCCCCGCATTCGTAATTATCGGCTATGGCAATGCAACTCCTACCAAGCCTGACCAGCGACCTGAAAGTCGTTGCGCGAGAGCAGTCGGCAGGCAAGCACTTGCCCTATGTGCGCCACGTCGATGATTTCACGCTGGAGACGCGCGACGGCCTGATCTTGCAATCCATTCAATTGCGTGGATTTCTCTTCGAAACCGCCGATACCGAGGAACTCAATTATCGTAAGCGTCTGCGCGAAGGAATGCTTCAGGCAATTGGATCGTCGCGATTCGCCATTTATCATCACATCGTTCGACGTGAAGTGGACGTAGAATTACCAGGTGCTTTTCCTGATACCTTCTCGAGCCGGCTTGATGCCGCATGGCGGAAAAAGCTGAGCGGTCGGCGGCTGTTCATAAACGAACTTTTCCTGACCCTGGTTCGGCGTCCGATTCAGGGAAAAGTTGGCGCTTTGGACAAGGTCCGCCGTATCTTCGGAATTGGCGCGGAGGCTGCGGAAACCACGCGCTACGAGCTACAGCAGCTAAACCAAGCGCGCGATGCTCTCATGGCAGCTCTCACGGCGTACGATCCGCGCGTCCTTAGCGTTTACCCGACGGGCCACGGTCCCTGTTCAGAGCCGCTGGAGTTTCTCTCCTACCTATTCAACGGAGAGATGCGGCCAGTTGGACTGCCCGCGCAGGACCTAGGCAACTATCTCCCCTATCGCCGGATAAGCTTCGGGCAGGATACGATCGAACTCGGCCGTGCGGGGACGACGGCGAAGTCCTTTCTGGGTATCGTCTCGATAAAGGACTATCCCAGTCAAACAGGTCCTGGGATGTTTGATGATCTTCTGCGCCTCCCATATGAAATCACGATAGCCCAGTCTTTCGGCTTCGTAGACCGTCCGGCAGCGCTCTCTAAAATGAACATGGCGCTTCGGCGCATGCGCTCTGCGGAGGATGAGGCAATCAGCCTTCGTGCGGAATTGTCCGATGCAAAGGACGAGGTTGCGGCGGGACGATCGGGATTTGGTGAGCATCATCTCACTGTGGCCGTGCGCGGAAACTCGCCCGAAATCGTGGATGCTGGTGTCGCCGAGGTACAGGCAGCCCTTGCGGACCTCGGCATATTATCAGTGCGGGACGACATCGCACTTGAACCTGCTTTCTGGGCGCAGTTTCCCGGTAACTTTAAATATATCGCACGGCGAGGGCTGATTTCGACGGCAAACTTCGGCAGTCTTGCCAGCTGCCATAATTTCTCGCTCGGGCAAGCTAGCGCCAATCACTGGGGGGAAGCGGTCACGCTCCTGGAGACGACCGCCGCGGGGCCATATTTCTTCAATTTTCATCAAGGCGATCTGGGAAATTTCACAATCATCGGGCCCTCGGGTTCCGGAAAAACCGTTATTCTCAATTTTCTGCTCGCACAGGCTCGCAAGTTCCGTCCGCGGATCGTATTCTTCGATAAAGATCGTGGCTCTGAGCTATTCATACGCGCGATAGGCGGCCGATATGATGTATTGCGGCCGGGTGCTGGGGCGGGCCTGAACCCCTTGCAGCTCGTCGAGACACCGGCAAACCGGCAATTCCTCGTTAATTGGCTCAGCATGCTTGCTGGCGGAACCGATGGCGAGGAGTTGGCCAACATCAAAGATGCCATAGACGCCAACTTTGCTCAGCCCGTTGAGCATCGGCGATTGAGATATATCGTAGAGCTTTTCAGGGGCGGGAGACGGCCGCAGGGGGCGGATTTGTGGTCGCGTCTCAGACCTTGGTGGGGAGACGGCGAGCGTGCGTGGCTATTCGACAATGCGCGCGATTTGATTGATGTTGAGGCGGAAGCTGTCGGCTTCGACATGACCCAGATACTGGACGATCCGCTCAGCCGGACACCAGCCATGATGTACTTGTTCCATCGCGTCGAAGAACGTCTGGATGGGACGCCGTCGATCATCGTCGTGGACGAGGGATGGAAGGCGCTGGACGACGATGCTTTCGTTGCCAAGATCAAGGACTGGGAAAAGACGATCCGCAAGCGCAACGGCATCGTCGGCTTCGCGACCCAAAGTGCGCAGGATGCACTCGAAAGCCGTATCGCCAGCGCCGTCATCGAACAGTCTGCTACGCAAATCTTTCTCGCCAATCCCAAGGCGCGCCGCGACGACTACGTCACAGGATTTGGTCTTTCGCAGCACGAGTATGAGCTGGTGCGCACGCTGCCCGACGGCGCGCACTGCTTCCTCATAAAGCATGGCACGGACAGCGTCGTGGTCAGGCTCGACCTCAGCGGGGAAAAGGAAATCCTAACAATACTGTCTGGCCGCGAGCGCACCGTGAGACTGCTAGATGAGATCCGTGCCGAGACCGGAGATGATCCTGCTGATTGGCTCTCTCGCCTGCTTGAGGCCGCATGACTAGCGCATGTGTAACGCCGCCCGAAAGCACGGGATACATCGGTTCGGTCAGCCGCTTCGTCGACTGTCGGCTGGAGATATTCGACACCAGCGCCTTCTCCGCCCTTACTGCGCCCGGATCAACGCTATCGATACTGCTAACTGGGTTGTTAACTATATTCGTTGCCTTGATAGGCTATAATCTTCTGATCGGGCGGGGCCTTGGCCTTCGAGGCAGTACACTGGCAATCGTTAAGGTCGGAGTGGTGCTGACGCTTGCTATGAATTGGGCCGCTTATCGCACGCTCATCTACGATGTCGTCATTGAAGCCCCTGGCCAGGTTTTTTCGGAGATCGGCCGACCGAGCGGCCTACAGGGGAGCGACGGGACGCTGCTCCAGCGCCTTGATTTTGCTGATCAGGGTTTGCAGCAGTTGGCCATCATCGGTGCGGGGCAGCCGAATTTTGCCCAGGCACAAAATCTACCGCCGCCGCCGATCGTCGGGTTTAACGCGCTTGCCTTGGGCGGCTCTAGAATCTTGTTCCTGATCACGGCGCTCATCGGTATCATAGGTGTTAGGGTCGTCGCAGGACTGATGCTGGCAATCGGACCTTTCTTGATCACGTCGCTGCTGTTCGAAAACACGCGCAGCCTCTTCGAAGGCTGGATCAGGATCCTGGCGGGCGCCTTACTCGCTGCAATCGGTGTTTCAGTGACGCTCGGGCTGGAGTTAACGATGC
Source organism: Sphingomonas sp. (assembly GCF_048595155.1). Taxonomy (GTDB): domain Bacteria; phylum Pseudomonadota; class Alphaproteobacteria; order Sphingomonadales; family Sphingomonadaceae; genus Sphingomonas_I. Next base: position 47,800 of record NZ_JBMDXN010000055.1, read on the forward strand.
TCGAACCGTGGCTTAGTGATGTACTGGCGCGGCGCGCAATCGGTGAGAGCCTTCCATCCGCTCCTACCGAATTGTTCGTAACGGCCATCTTCTTTTCGCTTATTGTGATGGGCTCAGCCCATGCATCCATGAAGCTGGCCGCGGCATTCCGTCTTGCTCGCTTCCGTCCCATTAGGGAGCAACGCCGGCTGGAAACCCCACGCGCTGAGGCCTCCCTGGCTGCCAGTCAAGGTCTCCGAGACCAACCCCAAATCGCAAACCTCAGCCGGGCCGTGCTGACCGCAAATGTGATCGCTTCGATGCAGCAGCGTGAAACAGCCGGAAGTCACTCGATCGCAGACAGTCGAATGCCCTCAAGGTCTTATAGCCGCCCGGACACGGAGGCAGCTTCAAAACCGCACGGCGCGGCGTCGACGGGGCGGGCGTTTCCGAGGCGCGCCAAGATGCATCCGACGGCGAGCTCGGGTCGCCGGGATAGGATTGCATGAACGATCATAACCGCGAGATGCTCGATGCCTATTATAAGGACGCGGCAAGCTGGAATACAGATCGATTAAAGGAGCTGCGATCGTCGCGGAGGATCGCCTGGCGGGTCGCCCTCGCGGCCACCTGCGTCGCGATATTGGAGGCGGGCGCGCTGTTTTTGCTCATCCCCCTCAAGACGGTAGAACCTTATACGCTGCTCGTGGATAAGACGACGGGCTACGTTCAGGCCCTACGACCGCTTAGCCCCAGCCGGGTGGCCCCAGACGCCGCTTTGACACAGTCATTCCTCGTCCAATATGTCATCGCGCGCGAAAGCTTCGACCTGACTCAAATGCGAGCGAATTATCGCAAAGTGGCCCTCCTTTCAGCCGAGGGGGCCAGGACGATGTATCTGGCCCAGATGCAGCCAACCAATTCGCTCAGCCCGCTAGCCACCTATCCGAGAGGCACGATCGTCGAAACCCGCGTTAAAAGCATATCGCCTATTGGGGATAATGCCGTGCTCGTACGGTTCGACACGATACGTACGGACGCAAACTCGCGCCCGCGGCCGCCCTTGCCGTGGGTGTCCGTCGTACGCTTCCGCTATTCGGGTCAGCAGATGAAGCTCGAAGATCGCTTCGTAAATCCCCTTGGGTTTCAGGTCGTTCAGTATCGCCGGGATCCGGAGGCTTTGCCGCTCGAGCCAGTTAATGGCGGGCCAGCAGGCACAAGGATAACGGGTGCGGGCGGGATGATGGCGCCCCCGCCTGCGCGCGTAAATATCGGCGCAGCCACATCGGCACCTAGGCTGGCGCCATCGCAATGAGACTTTGGAGCAGTGCACATATAGCTTTGATGCTAGTCGCAGCAGCGTCGGTGCGCGCGCAGGTCCGACCACATCCTGGAGCGGGCGATCCGCGGTTACAGACGGTTGTCTATGACCCCGGCCAGATCGTGCAGCTACATGGTGTTCCGGGTTACCAGCTGACGGTGGAACTCTCCACAGACGAGCAAATCCAAAACGTGGCGTTGGGCGATTCCAATGCGTGGCAGGTCAGCGTCAATAAAGCCGGCGATCATCTCTTCCTCAAGCCGACACAGGGCGGCGTTGCGACAAACATGACCGTAATCACGAACGTACGTGTCTATAATTTTGATCTGGTGCCGGTGGCCGAAGCGGGCCCAGACGTGGCCTACACTGTGCAGTTTAAATATCCTGCGGCACCTTCCGTTTCCCTGAGTGGGAATATTGGGGCCTCGGCAGAGACGCATCCCGTCAGCCGCTACAAATTGGCGGGTGACCGTACGCTACGCCCGAGCGAGATTTCGGACGATGGCACACGAACCTATGTGCGCTGGCCCGCTGACCGCGCGATCCCGGCCACCTTTCAGATCGATGACGATGGAACGGAGAAGCTGGTCAATGGGACCATGCGCGGCGATCGCTTCGTGACCGACGGCATTGCTAAGAAGCTCATTTTCCGCATTGATCAGCGGGTAGCTTCCGCCTCCAGGCTTCGCCCCAGGAAATCGCGCTGATGTGGAAGCGTAAGGTGCCCAAGCAGGAGCAGGAAGTTCCCGAGGGGGTAACTCCTCCTGGCGAGGATATCCGGCCGATCGTACGCCTGCCCCGCCGGGGATTATCGAGCGGAGCGCTCATATTAGGTGGGGCTCTCGCTGCAGTCCTGCTCTTTTCCACGCTCAATGCTCGGCGCCGCGGGACTGAGGAGCCGTCGATCTGGTCCGGCCTCTCCTCTGTTGGTCCGGCCATAGCGGATCCTCCGCCGCTCCAGACATCACCTATCGCTCCAGCGTTCGTTCCGGCGGCCCTTGCCAACGCGCCGCCGCCGAGCAGCACCCCGCCGACCCCGCCGTCCCGAGAGGCCATCCGCGCGTATTATGATCGAGCGCCCCCCGTGTCGCCACCGCCGCAATATTATCCACCGCCAGCCCAGCCTACCCCCGCAGTCAGTCAGGCTCCGCGGAATTCTGCCGGCGCCGCGCTCGTTATCGATAACACCATATCGAACGCTGGCGGTGATACAGCCGCGGTTAGTGGCGGTAGCCAGGCCAGTTTAAGTTCCTCCGCTAGCGGGCCGGCTCGCGTGCGTTCCAGCATGTTGGCAAATAAGGCCGCGACTGTGCCGCAAGGAACGCTCATCCCAGCCGTTCTCGAAACCGCCTTCGATTCGACGCGGCCGGGCTTCGCGCGTGCGATCGTATCGCGAGATGTGCGCGGGTTTGATGGTTCAAAGGTTCTAATTTCGCGGGGCAGCAGCCTAGTTGGCCAATATCAGTCTGATGTGGCTCCCGGGCAGAAGCGGGCCATCATTAGTTGGACGAGGCTGCTGCGCCCGGACGGAGTTACGATAGAATTAGACTCGCCAGCTGTGGATCCCGTGGGGCGAGGTGGCGTGCGAGCAAGCGTGAACAACCACATCCCCCAACGGATCCTGAGTGCGGTATTGCAGTCCAGTTTTGAGATCGGGACGTTGCTCGCGACGCGGGCTGTCTCTGGATCAGTGATCCTCGCCTTGCCGACCTCCCTTCAAGGATCGATGGCGGCCTCACCGCAAGCAACCCAGATAATGCCGACACTGAAGGTGCCCGCTGGGACAAGCATCAGCATTTTCGTCGCCCGCGATCTCGAATTCGGCTCGGAAACACAGGAATGAGCACACAGGCTGACGATGTTGCGGAACAAGGTGTCTACCTTCGAGCTTGCCTGGCGCCTTTCGCGCAATATCTGTCGCGATCGGATGTCACCGACATCTATGTCAATCAGCCCAAAGAGGTCTGGCTGGAACTCATCGGTGGCAAAATAGAGCAACATTTGGTTCCAGGTCTAGACGAGGTGACGCTAGGCAGGCTTGCCAAGCAACTCGCCGCGCTCACGCATCAAGGCATTAGCCGTGAGCACCCCTTATTGTCGGCGACATTGCCAAATGGCTCACGCATTCAGATCGTTGCACCGCCGGCTACGCGACATCATCTTGTCCTAGCTATTCGTAAGCAAGTGGCGCAGCGGCTAAACCTAAAGGATTATGTCCGAATTGGCGCATTTTCTCAGACGCAACGTCGAATGCTTGGGCGAGGCGACGATACTGCAGCCTCACCAGAAAATACAACGGGCGAGCCCGACCTCGCGCTGGATCTTGCGAACGCTGTGGTGGCTCGAAAAAACATTCTTATATCTGGCGGAACGTCGACGGGTAAAACGACTTTCTTAAACGCGCTTCTACGTGAGGTTCCTCACGCAGAGCGTCTAATTCTTATCGAAGATACGCCCGAAGTCTCGGTCGAGCATCCCAATCACATCGGATTGCTCGCCGTTCGGGGGCAGCTTGGCGAAGCTTACGTGACGGCGAACGATCTGGTGACAGCCTCACTGCGCTTGCGGCCAGATCGCTTAATTCTGGGCGAGCTGAGGGGGACGGAAGCATTCGCGTTTTTGCGGGCCATCAATTCGGGTCACCCCGGTTCGATGACAACTATACACGCCGACAGCCCAGAGGCGGCTGTCGAGCAGCTGGTACTACTCGTCCTGCAGGCTGGAACGGGGCTAAGTCGGCAAGATGTCCGTCATTATGTTACCCAGACCATTGATCTGTTCGTGCAGCTGCGGCGGGGGGCACAGGGGCGCTATATCGAGCATGTGGCCTCGCGTGCAGATTGGAGATAATGGCATTATAATATTTCATATAGCCATCGCCCGAACCTATGCAAGTAATATATTAATTCCGCGCCGTTTTTAAAACAAAATCATATTATCCATTCCGGTAATATCAGATATTGACCGTAATATTGCAAATAATAACGTGCCAATCAACGGGGAATCAGTGAACCTCTAGTGTGAAAGCGAGATTCCCGCTGTGGCCCTGCTTTAACTGATTTTCTTGGGGGGCAATAAATGTCATATGACGGACGTGTGTCGCGCTCGCTGTGCGGCAGGGGCTTTCGGGCGGGGCGAATAGTGGCGGCGCAGTTGCTGTCGCGGTCTTCATACCTCGCTATCTTGGCGGCCTTGGGGGCAGTTGGCATCGCGCCAGCGCGCGCAGAAGAAACTATCAACTACACTTACGATGCGCTGGGCCGACTTGTGCAGGTCGGGCATAGCGGATCGGTGGCCGATGGCGTGGTCGCGACCTATGGCTTCGACGCTGCCGGCAATCGAAGCAACGTTACGGTGACCGCTCCGGTGGGCAGTGCGCCGAGCTTTTCGATCAGTGACGCCACGATCGGCGAAGGTGGCGCGCTCACGTTCACCGTGACCAAGACGGGAGGTGCAAGCGGCAGTTTCTCGGTTAACTATGCAACCGCAGACAGCACGGCCGTATCCGGCTCCGACTACACCGCGGCTTCCGGCACGCTAACATTCGCCGCAGGCGAAACAACCAAAACCATCACGATCTCGACCGTCAACGACACGGCCGTCGAAAATGCCGAGACGATGTACGTCAATCTGTCCGCGCCAAGCGGCGGCGCGACGATAAGCCGCGCACAAGGTGTCGGCACTATAACTGATGCCGGTCCTCCAGGTGCAGGTGTCAGCTTTTCCATTGGTGACGCGATCATAAGCGAAGGAGGCGTGCTAACTTTTACGGTCACTAAAACCGGCGCTGCGACTGGTGCGCTGACCTTGAGCTACGCAACGGCTAACAACACCGCCCTGTCCGGATCCGACTACGCACCGGCCTCAGGCAATTTGATATTTTCAGTAGGTGAAACAACAAAAACGATCACGGTCTCGACGATAAATAATAGTACGTTCGAGAGCACTGAGACAATGTACCTCAATATTTCAGCAGCAACCGGCGGGGCAACGATTAGTAGAGCTCAGGGGTTAGGAACTATTATAGATGATGACCCGCAAAATGGTGGCGTAAATTTTGTTATTTACGATCCTACAGTGGGAGAAGGCGGTGTTCTCACTTTTAACGTGGAAAAAACTGGAACCGCAGTTGGAAGTATCTCGCTTAACTATAACACCGTAAATATATCGGCCTTGGCGGGATCAGATTATATTGCGAAGTCCGGTGTGCTTACATTCGGAAAAGACGAGAAGCTTAAAACAATTTTCATTCAAACGGTGGATGATACCATTGTTGAACCGGAAGAACGAATGTATGTTAACTTGTCAAACGCAACCGGCGGCGCCGCGATCAGTAGGCCACAGGCTTGGGGCACGATCACCGACAACGATGCTGCCGGAAACGGAATCAGTTTTGCTATTTCAGATGCGACCGCAACCGAGGGCGGCGATCTGATATTTACGGTTACTAAGACGGGGACGACACTCTCTTCATACACTCTGAAGTATGACATCGTGAACGGCACAGCAAACCCTCCGGCTGTCGCCCCGTTGGATTATTATGGACAGGCCGGAACGTTAACGTTCGGCCCGAATGATACTGCCAAGACCATTACCGTTTTCACGACCGTGGATCAGCTCGCAGAGACGTCGGAAAATCTTTACGTTAATCTATCTGCGCCGAGCGGAGGGTCAGTTATATCAAGATCGCAGGGCGAGGGCACGATACTCGACAACGGACTTGCGCCTATCGAGAAGACCTTGAATTTGAGCGCTGGCGGCCCTGTTAACCTACGAAACCTTGCGGATGGTTCAGGTTACCAGGGCAACTCTAACGTCATCTATCATTTTATCCTACCTGCCGGGGCTGTGATCACCGGAAACCCGGGAGGGGTTGCCCCGCTCGGCGGGGGCGGAGCGGGGATCGATACTGGTGCCTGGCCTAGTGGTGCAACCCTAACTTTAGTGGTGAATGGAACGGTGAGAGGTGGTGGAGGCACAGGCGGCAAAGGCGGTAACGGGTCGAGCCGTGGGGAGAATGCGCAGGTTGGGGGCGAGGCAATTCGTTGCAATGCGCCTGTTGCCATCACGATTAACAGCGGCGGCTCCTTAAAGGGCGGTGGCGGTGGCGGCGGCGGGAGTGTCTCTGGCTTGCCAGGTGGAGGAGGTGGCGGTGGTGCACCCAATGGCGCTGCCGGCGCGGCGGGGGGCACCGGCGCTGCCGCAGGCGGCGCGGGTACCGCTACCCGTGGCGGCACTGCAGGTCAGGGCGCCTCCGCCTCGAACAAGGGAGGGGCAGGCGGCAATTATGGCGTAGCCGGCGCTGCTGGCCAGGGGCAAGGGTCAATGGGGGGCGGCAACGGTGCTCCCGCAGGCAGCGCCGTGCTGTACGGAGATTTAAATGGGTGCACTATCACCAACAATGGATCCGTTTCGGGATCTTAGCGGTTGAACCCGGGACTGAAACGGCCAGAAGCGCGATTTTCTTCTGGCCGCCCGGGCGCCGGCCGCCAATTCGGCTCGCGCTTTTTCTGCCGCGTCTATCAAGCGATCAGCCTAATAATAGAGCAGCAAGCAGGCAAATCCACGCTATGAGGTGCAAACTCAATCAGGACCCGATGAGAGAATACAACCTCTCAGTTGAAGCCCTAGAAGTCGCCAAGCCGCGTACGGCCCAAATTTAGCCGCTCTCGAGCTGGCCGCGCACGCTCTTCTATGTTGCATGGTGTCCACCAAAGCACGCTGTCTTAACTTGTAAGTTTTGAGTCACCCCGCCTGGCTACCCCACGCATGCACCAAAAGATACTTGATCGCTATATGACCCATGGCTCATAAAGTTGCAGTAACTTTTGAGGCGGGCCATCTATGAGCCGCATTGCTTATTACCGAGTATCAACCGAGGGCCAGTCTATCGAAGCGCAGCGCCATTTGCTGGGCGATGGGTTTGATAAAGAATTTTTGGACGAGGGCGTGAGCGGGGCTATATTGGCTGCGCAGCGACCGGGCTTCTCCAAGGCGCTCGCTTACATTCGAGAAGGTGACACCCTCTGCGTAGCGGCTTTGGACCGCCTCGGACGTGACGCATTGGACGTCCAGGCGACGGTACGCCGATTGCTAGAAGCGGGAGTTACGCTGGACGTGCGGGGGCTTGGGCCGATTGGGCGTGGGGTAGGAGAGCTGATCGTCGCGGTTCTTGCGCAGATTGCTGACATGGAGCGCGGCCGCATCAAGGAACGCTGTGACGCCGGCCGCGATGCGGCGAAGGCCGCCCTAGCGGCAACTGGTCGTACGCATCGTGGAAAGCATGGGCTGGGTAGGCCAACTGCTGCAAACGCCTCCGCGGTGGCATCCTGGCGGAAGGAAAATGCCGCTAGCATCAGTCAGACGATGGCACACTTCCGCATCTCGAAGGCAACCGTATCACGGTATTGCAGAGGCTAAGTCCCAACGAGTGCAGGTGACAACGAAAGCGCGCCACCACTCCTTCCACCACGGTCGCGGCCATGGAAGGGCAGACGTTCGATCCCGGTTCCTCTTCATTCCCGTAACGACGATGTCGTGGAATGGGGGTACGGAACGGCCACTTTTTCTCGGTTAGGGAGCGTAAACGGAGGTTCGTTCAGCTAGGTGTGACGGCGTTAGGCGCCTAATTTCCGCCGTTCAGCGTGTTCACGCGGGAATCTGAAAGCGCGAATGCGTTGGTAAACGGCGGTGGTAAAGGGCAGCGTCGAACACCACGTCAACTATGCCTGGATAGTTGGTAGCGGTACTATCTAAGACTCGATTGTGCCATCAATCCAGCGAGGGTCAGGCTTTCCGTCACCTGCGTATCTGCGATCAGAATGTAGTACCAAGGCTTGCCATCGCCCTCAGCCGCGAACTCATTTGCGTTAGCAACCCACGCACGCGCAGCGCGGGTCTTTTCTAGCACCACTGGATCGTCAAGCTCACGCTCGGCCTTCACCTCGACGATCAGCTTGCGGTCGTCGCACTCCACTACAAAATCCGGCTCGTAGCGGCGGCCGCGGTCATATTCGATATCGAATTGGCCGGTCGCGGGCCGAAGCCATTTCAGAACGCGCGGCATCCGGTCGCTGTCGATGATCGCCGCGAAGCGGCGCTCTGGATCGCTATCAAACTTCTGGAACTGATACGGGCATTTCTTCGACCCGTAGAACAGGTAGCTTGACGTCGATGCTAGAGGATTGGCGGCCTCGGTAAGCGGAAGCCGCTTGGTCAGGCTCACGCCAAGCTGCTGAGACTTCAGCGCCTTGAACGAGCGCACGCGCCGCGCCCGATACTCCACCGGCGTTTCTCGGTAATGATCGCGCATCTGATCAAAGATGAAACGGGCAAGCGCCTTGCCCTGTTCGAGCGCGACGGCTTCCACCTCTTCCTCGGTGGGCAGATAGGCGCGCAGCCGCTCCACCATCTGCCCAGCCAGCTTGTAGAGGAGATCGGCCTGACTGTCGTAATCCACTTCGGGGAAGTCGATCAGGTGGCGGATCACATAGTTCTCCACGCGCTTTTCGCGTGGGCCGTCCTGCGATCGGGCAAGCTCGCGCTGCACGTCCGTCCGCAGATTGCGGATCAGGATCGTATCGGAGCTGGCGCGGAAACGGATCGTGTCGAGATTGCAGAGGTCGAAGTCGTCAAACCAGAAGTTCACCTCCCGGCTAGGCAGCACGACAATCTCGGGGATTTCAATACTGTTGTCGGCAATGGACGCCGCGATCTGCGCGACCAATTGCTCCACGTCCGCCTGCGGGAGAACGGTGTCGAAGCTTCCCTGCGCCGCTTGTGTCGCCTGCCGAACGTCACGCGCGATTTGCGCCTGAACCTCAGGATTGCGAAGATCGGCGAGGCCGCCGGTTAGCGTCCGCTCATATTTGTCGCGGATGAACTCCATCGTCGTGTTCGCATAGGCCACCTGTTCTGGCGTTGGCGGCACATAGGCCGCGCGCTCATCGTTCACGCGCGCCGGAGTGTCGCCCAGTAAATCGAGCTGCCAGCCTGTGAAGATCGCCTCAGCAACGGTCGGCACGGAAATGACCTCCCGATGCTCGGTCGTGATGTCGCCACCTTTGCCGATGGTGAGCGTTTTCATGGCGATGACCGAGTTGGGCTTGCGCGCCTCTTGGATCACCTCGTCGAAGCGATCATGCGCGATGACGGTTAGCGTATCGACCATCTCGTTGCCCGTTCGCGCGCCATAGGGCAGGCGAAGGCCGCGCCCGAGGGTCTGCTCGGTCAGGATTTCCGATGCGGACGCGCGTAGCGGAACGATGGTATAGAGGTTGGTGACGTCCCAACCCTCCTTCAGCTTGTTCACATGGATCACGATATCGGTCTGGGCGTCGTGTTCCAGACTGACGAGCCGGGCCATCGCCTCGTTGCTTTCCTCACCGGTCTGGTTCGAGTGAACCTCGATCACGCGACCGCGATAGCTGCCCTGAAAGAAGTCGTCGCTTTCGAGAAAACCGTGGAGGTCTTTGGCGTGGTTGGTGTCGCGTGCGACGACCAACATGAACGGGTGGACCGAAGGGCGCCCCGATTGCCGCGCGTATAGCTCCAGCTCCACCTTCACCTGTTCGTGATAGGTGATGCCGTCCTCCAGCATGATCCGCTCAAGCTGCGCTTCGTCGTAGTCGGCACGCCGGAAATTCTCGCGCGTGGCGACTGCCGGCTCCTTCACATAGCCATCGGCCATCGCTTGCCCGAGGCCATAGTGATAGATCACGTTGCGGAAGTCCTTGGGGCTTGCGCCCACGGTCTTCGGCGTCGCGGTCAGTTCCAGACCCAACTTCGGCTTGAGGTCATAAACGGCGTTTGCGGCGGCCTTGGCGCGATAACGATGCGCCTCGTCCATCAGCATCACCAGATCGTCGAGGCCGGCGAGGTAATCGAAATAGCTCTCGCCCAGCGTCTCGCGGAAGCTGCGGATGCGGCCCTTCTCCTTGTTGATCTTGTCGACGTTGAAGATGTTGATGATCGCATCGCCGATAAGCTGGGTTCCGCGAATGCCGCGTCCCTCGTCCCATGTGTCGCCGGTGACGATGATGGGCGGCGTCTGCGCGAACTCGGCGATGCCCCGGAAGACGTATTTCGGCGAGGACTGGCGCGAGAAATCCTCGACCAGCTTGTCATAGATCGTCGTGTTGGGGGCGAGCAGGAAGAAGTTCTTCGACCGCCCGGTGAGATAGAGATAAGCGATGAACGCACCCATGAGCCGCGTCTTCCCGACGCCCGTCGCCAGCGAGAAGCACAGCGACGGAAAGTTGAGCTTTTCGAAGCTTTCCACCGATGGATAGGCGGCCGCAATTTCAGCGAGCAACGTCTCCGTATCGACCTCACCGCTCCAGTCGATCCGGTCGGCAATGTCCGCGAGGATCGTCAGCGCCTCCTCCTGCGGCTTCCGCAAGGAAAGGCGCTGCGCGACCTGACGGCGAACGCGCTGGTTAGGCGTCAGCGTAATAGGATCGGCCTCAGCCATTGGCTTGGCCCTCCACGGCATCAAAGAGCGGCCCGGCGCTATCCTCCGGTTCCGGTTCTGCCTCTGGCAACGCCGCAACGTTCAGCGAATAATCGTCGCGCCCCCATTCGCATTTGGTGAGGATCGAAGATGGTATTTTGCGGCACGTCAGGTTGGCAAACGCGTCCAGATTGCCGCTGAACGCCTTGGCGCAAATCATCAGCGTCCGACGCGGACCTACCTCTTCCGAGAGCAAGCGCAGGGCCTCGTGCGTCAGGCTCTGCGTGGTGACGTAAAGGAAGTCTGTCTCGCTCGATTGGCCGTGCCGCCAATATTCCGCCTCGTCCTGTGACGGCGCATAGGTGAAGCCGAGATGCTTGCACATGGCCTCCGCCAGCATCGGCCCGTTATATTCGCTGGAGATGACCCAATTTCCCCAGCGGTCCTTTTCCAGCAGCGAGGGTGCGAGCGTGTAGTAACGGAAGCCGCCGCCGCCTTTCCAGGCGACAGCCTTAGTGATGCCACCCTGATCCACGCCATCGACAACCTTCTGCAGACGTGGCGCGACATGAGTGTCAGCATGATCGCCAATTTCAACCATGATCCAGCGTCTGCCCATCTTGTGCGCGACAGCGCCGGTGGTCCCAGACCCGGCAAAGCTGTCGAGCACAAGTTCGCCCTTCGCACTCGCCAAATCGAAGCAGCGTTTTATCAGGGCTTCCGGCTTCTTCCCCTTTGGAAATTCAACCCCGCCTTCTTGATGGAGGTTATTGGAAAGTATGTCGTCCCAAATCGTTGTTAACGGTTCTCCCGCAACATACTGTCCGTCGACCAACTTCAGCTTATCGGAATAAAATAGCAAACGCTGACCTCCTACCAGATAAAGATCGGCATGGTCAGCGCGCTCAAGGCAAAATATCTCTTTAGGAGATGCCATAGACTTGTCGATCATGGCACGCGCAGCGGCACTCACGGAATTATAATCTGGACGAGCCGGCTGAATGACACTCTCGGCATTCTCGACAACAAACGCCTCTAGCTGTGGCTCCAGATCGTCGCCGAGGCGCTTCTTCAACTCCTTCTGCGGTATGCCTACATGACGGCTGAATGCGTCTGAAAGGGTCGTGAACCTCCACCGGCTATAGTGATCGGCCCGATTTACGATGAACCGCCCATACCGCTTGTCGCGTGACGCGCGCGCAGAAAAGACGCGATTTGGTTTCCAAAGGGATTTATCTTTGGCGTAAATCAGTATGAAATTAGATGTTGTCACGACACCCGGATTAATGGACTTATGCCCAGTCGCAGACCCCTGCTTAAACGTAATAACATTGATGCGGTTTGATCGTCCGAATATCTCGTCGCATACCACCATCAGGTAGGCTAATTCATTGTCATCGATGTGGACAAACATTGTCCCATCCGCACTTAGCAGGTTGCGGAGGTGCTTAAGGCGTTCCCGCATTAGCGAGAGCCATAGCGAGTGCTCCATTCCGTCATCGTAGTTTGGGAAGGCCTGCTTCGTATTGAAGGGAGGATCAATGTAAACACACTTCACCTTGCCCGCGTAATCCGCTTCCAGCGCCTTGAGCGCGAGCAAATTGTCGCCCTTAATGAGCAGGTTGTCGAACAGGTCGCCCTCGCGCCGGGTCGCTGCGTGATAGCTCTTGTCGGGGTGCTCGATCAGGATGCGCGGCTCCAGCTTCGGGCGCTCCTCCTTGCCGGGCCAGGTCAGTTCAAGTTTGGTTTTCTTCATCGTCATGGCGCGATCGTTAGCCCGTTCTCCAGAGTGTGTCGCGCGGATAGCTCCGCTTGTGATTGCATCGGCAAACCGAGACGCTTTGCCTTGCCGATGACGGCATTGCGGCTGACGCCGCCAAGCTGTTTCCCGATGTCAGCCGCCGAGGCACCCTGCGTCCAAAGTTTCTGAAGCAGCGCGACGCGCTCCGCAGGCCAAGCTCCCGAGGGAGTTGCCTCAAGATCGGTGTGCGAAAGCTCCACACTCTGCGGAGAGGCTTCCACCAGCGATGCGGTCGAGCCGTCCAGCGAGGCGATGCGGCGAAGCAAGTCGGCCCGTTGCTCCTGATATCGCCGGAACTTGGGCGAGCCGGAAAAGAACCTCTGCCCCTTCGCATCCAGCGCCGCCAGCATATCCATCAGCATGTCGCGCTCTGCCACGATCTTTCCGTTGGTCGGCGGCGACGGTTCGATGATTGGGGGTGGCGCGGACTGTGTGAAAGTCTCGCTCGGTTCTGGCGTGGGGTGCGTCGCTGGCGCAGCGAGCTTTTGCAGAACGGGTGACGCCTTGGGCAGGTCGTTGCGGCTGCTATTCTGAGAGGCAGATTCTTCCGAAGCGAGCGCGAGCTGCTCCCGTTCCTTCTGGGCGGCGGCCTCGGCTTCCGCCTTCTTCCGCGCCTGCTCGACAAGTCGCGCACGCTCGCGCGCCTCTTTCGCCCGGCGCTCTTCATGCAGGCGCAATTCCCTACCTTGGACGCGGCGCAGGCTCGCGCCGCCAGCACCGTGTTCAGGCGCAAGCGGATTACGCGGGCGGATCGCCCCAACGCCATGCCAGCGCACCACGAAGATCGGCTCCACCTCGATTATGACTTCCTCCCGCCGCCACAACGCTTCTTCCGACCTCGTCGCGTTCGACCGGATTTGCGCCACCTCCGCTCGGCTGTCCTCGAAAATGGCATCGCTCTCCGCGTCCAGATCGGCGATAAGCTTGTCGAAAATCGAGCGGGCCTCGATGGTCAGCTCGGGGAAACGCCGACGGCGGCGCAGGTCGTTTATCTGGCGCATCAGCCGATCGGTCGCCATCCGCGCCCGCGCTTCCACGGCGGCAACACGCTCGTCGGTGGCGATCAGGTGGCGTTGCAGGGCCGAGTTCGTCTCGCGCTGCCAGCGCGCATAAACCTGACCTTCTTCCTCGCAGAGAAGTTCATCGAGTAGCTCGGGCGGATGCTCGAAACAGGGGCCGAGATCGGACCATGAACATTTGAGCAAATTCGCCGCCTGAAAGGCGGGAATGGGATTTTCCCATTCGTCACACGCCGCGACGATCACGGTGCGATAGATTTCCGTGGCGCTTTCGAGGGTGGCTTCCGCCCCGAGAAGCCAACCGTTCTCACCGCGAAACCGCACGACATGCGACCAGTGCCCCTCATAGGTATCGAGGTCCAGTTCCATGCAAAGCGGTGCTTGGCGGAACTCCTCCAGCATGGATCACGCTACTGACCAGCGCAGCGTGAACAGCTCCTCGACGCGGGGCTGACGGTCCAGCAAGTCGGAGAACTCGTCGAGCCGCTCGTTGATTTCCTTGCCGATCTTCTTCTTCGCCTCGAACTGGCTCATCTTTAGCTCGTCGCGTGCTGCCTCCTTTTTGCGGATATCGCGCATGACAGCGACCTTCTCCTCCATGCCGAGATGCGGAGAGAGCTTCTGCCGGTTCAAATCCTTCAATTCATCATCGACCGTGGCGATCTGCGCTTCGATTTCGATTTCCATGTCGCGGGCGTAGCGACCGAGGCGCTCTTCCTCCTCGATCAGCCAAGCATAGTTTTCCTGCTTCATCCGTTCGGAGAAGTGGCCGAACTCGAAATCTTGAAGCTGCGTCAGCCGGTCGTGCGGGACGCCTTCTTCCATGCGGCCATCCGACTGCGCCGGCGCCATCATCATCTTGTCGCAGACTGCCGGCGTGACGAGTTCACCGCCGTCCGTTTCGCCGACGACGATGATTTCCTCTCGTTCAGCACCGGGGGTTGGCATGATGGCTCTAAAGGCGCGCATCCAGCCGGATTGGCCCGCCAGTTCAACGACGCCGCCTAGCTGGCCCGCATAGGGATAGTTAGCCGGATCGAAGCGCACAACTTCCGCACCATCGTTCGACGCGCGAGCCTTGGCGCGCTCGATCAGATCGCTGCCGAGCCCCTCGTTGACGCGGAAGAACTGCCAATCATTCTCATCGGCTAGCGGCCACTTCGTCGTCCACTGCTTACCGTCCCAGCCGAAGCTTTCGCTGTCCGGCGCGGGGAAATCGGCGTCAGGCAGCTCGGCCTTCGCAACCATGAGCAGGCGCTGTTTGAACTCGGGCAATATCTGCGCCAGCGCCTCGTTGCGGCGATGGAGCTTGGCGACGACATCGGCGTCCATGTTCTCCAGAACCTTAGCGCGGGCCACGGCGAGGTCCGCGTCGATGCTGTCCTGAATGCGTGCGGTCAGTTCGTCGAACTCGCGGTCGGCCTCGTCGGCGCTGCGGCAGCTCTGAACGATCCGCAGCACTTCCTTTTCGAAATCAATGCCGTCCGTCAGGATGCCGAGCACTTCGTCGCTAGACCCGAAGACGCCCTCGAACAGATGAAGCTTCTGCTCCAGAAGCTCATGGATGCGCGCTTCGGCGCGGTTCTTCATGTTGAGCATGTTGACGACGGTGACGTCGACCAACTGGCCGTAACGATGGCAGCGGCCAATCCGCTGCTCGACGCGCTGCGGGTTCCACGGCAGGTCGTAGTTGATGAGGAGCGAGCAGAACTGGAGGTTGATGCCCTCGGCTCCGCTTTCCGTGGCGATCAGGATTGCCTTGTCGTCGCTCCTGAACGCCTCGACGATTGCCGCCTTCATATCGGCGGTCTTCGATCCCGAGATGCGGTCAGTGCCCGCATGGCGCTCTTTCCACGCCGCGTAAATTTCCTTGCTGTCGTCGTCGTTATTCGAGCCGTTCATCAGCACGATCTGCCCCGCATAGTCATTGGCCGTGAGCAAATCGCGGAGGTAATTTTGCGTGCGGACGCTCTCGGTGAAGATCACCGCCTTGCGCTTGCCGCCCTTGTCGCGGATTTGATCCAGCACGTCGGGCAGGTTCTGGACCAGCTTCTCTCCCTTGGCGTTCGAACCGATCCGAACCGCGAGGTCGCGCATGGCTTCGACGTGAGCGATTTCCGCGGCGAGCTTTGCCGGATCAATCGGCTCCTCGTCGAACTCTTCTTCATCGTCCAACGTCTCGCGATCTTCCTCGAACGCGTCCTCGAGGTCATCGGTCATGTCCGGGGTGGCGCGCTGTTTGCTGCGAAGCCGCTCCAGCAGCGTTTCCAGATAGCGGGCAACGGCACGGGTCGATGACCCGAGCATCTTTCTGGCCTGCAACACAACGAGGGCGTTGTTGCGGCCGCCATAGGCAATGGTGCCGGTATCTTGGAGATATTCCGACAGCATCTCGTAAAGCGTCGTCTCCTCGTCATAGGGCTCGAACTGAAAGGTAACCGCATGGCGCTGCCGGAAGTTGATATGGCCGGCTTCCTGAACCTGACGGCGCAGCGTCCGATTGCAGATCGGCTTTAACCGCTCGCGGAGGATTTCCTGTGAGGCCGGCGTCGCGGCGGCTCCGGCATATTGCGCGCGAAACGCATTTTCCCCGCCGAAGTGGGTATCGTCGATCATCGAGACGATGCCGAACAGCTCCATCAGCGAATTCTGGAGCGGCGTCGCGGTAAGCAGTATCTTGAAGAAGCCTTCCGTGGCCTGCTTCAAAGCCTTCGCGCCCTTCGCCGTATTCTTCCGATGGACGTTGCGGAGGCGATGGGCCTCGTCAAAGATCACCAGATCCCACTTTGGTCTGCGGATATCGTCCGCCTTCCGGGCCGCGAACTCATAGGAGCAAATCACGACACCGCCGCCTACTTCGAAAGGCCGGTGCTGACCGCCCTTCTTCATGTCGTTGTAGGTTTTGGCTTCGAGGATGTGGCTTTTGATCGAGAACTTCTCGAACAGCTCCTGTTGCCACTGTTTGCGGAGCGATGCCGGCACGACGAGCAGGATGCGCTGTTTGTGCTCGGCCCATTTCTGCGAGATCACCAAGCCTGCCTCGATAGTTTTGCCGAGGCCCACTTCGTCCGCCAGCAATACGCCTTTGGCATAGGGCGACTTCAATGCGAAAAGCGCGGCGTCCACCTGATGCGGGTTCATCTCCACGCGAGCTGAGGTCAGCGATCGGGTGAAGGCATCTTCGGCAGTTCCGGCGACGGTCAGCCGATGCG
This sequence comes from Sphingomonas sp., assembly GCF_048595155.1. GTDB lineage: Bacteria > Pseudomonadota > Alphaproteobacteria > Sphingomonadales > Sphingomonadaceae > Sphingomonas_I. Next base: position 64,583 of record NZ_JBMDXN010000055.1, read on the forward strand.
CGTGATAGTGCGCCTGGATTGGCAGGTATTCAGACATTCTCCCCCCGGTTCACTTTTTGACTGCTATCCACCTCCGCCTCGCCTCAGCGGGTCGGTACATTGCAGTCATATTCGCCGAGTATGCCCAAGGATAGAGGAGTTTCGCGTAAGTTGATTGCTAGGAGAAGCGGGTTTATTTGATCCATCATCCGGGGCTCTGATGCAAATTGAACTGCTCGTTGAGCAGCACGAAGGTAGACCGGTCGCCGGCGCCATCAAACGTCGCAATCTCTCGGTCGTCGCTCTTCGCGGATTGAAGAAATAGCCGCTTCCTATCTGGTGCGGTCGCAAACTCCAGGGTGAGTCTTTTCAAACCTCGCCAGCTGCCGCGAGGCGCTTTGACTTCTACTGTCGCGGTCCCGTCCTCGGAGGGGAGGAGGATCGCCAAAGCCCCCTGCTCCTGGAAGCGGTCCATGATATCGCGAAGACTCAGGCAGCAGTAGGTAGCTCCCCCCTGCTGGATCAGTATCCGCTTGCGCAGATTTTGCTGCTGTAGCTCGCCATAATAGTCTTCGTCATCACCGACGATTTCGGCGTCGCCAGCCTCATTGTCATCCACTGAATTGGCGACGGTCTCTCGCGTTGGATGCGGCACTGGAGGCGCATTCGCTGGGCCTATACTCTTCGAAGCATCCCTCGCTCTAATTAAATCCTCCATAATGCCGACGAGAAACTGGTCACTGGCAAATGCGCCCTGCTCTTCGCCATCGACGGTGAAATCGGACGGGATAATGCTGTCCGGGCCGCATCCTTTTTCATCGGGTAGCTTACCGTCGGTTGGGTTCAGGACAAACGTTAAAACGTGGGTCTCGCCGTTTGCGGAGTTCCTTTTGCTGGCATGCAGAATGAACGCATGCTCGGGGCTCCTTGACCACGACACCGCGAAACCATGACTCTTGAATCCCTCCAAGAGCGTCGCAAGTGGCCCGCCGATGGCTCCGCTGGAAGGCAACCGGAAACAGCGATTCACAAAGCTGGCTGACGGCGCGTTTAGGTAATTGCAGCCCCCAAGCATCATGGGGGCGAGCATCATCAGCGCGCGAATTGATTTGCGCATAAATATCCCTGGAACGAGAGGTGGGAGGCGATTGCACCCGATGTCCGGGCGCTACGCATGATCAGAGCCGTTTGAGCAGCGCGGCCTTCTGTTCGCCGAACTCTTGATCAGTAAGCGCTCCGGCTTGATGGAGCTTGGACAGGCGCTCGATCTGCGTGAGGGGGTCGCCTTGACCGAGCTTCGATACGAATGCCGTCGCGCGAGCACCCACATCAGAGGCTGATGCGTCGGTTGTGACGACGCTTGGCGGAGCGCCGAAGCGATTAATACCTGCGTCCCCGCGTAAGCAGACCTGGAAGAGCAAGAAGCCGCTTATGCAAAGCACGCCGGCCAAGCATACAAACCCTAGCGCGGTGTAGACTGTCTCCATAGGCCTGAACGCGGCCTGGGCCTTCAGGTGCACCAACATGGCGTTGATCCCGTTGAAGATCCAAAGAACGCCTAGCCACCAGCCGGAATAACCGCGATCGTGGAGCCGGCGGGCCGTCACGGAATAGGCGGGGATAACAAATACCAGCATCACCAAGATAGTTAGCGTGGGATAGCTGGCGTCCGCCGCGATATCGAACGTAAGCGCGATCGCAACCAGTACAGCCATTAGTGCTATAAACTGCCAATATTCTGCGCGCCCAGAGCGACCGGAAAACTCGAACGCACGGCGAAACGCCCTCGTAATAGGCATGTAACTGTCCCCTGATTGGAAAGCGGCCGCACGCATGAATGCATGCACTGGCAGCCGAAACATTGTTGAACGGGAGAGGGGATCGCCGCAGCCTAAGGCGCGCGGCATGGCATTGGCGTTTGGTGGCAAACGGCCGAGCATGATTCCCCCACGGTCACCGCGCCCCGCCCCGAAAAGCCGGGTCGGTTAGTCGCGCGTGACCGTAGGAAACGCGCCCCGCGTATTCCCCGAAGGTATTATATTTCGCAGGCCGCCCGACCTTACGGTCGAGAGCCTACGGTCACCGCCTCACGCGGATCGCTCCTCACGACTAAGATCGGAGCGACTGGGATGGTGTACGTTGGTCAGCCAGCGTTGTCCACGCGGTCGGTTAGACCTCGAAAACGATCCCCGCCGAACTGCGCCACGTGAGCTTGTGGCGTCCTTTATGGCGCGGGTGACGCAAGCCTATTGAGCGGATGTTTACCCATTGAAGACCGCCACTATCAAACAGCAACAATTTCGACGGGGTGTAGCCGGCCACGACGGTCCAATGGTTATACACCCCCCAGAGGAGCGTTAGCACCGGCGCACCCGCATCAATGGTTTTGAATAGGCCTGCCAGCGCACTGTCCACGCAGTCGGGACGCCCCCTTGGGTAGATCGACACCGCCTTGGACTGCGCGCCGCCAATCGGACCAAGCGTGGTGAGCAAATGATCGCGTAGGTGCATCCATAAACGTTCATTCATTCCGTCCAGGCTCGCCAGTTCCAAACGGCGGCGGCGGCCCAAGAAACGAATGCCTTCATCGAACAGCAGTCGGCGCTGCCGGGGCTGGAGGGGCTGGAGGGGATACGCAGCCAGCGCGACTGCGTTGATGATGCAATAAAGGCCGCATAGTCGATCCAGCGCCCCCTGCTGCAACGGCTTCAGCGCGCCATACCCGGGGACGCTAATTTCCCTCTGCTGTGCCATGCTTAGTACTCACTTGCGAGCATGATGGTGAGCACGCGGGCTGTTACGTCAGGGTCGGCAGCGTCGGGGGAACCGCACGTCAACGTCTTGTCGTAATAGTCAATTTTCCAGAAAATCCTGTGGCGCCCGACGTCCACCGCACCGAAATCCCGTTCGCCGTAGGGGTCATTATCCGCGGCGAAGTTCCGGAAAGCCGCGACCGCCTCAAGGACCCGTTGAAGCAATATGGGGCCTAGCGACCGGACGCCGCTGGTTATCACCATCCGGCCGCCGCGCATTTCCGTCCGGAGCGCATCATTCAGTCGGCGAATGTGCGCCTTGCGCTGATCAAGCTGGGACGCGCGCAATCTGTTTTGAGCATAGCTTTCCTGTTCGCTGCGAGGCATCGCTGCGGCCTTTCTGAACATGATTGTTAGTGGGAGCTGGTCAGCTCAAGCCGAGCGTACCGTGGTCGGGACGGAGCTACGGCCACGTTGACGCAAAGCCGCGCGAGGCAGCCTCGGGCCGGTTGCCCGAATGCGTTTTGCTGGGGTTGAAGCGCTTGCGGCATGCAGCTGCCAGCAAAAGTGGTATAGCAAAAATGCCACGCTAGAGCAATAACGTTTTTATTTGAGATAGTTAGCGCAGTTAAGGCCACCAGTAATCGGGGTAATCGCTATGTGAACAGCTCGCAATTGGGGAAATAGCTGTCGCTGCCAAACGACCACGGCAGCTTACCCAAGGAGCGTTTCATTTCCCAAATACCCCGCCCAATCATTCATCAAGGCCCGTCGTCTTTCTACAGCAGTTCCGCGTCGATAGGCGCGCTCAGCTTTGTTTTGGATAGTGTGCGCCAATGCGGACTCAATTATCTCCCGAGGGTGCGTAGTGACATCACCGGCCCAGTCTCGGAACGTCGATCGGAATCCATGAACGGTTATGTTGCTGTATCCCATGCGCTTGAGCAGCATGCTCATCGCCATGTTGCTTCGGATAGCGCCATTCACAGCGAATATTCGTCCTTTGGGGTGCTGCTGATCCCCACGCAAATCAGTCAAAACCTGAAGTGCCGCATCCGAGAGCGGAACTACGTGCTCAACGCCCGCCTTCATGCGCTCAGCAGGAACCGTCCATCTTTTATCTGAAAAATCGATTTCTTCCCAGGCTGCCGCAAGCGCCTCTCCACTGCGCGCAGCGGTCAGGATCGTGAACTCTAAACACCTGGCTGACAGGGCGGTCCTGCCCCGCAATTCCGATATAAATTGGGGTGCCGCCCGGAATGGAAGCGCTGCGTGGTGACCTCGGCTAAGCTTGGACTGTTTCGGCAGGAGCACATCGAGGTGGCCGCGCAACTGCGCTGGGTTGGTGGCATCTTTAGGACGAAGGCCACGCGCTTTGGCGGCCGCCAGGATCCGCTCAATACGCCCCCTTACACGGTTGGCAGTTTCAGGGAGGCGCAGCCAGATGGGTTGCAGCACCCCAAGCACATCATCTGTGCTGATTTGCGCGACGGGTGTGTCGAGCATCGCCTTTGCGTGGTCGCGCAGGCTGGTACGCCACTGCTTGCGATGCGTCGGATTTTTCCAACCGGCTTCAATTGCGCTGATAAATGTCTCGGCAAAATCGCCGAAAGTGACCACCGTCTCCGGCGCCTTGGCAGCCATAACGATCTTCGGGTCGCTGCCCGTGGCGATGGCTTCACGCATATCAGCAGAAATCTTGCGCGCAGCCGCAAGGCTGACAGATGTCGCCGGCCCAAGTCCAATTTCAACGCGTTTGCCGGCGGCAGTGGCCATAAACACCCAGGATCGCCCTCCCCCCTGGGTGATCCGGAGATACAAGCCGCCCCCGTCGGAGTGCCGCCCAGGCAACTTCAGTGCGCGAACCTCACGAGCCGTCAGTTTGTTGATCGCGCGCGACATGAAAGCTCCGAAGCATGATTAGCGCTTACTCATGCCCACTTTTATGCCCACTTTCAACTTGGCTCTTGGCGACCTTCAGCGCTGCACGGCGGACACCCAGTTTACCCGATATCAAGTAATTCAGTGCTTTAAGGTCTCCGGCGGTCAATGGCGAACGGATGGTTATAATCCCTCCGTCTCCGCCACTGGGTCATTTCCCAAAATCCGAAAAGATCCGTAAAAACGCTGGAAAACAGCGGTTTTTCGGGTGATTCGGCTCCCTCTTTGTCCCACCGCACCCCACCTCGTCCGATTTGAAATGTGGGAAGCAGTGTGGGAGAATTTGAGGATGACCGTGCATGGTTTCCGATCCTCGTTCCGGGACTGGGTCAGCGAGATGACAGAGGTCCAAGGCGAGGTCGCGGAAGCGGCGCTTGGCTGCCTCATCTGCCACAAATGAGCGCCACCGCCCCGCATCAGCGGGACCATAGTTCGCGCGGCCTTGCGGACAGTCTGCGCGCCGCCGAGCCGATCTACATTCTTCCGAAGGACGACGCGGCCGTACGCGCCTCGCGCCCGTCATCCAGCGCGCGCACCTGCTCGTCCTTTGGCGTGAAGCGATCGGCATAGCAGACGGTCGTGCCCTTCTCGCCCTTGCGCACCCCACCGCCTACCGCCTGCGCCTGTCGGAACGTGAGCCAACGCTGCGAACGATAGCCGCCTGCTACCACCGCCGCCCACAGGATCAGAATGTTGATCCCGCTATAGGCCCTGCCCGTCCCCGCATTATGCGGCATGGTGCAGTCACACGCCGTCTCCTCCCACGGCTGCACCCAGGGCAAACGCCCCTGCTCCAGCTGCGCGATCACCCGCGCTGTCACCTCGGCATAGAGGCTGGTCCGTACGTTCTCTTGGCTGATCCCGACCATGGTCCTGGCTCCTTCAAAACCACACCACGGCCCGGCCGGACTGGCGGGGTGGGCGGCAGGAGCGCGCCGGCAGTCCGGCTCAAGCGGCAGGCAACACCTGAAAGGCCGCAACGACAGTGGAGGAGCTGCGCATCGCGCAGCTTGCGCCCGCCGCGGCGTGCCTAACGGAAAGCGACGCCCACCCCGCCACACCGTGCCGGGCACGGCAACGCCACCGCGCGTCCGCGCGGTGACCGCAGCCCCGCAGCGCGATCGCGCTGCCGCAAAGGCTCCGCCCGGAGCCTCATCAGGATCGCACCCTCGCAAGCGGCCCGGCCGGCGTGGCGGCGTGCGCGCGCGCCTGGGGGTCAGCCGCCGCCGTGTCCTCCGGGCCGCGCGCGTGTGCCCACGCGGCTAACCAAGACGCGGCGCACTCTGATGGCGTCGTCAGACGTCCGGAAGTGTGCGCGCCGCAGACCGCGTTCCGTTTGACCGCGCGCGCGCCTGCAGCGTCAGGAAGACTCAAGTCGTGGGCCAGACCTCAGCGCTGCAAAAGAGCCCGGATAGCTATCGCCCGGTCGATCGCTCCTGCGCTCCCCACACTCGGAGAAAAAAACGATCAACGGCGTAAGGGGCAAGATCGCTCGACGTGATCCACTGTGGCGTAAATTGCATCCATTTTGAATGTTCAAAAGCGCAGTTGCTGCATCTAAGCTAAATGCGCGTCGGGGGATTGATGATGCCAGACACAAAGAACGTGTTGATCAAATATGGGATGTGCCTCTCGCTCTGCGAAATGGCCATCAACAGTCAATTCATCGCGGCATGGCGCATATGGCTCAAGGCTAAATCGCTCAATAATAACATCAGAATTGATCACAAAAGTGGAGGCGAGGCCTATGTGCTGACGGCGACGCTCGGGCCGCCCAGCATATCCCTGACCGGCGGGCGCGAAGGTCATGCCGACCTCAAAGTGAAACTGCCCATCGCCTCCGGCGCGATTGTCACCACCCCGGGCGGCCAGAAGCTCAAACTGGACGGCGCGAGTTTAACCTTTCCGGTAGATCTCAAGAAGCAGCGTGCCTCGATCGAGCAACTCGCAAAAGTCGATCCCGACATTGCCGAGCGCGCAGAAGAGATGATCACGGCAGCGCGCCGCAACGACGGCATCACGTACGACAAGATCTCGATCGAGGCTTTGTTGCTCGATCTCTCGAACCCCGCAGCGATCGAACGCGGCATGGACATCCGCAACGCCAAGGACGAGCCCTTCCCTGCCGATCAGGCCCGCATCATCTCCGAATGTTTCGGCCAGCTTCTCCGGGAAGGGGCGAAGCGCGACTGCATCCTCGGTACGCTGGTGCACGTAAAACCGCAGGCGCAGCGGCGATCGACCCTGACGCCAACCCGTTTCACCCACGACATCTTCACCCACCCGACCGACAATCGGGTGAGTTCCCTCAATTATCTCGGCACTTTCGCCGACCCCTCTTTGCCGTCCGAGGAAGAGGGGCGTGCCGGCATCTTTGGTCCCTGGGTCGATGAGGGGAAGATTGTCAGCGGCGGGATGACCGCGGGCATCATGGCCATACGCGGCGAGGACTTCAGCGGAGTGATCATCAATGCGCTGCGCGACGCCTTGAACCCGCAGCAGTTTTTCCGCGGTCAGCATTCGGCCAACTTCTTTACCCACCGGCACGACCTCCGGATCTATGAGGGAGGCGTGCTCGAATATGACAGTGAGGTGCGCCAGGATGTCATCTGGCAGATGGATCTGGAGCGCCAACCCGACAATGCCGGCTATGACATCGATCTGCGGGTCGAGGTCTTCGTCGCCCTGGCCTTGCGCCACAGTCTTCTTTCCGATTTCCGCGGTCTCTGGTCGAGCAAGGCACGCTCGCGTCTGACGCTGACGTTTGAGGAAAAGAATGACGACGAACTGGGCTTCTCGCTCTTGCCGAGGCTCTTTCCGCCCCGGCCGCAGTTCGACCGGGAGAAAGTACGGTTCGAGGAAATCGAGCATAGCTGGACCCGCGATGTCGATCGCGCGATCGGCAAGGTGCTGGGCCAGAATGCGCCCGAGGAGATGTGCGAGCGCGAGACCGAGCAGATGACCGATCACATCAGCAGGGTGCTTGCCGATGCATTCTCCGCGCTCGAGATGCGGCTCGCCCACTTCGAATTCATTCCGCCGGGCGACCAGGACTTCCTCTTTACCACGCCGCGCTTTTCACCAAGAGGCGACCTGTTGCTGGACGTGAAATATCGGTCGCCCGTCATCATTGCTTGATCGCCGTTTCATTGGGTGCGGCCTCTGTGTCGCGAAGCTTTTCGACAGGGGAACCGCACATGAGAAACTCGGCACAGCCGGACTTCGCCCGCTTTTCGACGCAGGATCGTGGCGGCCGTAAGTTCCACTTCACCGCCTCGACCGACATCATCGACTATTTCGAGCCGGCGCGCGCCTTCGGCAGGAGCGATCTTGCCAGCGAAGATGGTGCCGGACGATTCCAGCCGCGCGTGGTGGCGGTGCCGGACCGCCGCGCCGGAGCCACCGCCCCGATGCTGTTCACGCTCGGCAGTGCGCAGTCGCTTCACCTCGTCCGCACAACCGCGGACGCGAGCGCCGGTTGGGAGCGGATCGATCTGCATTCCGCGTTTCGCAACGATCTGCGGCCGGAGCCCAAGGTCGCCGCGTTCCACGTCGACTGGAGCGATGACGACCGCATGACGCTGATCGTCGCCATTCGCGAGACCGCAGATACAAAGGCCTGCCGGATCATGGTCGCGGACGGCCTCAGCAGCTGCGACACGGACTGGAACGCGATCGGCTGGACCGACTGGGGCGTGCGTGACGTTGCCGTTCAGGGCATCAAGCTGTCGCGACGCGCCGAGGGGTCTTGGCTCGCCGTCCTCTGTGGCGCCGAAGGGCCGCGCGGGAAGGCCTATCTGCTGCAAAGCGGCCAGGACACCAAGAGCTTCGCTGCGGGGATCGAATTCGACACCGGCATCACATTGCGCGAGATTTTGGCCTTCGAGGTCGGGCCCATGTCCGACGGGTTGGAAGCGATCCACTGCCTTGGCGTCGACGGTCAGGGTGCCCGTGGCCTGCAGTCGCGCAGCATCCCACAATTCGACAGTCGCGGCCGCGCCCGAACAAGCCCGCCGGTTCAGGTTTGGCGCTGCCCCGCGGCCGCCAATGTGCTGGCCATCGGCCGTCCGGGTCCCGACGGCGCGGATCTCTATATCGCCGGAGACGGCGTGCATTGCATCGCTGCCGAAAGCTTTGATTATGGTGCGAGGGCGACACGCAGAGAGGTGATCTCGCCCTTGCTGGTCAAGGGCACCAGCCGTCTGGTCGTGGCGGAGACGCCGGAAGGCAACGCCGAAATATGGACGATCGACGCGCTGGGCCAGCTCTGGAGCGCGCGACGGGAGGGCACCGACGGCAACTGGAGCGCACCGCTGCTGCTGCGCGAAGACATTGCGGAAGTGGCGCCGGTCCCCGGCGGTGACCATGTCGCAGCCACGCTGCTGCTCGTCTACCGCGGCGGCAGCGCCGCACATCTTTGGCGGGACGCGCAGGCGCAGGGAAGCTGGCACGAGGCCGAGATCAACCTCGCCGATCCGGAAGGGGGGGCCAAGACCACCTGCCTCGGCACCAACTTCCGCGTGCTGTCCCACAACCGCACGCCGCTGGCTGGGCGCCGCGTGACACTAACTGCCTCGGTTCCCTGCAATCTCGTCGTGAACGGGCGCAGTGTCTTCGTCGGACCGGGGCTCGCGACAATTGTAGAGACGCGCGAGGACGGATCGATCGGCATCTTCAATCGTGCCAAGAGCTTCGGCCCGGCGACCTACCGCCTCGCGGTCGATGGGCTCGAACAGGCAATCGATCTTTCCCCAGGAACGGTGATCCTGAAGCGCCTCGGTGCGATCAATGCGGACACGCTGCGCGCGGCGACGGTCAACGACAACGAGGCGCTGCTTCCCGAAGACTTGCGCAGTGGTGCCGACCGGGACAAGGTCGAGGGGCTGGCGCGGGCGCTACGCGAAGCTGCACAGCTCGCGCCTGCCGGTAATAGCGGCGTGCCCGGCATCAGCTTCGTGGATCCCGACGCCGCCTTCAACAACCAGATCGATCCCGATGCCTTGCCGGACAATTACGCTCTTTCGGTAAAGGCTGGCGCCGACGGGCTTGAGGTGACGACGCAGGCGGCGCCGCCACGAGCACAAGGCGGCGGCTGGATCGAGGGCGTCGGCGACACGCTTGCCGACCTGCTGGAAAGCGGCCTGGGCGCCCTCCAGCGTGGGGCCAGCTACATCATCGCCAAGGTCGAGGACGGCTACCACTTCCTGTGCGAGATCGCCGGCAAGGTGAAGGCGTTCGTCCTCAGCACGATCGAGGAAATCGGCAATTTCTTCGAGAAGTTGTGGGAGTCCGCCAAAGTTGCGGCGGAGAAAGCCTGGGACTATCTGAAATTCCTGTTCGAATGGGAGGACATGCTCCTCGTTCGGGACATCATCTCGAACGCGGTGGAGCACCATCTGATCCAGGGCCGGCGGCAGGTGAACCGCGGCAAGCGCGCTGTGTCGGCGGCGATGGAAGGCTTGCGCGACAGCATCCAGACGGCGGCGCATCAGCTCGGCTTGAGCAATTATCAGAAGCTGCCGTCCGCACGCGCGCTCGACGCCGCCAATAAGGTCGCGTCCGACGCGCCACCGGATCACGAGGCCGAGGCGGCACAGAATAACAGCATCACCGCCTGGCTGCGCGATCAGTTCAACGCGATCTTCGATATCATCATCCGGATCGAGCCACCGCAAGTGCCCGCCGATGTCGCCGAGCCCGATCTGCCCGCGGGCACCGTGCTCACGACGATCGAAGCCGGGTGGAACGCAATGAAGGGCGACATCCAGGAGCTGGTCGGCCCGGACTTCGAGCTTGGCGACCTGAGCTTTGACCTGCTTCAGCGGATCGTCGTCACGATCGGGCTTCGCTTCGCCGAGACCGCGGTCGGCACGCTCGAGGTGATCGCCATCAAGCTCCTCGAGCTGATCGACAAAGTGCTCGAGGCGCTCCACACGATCCTGTTCTCAACCGTCCGCTTTCCCTTCATCGAGAAGATGTTCGACTTCTTCGGACTCTCGATCGACACAAGCTTCCGACTGATGGACATGTTCGCCCTGATCGTCGCGGTCCCGACCACTCTGGTCTACAAGGTGGTGACGGGCGAACGTCCGCCCGCGGCGATGCGCCATTGGAAGTTCGACGACACCAACATGGCGGTCGCGCAGGACCAGAGCAAAGATCCTGCAACCTTTGCCGAGGTCTGGCGGGATGTGGCAGGAATCGCCGGCCCGCTCGCGAACATGGCATATTGCGCCTACTGCGTTTATTCCGAGAACAAGTTCGCCAAGATCGACAATATCGATGTCATCCCTGGCGGAAGCTATGGCCGATTGAATATCGGCAAGGATGCAGGATCGACCGGACTGCTGTTCCTGACCAATGTCGTGTTCGAGATCCCCTATTTCTCGAAGCCGGAAACCGACGAGGTCGAGACCCTGCAATATCTGCTGATGCTGAGCGGGCTGCTCCAGGTCGCCGTCAAAGGGGTATCGATGGCGAAACGCCATGCCGAATTCCAATATGCGATGGCAACCGGCGGGCTCCGCCGCTCATCCGAGCAGGTTTACAAGGATCATATCGCTGGGGCGGCGTTCGACCTCTTCTTCGGACTGCTCAATCTGATCCTGAAGATCCTGGTGTTCATCAAATCATCCGTCAGCGGCTGGACCGGATGGACCAAGTTCGGCTCGGGCGTCATGAAATCGTTAGGCCAGATCCTGATCTACTTCGGCACCTGGCGCAAACACCCGTACGTGATCATCGCCGGCGGCGTCGCCGCCGCCATCTCCTGTACGCTCGCGATCGTGAACGCGCGATTGGTCAGCTCCGCTGCCAGCAAGAAGGACGAGGGCAAAGAGCAGAAAACCGGCGACCTGTCGCTGCGACCAACCTGACTCAGGAGGGAAGCCCTGGCCAGGTGCCACCGCCGGGGCCAGGCACCGGCAATGTATCGGCAAGCAAGACCCTGAGGATGGCTTCGGCATCGTCCTCAGGATGGCGTGACATGAGCGCGGCCAGCCGACCTGCGACCGTGGCAGCGGCGCCGCTGGTTCCGCCTGGTGGTCCGGGCTTCGCAAGCAAAGTCGGCAGACTGCCTCCGCCTTCGTCCGAACGAAGCCATTGGCTGTAGCGCGCAGCTTCGCCCGTTCCAGGATCAAGCGCGCCGACACTCACCGCTTCGGGCAGGATGGCCGGCCACGGCAGGCCCGGCCCAGCGCGCGTCTCGGCCCAATTGCCAGCGGGCACCACCGTCAGCACGCCCCTCGCGCGTAGCGCGAGGACGGCCTGCCGCATGTCCGTGGCGCGATACGCCTCGTCGGAATGATTGTGCGTCAGGTCTGCCACCGCAACCACGGCGATCCTGATCCCCAGGCGCTGACGATGCGCCATGATCCACGCGAAGACCCGATCGAGCGCCGCCAGCTGTCGTAACGTCCCGTCGGCGTCGAGCAGGCGAACGGCGACGATAGCGGCGTCGGGATGGTTCGCGATCAACGTCCGGCAGAGCGCATCCGCGTGCGTCGCCCGTCGGTCGCGCCAGTCGGCTACGTCGCCCACACCGGAAAAGTTGACGCCCTCGATCACATGCGCCGCCGGCACGTCGTCCGAGACACCGGTATCAACCACGCAGATCGCAGCTGGAAGCGTGCCGCTCAATGTGGCGATGCCCTCCGGCGCTGCAGCGGTTGGCGGCGGCTCCCGTTCTTCTCACCCTTCACGTTGAGGCCGTCTCCTGAGAAGAGCGCATACCCACACGCGCGCTCAGTTGAAGGCAAGGAAAAGCTTACCAGCCGCAGTGCTCAGCAGAGGGCATCCGACGGTAAAAATCCCGGCCTGCACAAGGTCGGGTCCTTCGGTGGCCCCGTCAAACGTCAACCGCGTCTTTCGCACATTGGCCCGCGAGGTGCGCGCATCTGATCTTGTCGGCACACCGCCCACACGACCTGAAGCGGTGCGGGTGTGGTGCGCAGGACGCGCGTCCACCGCTCGCCGAACACACATGACGGGTGGGCGCAGCATCGCGTCACGCGGAGCGCGTCATCGATTGTCAGGCCTATTCCGGCGCGGCGGTCCAGATCGACTGCACAGCGCTCGGACGGCCGGTCGGAGCGGCTTCGGCCGGTCCTTCGACCGCCCCCATCAGACCGTGCGTCGCGCTTTGCGGCGCCGGACCATTGAGGAAGGCGTAGAGCAAGGTACGTTCGCCAACGGTCATGTCGCGCGTGACCGGCATGAAGCGGAAATTCTCGAAGTTGGCAGGGTCGGTAAGCTTCTTCAGCATTGGGCCGAACGCATAGACCTGCTTCGGATCGTCGAGCATCAGCCAATTGTCCATGCACGGCGCCATCGCGTTCCAGTTGGCCAGCACATAATTGTAGACGTTGTTCCAGCTCGGCTCGAGCGTGTTCATCCAGCTGTTGGCAGGCAGCGAGCGCACATAGCAATAAGGTGTCACTAGCGGCGTGATCGTGACCGGCTGCGGCTGGCTGCCGATGATCGGCAGATAGCCGATCACTTCGCCCTGTCCCGCGGTGAACGAAAGCGTCACAAGACCGCTTGCATCCGCCGTCAGCTCGGTCGGGTCGCCGATGATGTTGCCGTTGAAGTCGAGCGGATAGACCGCGACCGCCGTACCGGCACCACCCGGCACACCCCGATCGTAGATCTGGAACACGACGTCGACCGCGTCTCCCTGATTGGCATAGATGTTCGGGGCAACCGGAATTGGCGTGAGCGCCGTCTCCTGCAGCATGACATTGCCTTGCGCGACCAGCATCAGATCGCGGTTCGCGGCCGCGCTGATCTGTTCGGCGGTCAGCGGGATGGTCAGGATCCCCGAACCCTCTTCGTAGGCCGACTGATCATATTGGCTATAGGCGATCGTCGCGAGATTCTGCGGCTCTCCCGCCTCATCCACATAATTGAGAGCAAGTGACCCCCAATCCTGCTTGGTGAGGTCGAGCCCGGTCTCCGGCGTCGAATTGCTGAGGTCGAGCGCGATCGAGTCCGTACCTAGCCGCGCATAGGCGGTACCCAGCGTCGGAAGGCCAGGATGCGCGGGAAAGGAACAGGTCACCAGCGACCTGTCACCCGGCTCGTTCAGCGGCTCGCCCTCGCGCCACAAACCCATCACACCGACGAACTTGCTGCGCGCCGGATTGGGCTGGAACCCGCCCGCCTCGAGTTTGGCCACCAGTTCGGCCGCCTTCACGCCGTAAAGGCTGGGGTCCGTCGCCAGCTCCGGCGTGTCGTAATAGACGGTCCGGTAGGCGATGAAGCGCATCGTCAGCCCGATCACACCGGGCTCGCCAAGCGCCTGCTGGAGCGCCGCAAGCGCCGGCGAGTCGAAGGCATCGATCGTGAGATCGCTCGTGCGGAAAGAGGTCTGCCAAATGACCGAGGCGCACCCGGCGGTGGTGAAGACAGGGTTGCGGTAGAAATTGATATAGCGCGCGATCATCCGCGTCTGGCGCCGCGCAAGGATGCGGCAGCCGCCCTCGATGCCGAGCGAGAAGGTGTCGAAGAACAATTGCGAGGACTGGGAGCCATAAGGCTCCAGATCGACCAGCATCGCGTTCAATTGCGCCGACGCGCCGACGAAAGGATCCTCGGCCATGCAGCCCTGGCCCAGATCGACGCCGGACACCTCGGACGCCGTGATCAGCGAATTGGGACAGGAGGGGTCAGGCGTATCCAGATCATAGAAGGTGGCGCGATGCGTACCGTGCGGATTCCAGTTGCCGCTCGGTCCGCGCGGCGAGTTGATCTTGGCGAGGACATCGCCGATCGCTTCCTGGCGAAAGGCCTGCACCGTCGACAATATCTGCGTCTGTGCCAGCCCCTCATCATATAATGGCTGGTAATTGTTGGTCACGATCGGGTCCCAGGCGACGTTGCCGCGGAACAGGATGCGCGGGGTTTCGAGAACGCTCATGCGGCCTCCTATCAGCCGATGTAGAGGAAAGCCGGGCCGGCAACCGACCCGCTGTTGAGGGGCGTCTGGAGCGCGATCAGCGCCGCCTTGCGCAGATCGAACATTGCCCTGACGGCGATCCCCATCTGACCGACCCCGCCCTTGAACGTGGCCTGCAGCGCATCGACCAAAGCGGTGAAGGCGAGGTTACAGGCCTTCTGCGCATCCTGCGCCGCCTGCGGCTCGCCCGAAAAGTCATGTTGGCCGGGATTGGGGATCGCGGCGTAGACCTGCGTGTAATCGACGCCGAAGCTGTCGGGACCCCATTGGAAACTGCTCCCCGACCTGGTCAGCACCAGGTTGCGGTTCATCTCCTCGAACCGGTAATAATGGGCAGGCTGGTTCTGGAAATCGAGCGGGGACGCGTCGGTCCCCTCTTCCGTGCCCTCCCCTTCCGACACGATCTGCGTGATGGCACGATGCGCGTCGGCATAATTGGTCACCGCGAACAATTGCCCCGGGAAGAATTGCTCATCGACGATCTGGACGCTTTGGGCCTGCCAGGCATTGTCGGGCAAGGTTGCGAGGAAGGCGTCGAGCTTCGCGTAGAATTGCCCGATCGTCTCGGTCTGGCTGTCCGCCAGCGCGGCCATGACCACCGGGAATATCAAGGGGTTTTCCGGCTGCTCGATTGCCATCCCCTGCGCGGTTGCGTCGGGGGAAAATGGCAGCAGGCTGATCGTCAGCGGCGCGCCGCCCGGGGGACCGATATCCCCCGGCAACGGACCGGGGAAAACCGGCGGAAACGGTGGCGAGGCTTCCGGCTGCACCAGTTGCGGGGTTCCGCCGAGTGCGCTCATGATATTGCAGGCGAGACACATGTGAATCATTTCCTGCATGACGATGTCGCCAAGATATTGGGCGGCGGCGGCGTTCGTGTCGGGCAGGATTGAGAATTTGGCGTAAAGATATGGCGGCAGCGTCGAGAATTCGAGTTCCACTGCCATCTGCAGCCGGTCGATCGCGTCCGCGACAGTGCTGAGCGGCTTTGCCTGCAGTTGAATCATGCGAGTCGGCCCCCTCCCCTTCAATGGCGACAGGATGCACGATTCAACGAAGACACCTCACAGTTTTACATCCAATTCCGTCGTATCTGGTACTTTACTAATATTTGCTCTTGGCCTTCCTCTTGTGCGTTCCAACTGGACGAGGGGGATGTCACCATGGAAAGATCCTTGGCGTTGTTCGCGCCGCTCTTGGTCACGGCTGTGCCGGTTCAATGTCTCGCGCAAGCGGCGCCGCCTGCTGGAAAGCCGGAGCCTGTCTACTCGACCTATGGCGTGCATAATCCGGCTGAGGACAGCCCCTGCACCAACCCGCAATGCACCTACCCCAAGCAACCCGGCCGGCCGACGGATCCCGTCTACCCCGTCTACTGGCATTCCAAGTGGACGATGTACCAAGTGTTTGAATATGGCGCGAAGCTGCCGGCGGCATCGCTGCCGCCCTACAAGGGACCGCCCCCCGGCCTGCGGCCGGGCAAGGATTATCGCATCTCGCAGGGCGCCACTTACTACGATTCGACCTGGCGCGGCGGCAGCGGCGAGGGTGCGATGATGGAATATTATGAGGATCGCTGCCTGCCGATCTTCCCCGGCATCGAGAACAACTTCACCTGCGCCTTCATCTCGCTCGGCGACATTGCCTTCTTCCTGACCTATGACAAGGATCGTCCGAAGGGCATGCCCCCGATCTGCCTGTTCTCGCCGCTCAACCATCCACCGCGCCGGGATTTCATCAAGCATCTGCCCTACAGCGCCCAGGACAGCGCCAGGCTCGGCGGCGGGGCGCAGGCCTATTCCTTCTGGGTCGGACCTGACGGCAAGCCGGTCCAGGTCGGCGTCGCGCCCGATCGCACCAACGCGGACCCCAGCAAAGGTGCCATCTTGTTTGGCTACGCGTTCGCGCCCGTAGACGGGCAGATGCAACCGCAATCCTTCTTCTTCTCCGGTATCCCGACCGACCCGCCTAAGGCGCCGTTCGTAGCCCAGGTCTATTCCGGCTTCGAGGCGACGCAGCCCGATCCCGCCAAGACCTGGGCCTTGGTGGCAGGCCTCAATCCGGACACGCTTCCCAAGTGCACGGTCATGGATGGTCCGCCGCCCCCGCCCACCAAAGGCCTGGCTGCGGCGGCGCCACGCCCGCTGACCTGGTTCGATCTCGGGAGGAAGCGGCCACAGGCGCATTGAAAGGGCGCGTGCCGACCAGCTCAGTCGAAGCCTGCGCGGAACGCGAACCGGACGAGCTGCCGCTTGGCGGGGAATCCAACCGCGTCCTCGTAATGCGTGCCGGTGAGGTTGCGCGCCGTGACGGAGGCGACCACGACCCTGTTGATGCGGTAGCGCACCCCCAGATCGAGCTCTCCATGGCCGGCTACCGTGACCATGCCGGTCGGGACCGAGCTGTCGAACAAGGACGAATTGGCGCGCACGATGGCATCGATCTCGAGGCGGGGGCCGGCTTGCCAGGTGGCATGGACATTCCCCTGCCAGCGTGGCCGCCCCCGCAGCGGCTCGGCGGAGGCCAGTCGAGTGTGAGTCAGGGCGGCCGATACCGCGAGGATGGGCAATGGCATATATTTCGCCTCGACCTCGAAGCCCCGTGCGCGCACCCGATCGCGATTGACCAAGCCGAAGGTGGCCGCATCGAAATCGATCAGGTCGCGATAGCGATTGTTGAAATAAGCGGCCCGCAATGAGCCCTGCCGCAGCGGCTGCTCGATGGCCGCTTCCTTGCTGACACTGCGTTCGGGCCGCAGGATCGGATTGCCGACCAGCGGATGCGACAGGGCGTAGAAGCTCGGCAATTTGTACCCCTGCCCGACCCGCCCCGAAAGCCATGGCCCGTCGGCGACCGGACGAACGGCAGCGCCGCCGAAACCGGTCGTCGAGGAGGTTCCATGCTCGACCATATCGTGGCGGCCGCCCCCGTCGAACCGCAGCCAGGAGGCAGGCTCGAGCCGCGCTTCGCCGAACAGGCTCCACGTGGCGCGCTGCTGCGTGAACGCGACCGGGAGCGGGAAACCGATCATCAGGGTGCCCGCGCTGCGCCCGTGCTCGTCGCGAAGCGCGCCGCCGACATCGGCTTCCAAGGGACCCGCGTGCACATTCATATCGGCCGTGACTTCCAGGCGGCGGAAATGACTGTCGTCCCGAAGCGCTGGCGTGCCGTCGAGCACGCCGGGCGCGATGGCCGGCATATTCGAGGTGTCCCGCTGGTCGCTATATGACACGGCAAGGCCCGGACGGAGCGGCGCGCCGATCGTTCGACGCAGCGTGAAGCCTGCTGCAGCAAGACGCTGCGTGCCATGCTCAAGCGCGCGCGAGACGGCGAGGCGGGGACCGCCGCTATCCTCCGGGAAGCGCTCGAATTGGCTGTGGCCGAACAGTCCGACGCCGCGCAGGGCAAAGCTTCCCAGCTGCTGGGTTACATGGGCGAGCGCCTGGCTGCGCTCGATCCGCGCGCCATCGCTCAGATTATCGTCCGAAAGGTGGCTGGCGTCGACGAACAGCCCGCCGCTGTGCCAGCCCGTGTCCAGAGAGGCGCCGCCCGAGACAGCACCCTGCGTGTCGGCGAAGCCGCGCGGCGCCAGGGCAAAGCCTTGTCGCTGGGAGATCCGCAGTCGCAGGTCGATCACGCCTGCAAGCGCATCCGAACCATGGATGGCCGACGCCGCACTTCGAAAGATCTCGACGTGATCGATCGCCTGCGGGTCAATCGTCAGGAAATCGAACGCGCCGCCGCGGCTGTTCGTCGGGTTGTTGAGGCGAAGCCCCTCGATCAGCACCAGCGTGAAGTTCGGCTCGCCGCCGCGAACCGAAACGAAGCTCCCGCCCGCGTCGCCACCGGTCGTGAAGGCGCGCACACCCGCCACATCGTTCAGCGCAGCCTCGAGCGAAACCGGTTGCCTGAGCTCAATGTCACGCAGTGACAGCGCCGGGGGCTCGATCGGCCCAGTGAGGCGCGACCCGGTGATGACGATCAAATCATCTTGTGGCGCGACAGGCGCCGCTTGCACGGCCAGCGCAAGTATAAGACCGATATGCATCGAATATCCCCCTCCGCCAAAATTGTCAGAAGCATCCGGCGCCGCAAACCGCTTTGCGTCCATTTGGGATCTATCATCAAAATACTTGGATGGCGGGCGGAAGAAGCCTGTATTCATGGCGGAGAGGAAAACAGCGCCGCCCGTTAATCGAGGGAGGGCGACGCTTGAGGGGAGCAGAACGCGATGCAAACGAGGTCAGTGCCGGGCACCGGGCATCCGGCTCCCTTGAACCGGACCGCGCGCGCTCCGTCCGCGCTCAAAGGTCGGCTCACCTTCGCGGCGCTCCTCCTTCTGCTGATATTGGGGCCCTTCTTCCTGTTCGGTCAGGACATCGAGCAATGGGCGCAGGCATGGCTTCGCCACGGCCGATGGATCGCGCCGTTCGTCATCGTCCTGCTGGCCTTGGACCCGCTCCTCCCGATCCCCTCGAGCCTGATATCGATTGGCGGCGCGGCGCACCTTGGTCTTCAAGGTGGCTTTGCATGCATCTGGATCGGGCTGCTGCTTGGAAGCGCGATCAGCTATGGGCTTGGCGCGGCCCTCGCGCGCAATGCCACCGCGCGACCCGCACCGCTGGATCGCCTCCCACGCCGCAGCTCGTGGCGAGACGTGTGGACACTCGCGCTGAGCCGACCGGTTCCCGTCGTGGCGGAGATGAGCAGCATCATGCTGGCGCGCAGCGGCATGCCGGTCGGCGTCTATATGGCGGTCAGCACTGCCGCCAATGCGGTGCTCGCGGCCTGCTATGCGGCGGCCGGCGCCCTGCTCGTCAACCAGACTTCGCTTCCGACGATTCTCATCGTCCTTGTTGGTCTTACGGGTGTGCCCTGGCTGATCTCGCTCCAGCTGCGCAAAAGGAAGCAGACTGCGCTCGAGCCGACGCACTGAGGCCACAGTCTCGGCATCGCCGGCGAACATCCTTGGCGAGGTCCAAAGCTCAGGCCTGGCGCTCGAGATCGCCCAAGAGGCTCCGCAACGCTGTCGAAGCGAGGGGGAGCAGCCGCACGGTGCGACCACGTCCATCGATCGGGTTCGGGCGGACAGCAACATAGCCGACCTGTTCGAGCGCCTTGATCCAGCGCAAGGCCGTCGTGGCAGGCACGGCCGAGGCGATGCAAAGGCTGCTGATCGAGACGGTCTGACCGGCCTCTTCGGCAACCAGCAAATCCAGCAGCATGTCCCACGCCGGATCCGCGAAGAGCCCGGCGCCCAGCAGCGCTTCGCGCTTGCGCCGGAATTTCAGGATGCGCTTGGCGATGGCGACCGCGTTGGGCGGTGCCGTTTGTCTGAGACGCACGTCCGGGCATGGCTGACACGCCGCGCCCAGGCGATTGGCGCCGTCACGGCTCGCAAGACTGCCGGCGATCATAGCCGAACATCCGCCCAATCTGCCCTGCCGCACCCGCGACCCGCTTTTCGGCGACCGAAGCAGTGCCGCTGCGCAAGCGGTGGCGCAGGGTGCCGACCGCGAGCAGGGCGAGCTGGGGGTAGCACCAGAGTTGCACCGTATCCTGATAATAGACCGGGAACGGCACCGGCTTGAAGATCCGCGCCAGATGGCACAGCACCATGACCGCCTGCATCGCCGCGAGCCACAGCGGCCAATATCTGTCCGCCCGCAGCGCCAGCCACACGAAGGCGACCAGCATGAGGCTGTCGACCATCGCAACCCCATATTCCGGACCCGCGAAGCGGTGCGTATTGGGTGCCATGATGATGAGGGTCAGAACGAGCCCGACCGCCATGATTCCGGCGGTCGTCCGCTCCGGCGCACCCCCTCGCCCCAGCGCATATGCTGTGACGAGGAGGAACGCGGTCAGGTAGAGCGTGATGCGCAACAACATGATCATCGTGTCGGCCGACCACATCGGGTGTGCGGCCGTCAAGGATCGGGCCGCCCGACATTATGCCGCCTGCTCCGCCGAGGTGACCGAAGCGAGGCTGGCGGTCGCCTGGCAGATGTCGCCATAGGCGATGACCGGCAGTCCCATGTCAGCACCGAGACTTGCAACCTCCTGATGGGCGGTAACACTGTTGCCACGCAGGGCGATCGCATCGCTCAGAATGCCGCCGACCCGCACCAGCGTGGCATGCCCCTGCGAGGCGGGCAGGCGGCGCGCCTGCCGCGCATCCAGCATCGTCGATATCAGGTCGGCAGACGCCCGGATCGTCGCGTCGCTTGCCGCTTCCAGTGCACGCAGGCGGCGGGCGACGGCGATGTCGGCGGCATTGAATCGTTCGGACATAGTCTCTCCTCTCGCGGCCGAGGCCACGCTGCGGTTGAATAGCTCTTGAGGTCAGGCCCGGCCGTATACCGACAGCAGGACGACCGTCGCCGCCACGAGGATCGCGATCCGGACACACAGCATGCTGATCCGCGTAAGGACATCATGCTGGTTCCGACGCCCCGGCAGGGGCACTGGCTGCTCTGGTACGAGAGTTTGAACGAAGACATCGCCCTCCGGTTGGAGGCCAATATCCCCCCGAGCCGCCAGCCCTTCCCCGTGACTGACCGGCTCAGATGATCGTGAAAACAGGTTGCCCGGAAGGGTATTTTCCAGGGGGGTAGGTTTTATACCCGGAACCCACCCTTTCGCTTCAGCCACGATCAGCGCCGCTGTTCTACGGTCCACGCCGCCAAGAACGCTTCTTGCCTCATAGATACGGTTGGCGACGGTCTGCTCGGCAATCCCCTCGAGCTTCGCGATCTCCCACGTCTTGCGACCCAGGAAGACGTGGTGCAGCAGCTCGATCTGACGCTTCGTCAGGCGCTCGACGCGCGGGTCCATTCCTGTCGTCCCTCCTGCCTCAGCTGGGCGGGGCCACGCTAGCAGCGACCCATGACGAAAGTCCAAGCCCGACAAGGTCGTAGAGCGGCATCGTCTGCAGGGCCGCCTCGTTCGTCAGCGATGCGCAACGACCCGCCGGCCGAAGGCTCCCAACGCGATCTGGCCTCCCGTTGCGACCACGACCTGCCCCACCTCGCCATTCGCCTCGAACGGATAGGTCGCATGCTGCCCATCCTGGCTTACCACGCCCTCGCCGATGGACGCCGCATTCAGCACCGCCTGCGCTCGGCTGACGAATTGACCGAACAGGGCGGACAGCTCCCTCCCCGTCTCCCCCTTATAGCGTCCGTCGGCGACGAACTGCTGCATGACCAGGGATGCGCGGACGAAGCCGAATTGCCGGCCCATCAGCAGCCAGTGCCGGACGGCGCCCTCTACTTCCCACGGCGCGACCAAGCCCTCGACCACCGGCCCATCGAGCGCGCCGAACGTCTCCATCTGAAGCGCCGCGATAGCCTGTTCTATGGCAGCCGCACGGACGTCCGGCTTCGTATCCGCCAGAGTGAGCGCGCTCGTGCAACCAAGGTAAAGCCGCAGATAGTCGACAAATTCCGCGATACCATTTGCCAGCGCCAGCGCGGCATGAGCCGCTTCGACCGTCAGGGGCGCAGCCGCGTCAACCTCGCGCTGCAGTTGCACCAGGGTGATGAGATCGGCCAGCGTGCGCGTCTGGAACACGAGCGCACCCTCTACCCCGAGCTGCGCGAGAAACGCCGGAAGCCGCGTGAGGTCTGCTTCGGTGACGAGATCGTGACGGCGCACCAGCTCCTCGACCGCGGAGGCGGGCTGATCTGGCCGGATCAGGTGGCGCAGGCCCTCCGCACCCAGGCTCATGAGCTTGATGGGGCTGACCAGCAGGCCGATCGTGTCCAGCAGAAGCAGAGACGTGCCATGCAGCGTCGACTGCAGCCCCGACAGCAGCTCTGCCCCGTCACGAAAATGATAATGATGGCCGGGATCCTTCGACGCCCAGTCCAGCCAGGCCGCCCCGCCGTCGATCAAAGCCAGGATGAGCCGTTCAAGCTCGGAAAGATTGTTCGGCCGATACAGCCTGTTCGCGATTGAGATCGTCATGCCCCGCTCCCCTTCTGCTCAATATCCGAGGCCGCTGTTGCGGCTAACCCGCGTCAACGCAAGCCGCCGACCCTTCCCCGTTGCTGGAGCGATGCAGGCGCGCCGGCACGCCCAGCAGAATACCGGTCTGGGGCGGCGATTTCGTGACGACCGCGCCCGCGCCGACCACGATGTCGTCCGGCAGTCTCACACCGGCGAGGATGCTCGCCTTGGCACCGATCCACACATTCACCCCGATCGTGACCGGAGCGCCGACCATGCCCGCCAGATTGTAGGGCTTGGTATGGCGGGCGTGATGGCGATCCCGGATCGTCACTCCTTCCGCGATCAGCGCATCGGGGCCGATCTCGATTCGCTCACCCGCTACGATGGTCGCCTGACGGTTGACGATCGACCTTGGTCCAATCGTCACGACGCCACCGCGCGCCTCGATCAAGCTTCCGGCATGGATATCGCAGCCGGCACCGATGACCACCCGCCCGCCGTCGAACGTCCGGATGTGCGCTCCGGCGCTGACATAGACGCGATCGCCGAACTGGACATCATAGCTGATGCGGATCAGCACCTTCCTGAGCCGGCCGGTTAGGCGGCGGAGCAGATAGTCGAAGTTCATTGAGCCCTTCGCCCCATATCGATCGCGCAGCCCCTGTCTTGCTGCAAGGCCCTGGCGACATGCAAGCGCGACCGCGCTACGCCACGCCTCTGGATGGGGCAGGTCAATCTGAGGTAGGCGGAACCATGGCCCGGCATCCGCTCCTGACGTGACCATTCTGCGTCGCAAGCTCGCGACCGCATGGGCGCTCCCGCGGTTCGTACGCCTGTGGCTCGGACCTGTCTGGCTGCTCATCGGACTGGCAGCCGTCGCGATCCGCTTGCTGCCCTTCCGACGGATTGCAGCCCTGCTCGGCACCGATCTTGGCGCATCCGGTTTCATTCCGCTCGCCGACGCCGTGCAATCGCGCCGCGCGTTGCAGATCCGTGCGACAATCGCGCTTGCGATCAAATATGCTCCGTTCCGTGCCGACTGCCTGCCCCAGGCGATTGCGGGCGCGCTGCTGTGCCGCGTCTACCAGGTGCCCTACGCACTTCACTTCGGTGCCAGAATGCGACCTCCCACCGACCATGCTAGCGCGATGGACGCGCATGCCTGGCTGGTAACGGATCGCATCGCCGTGACCGGCGGATGGGCCAGCTTCGACCATTATGCCCTGCTGCTCTGCTTGGTGTTCCCTGCGCTTCCCGTCGACCGCCAGGTCAGCGCCGACGCGCCCACGCCGTGGCCGCGACATCCCGAACGAGCCGATTGAGCAGCAACGGCAGCCGCGCGACCAGATGCACCGCAAGCGGCGCGCCTACGCCCACCTGACGGGCATCACATTCGCGCGGGAGCCATAGCCGCTTCGCCAGCGGCAGAAGGCCCCGCCACCCGGCATCGTCGGAGCGTGTTTCCCGGATCGTCCAGAGGAAGGACATCGGCCGTCTGACCACATGGTCATGATCGGGATCGATGCGGAGGCGGGTCTCCGCCCATCCGACCAGGCGCGCAACGTTTCGCATCATGGTGCCCGACGGCGCGGGCAACGCCGGGGCGTCGATACCCAGCAGGCGCTCGGCGAGGAGCGACCCGGCACGCACGCTCCGTTCCGCCCCCCAAGCGCGTGAAGTCGAGACGACCGCCTGGCCGTCACAGGTCGCAGTCAGGAGGCCCGCGAGATCGACCAGCCAGTTCAAGCGAAACCAGAAATGCCGCGCGCCATGCCAGGCGACATAGACGAGCAGGTCGGGCCCGGTGAGCACCGGAACGGCGTAGCCCGCAATCGCGACGCGGTGGGGCGCACTGACCGTATCGATGCGCGGCGCGAACATATCGCCATGCCCCAGTCGCGTGTGGATCTCTAGCGGTGGCAGGCCTGGCTTGGCCGGCGCAAGCTCCAAATCATATTTGCCGCTCAGTTGCGCGAGGCGCTGCCAATCATCGGCAATCGTCCATCCAAGCCGCCGTGCAACCTCGACCGCAGGCACGAGATCATGCGGATCGACCAGGATGTCCAGGTCGCGTGCCGTGCGCGGCGTCACGTCATGATATAATTGGTGCGCCAAGGCGGGGCCCTTGAGCGCGAGCCACTTTACGCCTGCCTCGTCGAGGCCACGGGCCAGCCGCGCCAGCGCCGCCGCGGTCGCGAGCGCGCGGCCATGTTCCTGCCGGGCAGCCGCCACAATCAGGTCCGGTACTGGCCCGGCCTCGCCGCGCGCTGCCAGGTCGCGCCACCCGCGCTCCATCAGCAGAATGACCCGGTGGCGTTGCGCCAGACCAAGCAGGGTCGCCGGATCAGGATCAGGGTCCGCAAGCGGCAACGGGCGGCCGAGGCCAGCTCCGCGGGCGACCAAGCGGGCCAGTGCGGCAAAGGCCTGCACCTGCGTCATGACATTTCCAGCTGGCGTAGCAGATCCGACGCGCACGCCTGGACCTCTGCCCAGGAACCCGCCGCTTTGGCCATGCCGTCTTCCATCACGATGACGTGATCGGCCGCGCGCACGGTCGTCCAGCGATGCGCGATGACGACGATCGCCATGCGGCTGCGAAGCGGGAGCAGCGCCTCGAGAATGAGCCGCTCGTTTGCGACATCAAGCGCGCTGGTGGGCTCATCGAGCAGCAACAGGCGTGGCTCGCGCAACAAGGCACGCGCGAGCGACACACGCTGTCGCTGGCCCCCGGACAGGCGGATGCCGCGATCGCCGACGATCGTGTCCAGTCCCGCCGGCAGTCCGGCAATGAAATCGGCCACAGCCGCACTCTCGAGCACCTGCCACAGCCTGGCCTCTCCCACCTCGCGGCCAAGGCTGAGATTGGCGCGGATCGTATCGTGGAAGAGAAATCCGTCTTGCGGCACATAGCCGACCGCTCCGCGCCAAGCCGCGCGCCGCTCCGCATCGATCGGTTCTGAATCGACCGTCATACGCCCCTCATAAGGCGCCACCAACCCGAGAAGGACGCCAGCCAAGGTCGACTTGCCGGCGCCCGATGGGCCGATCACAGCGGTGAGGCGACCAAAGGGAATGGCAAGGTCGACGCCACCGAGGGCGGTGCGAGCGGTCTCCGGATAGCGAACCCGCGCGCCTTCGAGCCGCAGTAGCTGCGTGAAGGCCGGAACCGCGCCAGGACGAGCCTCCTCCTTCGCCGCGCGGCACAGCGTCAGCAGGTCGCTTGCGGCCGTATAACCCGGCACCTGCTGGAGCAGACGCTGCCACGCATCCTGCAGCGCCAAGATGGCGATCAGCAGCCGCGCGTAGACAAGCGCGAGCACCAACGCGCCGGTCACCGTCATGCCCATGATGCGGACAGCCACCACGAGCAAGAGCGCGACACCGATCGCGCCCAGGGCCTGGAACGTGGCGCGCCTGCGCGCCTCGTCCGCAACCGTTGCAACCTGGCGCTCGCCCAGGTCGGCAACGAGCTCGGCAAAGCCGCGTCGCCGCTCGGTTTGCGCGCCGAACGCCTTCAGGATCATCAGACCCGCCAGCCCATCGGTAATCCAGGCGTTCAGCGATCGGCCGCTCCTCCCGACCTCGCGACCGAGCGCCAAGCCGCCCGGACCGATCCGGCCGGCGAGACCCAGCCCGACGATGGCGCTGAGCGCCGCCGCGAGGCCGATCAGCGGCGACATCCACAGCGCCACCGCCAGCATCGCCAGCGTGACGACGGCGCTCGAGACGAGCAGCGCGAGCTGCTCCATGGCGGCGCCCGCGCGCGCGGCCTCGCCGATCTGGACATGCGCCAGATCCGCCGTGCGCAGTCGCAGCACGCTCAGCCAGTCCATCTCCAGGATCGCGGCATGGATCTGCTCCCGGATCCGGTTGACGAACGACAGCCGGATCCGTGCCGCTGCCACCGCGCGGGCGCGGCTCATCCAGGCGGCAGCGACCACGACCAGCACATAGATCAGCAAGGCCGGCTCGAGCTTGCCCAGCCAAGAAGGTCCGGCGGCGACGCCTGCCCCGCCGCCCACATCGAGCAGCTTGAACAGGGGCAGGAGCAGAAGCAGTCCAGCCGCCTGCGCCAGCGCGCCCGCAGTCGAGAGACATGCCAGCCCGAGGAAAGGGCGCGTCTCCGTGCGGACCACGTCACGGACGAAGCGACGGATCTCACGGCGCTCGTCCTGCCGTTGGGGCCGAGCGTCCGTCATGCCAGATATCGCACGCCGGTGCGGCGCGGGATCCACTCGATCACGTCCCCTGCCGGCAGGAGCGGCTTCGCGACGCGATTGCGCGTCGCCAGGATGAGCCTCAGAAAGGCGCGGAGGCTGCGCGGACTGACGCTGGCCCAACTCAACCAGATCAGCGCGTGCAGGGTGGCGCGGTCGGGCCGGAGGCGCGCGCGGCGGATCATCCTGGCGAAGACACCCGGCCGACGCCCGCTCCACAACAAGGTCGACCCATAAGACAGGAAGGCGAGCGGATGGACCTTGCCGGCACTTTTCCGAGCCGGAAGGTGGATCGGGTCACCCCCTGCGGCGAACAGGGCGCTGGCACCAAACATCTGGTCGACGGCAAATTCGAAGCGTTCCGGCGCGCCGCGCAACTTGGTGCTAATGCGCGAGTGACGCACCGTGGTCAGCACCTCGCCGATCACGCCGATCCGCCCCGTCGCGGCGATCCGATAATAGAGGTCGAGGTCTTCCCAATATTCCGCTGCCTCACGATAGCCGCCGACCGCCTCGAACGCCGCGCGGCGGACCATGATCGACGAGTGGGAGAAAGGCGCGAAGCGCGATTGCTGCAGGAGCCGCCAGAAATCGCCCGGGCGAATTCTCCTGCCCGCCTCGTCCATCCCGTCCCATAAGGTCCCCACCAGCGCCAGCGAACGATCGTTCGACAGCGCCGCAACCTGTCGGGCGAAGCGTTGCGGGTAAGCGCGATCGTCCGCATGGATCACCGCGATCAGCGCGGCTCGCGCCTGTCTTGCCAGCCAGTTGGCGCTGCCAGCAAGTCCAAGCGGCTGCTCGGCGCGGAAGAGCCGGATGCGCGCATCCGCCGACGCATAATGCTGCGCCACGTGCCAACTCCCGTCGCGCGACCCGTTGTCGCCGATCAGGAATTCGAAATCGCCCCAGGTCTGGGCGAGCACGCTTTCGATGCTGTCCCGCAAATAGGGCATGCCATCATGAACGGGAAGGATCACGCTTAGCGCCGGCGTCACCGCAAACTTACCCCCTTCATGCGCAGAGGTTTAGGCACGCCATACCGAGCCCGCAACATGGCGCCCGGTTGCCGCCTCTCATCACCGGCCGTAGGGCGCCAGGAGCAGGAGGGCGGAACGCAATGGCAATTCTCGTGACGGGCGTGGCAGGCTTTATCGGCAGCCATGTTGCCCACAGACTGCTGGCCCGGGGCGACACCGTGATCGGCATCGACAATCTCAACGATTATTATGCCGTCAGCCTGAAGCGGGACCGGCTGGCCACCCTCGACCAGGCCCATCCTGGCGCCTTCCGCTTCCTCCACTGCGACTTCACCGACGCTGGCGACCTGGCGGCACAGCTGGCCGGCCAGCCGATCGAGACCATCATCCACCTCGGCGCTCAGGCCGGCGTCCGCTATAGTATCGAGAACCCGGCCGCTTATGTTCATACGAACCTGGTCGGACACGCCAATATGCTCGAACTCGCGCGCGCACGCGCTGTCCGCCACATGGTCTATGCCTCCTCCTCCTCGGTCTACGGCGGCAACACGAAACTCCCCTTCTCGGTCGAGGATCGCGTGGATCATCCGCTTTCGCTCTACGCCGCGACGAAAAAGGCGGATGAGCTGATCAGCGAAGCATATTCGCACCTTTTCCGCTTGCCGCAGACGGGGCTGCGCTTCTTCACCGTCTACGGCCCCTGGGGACGGCCCGACATGGCGATGTGGATCTTCACCAAGGCGATCCTCGCCGGACGCCCCATCCAGCTTTTCAACCAGGGCAAGATGCGGCGCGACTTCACCTATATTGACGATATCGTCACCGGCGTCATCGCGTCGCACGATCATCCCCCCGTCGACGACGGCGAGATCAAAGCCGGCGGCAGCCTCGCCCCCCACCGCGTCTACAATATCGGTAACCATCGGTCCGAGGAGCTGACCAAGGTCGTGGAGCTGATCGAGGCGGCCTGCGGACGCCCGGCGCAGATCGAGTTGGCGCCGATACAGGCCGGAGATGTTGCCGAGACCTTCGCCGATATCTCAGCGATCCAGCAGGAGCTCGGCTTCGCACCGACGACGGCGATCGATGTCGGCGTTCCTAACTTCGTGCGCTGGTACATGGCATACCACGCCAGCTGATCTGCCTCAGAGCGACCATCGGCCGATCTCCGGCCGCAGCGTGACGTCGCGCCAAAGCCCCTTCAGATCGGCCACCATCCCCTGCTCGGCCACCATCGCCTCGATCTGGGCCGCCGCAAGATGCTGATAGTCCTCATGCGCGACCGCGGCGATAATGAGATCATGCCGGGCCGCGTCAAGCGACGGGAGCAGCGCAATCCCGTAATGTTCCTTGGCCTCGACCGGATCGGCGCGCGGATCGTGGCAGCGTACCTCGTGCCCGAGCACCTCGAGGCGGCGGATCAGGCCGATGACGCGGCTGTTGCGCAGATCGGGGACATTCTCCTTGAACGTCAGGCCGAGGACGAGGATCCGGCCGATGCGACCGTCGAGCGCTGCATGGAGCCGATCGGCAACCCATGCGCCCATCCCGTCGTTGATCGCGCGGCCGGCGAGGATGACCTCCGGCTGATGCCCTAATTGCTGGGCGCGGAAGCTCAGATAATAAGGATCGACGCCAATGCAGTGACCGCCGACCAGTCCGGGCTGGAACGGCAGAAAATTCCATTTGGTCCGCGCGGCATCGAGGACATCCCAGATCGAGATATCGAGCTGCGCGAAGATCTGCGTGACCTCATTCATGAAGGCGATGTTGATATCGCGCTGCGCATTCTCGATGACCTTGGCGGCCTCCGCCACCCGGATCGAAGCAGCACGAAACACGCCGCCCTGGGTGACACTGGAATAGAGATCCGCCAATCGGTCGGTCACGTCTGGGGTTTGTCCCGCGACCACCTTGGTAATGCGTTCGATCGTGTGGGTGCGGTCGCCGGGATTGATCCGCTCGGGGCTGTAGCCCAGGAAGAAATCGCGTCCGGCAACCAGCCCGGATTCTTCGGCGAGGATCGGTGCACAGACATCCTCGGTGACGCCCGGATAGACCGTGCTCTCATAAACGATGATCGGGCGACGCGCGGCAACGAGCAGCCGCCCGACGGTGCGCGAGGCGGCGATCAGGGCACTAAGATCGGGCCGATTGTCCGCATCCACAGGCGTCGGGACGGTGACGATATAGACATCGGCACCCGCTGCCTCGGCCGGATCCGACGCATAGGCAAGCGCCGAGGCGGCCAATGCATCCGGCGCCACCTCGCCAGTGCGATCCCGTCCGGATCGCAGCTCGGCGATCCGCCGGTCGTCGATATCGAGGCCGAGCACGCTGAAGCTGCGCGCCAGCGCAACCGCGAGCGGTAGGCCAACATAGCCGAGCCCCACCACGACGATCCGCCCGTCACTGTTCGGTCCGCTGTTCAAGCCGCTCCCCCCTGCCGGCCATGCCCGCAGCGCCCGTGCCGCTGCGAATCCCTGGCGCCCCGGTCTCGTTTCCTTGCACCTCGACCGTCGCGAAGCTAGCCGCCAGCGTTGGACAGGCTAAATCGGTCTGACGTTAAGCGGGAGGCACTCCGACAGCCATGGGCAAGCCTGCGGTCCTCTACATCAGCTATGATGGCATGCTGGAGCCGCTCGGCCAGAGCCAGGTGATCGCCTATCTCGACAAGCTGTCGCCTTGCTTCGCCTTCGATCTCGTCAGCTTCGAAAAGGCACATGACTGGCGCGACCGGGTCCGCCGCAAGGCGATGGCGGAGCGGCTGCGTGCGGCCGGGATACGCTGGCATCCGCTGCGCTACCACAAGGCGCCGACCGTGCCGGCCACCGCCTATGACGTCGCGCGCGGCACCGCGCTTGCAATCGCGATCGCGCTCCGACGACGGACCCGGATCGTCCATGCCCGTAGCTATCTTCCCGCTTTGATCGGGCTGCAGGTCAAGCGGCTGACCGGCGCCAAGCTGCTGTTCGACATGCGCGGCTTCTGGGGCGACGAACGCGTCGATGCCGGCCTGTGGGATGCGAGCGGCAGGATCTACCGGCAGGTGAAAGCCCTGGAGCAGCGTCTGCTGCTCGCGTCGGACGCGATCGTGACGCTGACGCACGCGTCTGTCGCGGTGATACGAAGCTTCCCCTATCTCGCCGGGCGCTCGCTCCGGTTGCGCGTCATACCGACGTGCGCGGATCTGGACCGGTTTGCGCCCCGGCCTGAGGCGCTGCCGGAGCCACTCACGCTCGGCTATGTCGGCTCGGTCGGCACCTGGTATCTGTTCGATGAGGTCCTCGAATGTTTCCGGCTGCTGCAGGCGCGCCGCCCGGACGCACGATTGCTGATCGTCAACCGGGACGAACATGGCTTCATTCGCGAGAGGCTCGCGGCGCATGGTGCCACCTCGTCCAGCATCGAGCTGATTGCCGCAGGTCATGGCGAGATGCCGGGGATCATCGCCCGCATGTCCGCCGGCGCCGCGATCATCGCCCCTTTCTACTCGAAGATCGCCAGCGCACCGACCAAGCTTGCCGAATATCTCGGCTGCGGCATTCCCTGCCTCGGCAATGTCGGCGTCGGTGACATGGCGCAGATCCTGGAAGGCGAAGCGGTCGGCGCGGCCTTGCAGGACTATACCCCCGCCGCCCGGAGCGAAGCGGTCGATCGGCTGCTCGCGCTGCTCGCGGACCCAGCGACGCCCGCCCGATGCCGCGCCACCGCCGAGCGCCTGTTCTCGCTCGAAGGCGGAGCAGCGGAATATCGGGCGGCATATGAGGAGCTGCTGGCGTGACGGATCGACGGCGGATGCTGGTGCTCTGCCCGTTCCCGCAGGGCGTCGCGGCCGGACAGCGGCTCAAATATGAACAATATCTCGACGACTGGCGCTCTGCCGGCTGGGAGGTTGTCGTCTCGCCTTTCCTCGATCTGCAGACCTGGCAAATTCTGTACGAGAAGGGTCATATCCTGGCCAAGGTCACGGGTGTTGCGCGCGGCCATGCCCGTCGCTTGCGGGATCTGGCGCGTATCCGCAGCTTCGACCTCGTCTACGTCTTCATGTGGGTCACGCCCTTTGGAACCACCGCGCTCGAGCGCGCGGTGCGGCGCCTCGCGCCGAAACTCGTCTATGATGCGGAGGATAATATCCTCCTGCCGGTCCACCCTGCTGGCGACGATCCGCCCAATCCGATAACCCGCTTCCTCAAGCGCCCGGCGAAACCCCGCTACCTCATCCGACATGCGGACCATGTCATCGTGGCCTCGCCGCTGCTTGAAGCGCGCTACCGCGCGCTCAATGCGCACCATGCCTGCAGCTGCATACCGCCCTCGATCGACGCGGCCAAGTTCGTTCCTTCCGAACGAGCACGCCGGTCGGTCCCCGTCATCGGCTGGACCGGAACCTTCAGCTCGCGGCCCTATCTCGATCTGCTGCGCGACGTCTTCACCCGATTGGCGCAGCGCCGGCGCTTCCGCCTCCGCGTGATCGGCAATTTCGACTATGCGCTGCCCGGAATCGACCTGGAGGTCGTACGATGGACGGCCGCACGCGAGGTCGAGGATCTGCAGGCGATCGATATCGGCATCTATCCCTTGCCGGATAACGAATGGTCAGCAGGAAAGGCCAATCTGAAGCCGATCCAATATATGGGCGTCGGGCTGCCGACCGTGGCAAGCGCAGCGGGCGCGACCGCGCGGGTCGTGCGCGATGGCATCACCGGGCTGCTGGTCGCGTCCGACGACGAGTGGGTCAGCGCGCTGGAGCGGCTGATCGACGACGTGCCCTTGCGTGCCCGCCTCGGCGCACAGGCGCGTGCCGACGTGGTCGCGCATTATTCCACAGCCGCGATCGCGGCACGATATCGCGCCATCCTGGCATCGGTAGCAGCAGGCTAACGATCCCGGTTCGGCCACCGCGCCGCCTGATCGTGCTGCCACGCCTGCAGCATCAGTACAGGCCATAGTCGCTCGCTGGCGTCAGTGCGGCGAGCAAGATGATCGGCCCAGCTTTTCCGGATCGGGACCGGGTCGATCATGGGTGGCAGCGTGCGCAGCAGCTCCTCGGTCCAGTCGCGCAGATCGGTCCGCAACCAGTCGCCGAGCGGCATCGCGAAACCCGCCTTCGGCCGCTCGAACAAGGCCGGCGCGATCATCGTCGACAGAAGGTCCCGCAGGATGCGCTTGCCGCCGCCCGCGCCGATCTTGGCGGCAAGCGGCAGACGCGTCGCGATCCGTGCGACCTCATGATCGAGAAAGGGCATCCGCCCCTCCAACCCGACCGCCATCGTCGCGCGATCGACCTTCACCAAAATGTCGTCGGGCAGATAGGACAAGGTGTCGGCCGCCATCAGGCGGGTTTCGAGCGGAAGATTTGGAGAAAGCAGCGCCGGCGCCGGGCCGACAGCGTCCGCGATCGGATGTTGGGCGCCCGTCCAGCGATCGAGGAAGCGCTGCACGAACCGCTCGAAATCGTCGCTCTGGCGCGCCGCCTGCAGCAGATGACGGACTTTGTCGCCCAGGAAATCGGGGCGCTTGCGTCCCGAGGAAATTCGTCCCGCGAGGTTCCACACGCTGCCCGGGATGGTCGCAAGGGGCCGCAGCGCCGGTCGGAGCGAAGGCGGCAGAGCGCTCAGGCGGCGCCACGTACGGGGAAGCGCCCGATGCCGGTTATAGCCGCCAAACAGTTCGTCGCCCCCATCGCCCGACAGTGCGACCGTCACTGCCCCGCGCGCAAAGCGGCTGAGGAGACAGGTGGGGATCTGGGAATGATCGCCAAACGGCTCGTCATAATGAAGCGGCAGGCCGGGGATGACCTCCCGCGCGTCGGCCGCCGTCACGTAGAGCTCATGATGATCGGTGCCGAGCGCCGCCGCCACCGCGCGCGCATAGGGCGCCTCATCAAAGCCTTGTTCGGCAAAGCCGATGGAAAAGGTCTGGACCGGCGCCGAAGAGGCGCGCGCGGCAAGTGCGGTGATGAGCGACGAATCGATCCCGCCAGAGAGGAAGGTGCCGATCGGGACGTCCGCCACAAGCTGCCCGGCGACCGCCTCGGACAGGCTTGGCTCCAGCTGCGACAATCCTGCGCGATAGTCCGTAATCGGATCGGCAGCGCCCGCCGCCGCCTCCGCGGCAAAATCATAATAGCAGGTCTCGACCGGCGCGCCTGCGCGGTCGAGCGTGAGGATCGTGCCCGGCCGCAGCTTCGACACGCCCGCATAGATGCTGAGCGGCGCCGGGATATAGCCGAGGCTGAGAAGCTGGCCGACGGCTCTGAGGTCCGCGTCGGCCCGGAAGCCGGGCAGCGTGCGCAGCGCCCCAAGCTGCGACGCAAAGGCAAAGCCGCCGTCGATGAAGCCGTAATAGAGCGGCTTCTCACCGAAGCGGTCGCGGGCGAGTTGCAGTCGCTGCGTGCGCTGATCCCATAAAGCGAGTGCCCACATGCCGCGTGCTCGGCGCAGCGTCGCCTCCAGCCCCCAGGCCGTGATGGCGGCAAGCAGGGTTTCGGTGTCCGAATGTCCGCGCCAGGCAGGCGCCTCTCCTTGCCGGGCAAGTTCGGCGCGCAACGCCGCATGGTTATAAATCTCGCCATTGAAGGCGAGAACGAAACGCGCATCCGCGCTCGTCATCGGCTGGTGTCCAGCCGCGGTGAGATCGAGGATGGCGAGCCTGGTGTGGCCGATCAACGTCATCCGATCGCCGGACAGCCAGTGCCCCTGATCGTCCGGTCCCCGGTGCCGGAGGGCCGCGATCGCCCCTGCGAGCATGCCTTCCGCGAGCGGCGCAGTCGACAGGAGGCCGACGAGTCCGCACATCAGCGGTCTCCCCCAGCCTGGCGGAGGAGCTGGTCCCAGCGGGCTGCACTTGCCGCGATGTCGTAACAGGCGGCGACATGGGCCGCGCCGCGCCGCGCTACGGTACGGCTGGCCTGAGGGTCGGCATGGATGGCCGCGAGGGCGTCGGCGATCGCGCGCGGCTCAGCGGGTGGCACGAGAAACGCACCATCGCTGTCGCCCACGAGCTCGAGAAATCCGTCGACCGCCGTCAACACGGTCGGCACGCGCATCGCCAATGCCTCGGCCGCAGCCAGGCCAAAGCCTTCGCGCAACGAGAGAAGCGCAACCGCGTCGGCCGCGGCCATCAGCGGGAAGAGGCGCTGCTGGGCGAGGTTGCCGGTGAATGTCACCGACTGCTCCAGTCCGAGCATCCGCGTTCGGGCCTCCAGATCCGCTCGATCGGGACCGTCGCCGCAGCAGATCACACGGACCGGGCAGGGCAGTTCGCGTGCCAGGATGGCCGTCGCCGCGAGCAGGTCCACATGGCGTTTGAGCGGCACCAGTCGCGCCGGGTTCACGATCAGGAAGGCGTGCTCCTCGACGTCCCAGGCACGGCGCAGCGCAGGAGCTGCGGTGTGCGCGGAGAGTGTCTCGATATGCGCCAGGTCGATGCCATTATGCGCGACCTCGATAGTCTTCCAGCCATGGCGCCCTGCCCATTGGTGCGCGGCACCATGCGACACTGCGACCTTCATGCTCGCTCCGGCGAGCAGGTGGCGTTCCAGCGCGACGGAGACTTTATCCTTGAGCCTGCTCGGCGCGTCGCCGCGCCCCTGATTGTGCAGGGTGATGACACTCGCTGCGCCGCGGATGGCAAGCTGCACCAGCCGCGCATGGAGATTGCCCATCCATAGATGGCCCCAGAAGAGGTTGAACCGGCCGCTGCGGGCGAGCGCGTAGACACGACGAACACTGTCCACGCTGATGCTCTGACCCGGCGCATGGAGGAGATGAAGCGGCACGCCCGCCTCGCGAAACGGAGATTGCAGGTCATCCGGCCAGTCGAACAAGGCCGCGATCTCGACGTCCACGCCGCGCCGTCGCATCATGGGGAGGAGAGACGCCAGAAACTGTTCGGCGCCACCGCCCGACCCCACCGTGTCGATGAGGCAAAGCGTGCGGGCAGTGGTCATAAAGAGGAGTTAGTCTATATCGGACGGCATGGGGAAGGGATCGAATCGTGCCGGTGGGGACATGCTGCACAGCGACCCCGACACAGGGTCTCGATCAACCGACAATCAACAAACCTATTCGCGCGACGATGTCGTCGATCATTATGTCCGCGCCAGTGAACTCATGCCGGCCGAGCGCTATCTTTTCCCGAAATATGTACAGGCCGGTCTTGCGGTCCTCGATGTGGGGGTCGGAGGCGGGCGGACCACCCCCTATCTGGCGCCGCAAGCAAGCCGCTATCTCGGGATCGACTATGCCGCGGCCATGGTAGAGGCCTGCCGCCGCAGATTTCCCGATCTGGAATTTGCGGTCGGAGACGCGACGCACCTGGAGGGTCTGGCCGACGCGCAGTTCGATATCGCCATCTTCTCGTTCAACGGGATCGATTCCATCGCAACCGACGAGGCGCGGATAGCCGCGCTCGCCGAGCTCAAACGTGTCGTGCGCCCAAGCGGACACATCATCATCTCGTCCCACAATGCGCGTCTGCTCGCGCCCTTTCCGAACTTCGAAGGCGCAACCCCGGCGCGCAAGATCTGGCGCATCGCACGCGCTTTTGCGCGTACCATGGTGATAGCCCCCCGCGCGCTCATGAGCGGCACCTTCCGGAAAGGGCATGGCTATATCAGCGATCGCCGTCACGGCGGCCTGCGCAACCATGTCTCGAGCCCCGCGTCGGTGGCTCGCGACGCGCAGGCGGCCGGCCTGCGCATCGTGGAGCGCGTCGGCGGCCTGCATCCGCGTCGCCTGCCCGCGATCATGAACCCCTGGGACACCTATGTCCTCGCGCGACGCTGACGACGCTGTCCCGCCGGACAGGTATCAATCGATCTTCTTCTCGCCCAAGTGGCAGCATGTCCGATATCTCGGCTGGCGGCCTGCACGTACGGAAACCAAGCGTGTCGCCATTCTCGAACGGCACAATGGGCCGCTCGTCCGTCGGCTGCTCCTGTCCGAGGCAAACGACCCGGCGGAGCTCGCAGCCGTTCTCGTGGGAGATGGCGGGCTGCTGCGCGAGACGATTGTTCACGACTTCACCGGCGCGGACAGCGTCGGCGCGCTCCTGCTGCAGCGCGGGTATCATGAACTCGGGTCCGACGAGCGTCTCCTAAACATCGCCACGTTCGTGATCGATTTGCGGCAGGACGAAGATGCACTGCATCGCGCGCTCTCCACCGAGGCCAGGCGAATGATCCGGCGCGCGCAGCAGGCCGGCCTGCTCTTCGAAGACGCGGGCGAGGCAGCGCTCGGCGGCTTTCACCAGGCGCATGAGGCGCTGGCGACAGAGCGGAACCTACGCCGTCTCGACCAGGGACTGGTGCGAACCATGGTGCGTGATGGCGCGGCGCGGCTCTTTACCGTACGCACAGGCAGTTCGTGTGTCGCTTTCGCGCTGATCTATCTGGCGGATCGCAGCGCCTTCTACCTGCACGGCGCAGCAACCAGCCGGCGTGACGGCATCGGCTATTTCCTGCAGTGGCACAGCATGCTCGCGCTCCGACGCGATGGCATCGCCTGGTATGACCTGGGGGGCGTGCCGACGCTCGATCGCGGCAATGGCATCCACCATTTCAAGCGTGAGTTTGGCGGCCAGCTGGTGCTGCTCGGCCGGGAATATGGCAAGAGCAGCGGGCTTTTCCGCATCGCGCGCCGTGTCAAAGGCACGGCGCGATGACCGCGAAGCGCCTCCTCTTCCGCCTGCTTGAAGCAAGCGGCATCAACCGTTTGATGCGCGCCCGGCATGCGGGCCAGATCCGTGTCTTGCTCTATCACAATGTGACGCCTGGCCGGCGGCATTTCTCTAACGCGCTAGCGCCTGAGGAATTCGAGCAACATGTCGCCTGGCTCCGCCGGCATTGCAATATCGCGTGGATCGACCAGACCGGCAACTGGCACAATCTGGCCACGGACCGGCTGAACGTGCTGCTCACCTTCGACGACGGGTTCGTCAACAATGTCACGCACGTTCTGCCGATCCTCACGCGCGCCGGCACCCGCGCGACCTTTTTTCTCATCG
The DNA here is from genome assembly GCF_048595155.1 of Sphingomonas sp. GTDB lineage: Bacteria > Pseudomonadota > Alphaproteobacteria > Sphingomonadales > Sphingomonadaceae > Sphingomonas_I. The sequence goes on from NZ_JBMDXN010000055.1 coordinate 102,372, forward strand.
GCTCGCTGCTGGCGGAGGGCGGACGCCCGTGGTTTGCAGACCGGCCGGACCTGGATCCAGCCGAGGACGAACCGCTCCGCTCCGTCACGGCAGAGGCCGCGCGATCGCTGATCGACGCCGGTATGACGATCGGCAATCACAGCTTGGCGCATGACGACTACCGCACCTTCTCGGTCGACGAGGCCTGGGCCGACGCAACGCGCGCAGGCACGCTGATCGAGCAGCAGATTGGCGTCAGAACGCAGCTCTTCGCCTTTCCGTGGGGCTTCCATCGGCCCGGTCAGGCCCGCGCAATCGGGCGTAGCCATCGGCGCATATTCTTCACAGACTGCGGCTTCGCCACTCCGGACGATCGCTTCATAGCGCGCAATGCCGTTGCTGACCTTGACCATCTGAAGGTCATCGTCTCGGGAACGCTCGATGCCATGCTCGCGCGGCGCGATCGAACCGCGGCGGCGCCTTTACGAAAACGGGCGCGATGAGCGCGCAACCTTCGCTTCTGCGGCAGCTTTGCCAGGCCTTCCTGTCGCTCGGTGCTCTCAATCTGCTGGGCGCGGCGCTGACCTTCGCCGTCGGCATCTTGCTCGCCCGCAATCTCGGACCCACCGGCTATGGCAGCTACGCGTTGGCGCTTTCCCTCGCGACCCTGGCGGGGCTTGGCGCCGAACTGGGGCTGAACGTCCTCACGCTGCGCGAGTTCGCCGCCGCGCGGGGTACCGGCTCCTTCGCCGCGGCGCGTGGTCTCCGGGCTTGGTCGACCGCCGTGATCCTGATCCTATCCGCCTTGATCTATGGGCTGTTCCTCGCACTTGTGCCACTGCTCGAGAGGCTGTGCAGCCCGGCCTTGATCGAGACTTTGCGCTGGGGGCTGCTCCTCATCCCGTTCCTCGGGATCGGCAAAGTGCATGCGGCGGCCTTGCTGTCGCTCGGACGCGCGATCGCCGGCCAGGGCCCGATCCTGATCCTTCGGCCGGCCGTGTTCGCGGCCCTCCTGTTGACGGCGTCGTTGGTGCAGCCACAGCTGACCGCGACACAGGCAATGGGGTTGCAACTGGCCGCGACCGCAGCCGCAACGCTCACCAGCCTTGGCTTCTATCGCAGCCTGAGCGCGGTGGTGCGGTCCGAGCCGCCGATGTTCCGCACAGCGGCGTGGTTGCGGGCATGCCTGCCGATGGCGCTGTCGGAAGGTCTGCGGCTGGTGCAGTCGCAACTTGGCATGCTGGCCGTGGGCGCTTTCTCCACGATTACCGCGGCTGGCTTGTACCGCGTCGCGGACGCGTCGGCGGCGGTTTGCCTGCTGCCACTCTCGATCGTCGCGCTCGCCATCTCGCCGGCTATTTCGCGCGCGCACGCCCAGGGCGACCGGACGCAATTGCAAGCTGTGCTCAATATCGTCGCCGCCGGTCAATTGATCGTGGTGGGAGTGGCCGCATTGCCTTTGCTTGTGTTCGGCGAGCCGCTCCTGGCCTGGGCGTTCGGACCGCAGTTCGGCCAGGCGCATCGCGCCCTCTCGCTGCTCCTGCTGGGCGCCATCATGGCCGCGCTGCTTGGCCCGGCGCCGTCAATCGGCAATATGATGGGTCATGAGCGCGCGGTAACAGCCGGCACGGCGATCGCCGTGATCGTGCAGCTGATGCTCAGTGGCCTCCTGGTACCGTCATTGGGGGCGGCGGGCGCCGCTGTCGCGCTGGGGGTGGGGCAATGCGTCTGGAGCGGGTATATCGCGATCATCATCCGGCTGAGGACCGGGCTCGATACGACCATTTTCGCGGTCCGGCCCGCCGGGCTGCGGCAGGCTGTCGCGCTGCTTGCGGCCCCGGCATCGCCCCGGCAGCAGCAGGCCTGAGCCGATGTTGATCTACTGGTTGCTGCTCGCTTTTCCCGCCGCCGCCGCGGTGATCGCGTTACGCTCGGAAGACACCGACACACGCCCTTATCTCCTGGCGCTTGCCGGCTTCTGGCTGGTCTACAATCTCCTCTCCGGCCTGCGGTTCGAGATTGGCGGCGATTGGTCGAACTATAGCGACATGATCGAGGCGATCCGTCACGAGCCGCTCGAATTCGCGCTCGGTTACGGTGACTTCGCCTTCAACCTCATGGCCTGGGTGTCGACACGGATCGGTCTTGATCTCTACGGCATAAACGCGCTCTGCTCGATGATCCTGTCGGCAGGGGTCATCACGATCGCCAGGCGCACGCCCGCGCCGTGGCTCGCGCTGACGGCAGCGGTCCCCTACCTGCTGATCGTGGTCGGCATGGGCTATATCCGCCAGGCCGCCGCAATTGGTTTCATGCTGATGGCGATCGCCGCCTTCTGTGATCGGCGGACGCTGATCGGGATGGCGTGTCTGGTGCTTGGCACGCTGTTCCATGTCGCCACATTGCTGATCCTGCCGCTGATCGGGCTCGCTTTGATCCGACGCAACACCGCCGCGACCGTGCTCGTCGCGCTCGTGGGCGCGGTGATTACCAATTATGCGCTGGCGGAAGGCCGGGTCGAGGCGTTCCAGGCCGGATATCTCGATACCGGCTATAGCTCGTCCGGAACGCTGGTACGCATCCTCATCAACCTTGTGCCTGCCTTGATCTATCTGCTCAGACGGAAGGCGCTCAATCTCGACCCGATCGAGGACATGATCTGGTCGCTCGTCGCCGTCGCCTGCATCCTGTGCGTCCCGGCTTTCCTGCTCAGCCCGTCCTCCACCGCCGTGGACCGGGTCGGCCTATTCTTCTCGCCCATCCAGGTGTTCGTGTTTGGCTATCTGCTGCGTGCGTTGCAGGACCGCGGCCCTGTTGCGGTACTCGTGGCGCTGGGCGTGATCGCCTATTGCGCCGCCATCCAGTTCGTATGGCTCGGCTGGGCCGACAATTCGGAATATTGGGTTCCCTATCGCAGCATTCTTGATCGCACAGCGATCCGATGAACCTACGCCCGGTCGTCTTGCTGTCCGCGAACGAGCCCTGGAACCTGATCAACTTCCGCAAGCCCGTCATCCGCGCCTTGCAGCAACGCGGCGTCGCCATCGCAGCGGCGGCAGCGCTGCAGAGCGCGCGCGACCATCAGGCGGTCGCCCAGCTCGAGCAGTTAGGCTGTAGCTTTCACCCCATCCCGATCGCGCCGATGGGCACCCGCCTGCGCGACGACGTCGCTACCCTTATTGCCTATGTCCGGCTCATGCGCCGGATCCGGCCGTCGGCCTATCTCGGCTGGACGATCAAGCCCAACATCTATGGCGCGCTTGCCGCGCGCTTCTGCGACGTGCCCGCGATCCTCAACATCTCCGGGCTCGGCACAGCATTTCTTGAAACATCGACGGTCGCACGCGTCGCGCAGGGCCTGTACCGGGTCAGCCTACGCAAGGCCCATGCCGTGCTGTTCCAGAACGAGGCGGATCGCGCCGAATTCGTCACCCGCAAGCTGGTGCGGTCGGCGCAGGCCTGCCTCGTCAATGGCTCGGGCATCGACCTCGAGCATTTTCGGCCTCGGCCGCCGGAGCGCGGGGCAGGCACAAGCTTCCTTATGATCGCCCGCCTGATCGGCGACAAGGGCGTGCGCGAATATGTCGCGGCGGCACGGGCTCTGAAGGCGGAAGACCCATCCCTGTGCTTCCGGCTGCTCGGCTTCCTCGACGTGGAGAACCGCTCCGCAATCTCGCGCAGGGAGCTCACCAGTTGGATCGACGAGGGCGTCATCGACTTCCATCCGGCGGTTGAGGACGTCCGCCCCCATATCGCCGCTGCCGCCTATGTCGTCCTGCCAAGCTATCGGGAAGGCACATCCCGCGTGTTGCTGGAAGCGGCCGCGATGGCGCGGCCGATTGTCACCTGCGACGTGCCGGGCTGCCGGGACGTGGTCGAGGACGGAGTAAACGGCTTCCTGTGCCAGCCACGCGACCCGCTCAGCCTCACCGCGGCGATGCGCCGGGCCTGCCACGCGAGCGAGGACGATCGCGTCCACATGGGCGAGGCGGGCCGTGCCATCGCCGTTGCCCGTTATTCCGAGGAGGCCGTCGCGCAGGCCTATGCGGAACTGTTGGCGTCCGCGACGACGCCAGGCGCAGCGACGCGATAGACGAGCAGGCCCAAGCATAAGGCCGCGACCGAGCCGATCGCAGCCGTCCGCAGCGGATAGTCCGCCAGTTCATGCGCGGCGATCAGCGTGAGCGCCACCGCCGCCGCGAGAGTCTCGGCGGGAAGGTGGGCGCGATCGCGTAGCATCGATTTCACGCGCAGCGCGATCCAGGCCGCAAAGGCCGCCAGCACAAGGGGTGCCGCGATGCCGGCCTCCAGGAGGAATTCCGCATAATCATTGTGCGCATGGTTGATGAAGAAGCGCGTGACCGCGCCGGGATCCTCGTGGCCCGCATAGAGCGCGCGGAAGGTGCCGAACCCGCTGCCCGCCGGAAACGTCTCGCCGACGAGCCGCCACGTCCGTTCCAGGTAGAGCAGCCGGTCGGCGGGATCGGTCAATCCGCCGAGGATCCGAAACCCGCCCGTACGCCAGGCGATGCCGACCGCAGCGACGCCGACCAACGCAGCACCGGCCGCGATCACGACCCGCACCGCAGGCGGCACGCGCCTCAGCCAGGACCGGACATAGGGCTGTCGCGCTGCCCAGAATGCGAGCGCAGGCGCCGCCAGCAACAATCCGGCGAGCGAGCGGTTGAGCAAGAGGCCGAGCCCGAAGAGCAGGACACCGCCCGCCCGAAGCGCCAATATCTCTCGGCCGACACGCCGCCGCGCGGGCAGGTAGGGCGCGTCTGCGCTCAGCACGAGGGCGACGAGGAGCAGCGTCGCGAGATGGTTGCCGTTGGCGAAGAAGCCGACCGACGTATTGAAGTTCGTGATCTGGTAGAAATAAAGCCCGCTGCCGGCGCCTTGGATGAGTTGCACGACGCCGATCAGAACCGAGATGAGCGCCACGGCCAAGATCACGTGCATCGCCGCGCGGCGCCCGTCGCGGCCCGCGACCAGGGTCAGCAGCAAGGTCGCCAGCGGCGGCAGGAGGCCGGCCGCGACGCCCAGCGTCCGTCCCGGCTGGAGCGAGAGCGGACGCGAGCCGTCGAGACCGAACAGCAGATCGAGCCGCGCCACGCTCGCCCGTCCTGGCAGGCGCTCCCACAGAGCATGCGGCAGCGGCAGAAGCTGCACCAGGGGAAGCAGGCAGAAAGCGACCGCGAGTAAGAGGGCTCCTCGCACTCCGGCTGGCGGGGCGTGCCACAATGCGGGAGTGAGGACCAAGCCTATGATGATGGCCGCTGCCGCGAGCTGAAGCGCCAGATTGGCGGCAGCGCCTGCCGCAGAGGCGCCACCCAGCAGAAGGGCGGCGCCCACATAGAGGGGCAGCACCCAATTGACCGAGCGCTGCATCATGGCCAGCGCGTCCTGATCGTCAGCCGCCTGAAGCGCGCCTGTGCGGTGTCGTCCGGCAACGCGGCGGCACCGGACACGACCAGTCTCTGGACGGTACAGGCCGGCTCAAGCGTGAATGCCACCCGTACGCGTCCAGCGCGATCCAGAGCGGGGCTTTCTGCGACCGCGTCATCGCCGTCGGCGCAGCTCAGACGCCACTCGAACGTTCCCCCGCTGACGCGTTGCGCCTCGATCTCGAGCAGGTAGCGACCAGCGGGCAGGAGCAGGACCTGCTGGGCCGCTGCCACCGGCAGCGTGCCGGTTATGGCGACCGCGAGGCCGCTACCGCCCTCGCCGATCGTGGCGGTGGCATTCGAATCGCGCAGCGCGGTCCAACCGAAGGGCTCGGGCGCGGCGCGCACGGTGAAGTCGTCGACGAGGTGATCCGGCGCCTGTGTCCTTCCGGTCCACAGGCGATACGCCAAACGATAATTTCCGCGCGCGGCGATCGCAGTAATGGCAGCGAAACGATCGCGTTGCGTGACCGGCAGCGAAAGCAGGCCGGCGGTGAGTTGCTCCTGGCCGGGCATCGCGCTCGCGCGCGCCAGCAATCTGGCGGCAATCTCCGGCTGGCGACGGCTTGCCTCGACCAGGGCTTCGCGCCCATGCGGTTCAAGCGCGACGCGAAGGAGTGCAGGCATGACGGGCCCCTCAAGGTCGTCGCGCAATCGCAGCAAGGCAAAGGTCTGGGCGAGCGCTCCGGCCCCGTCGCCGCTCCGGATCAACGTCTCGATCAAACCGACCCGGCCAGCAGTGGCGCGCGGATCCATCGCGCGCGCGCGCATGAAGTTGGATCGCGCGGACGCAAGGTCGCCGCGCAGCAGCGCGGCTTGGCCGCGCAGCAGGAAGGGCGCATCGTTTAACGGATCGAGCGTGCGGGCCGCCCGCGCGGCGAGCAGCAGTCGGGCGGGGTCTGCCCGCACCGCAAGCGCGTTGCGCAGGACCAAGCGCGCATCCGCGGGCGGTGGTATCGAGGCCTGTCCGCTAGCGCCGATCGCAAGAGCCAGCGCGAAGCTGCGGATTGCGGCGTAGGCGGCGATGCACGCGAACAGTAGCGCCGCGCCACGCAGGACCGTCGCGCTGCGTGGCAAAAGCGTCAATCGCCCGCCCGCGCGCCGATGAAGATGAGCCGCTTCTCGTCGTCCGGCTTGGTGGTCTTGCCGGCGCCGCCATAGCCCGTGTCGTAATGACCCGTGCCATAGGCGTAGCCATATTGGTCGTTCTTGCGATGAAATTTTGTAATCACGCCGCCGATGATGTTGGCGCCCGCCGCACGTAGCTTGCGGACGGACGATTGGGCGAACGGCGTGCGATTGCGCGAGGATTCGAACACCAGCATTGTCGCTTCAGCGAATGACGCCAGCACCGGCGCATCGACATAACCAAGGATGGGCGGCGCGTCGAAGATGACGATGTCATATTGGGCGCTGAGCTCTGCGACGAGCGGCTGAAGCCGCGATCCGGCCAGAAGCTCGGGCGGATTGGGTGGCGTCCTGCCGGCGAAGATATAATCGATCCCATTCTCCCCATGGGTGATCGCGTCGGCGAGCGTGGCGTTGCCGGACAGGATATCCGCCAGGCCCGACCGCTTGGCCCCGCGACGCTCATCGATAAAGCTCGGCCGGCGCATGTCGGCGTCGACCAGCAGAACCGAGCGGCCCATTGCGGAGAGGCTGCGGGCGAGCCCGTAGGACGAGGAGGATTTGCCCTCTCCTTCCGCGGTGCTCGTGAGCACGAGCGTGCGCGGGACGCCATGATCGGTCGCGAAGCGCAAGGTGTTGGCGATCGCATAATAGGCTTCCGTAACCGGGGAGCGGGGATCGTTGAGCGCAGCCGAAAGGCTGCCATGTCCCTCCTCGACCGGAACCGCTCCGAGCGGTTCGAGCCCAAGCCGATCCTCAAGGTCGTGCGGCGCGGTGACGACGTCGCGCAGCATGTCATAGCCATATGCCACAACCGCTCCGAGGAAGAGGCCGATGATCCCGCCAAGTGCGAGGTTGAACCACAGGACCGGCTTGATCGGGCTGCCCGGCACCGTTGCCGGATCAACAATCGTGACCTGCGTTGACCCCACGCCGCTCTCGACGCCGACCTCGCGATAGCGTTGCAGCAGCGCATTGTAGAGTGCGCGCGTCGTATCGACCTCGCGCGCCAGGATCATGTACTGGACGCTGCGCGAACGCTCGTCGAGCACCGCGTTGCGCAGATTGTTGAGCCGCGCGTTCAGCGCACGCTCCTCGCCGCGCGCGGCGCGGAAGTCCGACAGAAGCGACGTGAGGCCGGATCCGCCTGCGCGGCCGACCGCCTGCTCCAAGGCGCCGATGCGACCCTCCACCGCCTTCACGTCCGGATGGTCGTCGCGATAGAGGACCCTGAGGTCGGCGAGCCGCGCACGCTGCTGCGCAAGTTCTGTCTCGAGCCCGGCGGTGCTCGCCGCGCCGCGCAACGCGCCGGGCGTTTCCCGCGCGGCGTCGAGCTTCTGCTCCGCCTCGATCCGGCGTTGGGTCGCCTGGCTCAGCGCCGTCGCGACATCGGCCAGTTGCGCGTTATTGATCGATTCCGCCTCGGACACTTGGCCGTCGCTGGCCCGCGGCCGGATCGTCACGCGGCCCTGCGCGCGTTCATAGCCGACGAGGGCACGTTCCGAGCGCTCGAGCGACTGCCGCACTTCGGCGAGCCGCCGGCTGAGGAAGTCGCGCGTGAACGCGCTCTGATTGATGCCTTGCTCGAGGTTGTTCTGGATGAAGTTGCGCGCGATCGCATTGGCAATCTGCGCGGCCCGCTGCGGATCACGATGGCTGTAATAGAGATCTACCAGCCGCGTCTGGCGTTGCTGGACGGCCTCTATGCCGCCGAGCACAGCCCCACGCGCGGCGTTGAAGCGTGCCTCGGGCGAAAGCGTCTGCTTAACGAAAGCCGGATCATTGGCGAGATTTTCCGAGCGGACGACGCGTTCCGCGAGGGAGCGCGCACGCAGGAGGCCGACCGGCGTGAAATCATACATGATATCGCCGGGCGAGCGCCCTGCCGCCTGCCGCCCGCTGCCAAGCGTGATGACCGTGGCGGGCTGGGCTTCGAACTGCAGCCGCACATTGGCGCGATAGGTCGGCGGCGTCAGCCAGGTTACGGCAAGACCTGCAAGCAATCCGAGCAGCAGCGCCGCCAGCACCAGCCGGCGATGCCGGCTCAGCGCGCCGACGAGTTGGACGACGACGACCGACTCGCGTGCGGAGGGACGTGCGCTGCCGGCGATCGGCACGGCGCCATAGGCATTCATTGCCGGCCCACCCTTCTCTCTATGTGATGCTGTGACCATCAAAACGGCCTGAACAGGCCGAGCAGAGGAACTGCCAGAAGGAAGTCGCGCATGTCGCGACGCAGCTCGGAACCATCCACCACCAACGTGTCGCCTGGGTAGACGACCGGATTTTCCATCAATCCTTCCCGTACGCGACGCAGGTCGAACGCCGCCGCCTGGCGTCGACCGTTGATCTGCCGGAAGATGACGACCCGACCCGCATTCGCGAGATCGTCGAGTCCGCCGGCGCGCGCGATCATCTGGAGCAGGTTGCTGGTGCCGGTCACGTTGAGAACGCCCGGTGTACGCACCGAACCCTCGACGGTGACCGCTTGCGGCGTCATCTGGACGATCTGGACCGAGACGTTCGGATCGCGCAGCGGGCCGCGATTATACCGGTCCCGCAGCAGCGCGGCGAGCTCGGCCGAGGTCATTCCGGCCACCTTCACCTGTCCGACGAGCGGGAAGTCTACTGTGCCAGAGGGTTCGACCACATATTCGCGCGAAAGGTCAGGCACGCGATAGATCGTGACCGAGAATCGATCCTGCGCAACCAGCCGATATGGCTCGGTCGCAGCCTCTTTAGCGCCATCAGGGGCCGCGAAGCTTTCAGGATTTACGGGAATTTGCTTGTTGCGAATGCCGACGCAGCCGGCGAGCAGCATGAGCGACGCGACTGCAGCTATGACCTGGGCGGCTTGCTTTGCTGCAAGCACGCCCTTCACCGGGACCCCCAACACCGCCTCCCCAAACCGCGTTATCAAACGGTCTAGGTGGCACGGCGGTTCACATCAACCTGAATTCACTCGGGCCGTACCGCCCAGCGGACCAGTCAGGGGCTGACCGGAGTGACGTTGCTGTCATTGTTGTCGCCGCTGACCGCGATCGCAACCGCACCGATCGCGACGCCAGCCCCGAGGAAGGGGAGGATCGCCGTCAAAGTGCGCGCCGAGAATAACCCGCCGGCGACCGTCTCGTCTGCCTGTGCGAGGACTGGAACAGGCGAGAGCACCAGACCGAGCGCACCCGCTGCGATGGCAAGTCGTGTAAAGCGCATCTTCCGCCTCTCCCTGATCGGACATCCCACCATAGCTGCGAGCGCATAAAAGTCCACTAGGTTCCCCTCGCGGGGCATGATCGATTGGATGGCCGCGATCGCCATGGTAGGTAGTCCCGAAAACGGGGCGGGGACGAGTGGGTGGCGAGCAGTGTCGAAGATCGCCGGCGGGGGCCGTCGGCTGGCTCGGATCGCACGCAGCAGAAGTCGTCGGTCGCACGTCGCCGCTTTGGCGGCCGGGTCCGCACCCCATGGGAGCTGACGCGTATCCAGCTCGGCGGGGCGCTCCTCCTCAGCGCCGCCTCAAGCTGGTTCATCTGCCAATGGCTTTCGCTCATCCCGGCGACGGATACCGGCGTCCAGCACTCGCTCGTCGCCAGCCTTGCGGCGCTCGGACTGGGCTATGCCGCCTTCCGGAAGACATCGGCCTATCCCGGCGTCAGCGCCTCCTTTCATATCTTGCCCGCTTTGTCGGCGACCTACGGCGCAACGTTCGCCGCGCTCCTGTTCCTGCGCCTCGATTATAGCCGCGCCATCCTGCTCGCGAGCTTCGTGGCGACGACCTGCTGGTTCTATTTCATCTACTTCAAGCTGCAGCGGCTGAGGAGGCTCTCCATCGGCCTCGTGCCGGTCGGCAATATGGCATCGCTCGCGGCGATCAAGGATGTCGACTGGATCACGCTGGATCTGAGCGATGACGACGTCCCACGGCTGGATGCGGTCGTCGCAGATCTTCGCGCCGATCTTGGCGATCGCTGGGAACGCTTCCTGGCCGATCGGGCGGTCGGCGGCACGATCGTGCTCGATCGCAAGCAAATCGAGGAATCGCTCACCGGACGCGTGGCGATCGATCATCTCTCGGAGAACAATCTGGGCTCGCTTGGGCCGGGTGATATGTACGGGCGCGGAAAGCGGCTGATCGACCTGATCGCGGCGATCCTCGCACTGGCCTTGCTTATGCCACTCCTTTTGCTCGTCGCCGCGCTTATCAAGCTGGATTCCCCTGGCCCAGCCTTGTTCGCCCAGAAGCGCATGGGCTATCGCGGGCGAGAATTCACAATGTACAAATTCCGCAGCATGCGGGACGGGGACGTGCCACCCGGAGAAGCGCGTTCGGCGGCGGTTACGCGCGACCGGGACGATCGCATCACGCGGATCGGTCGCTGGATCCGTCGCTACCGGATCGACGAGCTGCCGCAGATCCTCAACATCGTTAAGGGCGAAATGAGCTGGATAGGACCGCGCCCCGAAGCGGTTGCCTTGTCAGACTGGTACGAGAGCGAACTTTCTTTCTATCGCTACCGCCACATCGTTCGCCCAGGGCTCACAGGGTGGGCCCAGGTCAAGCAAGGTCATGTCGCAGATGTCGACGAAGTTCGTTCCAAGCTTCAATATGATTTCTACTATATCAAAAACTTCTCGGTCTGGCTGGACGTGCTGATCATCTTCGGCACGATCCGGGCGGTCGTGACCGGCGCCGGCGCGCGCTAGTCCGGCAGCTCCGCGACGATGAGGGCGCGCTCCTGCAGCTGGCCGAGCAGAGCCAGGACGTCGCGCTCGATGACGTCCTCGGGCGCGTCGTAGCGACCCGCAAGATAGGCGACCAGATCGCGCACGCTCGTCCGATGCTCGAGCCGCTCCCAAATCTCGGTGCCGATCTGATCCAGCCCGAAATAGAGGCCAGCCTCGAGGTCCACCATGACGACCTCGCCATGAATCGCGCTCGCCACCACCTCGGGTGCGCGGTGGACGACGGAGCTGGAATCGAGCGGAGGATAAGTGGCCATAAAATCCTGTGCTTCCAGACCCCGCCTAGCATGTCGGCGCGCTGTTGCGTCAAGTAGCGCCTGCACCGGCGGCTGGTACGCGCCCGCTGGCGCGCGACAGGTCCGGTGATACAGATGGCCGGAACGCGAGAGGTGGGCAATCGGATGAGCAACTGGCACCGCGGCTATGTCGCCGACATCGTCTACATGTCCGGCTTTTACGCCAATCACGCGCCCGCTTACCTCGACTTCGTGTGCGCTCTGGCCGGTCTCGAACCGCAGGCGCCGCAGGACTATTTCACCTGGTGTGAACTGGGCTGCGGAACAGGCTTCACCGCCAACCTGCTCGCTGCAGCGCATCCGCGCGCGCACTTCCACGCCATCGACATGGCCGAGGACCATATACGACTCGCACGAAGCGCCGCGGACGCCGCGTCGCTCGACAACATCCTGTTCCATCACGCGGATTTCGGCGCACTGGAGGCAGAGCTACCGACCTTCGATTATATCGTGGCGCACGGCGTTTACACATGGGTGGAACCCGAGGTTCAGCGATCTTTGGTCGCCTTCCTTGATCGGTATCTGAAGCCCGGCGGCGTCGCTCTGATCAGCTATAACAGCCTGCCCGGCTGGATCGATGCCTTGCCATTGCAGCGCCTGCTTTTGGCGCATGCCCGGTCGGGGGAGGGAGACAGCATCCGCCGCCTGAACAGCGCGATGGCCTTTGCGAAGGACCTGAAGGCGGCTGGCGCGCCAATGCTTCAGGATCTCGATCTCGAAGGCATAGCCACGCCGCCACCCGGGCGTGACCCACGCGATCACGAGGCCTATCTCGCCCACGAATTCCTCAACACGCACTGGAATCCGCTGCTGCATAGCGACGTTGTGCAGGACCTTGCGCCGATCGGGTTGCACTTCGTGGGTCCGGCGACGATCGCCGGCTTGCAGGACGCGCCGCTCAGTGTCGAGCAGAGCGCCTCCGCAGACGCGATTGCAGACCCGGCCTTGCGCGAGACCTATCGTGATTATTGCGCAGGGACCGGCTTTCGCAGCGACGTGTTCGTCCGCGCGGCCGCGCCGTTGGCTCCCCACAATGTAGAGCAATATGTGGGCCGGATCCTGCTGGCGGCGACAGGGGGCCTAAAAATCGCGGATGGCTCGCTGCGCGCGGCAGGTTCGCTGCTGCTGGAGACCGAGTTCCACAGAGCGATCGCCGAGGCGCTCGAGGCGGGCGTCCACAGCGTTGCAGAGTTGCTCGGTCTTGCACCGGCAGGCGGGATGGCGGCCGCTCCGACCGCCGCCGCACTTGCCCGCATGCTGGTCGCGAGCGAGCAGATCATCCCGGTGCGCCGTCGCGAGCCGGGCGAAGCGACCGCGCCTTGCGAGCGCTTCAACCAGACGCAGATCGCGCGAACCGCGGAAGGGCTCAAGGGCAGGCTCGCGCTCGCCACACCATTGGGGAATGGCCTCGTGCTGGCAGAGGCGGACGCCGCCCTGCTTCGCGCGCTTCCCCCTGGGCCTCCGTTTGATCCGGTCTCGATCCTGGAGAAGGTCCTGGAGCAGGTCCACGGCGCTGACCAAATCTCCGACGTGCAGGGCACGGCAGGTCTCGACGCCGCCCGCCGCGCAACGGCGCAGAGCGCGGCATCGGGCCTGTCCTCGATGCCGCGCATGTTGAAGCGCATGGGGCTGTGGCCGCGCCCGCTGCCGGCCCTGGACGAACGCGAACTCGATCGGGCTCCCGCGATCGTGGCGCCATTTGCGCCTCACTTGCCCCGCTTCGACAGCGACCTCTTCATTCCGCAATACCAGCCGATGCGACGTGGCGACTGGGAGTTGCGCATCGCCGACTTCGTCGTCTCCCCTGGTTATTGGAGCCCGCCGCGCCTTGTCACGAACATGGCGGCGCTGGTGCGGGACCAGAAGACGTGGATGTCGATCACGCCCATGGAATTGGAAAGCCAGGAGATCGGTATCCGGCTCGCCCGCGGTCATGTCGCCATCTTCGGTATGGGGCTTGGCTGGGCGGCGGCGGCGACGGCGGCACAAAGCGCCGTGGAGCGGGTGACGGTTGTCGAGAAAGACCCGGTGGTGCTCTCGATGATCGAGGAGCTCGATATCTTTGCACAGCTTCCGGAGAACATGCGCGCCAAGGTGCATGTCGAGCAAGGCGATGCCTATGAATGGCAGCCACAGTGCGAAGTCGATCTCCTCATGCCGGATATCTGGTTGCCCTTGATCAGCGAAGATCGGGTCGAGGAGGTCCGGCATATGCAACAGCGCGTCCGCGCGACATCGATCTACTTCTGGGGTCAGGAAATGGAGATTGCGCGCCATGCTGTCTTCGCGGGCCGTTGCCTTGACGAGACCGGTATAAGGGAAACTATCGCCGACTGGGCCCTCCCCATCATCGGGCCTGATGCGCCGGATTATGCATCCAAAGTGGACGCATCCGCGCGCCGCTGGATGTATGGCCGCTGGTTGCCCGGAACAACGCCGCCTTTCTGAAGACCTGTTCCTCCTATGCGATCGTAGCGCGCATCATCGATGTCCGGTGCGCCCCGTTGCAGGAATGACTTATTCATGATTTACATGAGCCGATAACTGATCTTGCCGCGCCTTCGACAAGGCCGGGCCGCTGCAATGGAGAGCGATGTGGAACCGTTTCTCGGCGAGATACGAATTTTCCCGTGGAGTTGGGCGCCGGACGGCTGGGCATTCTGCGACGGGTCGTTATTGCCGGTGAGGCAATATGCAGCTTTGGCCTCGCTACTTGGCAACACCTATGGCGGTGACGGGCGGAATAATTTCGCCTTGCCCGACCTTCGCGGTAGGACCCCGATTAACGAGGGCATCTCCAGCGACGCCAAAACATATCCGCTGGGGAATTCCGGTGGTCTCGAAAACGTCGTCCTTTCGACATCGCAGATGCCGCCCCACAATCATGAGCTGAACGCGCTTGGCGGCACACCGGGCAATTTCTCCGCGGCGAAAAGCGCCCTTCCGGCGACGGTGGGCCAACCCGCGAAGCCGGTGGGAAGCCCGGTCAATATCTATTCCGCGGCAGGAAGCGGCACTGCGGTCGCGGTCGCCGCCGACACCATTTCGACGACGGGTGGCGGCGCCGGCCACAATAACATGCAGCCTTTCCTGGTGGTGAATTTCTGCATTGCCACCAGTGGCATCTACCCGCCCCGCAGCTGATCCGGAGGGCCGCGACTGTGTCAGAATGTTTTCTCGGGGAAATCCGCATTTTCGGCGGAAATTATGCGCCTGAGGGCTGGGCGCTTTGCAACGGCGCCCCGTTGAGCGTCTCCCAAAATCAAGCGCTTTATTCGCTTATTGGCACGACCTATGGCGGCGCCGCGCCGGCCAATTTCCAGCTGCCCGATTTGCAGGGACGCCTGCCTGTCGGCCAGGGAACCAACACTACCACCACACCGCCTTTGACCGCGCGCACCATCGGCCAAAAGGGCGGCGAGGAGACGCATGTCCTGGTGGAGGCGGAGATGCCGAGCCACTCCCATCCGCTGTACGCGGTTCAGAGCAACGCCACGAGCCAGATCGCCGGGCCGACCATGCTCTACGGTCAGGTGCAGGCCACTTCTACCAATTATGGCCTCTATACCGAGGCACCGGTCGCGAGCGTGACGCCGACGCAGCTCGACGCAACCGCAGTGACCTTCACCGGCAGCAATGCGGCGCACCCGAACGTGATGCTGTCGACCGCCGTCAATTTCATCATCGCCTTGCTCGGGACCTATCCGGTCCGGCCGAATTGAGGACTTCGCAATGGCTGATCCCTTCTACGGCGAAATTCGCATCTTCACCTATACGTTCACGCCCCAGGACTGGGTTCAGTGCAACGGCCAGCAGCTCTCGATCCAGCAGTATCAGGTCCTGTACGCTGTCATCGGCAACCAGTTTGGCGGCGACTTGGTCAACTATTTCAACGTTCCAAACCTGCAGGGCAGCGCCATTTACGGCGCCGGCAATGGCGCGGGTCTCACGCCACGAGTCTTCGGAAAGTCGACGGGGACCTCCTCGGTCACTTTGGATGATGCGGCACAACTGCCGCGCCATCAGCATAATGTGACCTATTACGGCCCCGCCAATGCGGATTTGACCAATGCACCAACGCCTACGGCGCATCTCGCCAGGACCATCGGCCAAAACGATTTTACGAATACGGATGTCAGCGACACGACGCTCGCCTATCAGATGATTGGCGCGGCGGGCGGCAACGCGTCGGGCATCTCGTTGCCCCATGAGAACCGGCAGCCTTATCTTGCGCTGAATTTTTGCATGTGCGCGTACGGTGAGTTTCCGTTGCGACCTTGACTCAGCCACCCACGCCGCAGACCGCTTTTCTGTCTTCCTGTCTTCCTCTGTCCCTTGCCGGCCGGGGCGTGCAGCTTCGGCCGCAGGTGGAGAGCGATGTCGGCTTCCTGCGCGACCTCTACATCTCGATCCGGTGGGATGAATTGCAGGCCGTCCCATGGCCGGAGGAGAACAAGCGCGCTTTTCTCGTCGATCAATTTTCGCGCCAATATCAGCATTATGCCGAACATTATGCCCATGCGGACTTTCTGATCATCGAGCAGGATGGCGAACCTATTGGCCGGCTGTGCGTCGACCGTGCGCACCCTTCCGACATGCGCATCGTCGACATCGCGCTACTTCCGCAGGGGCGCGGCCACGGGATCGGCACTGAATTGATCAGGGCGCTGCTGGCGGAAGCACGCGCGACCTCCAAGGTCACCAGCATCCACGTAGAGGATCAGAACCCCGCCAAGCGGCTATACAGCCGCCTCGGCTTCGAGCCGGTGCGCCAGAATGGCCCCTATTGGCTGATGGAAGCGCGAGAGGCCGCCAAGGTCAGTTGAACAAGGCCTGGTATCGGATCGTGCCGTCGGCATTCTGGGCGATCGGCACGAAGAAAATCCGCATGGCTCCCAGCACGTCATGTTTCAGCGGGAGGATCTGCTGATTGAACTGAATCTGGGTGCTGCTGCCGTTGAAGAACAGGGAGAAGGACGGGCGCGTCGTAAAAGGATGGTCGCGCGCCGCAAGCGGTTCGACCTCGACGAGCGTAAAGCTTTCCTTCTGCTCCGGATGATCGAGCTCGAACGCAGATCCGACGTGCGGCTGGAAGGTTTCCGAAGAGACCGAGGCGAGATCGAGCATGACAACCCCAAATGGAAGGACCTGGCCCGCATTTCGCATAGGCGCGTGCAATCGTGCAACCGCGGCATCGGAAGGGTTGCCTGAATTCAATCGCGATGCGAGCGTCGTCTGCCATGTTCGTACGCCCGAAAAGATATCGTCAGTGACCACGAGAGATGCGCCTTGAGCTACCTTCTCTGCGGACTTCATGCCGTGTCCGATTTTCCATTGCCGGGCGTCGCGCGGTGGACCGGTCCGGATGGAGCACCCGACGTGCAAATACGCCTGGGCAGGCTGCGAGAGGGGGCATCACAAAGCAGCGACTATGCCCTCGTCGACGTCAGGCCGGACGGCAGCTGCAGGCTGAATGTGAAGGATATCGCCTCCTTCCGGATCGAGGACGGATGCCGGATCATTGTCGATCCGGATCATCATGCGGACGAGACCCTGGTCCAGGTCTTTCTCCTGGGAAGCGCCTTTGGCTTCCTTATCCACCAGCGCGGACTACTGCCGCTGCACGCGGGATGCGTGGAACTTGGCGGCCAGGCGGTGGCGTTCGCCGGCGAATCCGGTGCCGGCAAATCAACGTTGGTGGCCGCGTTCGTGCAGGCCGGCTTTCCCATGCTCGCCGATGATATCACGGTGATCGACCCGCACGCGGCGGGTGGCCCCGTGGTTCTTCCGTCCTTCCCCCGCATCAAATTGTGGCGGCACGCGCTCGATGGTCTTGGTATCTCAGCGTTGGAGCTGCCCCGCGTGCGCGACGAACTCGATAAATATCTGCTGCCCGCCGATGCGCATTTCCGGACGGAGCCTCTACCCTTGGGCGCGCTCTATCACCTTTCCCAGGTTAACGAGCCGCAGCAAGCGGGCGTGGAACCGCTTCGGGGAAAGGAGGCGATCGACGGGATCTTGGACGCGGTGTACCGTCGGCGCTCCGCCCTCGCGATGCGACGTCATGGCTCCATGCTCGCTGCCGCGATGAGGCTTGGCAATGTCCCGCAGGCCCGCCTCAGGCGATACCCGGACCTCTCCCTGCTGCCAAAGACCGTCCAAGAGATTACGGCGCGCCACGCGTGACGGCCCGCTTCTTCTGGATCGCGTCCTACCCCAAATCAGGGAACACCTGGATCAGGCTCATGCTGCGCAGCCTCTCGCAGGGCGGTGCTCCGGTCGATCTCGCCAGTCGCGCCTCATTCTGTCCGATGGCATCAAGACGGGATGCGCTCGATTATTGGTGTGACATCCAGTCGAGCGACCTCACCGACGATGAGGCAATGGCGCTTCGCCCCCTGCAATATGCCGCCGAAGCGGCAGCGGCCGACGGCCTCCTGTTGCGCAAGACACACGACGCCTGGACCAGCACGCCGCGGCGATCGCCGCTGTTTCCGCCCGCGCTTACGCAGGGCGCGCTGTATATCGTACGGGATCCGCGCGACATCGCGCTTTCTTTTGCCGCGCATCGCGGGTGCAGCGTGGACGATACAATCGAGATGATGGGGCGTCGTGATGCGACGCTGTCGCGTAGCGCAAGCGCCGGCAGCGCCCAATTGCGGCAGCGCCTGTTGAGCTGGAGCCTGCACGTCGCAAGCTGGCTTGACGCAACGCCCGCGCCCCTTCTGCTCCGTTACGAGGATGTCGTGCGCGATCCCGTGGCCGCGCTCCGCCGCGTCGTGGAGCGCCTTGGATGGGACAGCAGCCCGGAAACTGTTGAGGCGTCGGTCGCGGCAACTAAACTCGACGTCTTGAAAGCCGCTGAGGCGCGCCAAGGCTTCGTCGAGCGGCCGTTGGGATCCGCCACCTTCTTCCGCAAGGGTCAGATCGGCGAGTGGCAGCAGCATCTCAGTGCCGCACAGGCCTCCCGCATCGAGACCGATCACGGCGCGATGATGACACGGTTGGGCTATCTCGCTTCCTCTTAGGCGTTTCCTCGATCGATCCAGGACGCGAAGCTCGCAACGTGGAGTGCGCGCAGGAAGACGTGCCTTTCGAGCCATCGGGTCTGCGCCGCTTGCGCCGCATCGGTCGGCCAGCTCTCTGCGATCCGACGCATGCGCGGGATGTCGATCAAGCGCGCTGCCAGGGCGGATGCGGCCAGGCGATCAATCTCGCCCAGCAGAGCATCCTTGTGCGGCGCGAGGCGCGCGTGCCAATCCGCGTTCTGGAGCCCGATCTCTCGGTTATTCAAGATCATCGGGGGCAGCCGATCGGCGAACAGATCGCGCGCAAGCTTGCGGTCTACACCTCCTTGCATGAACAGTTCGTCCGGCAGGGAGACGCAGAAATCGATGAGGGGCCGATGGGAAAACGGATCGGACGCGGTTACGCCGCTGACCATGCGCATCGCTGCCCTTGCCTCCATCGCCATGCGCGAGCGCAGCATCGCGAACCGCAGATTGGCGATGCGGGCATCGGGGTGCCATTGATCAAGCTGGGTGATGCCGTGGCTGGCGTGACGCCGGTCCATGCCGGCTGCCAGCACAAAGTCGGGATTGAGCGGTGCGGGGTTGTCCTGCCAGGTTGCCGGCCGTTGCCCGCGCAACTGCCGCAAGCGTTCGGACAGGCCGGGCATCAGGCTCGCAAGCGACCGGCTGACGAGATAACGCTTCGCGGGCATGTCGCTGCGGCAGATTGCCAATAGCTCGGACGCGAATTGCGACCAGCGACGCCGGTGTCCCAGGGCCGCCAGCCGTTCCCAACCTCTCGCACTGACCGTGTGGTTGCCGAGTATGCCGACGAGGATCGTGCTGGCCCCGAGTTCGCTGGCCTTGTGATAGGCCGTCAACGCCCATCCGCCGTTATTGGGCGCCCACATCGGAGCTCCGAAACGCAGGAAGAAGGAAGACGGATGCTCCAGAAACTCCCCTACCCCGCTGGCATGTACGAAATGCGGTCTGAGGTTCGGCTGCAGGCTGGCAAGCGCCTCAACGTAGGGCGCTTCATCAGGAAACCGCCCCGGAGCGCCCGGCGCAGACCGCCCCGGCTCCGGCACGATGCAGACACCCTCGACCACCCGAGGCGCGGTTAACCTGGCTGCGGTCGCGGCGACCGCGCTGGAATCGAGGCCGCCGCTTACGCTGGCCACGACCGGCCCCACCGTGCGAAGCCGGCAGGCGACCGCCTCGTCGAACAACGCCCGGGCCGCTTCGACGATATCGCCGTAGCGCTTTGGCACGGCCACCTGTCTCGCGCCCGGCTCCCACAGCCGCTCGCGGCGAACGCCGGCAGCACTGATGATGACGCGCTCTGCCGGACGAACCCATGCAATCGATTTGTAGAAGGTCTGATCGTCGTCGCTCATGGTCGTCAGCAGCATGTCTGCGACAGCGATTTCGTTCAGATCCGTCGCCACTTCCGGAAGGGCGAGCAGCGGCCGATATCCGGTAGCGAACGCCGCAAAGGCGCCATTGCGAGAATAAAATAACGAACGCTCGAGACTATGATCCCGCGCGAGCATCAGCCTTGCCTCGGGCGCGTCCCATACCGCCCAAGCAAAGTCGCCGAGGAGGCGGGGCACTGCCGCCTCAGACCAGCGTGCGTAAGCTTCGCACACGATCGCCCCATCAGAAGTGAGAGGCGACATTTGCAGAGCGGCGAGCAGAACGCCCCGATTATCAAGACGGCCGTCGAATAAAGACACGATGCCGGACGGCGTGGAACAGGGTTGCCGCTCCCGATGATCCTCCGGAGCCAGCACACGCTGCCGGAAGGCAAAGGTCCCGCCGGGAGACGATTTGGCTGATGGCCTCTCGAGGCGAGGCCCATCAAGCGCTTGTATCAATCTTCGTTGGTGCGCTGGATCGACGTGATCGCCGCGGAGGTCCACGCACCCTGCAAAGGCGCTCATCGCGGTAGCGCCAATAACTGAACTGCGCTCCTCCCCGTGCTAGGAGCGAACGTTGGTGAAATCGTAAGGAAGCTGATTGACGTTGTTACGCGTATTCTCGCCAACAGAGGCGGCGGTAAGGACCGGCGCGTGCCAGGTAAGCCGCTCAAGGGCGGGCTTCAAATTTGCCGAATGATCCTCTGCCACCTCGAAGATCTCCATCCCTGCATTCCCCTGACCTAACATCGAGCTATTTATCTAAAGCATTAGGGTCGCCTGCGCAAACCGACATTGTTCGCGGGTCAGAGAGCCCCTGGCGACTCTGCGTCAGGGGCATCAAATTCAAGGGAATGATTTGTATAGAAGATCAGCGGAAAATTCCAGCTTGTTTAGGCTAGCGACGCATCGCCAGCCACCGCCATCCCGCGCAGGCCCGCGCTTGAGCGAGGGTGCGGCACGGCTCGTCCTGCTGCGGGCGATGCTCAACAGAGCCGTAACAATCGATTGCCATCGCGCGGCCCGCATCATCCAACATAGCGGAACGCATTTCATGGCAGTCACTCCTCGTCTCGTTGTCCCTCTGCTTGCGGCGCTGCTCGCCGGGCGCGCCGACGCGGCCGTCCCCGCGCCCAGCCTCGGCGCGGTGGAGCGGGCGCTGGAGAACGGGCGGAGCGTCACCGTGCTGCTCGACCTGAGCCAGTGCCACCCCGGATCGACCGACAGCAAGCCGACCAGGACGCGCGGCGGGCTGCGCATCGACGCCTTCCGCATCGGCGACGATGGCTCGCTGGCCTTCTCCGACGATCATTTCACGATCGACCGCGATGGCAAGCCGATCCAGCAATTCCTGCGCTATCGCATCCATCAAGACGGGAGCGCGGACTTTTCGATGACGGTCTTCAGCGTGCCCGACTTCCGGCAGATCCGCGCGACGCTCAGCTATAAGTGTGCGGTCAACCGGGGGATGCGGTTCGTCGCCTCCCGCCGCTAGGACCCATGCGCGGATCGGATGAACCGGCGCTAACAGCGTGGTTCAGCAATATTCCATGACCGAGTCTCTACCTTCATCATCAGCAGAGAAGGAGAGATGTGATGTTCGGTAAGATTGCGACCACGATGCTGCTGGGTGCAACGCTGATTACTGGTGTTGCCGCTCCCGCAGAAGCCCGTCGACCTTATTATAACGATGGGTACGGCCAGAATTACGGCTATGGCTATGGCAATTACGATCGCCAGTATCGGGGCTATGACCGGACCTATTATCGCCGCAGCAACTATGGCTATCAGCATCGTTGCTATGACAAGGGCAATGGCGGCCTTGCGATCGGCGCGATTGCGGGCGGCCTCCTCGGCAACGTCGTCGCCGGCCACGGCGACAAGACGCTCGGGACGGTGCTCGGCGCAGCCGGCGGTGGCCTGCTCGGCCGCTCGATCGACCGGAGCGACGGCCGCCCCTGCTAAGAGCCTGGCCTTCTGACGACGGCTTTCGGGGCGATCCCGCCAGACCGGCGGGGTCGCCCCACGCATGTGCGGATCAGCCCGCGGAAGACGCGATCGGCGCGACAAAGCCGCGTCGGCACAGCGGATCGGTATCGCCCGACAGGCAATCGGACCATCGGAAGAGCCGTTCGATCGCGACGATCGGGCCGGGGCTGCGCTCGCCGCCCATGCCGATATCGCCCGTGCCCACGATCCGGCCGAGGATGGTGACGCTGGTGGCGTTGCCGACCAACGCCGGATCATAGCGGCCGGCGGTGCAGGCGCGGAATGCCTGCGGTGCCGCGTTGGCGCCGTCGGCCCAGCGCGGTGCGCCATCGGCATCGCTGGGCAGATAGGACAGGGTCAGGCAGACGCCGCTGTCCGACGGCGCGATATGGTGAACGGTGCCGGCCCAGCGGATGCGCTGCCCCCGAGCCCGCCCCTGCAGCGCCTGATCCGGGGTGAGCGGGGCAGCCGCGGCCGCGCGCAGGGCGGTGAGATCGTCCGGCGCGGACGAGGCTGGCGCAGGGGCGGACGGCGCGGGCGCAGACGGGGCGATCGCGCTCGATCGCGGGCCGGGCGTGCCGGAGCCGCCGGCGCATCCGGCCAGGATCAAACACAGGCTGACGGGTGCCGATAGGCGCCGCAGCAGGGTGACGCGCGCTTGAGGAAGGATAGGCGAAGACGACCGGCTCATCATGAAGGTGCCGTAACGACCGCTCGCCGCATCGGCAATGCGGGTGGTGAGACCGCGCGTGATCGGCCGCGCTTTTCGCCGGCCCCGATCACAGCAAGGGCGGCGCTGCCACGAGCGGAAAAAGCAAAAAACACCAGAAACGAACTTGATGATGTGGGATTGCGGCGATCGCGCGGACGAGCCTGATACGGCCATCGGTGTTTGCCGACCCAGAGTTGAGAAAGAGCCGAGGATCGCCCCAGGCAAAGAAGCCGCAACATACGTACGTATGTAACGTACATCTGTCAAGATGTCACTGGTTAGAGTTTGGGTTTACAGCGGCGCGGAGCGCCTGCGCCGAAGTGACAGGCAGAAGGAGGCGTTGCCGAGATCGCGAGCGGCGGACAGGGTGCGCGCCGTGGCGGGCGCGTAGTTTAGTATAGTGTCCCCGAAATTCGCGTCCCCGAAATTCTGGGGCATCCGTATCGTTGCGCCTCTCCGTCCCGGCGGCTCGCTTTCGCATGAGCTTGATCCCGGACGATGCCTGTGCGAGCCGGATGACATTGAGGGGGAGCAGCACATGGCCGGGTATGTAGCGTCGACTTTACAGGCGTCGGGAGGCGCCGATGCGCAGTTCAGCGCGGATCAGACAAAATTGTACGTCTCGCATGGCGGAGACATCGATGTTTACGATGTCGCCACATATGCCAAGACCGCGTCGTGGCACATCGGTACGGCGATCGACGTCCTTTCGGTTTCGGACGACGGATCTTACCTGCTGGCGTCGGACCCGCGGCAGCCGCTGCTGTATCAAGTCTCGACGCAGACCGGCGCGGTGCTGAAGACCTATATCGGCAACGGCACCGGCTATACCGATGTCGAGGTGGTCAACGGCACGACCGCGCTGATCAGCTACACCGACGCTTATTCGCAAGCCCACCCGGAGCTGCTCGACCTGGCAAGCGGTACGCGCACCGCGCTGACATCCGTTGCCCAAGGAAGCTATCTTTCCCTTTCCGGGCACGAGACCTTCTCGGAGGATGGCCACCTGACGCTGATCGCGGACGGCAATTCGTCCGGCGGGCCGTTGCACATCTTCGACAATCGCGTCGGCGCGGTGACGGCGAACGGCGGTACCGGTGCCTTCAATTATGGCGTCCAGGCGATCAGCGAAGCCGCCCATCTGGTAGCCATCGGCATCTATAGCCAAGGTATCGCCCTGTACGACACCGATCTCCACTATATGCGGAACGTCAACCTGGGGTCGGTCAACGGTATCACGTTCAACCCTACCGGGACGATCGCCTATGTCTATCAGGCGGACTTCTTCGGCAGCAGTGCCAGGGTCGTCGAATATGACACGGCCACGTTCAACGAGATCTCCCGCTATGATTTGGGCCAGTCCAGCACCACCAACTCCGGGAATGTCCGCTTCGGCGACAATCTGCTGGCGACCGACAATGGCCGCTATTTCGTCGTCACCGATCCGGAATCCGGATCGATCACATTGATCGACCGGCAGAGTGGCCACGGCGGGGACGGCAACGACACGATCACCGGGTCCGATCAAGGCGATCTGCTGCTGGGCGGCGCCGGTCATGACTTCATCTTCGGCCGCGGCGGGCAGGACACGATCGACGGCGGCGACGGCAACGACCATCTGTACGGCCAGTCCGCCAATGGCGGCGCCGATGGCGCGGATTCGATCAGCGGCGGCGACGGATCGGATTATCTGCAGGGCAATGCCGGCAACGACACGCTGGACGGCGGCGCCGGATCCGACCGGATCAATGGCGGCGCGGACAATGACTCGATCCTCGGCGGGCTCGGCAACGACACGATCAACGGCAATCTGGGCGCGGACACGATCCTGGGCGGCGATGGGAACGATTATCTTCGCGGCGGCCAGGGCAATGACATGATCCTGGGCGGCGACGGCAACGACCTGATTGCCGGCGACAAGGGCGTGGACACGATGAGCGGCGGGGCCGGCGACGACATCTTCCGCTTCGACGCGGGATCGGCGGCGATCAGCGGCGGCGCGACCGACCGCATCACCGATTACGGGCCCGGCGCGGATCATATCCGGCTGGATTTCCTGCCGGCGGCGGTGCTGACCGGCGGCAGCCAAGCCTCGCTCGCCAGCGCGCAGACCAGCGCCCAGGCGTTGTTCGCCGGCCATGCGGGCGATCATGAGGTCGCGGCGGTGCAGGTGGGCAGCGACACCTATCTGTTCTGGGGCGACGCTGGCGGCGAGACGATCACCAGCGCCGTGCTGCTGCAGGGGGTGACGTCGGCCAGCATCACGATGGCGGACTTTATCTAACGGGCTGAGGGCGGCTCCGGCACGGAGCGCAATGCTCCGTGCCGGGTCGATCCAGATCGAACGCGGGGGAGCAGGACGGGAGTGCGAATGCTGCGGGCGGCCATGGCACTCAGCGCGCTGCTTCTGTGCACGGCTGCGACGAAGGCGCCGCCCAGCAAATCCTTCTGGGCGCTGGCGACCGACATCGAGACCTTGGCGGTGAATGGTGTGCCGCTGGACAAGCCTTCGGTGACGCAGAAGGATACCATGCTCTGCGTTGCGTCCTTCACCCCGGCCGATCTTCGGCGGCTGGCGATCGGCGACCCGCGCAAGGAATGCGCGATCGACCGGTTCAAGGCGGGAGGCGGCAGGATCGCGTTCACGGCGCGTTGCCCGGCCAATGCGCATAGGGACGCGCTGACCGCAGACGTCAGCGGCAGCTATGACGACGAAAAGCTACGCATCGTCTCGGCCATGCACGTCACGTCCGATGGGTCCGATATCGTGATGCGCATGACGGTGCGGGGCAACCGGATGGCCGCCTGCCTATATTGATCGACGACCGAGCATGCGGTGCTGGCGGCGCAATTTAGTATAGTGTCCCCGAAATAGGGGACGCTGCGCGGCGGTGGTCACCAGCTGCCGCCGCTGTCCTCAATGGCCTTGAGCAGTGCGCGCTTGCTCGGTGTACGGCATTTCCCTGAATTGCGCGGTATCTCCAGAGCGCCCGTAGCCTGGCGGCGGCGTTCGACATCACGCCCAAGATCCTCAAGCGAGATCACAGTCTGGTCAGCGTTCGAGCGCGTCGATGCCATGGTCGCCTGCCGTTTCCTCGCGAATGCGCCGCTCCATATAAATACGATCGGCGTCAGGATACAGGCGAAACAGAGCCTTGGCCTGATCGAACATGTCGCGCGCCGTGCCGGACGCATATTGGCCCATCCGATCGGCGATGATGTCCTCGACTGCAATCACTGCGATCTCGCCCGCACCGTCGATGGTGATGCGCCGGACGCGATCCCGGTCCGCATTGCCATCGAGCAAGCGATCCGAGACGACCTCGAACCCAAGCTTCAGATCGGGATGGATCCATCCGCGCGTCGCGACGCCGGGCCCGGATGGGCGGATGAAGCCTTCGGCGAGTAGTGCCTGCTCGAACACGTCCTGCCGTGCGGTGGAGAGATCGAAATCGCCGGTCATGATCGCACTGTTCGAGTAGATTTCGACAGCGCCACCGCCGACCAGGACGGGGAGGAGGCAGCCGCGCGCCCGCATCCTTTCGCCGACCCGCGCGAGCGCGACGAGGCCGGCCTCGAATTCGGGGCGATAGGGGCTGGTCATTGTCAGAACTTATCAATCGAAAGCGGGTAATGGCAAACGGCCGAAGCGGATGGCAATTTTATATAGTGTTCCCCAATCCCCATCCTTGCGGTCGTACGGATCGCAATGCAGTTTCGGTGCATGAAATCCGCCACGCTCTCCTTGGTCTGTTCGGCCCTAATTCTGGCGGCGTGCCAGAACCGTGAAACCCGGATCATCGAGGAACCGAGCGGGCCTGAACAGGCAGCATACGCCGCCATGGAGCGGTACCATGATTGTTACACTGCTCTTGTGCAAAAGGCTAAGGTGGAGCGTCGAAGTCTTTCTGGCGATGAGCTTCATAGTCTTGGGTATAGATGCCCGGCAGAACTAGAGAGCGCTGCGGAGGCTGTTGATCGTTATTGGATCAGCGATAAAGATAAACATCGGGACGACCCGTCAGCATATTCACCCGATCGCAGCGTTCGTATCGCCTTCCATAAGAACGAGCTGGCCGGCGCGTTCACGTGCCAATTCACGGAATGCCTGATTACAGATTAGGCCGAAGGGCCGCACCACCCATCAACGGGCACCTCCGCCCACAGGAGCGAGGCTGCCTGGCTCAATGCGCCGATGGTACGCAGGGATTTACCTATCCGCTCGAGGCCGGACACTGGAGCCTGACATCCAGTCGGTTCTGCGAAGTCGGCTGCTTGCTGAGCAGCCTTAGCGGCTGGTTCAGCGCATGAGCGCCAGCGCTACCACGGCACGGTCGCGCCGAATCGGTCGAGATAGTGGATGCCCGGCGTCGCGCGCGTGGCGAGCAGCAAGTCGGAGACCTTGGGGATCGCCTCTTCGATGGTGAAGGGCGCCTGCGCGCCGCCGAGTTCGGTGCGGATCCAGCCGGGCGCCATCGCCACCACCGCGCGGCCGCCTGTGGCCCGCCCGCCCGCGTCGCGCGCGGCGGAGCTGCGCAGCGCCATATTGAGCGCGGCCTTGCTGCTGCGATAAATCTCGCCGCGCCCATTCTCATTATTGGCGATGCTGCCCTGGCCGGACGACATCGCGCCGATCAGCCCGCCCGCCGGCACCAGATGCGCCAGCCCCTGGATCACGCGCATCGGGCCGAGCAGGTTGGTGGCCATGACGCGCGCGAACTCGTCGTCGGCGACGTCGGCCATCAGCACCTGCGGATCATGGGTGGTGGTGCCGGCGTTGACGAACACAATGTCGAGCGTGCGGCCGGCGAGGCGCGTGGCGAGCGCGGCGATCTGCGCGGGATCGGTGATGTCCAGTTGTTCGATCTCGACGCGGCCTGGGTGGCGATCGGCGAGGTCGTGAAGTTCGCTGCGATCGGCGCCGCGCACGGTGCCAATCACGCGCGAGGAATTCGGCGGCGAGGGCGAAGCCGAGACCACGGGAGGCGCCGGCTATCAGGATGGTGGGCTGGGACACGGTCGAAGCCTTAGCGTAAGTCGGCCTGGAAGCTGGTTGGCATCAGTGAGACGTGATTGCTGAGTGGCGGATGCAACTCGAAGGCGCGCGGCTCTCGGCTAAAGTTCCACAGCCTGACAAGCCGCCAGCTTTCGCGCCGTACCTCGGAGACGTCCAGCTCGCGGCGTGAGATATAGAAAGGCGTGCGCTCCCATCCGCGCGTGGTCTTGACCTCGATTAGCCGATCGCTGCCATCCCGCTCGAAGCTGTGGATGTCATAGCCGGCGCCATCCCCGTCGAGATGCGCGACCCAGCGCAATCGGTCCGCCAGATCAGGCCTATCAGCGCAAATTAGCGAAGCTCGCTCATGCGCCAGGATTCGCTGCTCGCCTGCGAGACCCAAGGCTCGATTGCGCGCGTCGCGGCCTGCTACGTCGAATTTCCTGGCGACGGCCATCATCCGGTCGAGTTCCATGGGAGGAGGCGCGTTGCTGTGCGTGGGTGGTGGGCCGATCCACAGAGCCGCTCCGTCGCGGACACCTGGATTTGGCTTCGAGACTCCTCCGCGATCCACCGCACCAAGCCAATCCGGATTTGCTGTAAGCCAGCGAGCCACAGCATCTTTAAGGCTCGCTTGGTAGTTCACCGCGGGCCTGTAGCCACGGATCCAGTCCTCCCCTAAACCTTGCAAGACGGCACTGACATTCTGATGCTTGAACTCCAATGAAGCGTGAGAGCGACCTAGGGTGCTCCGAAGCGCCCGGTTATGCTGAGCTTTGTTATATGGTAGACCGGCAAGGTCAGCCGCCAGCATCACGAAATAATCCGCTACCAGAAGATCGTTTTCGTCATCTGACCACTGCGTTCTCGGCATTATTCAAAACTATCTACGCACAAGACCTGGAGCGTACCGCCCAAAACAGGCGTATCTTTGCCCAGTCGCCCCGACGTTCATTAACTTCAATCTTGACCAAACTTTACAATCTTGAAATCATGCGGGTTCAGAAGTGAATAATGAGAGCCCTTCCGAGACAATGACCCTCTAACCTCGAGAGTACACTCAATCTTGCTGCGGAACGCCTCAATGACAGTTTCCCTCTCTGCTCGGGAGAACGGTATCCTCACCGCGTGAGACTCCCCTTCTATGTAGGTTTGTAAAGTAAGACTCCCTGGCTTGCGCAAACTGGCCTCTCTGAGGGTGGTGATTGTGCCGCTCAGGATAGCAGGCTCGTCGTTAGGTCGATCAGACAAAGCTGAAGCAGCATCGGAAAGAACGCTAACGTCCTCTCTGATAAAGGAAAACTTTCGCTGCGAAGACGTTGAGGCTGAGTTAACACCATGGTCTATCCGAAGAGTGAGATCTCCGGCAGTCTTCAGCATAGCCGCTAATGCGCTGCAGAAATTCGCTGTCACTCCCTTTTCTACAGCTTCCAAAAACACACTGGCTCCTTGAACACGAGCCACCTTAGCGGCCTCATGAGAGGCGCTCAGAGCAGAGTCCAAGCGCTGGGACACCTTCCGGCCGAATGTTGTACTGTCTTCTGGAGAAAGCGCCGGCGCATTGAGGTTTGGGGCCACAGGCAATAGCAACGTCAGCACAAAGCTGCCGATCTCGGTTTGGCCCATGCGCACACGATCCAGGTAGTCTCTTACCTCGTCTGGACGACGCCCACGTAGTATTGACCGCGGCCGCTCCAAAACAGCGGTCGTGGCAGCAGATGCTATCAGTTCGAAGCCGTTCTCTAGTAGATCGACAGCCTCGCCAAACTGAAGACTACCTATGTGACGGCCCTCGTGTGCGCGTATCCTGACCACATCGTATGAAAGCGCCTCTAGGTTACGATATATCTGATCAACCTCCATCTCAAGAATTTGCTCAAGGTCGTAAAACAGAGAGGCAACACGTCTGTTATAGTCTTTAATATCGGTAGATGTCGGCAAAAGCACTTCCGACGTTTTGCCGTGGAGATTTATGCAGTAACGTTCCTCG
>NZ_JBMDXN010000056.1:0-8317 GCF_048595155.1 Sphingomonas sp.
CTCGCCATCGACTGTGACGACACCCTCGACCTGCCCCACATTGACGACCGCCAGCTCGCGCCGCTCCAGGAAGGGATGGCCCGCAGCCGACGGCGGCTCCGTCTGATCGGGCAGCTTCACGCTGCCCGCACCCACCGCCACACCGCCGATCACGAAGCGATCGGCATGCGTGTAGTTCAGCACGCATTCGCCTTCGCGAAACAGCCCCGAGATCAAATAACGATCGCGCAACTCCTCATTGGCGACGCACTCCATCATGTCGGGATGGGTCGCGTAATAGGTCTTCTCGTACATTGGCACCTCTCTCCATATCGGTAACCGGTGTCAGATTTCTGCGCAAGGGGGATCGACCACCGCCTACGCCGCCTGCCATTCCCGCTATCTGCAACTAGCGACGCTTGTTTAGCGGAACGCGATGAGCGCTGCATCGAGATGCGCGCCCTTCCTTCGGTTTTTGCCAGATTTCCAATCGTTTCGCTCCATTCTCAAGTGCAGCGGCTCACGAATCCGCCCTTATGCTGGCTGGATGAAGGGGCAGGCTGCAACCAATTGTTGCCGGTCGCGCAACAAATAAGGGCGCTTGACATAGATTAGACATCGGCGCACTTTTGACACCGGTTACCTAATAAGGAGCCATTCGGCGGGGCAAACGAGGGGCGGATCGGGCAAAATCCTCCTTTCGAACCAACCGTCGGCAGAAGCCGGGGCGCGCGATGCGCGTCGCTGGCGAACAGGACACGACCAAGGAGGGGGTTCGAAAGATGGTTTGTCGGTTTACGCGCGGTGCGCAGTTCAAGCTCGCTTTGGTGGGCAGCTCTTTCCTCCTGTCGCCCTGCATAGCTCTGGCCGATCCGATCCAAAGCGCGCGCCCCTCGCCGGCTCTACAGCTGGCATCGGCCGCTCCTACAGCCACTGCCGATCCTGCGCCGCAGGATAGCACCGGCACGACCGGCACGGAGGAAGCCGACGCAGCCGAGATCGTTATCACCGGCTTCCGGTCCAGCCTGCGCGCCGCGCTCGACCTCAAGCGGAATACCGTCAACCTGACCGAATCCGTGCTCGCCGAAGATATGGCGAAAATGCCGGACCTTAATTTGTCGGAATCGATCCAGCGCGTTCCCGGCGTCGCAATCAGCCGCGAGGGCGGCGAAGGTCGCAATATCACGCTGCGCGGCTTCGCCCCGGATTTCACCCGCACCACGCTGAACGGCATGGAAGTGCCCGCCAGTACCGACGGACTGGATTCCGGCGGCTTCACGGTCAATTCCAGCCGCGGCTTCGACTTCAATGTGTTCGTGTCCGAACTGTTCAACCGTATCGACGTTCAGAAGACGCAGCGGGCCTCCGTTGAGGAAGGCGGCATTGCCGGTTCGATCGATCTCTATTCGGGCCGCCCCTTCGATCGCCCCGGCCTGCATCTGGTGGCGTCGGGACAGGGAAGCTATAATAGCGTCACGCGCAAGGTTGATCCGCGCGTCGCCTTCTTGTTCAGCGACACCTTCGCCGACGATAAGCTCGGCGTCCTGTTCTCGGCGGCTTATTCCAAGCGCACAGTCTATCAGGAGGGGCGCTCCAGCGTTCTCTGGACGAGCCCCTTCATCAATGGCGATTCCTGGGCGGACACCAACCCCAAGGTGACCGGTACGCCCCAGGCATGCGGCGCGGCAAACCCGCTGGATTGCCTATGGGCGCCACGCCTGCCGCGCGCCGATTTTTTCGGAAATGATCAAAAGCGGCTCGGCCTCTCCGGCGCGCTGCAATTCCGGCCGGACGACCGCCTCACCGTGACGGCCAGCGCTTTGTTCTCGCGCCTGGACAATGATCGCAACAATTACAACTCGATGGAATGGCTGCTCACCCATGGGCCAGCCGGAAATTTCGTGGGCCAGACGCCTTTGTCGTTCACCGTGTCGCCCAACGGCAAAGAAGCGATTGCCGCCAGCTTTGACGACGTCACCTCCTGGTACGAGAATCGCCGTCAGACCTCGCGCTCGACTTTCCAGCAATATGTCGGGAACATCGACTATAAGATAACCGACCAGCTCTCCTTTGCGGGTCTGATCGGAAAAGCGCAGGATTCGGCAAACCGCGACGAGCTTCGCTTCTACGCCCAATCCGTCCCGCATCCTTATTCCTATGATTATAGCGCCAGCCGGGATGTGCCGCAGGTCAGCTTCGGCAGCTATGATCCCAATGACGCCGACAATTATGTCGACGCGCTCACGGCAGCGAACCGGCTGAATTCGATCCTGAAGGACAATTTCACCGCCAAGGGGGATCTGACCTTCCGCGAGGGCAACCTCATCATCAAAGCCGGCGCCGTCTTCAACCGCCGCCTGGTGCGCTATGGAGAGGCGGCGGGCACCAACCCCACGCTCACCGGAATCTCCGCATATATGAAGCCTTTCCCGATCCCGCATTTCGGGTCGGGCGTCATCGACGGCGGGCTGCCGACCTTCGCGGTGATCGATTTCGACGCCATCGACAAGGCTGGCCTCATCCCCGATCAATATGTCGATAATGTCGGCGCCGATTGGCAGGTGATCGAGCGCACGAGGGGTGGCTATATCGAGCTGAATGATAGCATCGAACTCGGCACGATGACGCTGCGATTGAATGCCGGTGCGCGCTATGTCGGCACGACGGTCACATCCACCGCCACGCTCGCCAATTCTCCGGTCCGGGTGAAGCACGACTATAATAACTTCCTACCGTCGGCGAACGCGGTGCTGGAATTCACCCCCGATTTCCTGGTGCGGGCGGCCTATGGCCGGTCGATGACGCGGCCGGCGCTCAGTGCCCTCAACATCGCTGGGCCAGTCTTCAGCTATGACACGCGGTCGGTCAGCAATCTCGGCAACCCCTTCTTGAAGCCTTATCTGTCCAACGATTACGACCTGAATTTTGAATGGTATTTCGCCAAAGGCGGGCTGCTGAGCGCGGGCCTGTTCTACAAGGATATTATCAGCTCGCTGACGACCAGCATCGTCACGCAGCAAGTGCCTCAGCAATATTGGGCCGCGATCTACGCCGATCCCCGCTACAATCCCGCCTATCAGGCCGATCCGGCGAAGGTCCCCTACACCTTTACCACCGCGGTCAACACGCCCGATGGGAATAGCGTGAAGGGTATCGAACTTACAGCCAATGTGCCCTTCTCGATCATCAGCGATCGACTGTCGGCGGTCGGGATCGCGTCCAACTACACCTATGTTCACGCGCGCGATGCGACCGGCCTCTCGCCCAATTCCTACAATCTGACCGTCTATTACGACACGGGCAGCCACGGCATTCGCGCTTCGCTCAACCACCGCGACAGCTATCTGATCAGCATTCCCGGCGGGAACGGCAATGCCGCCGCGCGCAAGTCCGGCTCCACTCAGATCGACATGTCCGCTTACTGGAATCTGACCAAGCGCCTGACGCTCAATCTGCAGGGCATCAACGTCAACAACCAGCGCGAACGTTATTATGATACGGGGGACGGCACCCAATTCCTCACCCGCGAATATACCGGCACCGGCCGGACGATCCTCGCCGGGATCCGCTATCAATTCTAATGCAGGGTCGGGGCCGGCGGGCCGGTTCCGCCGGCCCGATCATGCAGGGGACAAGCCGCCAGATCGATCGGAGCCGATGTGCCGGAGAGTTGCGTGACATGGACAGCATTGGCGGCGGCATTGCTCCTGTGCCCGACCGCGATCGGCGCCGCGACGCACCCGGTCGATGACAGCTACACGGTCGCACGCCGTTTCGAGAGTTACCGCCAGCAATATCCCGGCATTGCCTGGCCCAACGTCGCACCCCGCACGGGCCAGACGATCGCATTCGACCTCGTCTATAAGAGCCTGGGCGAGCGCGACCTCCATATCGATGTCTTCAGCCCGCCTCCGCATCGGCAGCGCCATCAGGGGCTGCTGCTGGTCCATGGCGGCGCGTGGCGATCGGGAAGCAAGGCACATTTCTACGCACTGGCCAATCTCCTGGCGCAGCGCGGCTACACCGTCTTCCTGCCGGAATATCGGCTGGCGCCGGAAGCGCCCTACCCTGCCGGCATGGAGGACATTGGCGATGCGCTCGCCTGGGCGCAGGACCATGCCGCCATCTATCGCCTGTCGTCGGATCGAATTGCCCTTGGGGGCGCGTCGTCAGGGGGGCAGATGGCAGCGCTGCTCGCCTATCGCGGTACAATGGCGTCGCCGGATCGGCGGGTTGCCTCCCGCCCCAACGCGCTGATCGATCTCGATGGCGTGCTTGACGCCACCGATCCGCTGGCGCTCCGCTATGAGAATGCCAAAGGCCCTGAATCGCCGCTCGCGCAATGGCTGGGTGGCGCGTTCGAACAGGTGCCGGCGACGTGGCGAGAGGCAAGCGCGGCGCACCATGTCGGGCCAGGCGCGCCGCCGACGCTGATCGTCAGCAGCGGCATGCCGCGTTTCACCGCTGGCCGCGACCATGTGCTCACGACATTGCGCGATCACGGGATCCGGGCCGCTTTCTATAGCTATGACAAGGCACCGCACGATTTCTGGCTGTTCCAGCCTTTCCTCGATCGGCTGGTGGATCGCATCGACAATTTCCTACGGGCGGTCGATGCCG
This sequence comes from Sphingomonas sp., assembly GCF_048595155.1. Taxonomy (GTDB): domain Bacteria; phylum Pseudomonadota; class Alphaproteobacteria; order Sphingomonadales; family Sphingomonadaceae; genus Sphingomonas_I. The sequence continues at coordinate 4,600 of NZ_JBMDXN010000056.1, forward strand.
ATCAGACACGAAGGACCAAGCGATGAAGGCAGCCGATCTTGCCAAGCTCCTGGCCTTTCCCTTGCTGTTGGCGGCGCCCGTGGCAGCAAGCGCGCTCACCCTGCAGGTGAGGCCAGAGTGCGCCGGGCGGCAACACTGCTTCAGTTCGATCGCAGCCGCCCTTGATCGCGCCAAGACGGACGGCAGCACGCGCTGGATCACGATCAAGGTCGCCCCGGGAAGCTATCGCGAAAAGATAACGATCGCGCGCAGCAAGATACGCCTGATCGGCAGCGGCGCAGACGACACCAAAGTGCGGTTCGACGCGGTCGCGCAAACATCCAAGGCCTATCATCGCAATGGCTGGGGCACGCCGGGCTCGGCCACCCTGACGATCAATGCCAGCGATGTCGTGCTGGCCGGCATGACGGTCGAGAATGATTATGACTATCTCGCCAACGATCGGCTGGCGGATGGAGACGCCGCCAAGATCGGCAACCCCCAGGCCGTAGCCTTGCTGCTGGATGTCGACAGCGATCGTGTCAGCGTGCGCGACAGCAGCCTGATCGGTTTCCAGGATACGCTCTTCGCCAACGGCAAGCGCGTTCACATCACCGACAGCCTGATCGCGGGGAATGTCGACTTCATCTTCGGCAACGGAATGGTGCTGATCGAACGATCGAAGATCCGTTCCCGCGTCCGCGCCGCGGCGGTTCCCGCGGGCGAATTGCAGTCCTTCGTGGCCGCCCCATCGACCCTGCTCGATCAGCGGATCGGCATCATCTTCTATCAGTCGCGCCTGACGCGGGAAACGGGCGTGCCAAACGGAGTCGTCGCGCTTGCCCGGCCATGGCACCCCACCACCCGCTTTGCCGATGGCCGCTACGCCAACCCGCGCGCGGTAGGTCAGGTCTCTTTTATCGATTGCTTCATGGACGCACATATCGCGCCGGACCATTGGGCGAGCATGAACGGCACCGCGCGTGACGGCACGATGAAGGATGTCTTTCGGCCCCAGGAGTCCCGCTTCTTCGAAACCGGCTCCTATGGCCCGGGCGCGGCCCGGCGCGATATCGGCATGCCCCGTCAGGGGCTGGGCGACATCACGGCGATCAAGCGCGTCTTCTTCGAGGACTGGCCGGGGGAACGCTGAACGCAGGTCCGGCTTATCTGGCCTTCGACGTTTTTGCGGCCCCGTAGAAACGCCCGCGCACATCGTCGCCTACGCGAAGCCTGTGCCGTTTTTCCCATCATCTATTTTTTGTCGCGTCCGGAGGGAATAGTATCGGCGCAGCATCGTCCAACCTTGTGACACCAGCTTGGATCGGGAACCGTCATGGCCATGCTCAACCGGCGCATATTTGGGGCCTTCGCACTGATCGGCGCCGTGATACTGGTGCTTCTCGCCGCTTTTGGCTGGTCCGCCGGCTGGCTTGGCTCCCGCCGCATCAGTGGCGGTGACGTCACGGCCGCGCTGGAGGCGAATGGCGGCGGCGCGAAGCCCGGCTATCGCCGCGCGCATGCCAAAGGCTTGTGCTTCACCGGCGAATTTGTGGCGAATGGCAATGGCAGCGCGCTTACGACGGCGGGCGCGCTCCGCGCCGTGACTATTCCGGTGCTCGGCCGCTTTTCCATGGCGGGCGGCAACCCCTTGGCCGGCGACGGGCGGGTGGTCTTTCACTCCATGGCGCTGCTGCTGAAGACACCCGATGGGCAGGAATGGCGAATGGCACTCGACCATACCCCAATCTTTCCAGTCGCCGACGTCGCATCCTTCGTAGCGCTCCAGCGCGCCACCACACCCGATCCGAAGACCGGCAAACCCGATCCGGTCAGGATGAAGCCGTTCCTCGCCGCCCATCCGGAAGTGAAGGCATTCCAGGACTATATGGCGCAGGCGATCTTGCCGAACAGCTTCGCCAACGCGACCTATTACAGCATCAACGCGTTCCGCTTCACCGACGCGCACGGTGCCACACGGTTCGTACGCTGGCAGTTCGTGCCGGACGCGCCGCTGGCAGGACTGGACAAGCAGCATCTCGATCAATTGCCCCGCGACGCACTTTTCCGCGAGATGATCGCACGGACTGCAAAGGGCCCGTCACGATGGCATTTGCTGCTGGTCGCAGCCAATCCTGGCGACGTGACGGACAAGGCGACGGTCGCCTGGCAGGGGCCGCATCGCACGATCGACGCCGGCACACTGACGATCCGGGCCGTACAGCCGGAGGAAGTGGGTGGCTGCCGCGACCTCAACTTCGATCCCACGATCTTGCCGGCGGGAATCGCGGTCTCGGACGATCCGCTGCTCGCCGCGCGGTCCAAGGCCTATTCGTCGTCGTTCACGCGGCGCGCCGGCGAAGGGCCGCACCCCAGTGCGGTCGGACAGGATTTGGCGAAGGACAAGCTGCAATGACCCGGCTTTCTCCTGATTTTCACCCGGCCTTGCGGGTGCTGCACTGGCTGATGGCGGCGATGGTGCTGGCAATGCTGTTCATCGGCGTCTTCATGGTTTCCACCAGCGGCCCTGCTTATGTGACGCTGCTGAACCTGCACCGTCCGCTCGGCATCGCGATCCTCCTCTTGGTACTGGTGCGCCTGCCGCTGCGCCTGGCGACCGGCGCCCCCGCATTGCCGGAAGATCTGGCCCCCCTGCAGCGGTGGATCGCCTGGGGCTCGCATGTGCTGCTATATGCCACGCTCTTCGCCTTGCCGCTGATCGGCTGGGGCATGCTTTCGGCCGGGGGATATCCTGTACGGCTGGCGGACGGCATCGTGCTGCCGCCAATCCTTCCGCATGATTTGGCGCTTTATGCGCTACTCCGCGCGGCCCACACGGCGGTCGCGCTGGCCTTCTTCGCCTTGATCCTGCTGCACCTTGCCGCAGCGCTGATGCACGGGCTGGTGCGCCGCGACGGCGTCCTGCGGAGCATGACGATCGGGCATCACCGATCCTGATCGGCCAGTGAGCGACGCCCCTTATCCTGTCACCCCGGACGGCCGCTACTTCGTGGTGCGCGGGCGGCTCTGGCGGAAAACCGATCCGTCGCTCCCGGAGGAGAGGCGCGCGGCCCTGGTGGCGGATCTCATGCGGGCGCGACGGACGCGGGACCGCGAGGGCGTCGACAAGGCGAAGCGGGCACTTGGCGAGCGGGGACCGGTCTGGTGGACGGACGGGGCGCCCGATTTCAATCGCCACCTCGCCCGCAACACCCCCTATGCGACCTGGTTCGCGGCCTTGCCCCAGCCGTCGGCTGAGATCCCGGATGCGGAAGCGCGTGAGCGCGCATGAGCGGTGAAGGCAACTGGGTCGTCGTCAAGCGGCTGATCTGTGGTGATCCCACGCGCGCGGTGGCGATCCTGCAGGGTCCTGACGGCCGCTTCCGCTACGACGTGCTCCGCTGGCAGCGTTATTATGATCCTTCGCCGGCGGACGCCGGCCCGGTGGAGGGCGGTCTGTGGGGCGGCACGAAGTCCGGCTATTATCCGTCATCGGAGGAGGCGGAGCGGGACGCGCGCGCCGCCAACCCCTGGCTGCAAGAGTAAAGGTCGTACCGTGGCGCCTGCCGTATCGGCTGATGGGTTGGATGTGGGCTGGGCAAAGGAAAACCCCCTGGGCCTGTGAGGGCTGGGGGTTTGAGTATTGGTTGCGGGGACAGGATTTGAACCTGTGACCTTCAGGTTATGAGCCTGACGAGCTACCGGGCTGCTCCACCCCGCGCCACCATATGTCCGACGG
>NZ_JBMDXN010000057.1:0-13856 GCF_048595155.1 Sphingomonas sp.
TTCATCGGCCTGTTCGGCTGCGTCGCGACGCGGGTGGGCGGCCCACTGTTTTGGTCCTTCGGGCGCGCGGCGACGCTTGCCGCCGCGCGCGCGTGCGGCGACTTCACCAGGATCTGACCGGGATGCAGCGCAGGGTGGCGCGCCCTCGTATATCCGCCCTGGCTGGGGCCGATGTCCTTGGCACGGCGTTGCGCCCGCGCGACGTTGCACATGGCTTGAATCATCGAAGGATCGGGTGAAGCATGGCGAAGAAAAGGAAGACGCTTCCGAAAGATTTCGAAGACATGCTGAAGACGGCCGATCTTGCCGATCTGCAGGCGGTCTTTGCCACCTGCGACGTCGATGCCCGCGGCGGCTATTCCAAACGGACGGCGCTCGCCTTCAACGATTGCCCCGACGACTTGGCGCGCTGGCTGGTCGAACAGGGCGCGGATGTGAATGCCGAAGACATCTATGGCGAAACGCCATTACATGCGCGAGCCGGCCATTGGCAGGGCCGGCTGGACATATTGGTCGAGCTTGGCGCCGACGTAAATCACGGCGAAGGCGGCCGCGGCGCACCGCTTCACCGCGCTGCGATGAGCGCCCTGAGCCGCAATGTGCAACGCCTTCTCGCGCATGGCGCCAAGGTCGACGCACTCGACAGACAGGGCTTTACCCCGCTGGAGATCGCGCTGCGCGGATGCAGCAATGCGCAGATCGAAGGGGTGGCTGATCTCGCCGCGATAATGCTCGAGGCCGGTGCCCGCATCACCGATCGCATGCCCGCCTTCGTAACCCGCATCGGCGAGCAGTTCGAATTCCATCGCGCCGGCTTCAACAAGGACAGCCTCGCTGCCACGGATGCCGCGCTGCACCGGCTTTATGCCCTGTTCGATGTGCCGCCCGTGCCGCGCCGGCTGATGCACGACGGCAAGGCGCCGATCATTGTCACGGCGGGGCGCTGGCAGGATGCGCACCAGCAATTGTGGGAGCTGCTGGTGCCGTCACAAGGCGCCGCCCAGACCGTGCAGGGTGAGGTCATCCGTATCGCCGGCCGGATCGCGCGCGAGCTGGACGGCAATGGCGGCGTCAATTGGGATCGGCAGTTCCGATCGATGGTGGAAGCATGGCGCCGGCATGTCGCATCCGGCACGCCGCTGCCGCCAGCCGACTTGGCGAAAGCCGACGCAATCGTCGCTGGCATCGATCGCAACGGCGGCGATTGCGAAGGAATGATGGAATTGGCGGTGGCGTGGGTTGCGCGCAATCCTGATCCGATCCCGCTGCCGCCGCCCGCCTATCAGCGTTAGACGGAACGCGGCCGCTGGTTCATTCCGGCGCGCAGGCCCACAGGAACGCACCGCGCGCTTGCTTGACGGCGGGCGTCACGCGACGCGGGAAGCTCAGCATGCGTTGCGGGCCTCCATTGTCATGCACGGCGATGCGCACGTCCGGCCCATCGATATATTCGCCATCATTCTGGACCGTCCAATCGATGCGATGGGATCCGCCTGCCCAAGCAATGACGGTGCCGCAATGGCCGCTTGGCAGGACAGCGGTGATCGGGCGGCCGTCGAGCTTGCCGCCCTGGGTCAGCGCGGCGCGCAGCCTCGCCAGCGCCGCAGTGTGTGCGGCAACGGTGCCCGCCAGATAACCGGTGGCGCTCGTCGCCTTTGGCAGACTTGCCGCGATACGTGCGTAAAAGGCAGCGGAGCGCGCATTCTTCTCAGCAGTAAAGTGCACTGCGGCCTGTTTCGCCACTGCCGCGCCCAGCAGGAACGCCTGATGGTCCGCCGCCGGATTATCGCCCGACACGACATGCCCGGCGCTATCGAAGCGGGTCGCTGCAACCAAATTCTGCGGCGTGAGATACAAGGCCCCGGTTACCGGCTTGCCGCCGGCGACGCGCCCGAGAAACAAGCTCCAGTCGAGCTGGTGCTGAATCCGCACGACGCCTAGCCCTTCGGCGACACCGTTGCGGCACGGGCCCAGCCACGTCGTGACGCCCTTCTCAACATCGACGGGCGGCTGCACGCGGCAGCCAGCTGCGGGTGCTGCCACGACCGAGGATGTGGGGACGGACAATGCTGCCGGCGCCACCGCGCAGGCCAAGGTACAGCAGAGCAATCTGCGGCCGCCGGCAATCCGATTGGGAATAGTACGCCCGAATATCGCCATATGTTCAGCTATCCTTGCTTCTGCCCCCGCAGGCCGCGCCTGAGTGTCATCGCTTAGCCCGGCGACATGACATATTTCTTCGACACCCAGCCGGATCGGCACGGCCCCCGATAGACGGCCCGTTGCGCCCGAGGCGACGAGACGCCGCAACCGTCTCCATCGTTGCCCTTCGCGTATACCACGCCCAGCCACATGCCTTTTTCTTCACAGACGAGCAGCCGCTGGTCCGCGTGAACGCGGTCCAGCTGGCGGTAAGGTTTGCCGCCGGGCCCGCTTTGCACGGACAGATAATTGTCTCCCTTGGGATCGAGGCCGGAAACCACCACGAAGTCGCTGCAGGCATCCTGTTCAGGGAAGCCACCATAATGAACCGGCACGGAAGATGTCGGCGGCGCGGTGAGCGCGGGTGCGGCAGCGAAGCTTAACAGGCACAGCACCGAAGCAATATGTGCGCATCGACGTGCCTCCATCCCGCGACTCCTTCTCCGGACCTTATTCGCGGATAAAGCTTGGTCTATGTTGAGGTTCCTCGCCCTAGCTCCGACGGACTGCCGCGCCATCAATATCGCTAGAAATATGCCCCCAGGAAGCCATCCATTAGTGCTGCTACGATCATGCTGGGATATTTGTGGAGCGAGATCGTTTTCTCCACACTGTCGCTGGATGGAAGCAACGATGCCGATGATCGCCTTATGGCTCGCCACTACCGCGGCCGCTGCGCTGCCGCCCGCCGACGTGAAAGCCCTCCTCGCAAGGCGCGAACAATGCCAACATTGGGCGGGGGAAGACCCCTATGACGCCGCGCGCGGCCGGGAGATTGAGGCCGCCATCCGCCGCCTTCGCTGCGACAGGATCGACAGGGACGCGGCACAATTACGCAAACTCCATCGGAACAAGCCGGCTGTCGTGAAGCTTCTCGATACGTCGGCCGAATGACCGCCACGCGGGCGGGAATGAGGAATTTATCGGTGGGGGTCATGCGTGAACGGAATTTTGAAGATCCTGGTCGATGGCAAGGACGTCGCGGTCGTCCGTGCCGATCAAGTGCCGTGCGAAATCACGCCGGACGTGCCCGTCACGGGCGCAGCTTTGGTGGAGTTCGTCGACGCGGCCGGAACCTCGCATCGGCACGCGCTGCCCGATGGACCCGCCTGGCTTCATCTCAGCGTGCGGGTTCACGCCAGCCTCGGCTGCCAGGCCGATGCCGTCGTCACCGCCGCGCCGACGCATGCGGCGGGAGCGCCGCTCGGCGATGAGGATATCGGCGTCCGCTTCCAGCCTTTCTTCCTAGCCGGCGCCCCTTCGGTGCCGGATCTCACCGGCCAAGGCCTGTTCGCGCGGGGCCTGCATTTTTCCGGCACGATCACGCCGGGCAACATCCTGCTCGGCTGTGAATGCGATGTCTGCCACCGCAGCCTCCTCGTCCGCTCCTTCCATGCGGGTTTTTCCAACCGGGCCTATTTCTACTCGGCATCGGGCCGTTACACGTTGACCATCGACAGCCAGGCCGATGGCGCCCCGGCCGCACTTAGCCAGCCTGATGCCTCCGCCCTGCGCCGACTGGAGGCGCGCTTGCCGCGCGCTCCGGACGGCACTGGCTTCACCTATCTGAACCCGTTCCGCTGCCCCCACTGCAGCGCGCCCTATATCGACTTCCCGACCCATCCGCAGATAAGACCATCCGAATATTACGGGCTATATTTCCCGGATGTTCCGCCGATCCATGTAGACCCGGATCAGCTCGGCGACGGCGCACGGCCGGATCGAGCGTTGGGAGAACAGGTATGACCGATCCGCATCGCGTTTCACCACATAATGATCGCATCCAGCCGCGCATCTCGGCCGCCGCCGACGCTGAGGCGCGCAAAGTGAAGATTGGCGGCGTGATCGCTACCGTCGCCGGCCTCTTCATCCTCGTGCTGATGGGTATCGTGACATGGCGCATGGCGCCCATGCTGCTGGCGGCACCGGCACAAACGGCCGACGGATCGCGCTTCAACGCCACGCAGCATGTCGCCAGCCTGGTGCTGGCACTGTTCGGAACCATCCTGCTGTTCGGCGGCGTGGCCGTTGCGGTCGGACTGATGCAGGCGACCACGGGGGAGCGCCGCAAGGGCCCGCTCTACGCGCTTTGGGCCGCGGCCGCGCTGATCGTCGCGATGGTCATCCTTGTCATCGTCACCATCAAGCAGATGCAACCGCAATGACAGCCGTGCCCTTCCAAGACAGGCTCAGGACGGCGCCCCCTCCGGCAGGCCGGTATAGCTTTCCTCCAACGCGCGGCGCGCATGGGCGGCGTTGAGATAGCGGTTAAACGATTCAACCAGATCGGCGCGCCGCATCCCCCGTATCCCGTAAAATACGACAGATATGGTGCGCTGCTTCTTCCTGACGCGCGTACGCGTCAGCGCGCCGATGGCGTTGGGCAGCGGCGCATCGGGCACCAGCCCGAACATCACGGCGGTCGCGTAGCGCACGCCCACCTGGAAATATTCGATGTCGAGCCATCGTAACGGCTGGGAGAGGTTCTTCACCGTCACCATGTCTGGGCCGAAAACGAAGACCGGGGTGCGATAACGCCGGATCAGGCGGACGGCCATTGCCAGACCGCCGGCTCCAATCACGCCTATGACGGCGGCGAAGATGGCGCAGGTCAGCCGATCGTCCGTAATCGTACCATTGGCCAAGAACATCGCGACGAGCAGCGCGGGGATGCCGAAGATCGCCGCCATGAAGATATAGACGCCAATCATGATCGCGCTCTTTTCGTAGAGCTTCACCTCCTCCTGCCCGACAGCGGCCGCCCTATTCTGCAGATGCGCCCGATGCGCCGCATGGGCCTGGCGCGCGGCGGCCTGGAAGTCGGCACTCAGCGCACGGCGCAGCCCCAGCCAGTCGGCGAACAGCCGGGCGCCGGGGCTCGGCAACGGCCCGATCGGCGGCCGTGTCGCGACAGCCGTCAAGCCGTCGTCCAGACTGAGCTTCAAGGCCTTGATCCGCTGCGGCGTCGAAGGATGCGTGTCGGTCGGATGGACGGCGCGATCCTCCAGATGATCGGCGATATCCGGCCAGCCATGGTCGTGCACCAGGCGGAGCATATCGGCGATCAGGTCGCGTGCCTCGCCGGCAGGCTCGGCGAAGGCTCGCTCCAGTGCGACAGCGACGACGGGCGCAATCACGCTTACGCGCATCAAGGATTTGGCGATCGATCGTGGGCCGCTTGCCAGGCTGCTCAGCCGATCCGCCTCGAATTCGCGCAAGCGGCCCCAATGCTTCACCGCATGATCGAACCGCTCGAACATATGCAAGCCCAGGCGGTATGCGGGGTAGGTGCTGGAGACCCGCGCCGTCGCCTGCCCCATGGCGATCAGTGCATTTTCCAGCCCCATATAGATGGGGGTGAAGTGACGGCTGTAGGATGTATCTTCGCCGACGAAATGGGCGAGCTCATGGCCGATGACGCCGGCCAGCTCCTCATCGTCCATCATCTCCAGATAGGGCGCCGGTAGATACAGGGTGCGCCCGTCCAGCAGCTGCCCGCCGGGCTGGATCCGCATCGCCCGCTCCGTGACATAGAAGCCGCCATCCAGGCCAACGACGATCGCGTCCGGGACCAACGCCTTCTGCTGCTCCGCCAGATAGCGGACCACCTGCCAAAGCCCAGGCGCTTCGCTTTCCCCCACGATGCGGCCCGATTCCTCGAATGTTTCGGACGTGTTGAGCGCCAGTATGTCGCGCAGGCCGCGCAGCGCCAGGAAGGCGCCATAGACGGCGGCACCGCCGAACATGGCCGCAATCAGGAAGATGCGGGGATCCACGTCCCCGTTCCGGCTCCAGAACCAGGCGCCGATGGCCTCGAACAGGCAGATCGCGACGATCGCGCAGGCGAGCCCGACGACAACGCCGCCGAGCAGGAAGGGCAAGATCCGGTGCACGCGCGAGAAGCTGTCGATAAGGTGGCTGCGCGATCGCCGCGCGATCGCCCCCGCCCGCGCCGCGATCAGCAGCCCGGCCCCGCCGGACAGCAGCGCCAACAGACCCCCTGCCATAGCGATCCGCGGCAGCGGCGCACGAACATGGGACAGCCACACGCCCCGCTCCGCGACCGGAATGGCCTGCTCCGCCGCCACGGCGGCCAATGCCGGCGATACGAATTCCTGCTCCCGACCATTCCATTTTGCGATCGTGGCGGTCGGATCGCGCGCTTCGATCCTATGCAATTCCGCGACGGTGTGCGGCAGGCCCTGCACGGCGGCGCTGTACAGGCGCAGCGTCTCGACGTTGCGTGGTCGTTCCCACAGCGCGATGCCGATCATGAGGGCGGGAAACAGCAAGATCCATGCATAGACATCGACCCTGCTCCAGGCCCGATGAAGCCAGGCAGGGGTGCTTGCGCGAAACTCCGCCATGATCCCGCCACCCCTTCCTTGCTGACCCTTGTGATCAGGAACAACGTTGATTCCGCCACCACGATCCTTGCCCCTCGCGCCCGCCATCCGCTTAGTATATCCAAGGTAACAGCCGACCGAATTAACCGTGCAAACAGAACAGGATGAGTTGTGATGAGGACGAAGCTCCCGATAATCCTGTTGATCACATTGTCGCTCTCCGCCTGCAGCCGGCGCGACGACAGGGTCATCACCGCTGGTGACAATTCCATGGTCGAGATGGAGGGACGATCAAACGTTGCCTACGGCTATACCTATCGTTTCGGCATGCCGAGCAAAGCCATCACGCAGATCCAGGACCGGCACATTGCCATGTGCGATCAAATGGGCGCTGCCCGCTGCCGCCTGCAAGAGATGCACCGCTCGGCCAATCAGACGAGCTCCAGCGGGTCGATCAACTTCCTGGTCGCCAGCGGCGAAGCGCGGCAGTTCGGGACCGCGCTGATCGCTCCCGTGGCCGCCGCGGGCGGCGCCTTGAAGTCGCGCGATTTCGAAGCGGAAGATGTGTCGAAGCAGATCGCCGCGAGCGAGAACAAAGCCGCGGCCAAGCCTACAGCCGACAATCAGGCCGCCCTGGCGGAGGTGCGGGAACGGGTGGTCATGTCGCCGGTGACGGTCGTCTATGACACGGCCGCCGGGTTCGGCGAGCAGGTCGGCAACGCGCTGGCGGCGGCGGGTGAAACGACGACCAGCAGCGTGTCCGCGCTCATCTATTTCCTCGCCGCGGCGCTGCCCTGGGTGATCGTCTTCACGATCCTGTTCTTCGGCATCCGCGCGATTGTCCGCCAGACCCGTCGCATGTTTCCACGCGCCACGGTCAGCCGCCCGGCACCCCCGTCCGACCCTGTCTAGTCCAACGTTGGCTTATTTGGCGGTGAAATAGGACAGGGTCGCGCGCAGCTGCCGGATGCGGGCCAGCGTTACGTCGGTCCGGCACTGGCTTTCGCGAAGCGCCTGCATCGATCCGCCACGCCATTCGTAGCTTTCGATGCGACATTGCGCCTCGCGAAAGGTCAGCCAGGCGCGCTGCGATGCCAGCAACGCAGCGGCATATCCGGGCTCGCGAGCACCTTCCAGTTTCGGCCGGTCATAGCTGCGGTCCTCGCGCTGCATGGCCGGATAGACTTGCTTCCATACGCGGTTCATCTCGTCGTCGGCACGGGCGGCCACCTCGGCCTGACACATGTTCATTGCCGTCTGATTGTCCTTATCACCGCAATTGCTTGCGGCCGCGGCCAACAACATCGCTAAACCCCACATCATGTTCTCCCTGTCATTCTGCCTGGTCGGGTGGCAGCCGCTTGGACCGCCGGTCAAGCCATGTCCGCTGTACCTAGGCGGTTGTCGGCCCTATCCTTTGCCGCTCGCAATGGCCGTGCCGGAGTGACCGATGCTCGCGATCCTGCTGCTGACGGTGCTGGCCGCATCGTCCGCCCCCGCCCCACGTCCGGATGGCGACGCGCTCCTTTATCCGCTTGGCTGCTCCTATAGCGGGCCGATCGAACTGACTCCGGTGGACCATTGCGCAAGCCACGGGTCGGGTCTGCCACACTTGGCCCCGCAGGTCGTTGCCGACCTAGCCTACGACCATGGACTTGCGTCGATCGCGATTGCCGGAAAGGGCTGGTTCTATCGCCGCCGCGACGGGCGCATGGTCCAAATGGTAACCTTCGACAACGGCCCCGATCCCTTTTCCGAAGGTCTTGCCCGAGCGATTGTGAAGGGCCGCCTGGCCTTCGTTGATCGACGACTGCGCCTTCGTTTCGTCACCCGCTACACCGCCGCGGAGCCATTCCGCCATGGCCGTGCCATCGTCTGCACCGGCTGTGTCGAGACACCGGTCGACGACGGCGAGCATTCTTATATGTCCGGCGGCCGGTGGGGCGTGATCGATCGCCGTGGGCGGGAGATCATCCCGCCCACGCAACCTTATTCCCATTTCGCCGCCACGGCGGAGCGCCTGGGACTGCGTTGATCTTCCCCAAGGCAGCAGGCTGCGCCTAGAAACGCTGCCCTGGCAGCCCACTGAAAAGATCGCGGGTGCATTTGCCTTCGGCAAGGCTGGCGGCCGATCCGGACCAGCCCATTGCGATATATTCCTTCACCGTGCCGTTGGTGCGCGACAGGCTCGTTTCGACGTCACCCGGCCCGCCGATCGCGGCGCGGCTGTCCAACAGCACGATGTCATCCGCCGTCACGGAACTGATTTCGGTGGCCGTCTTGCAGGCGCCGCGACACCATCTTTTGGCGTCGAGATCGATCCGGTAACGCTCGCTCCAGGCAGTCGCCGGAGCGCCGGTGCGCTTCTGCTCCTTGCCCTTGCAGACCAGGTCGAACTGATTGGCGGCCAGAACGGGCGAGGCAACCCCGAAGCTTGATATGACCGCAAAAGCACCTAAGGCATGGATCTTCAGCATGACATTCCCCTGTTCATGGCTGAGCATCACTTCACGCGCTCAACTGATCAGCAACGGAATCTGCGTTCAACAGTTCCATGATGAAACCATGACTTCTAGTCGCATTAGCTATTCTCTATCAGATAATGATCAGCACATCCTCCGCCCGCCCCCCGTCGGCAGACGGAAAGCGCAAACTCAGCTTGCCTCTATTGTTCCTTTCAGTCCTTGGCTAATCTCGACGTGGACGCAGAAGAAGGGCAATCGCATCATCCGTTATCTCTATTATGGTATCGCTACGATTGCGGTGTTCCTGCTGGAGGTCATGATCGCACTGTTCGTCCATGACCGGCTTGTTCGCCCCTATCTTGGCGACAGTCTGGCGGTGGTGCTCGTCTATTGCGGCCTTCGCACGATCACGCGCTTGCGGGTCGGCACGGCCACCGCATGCGCACTGGCGATCGCCTTCCTGGTCGAGTTCGGGCAGGCTCTCCATTATGTCGACCGGCTGGGTCTTGAGCATATCCGGTGGGCGCGGATCGTGCTCGGCACCGGCTTCGACCCCCAGGATTTGCTCGCTTATACCGCAGGCGCCGCTGCCATCCTGCTGGTGGAGCGCTGGCGTCGCCGCATCTGGCCCGCACCCCGCTAAGCCATTGGCGCGCGCGCTCATATCTGCCTAATGTCCGGGATGGCCGATCCGATTTCCTCACCCGTGAAGTCGGCGATGCGCACACTGGACATCATCGAATATGTCGTCGCGCGCGATCGGCCGGTGGTGGCGCAAGAGATTGCCGCCGTGCTCGCTATTCCCGTCAGCAGCCTGTCCTATCTGCTGAATACGTTGGTCGACCGCGAATATCTGACGCGCGACGGGCGGCGCTACACCGCCGGCCCAGGGCTGGAGCGACTGCAGGCGCGTACGCATGATTTCTCGATCATCGAACGGAGCGCACCGCTGGTGCGGTCGCTGCGCCTGCAGATCAACGAGACTGTCTCCTTCTTTGTCCCGCGCGGTTGGGAGATGGAGGCGGTGGTGACCGAAAGCAGCGATCATGCGCTGCGCTATGCGGTGCAGACCGGAAGCATCACGCCGCTTTACTGCTATTCCGCCGGCAAGGCGCTGCTCGCCACCTGGAGCGACGACGCGCTGGACCGCTATTTGGCGGAGGTGCGCCGGCCATCGGTGACGCCGTCCACCATTACCGACGCCGATGCGCTGCGGCGTGAAATCGCCCAGGTTCGCCAGACTGGCATCGCAAAGACGCGCGAAGAAAGCACACCCGGCATTCAGGGCATCGCGCGCGCGGTGGTGATCAATGGCGAGGCAGTCGGCGCCTTCGCCATCGCGGTGCCGATCGTCCGCTTCGATGCGGATGTGGAGCAGCGCGCGATCGCCCTGCTCCACACCACCACCGCCCTGCTGGCGAGGTAGCGATGCGGGCCGGGTCTGCCGGCCCGGCCCCTGCCGTCAGAGCGATTGGCGCGTCCGCCATCCTTCGGCGTAGGAATCGCGTGCCACTTCCGAATAAGGCACGGGCGAGACGGTCGCCTTGATCTCTGTCTGGACGTGGCGCTCGACCGTTGGCTTGCGGGTGCCGCCGTCGGGCTCGCCCCACAGCAAGGTCACTTGCGTGCCGGGCGCCGCCACGGCTTCGTCGACCATCGCCAGCGTCAGCATCCGGCCCTCATTGGCGCTATAGGCCACCCAGGTCGACAGGCCGACCAGAGCGCCATCCTTCAGCACCTGATCATAGGGATGCATGGAATAGACCGCCGACGGAAAGTCCATATATTTGGCGCGCCCCTCCCGACTGAATTGGGAGGAGAGGACGCGCATCAGATCGGCATTGTCCAACGCCAGCGTCACCTTCTTGCGATGCGGCTGATCGGCCAGTTTCTCCAGCGCCGCGCGGCCGATGAAATCATGGTCGAACTTGACGAAGGGGCCATACCCCAGATCCCACGGCGTCAGATAATAACCCTCGATCTTGTCGGGCACATAGCTGCCGCCGATCGAAGCCTTCGCCTCATAGCTGTTCGCCGACAGCCATTCGCGGAAGGGCTTCAGCGCCTCGCCGGTATAGGTGGCCGGCAGCGGTGAGGGGATCCAGCCGGATTCGATCGCATTGGACGGATAGGTCCGCCCGCCGACCAAGGTCAGCCCATGATCTTTGCCCGCCTCGATCAGGGCATTGCGCACCACGTCATAGTCCGCCCACGGCCCGAACAGCTCATAGCCGGGCTGGCCGGCCATACCGTGGCGGAGCGCGCGCACTTCGTGGCCTGCAATCTGGATGCGCGCCATGTGGAAGAATTTAAGGTCGGGCGGGGTGGCGCCCATTGCCTTTTCCAGCACCGCCATCGCATTCGGCCCCTGCAGCTGAAAGCGATAATGGCGGCGATTTTGCGGGTCCGGGCGCACCGCGGTGCGCTCGTCGCGGGAGACGGTGACGTCCCACTTCCCGGTCTGCGCGTGATATTCCACCCACTCGATCACCGGCGCGCGCCCCACCAGGTTGAACGATCCCTCGTCGAGATAGAAGAGGATCACATCGCCGATCACATAGCCATCGGGTGTGACCGGCACGAACTGCTTGGCGCGATCGGGCACGAAATTCTTGAAGCTGTTGACGCCCAGATGGTTCAGCATTGCGAACGCGTCCGGCCCCTGCACCGCCAGATCCACCATGTGGAAGGATTGGTTGAACAGCACTGCCTTGCTCGCCCAGGCCAGCTGCTCATCGCGCCAGTTGGAATATTCCCCGGGTACGCCGGGATAGACATTGGGGCCGGTCTGCTGGTTGCGCAACAGCTCGACCAGGTCGCCGCTGTCATCGAGCAACTGCTGAAGATTCGTCGCGGTCATCATTCTCTCCTTGGGGATATGGGTTCGATCACGCGGCACGGGCCAGCCAGCGCGCGACGACGGCGTTCAGCGCGTCAGGCGCCTCGGCCGGCAGCATGTGGCCGGCGCCAGAGATGATCTGCAGGTCGGCCTGCGGGATCGCCGCGGCGATCCGCTGATGCTGCGCTGGCGGGCTCCAGCGATCTTCGCTGCCGGTCGCGACCAGTGTCGGCACCGCGATTGAGGGCAGCAGGGGCTCCACCTCGGGCCGCGCCAGCAAAGCGGCGGCCTGGGCCTCATAGCGTTCCAGGCCGGCCGACGTGCACATGGCCCGCAAGGCCGTCATCAGCGCCACGTCGTTGACCCGGTCGGGCGCGACCATCGGCGGCAACCACGCATCGACCAGCGCCGCCACGCCCTGGCTGCGGCCCAGATCGCGCAGGGCATGGCGCTTCTCGGCCTCGCCTTGCGCGACCGGGTGTACGCCGGTGCTGACCAACGCCAGCCGCTGCACCCGCTCCGGCGCACGGCGAACGACCTCCAGCGCGACACGGGCGCCCATGGAATGGCCCAGCAAGGCGAACTGTGGGGGCGCAGCGGCCAGCACCCATTCCGCCATCTCGCCCAGGCTGCGCTCCTTGCCCGAATCGGCTATGACCCGTGCTTGCGGAAAAGCCGCCGATTGCGCCTGGAAGATCCGGCTGTCGCACATCAATCCGGGGAGCAGCAGCAGCGGTTCGCTGGCTTCCTCACCGACCTGATTTTTCGTCATCATGAAAATTCGTGTATGCGAATTTGATGGAAAGGGCTAGAGCAAAGTCGTGGCCCCGACGCGGCGCAGGAGAGGAGCAGCGACATGGATAGCGCGGTCATCCACCCCAATTGGCTGCGCCCGCCGCGCGACATGACCGACGGTTATTCGCTGGAAATGACCGCCAAGGATCGCCCCGCTCTGGTCGAGGCCGCGGCGCGGATCGCGCCGGAGACGCCGGTCGCGATCACCTTTCTCCCCAACGAGACAATGGCGGCACGGATCGAGGCGGCGGCGACCGTACGGTCGTTGGGGTTCGAACCGATGCCGCATCTGTCAGCCCGCCGCATCACCTCCCATGACGAGTTGGAGCAGATGGTCGCCCGCTGCGTGGCGGAGGCCGGCGTCCGCCGTATGTTCCTCGTCGCCGGCGATCCGCCCGTCCCCGCCGGCCCCTTCCCCGATACGATGGCGCTGATCCGCACCGGCATTTTCGAGCGGCACGGCATCGTCGCGATCGGCATTGCCGGCCACCCGCAGGATCACCCGACCATGGACGCGGCGGCGCGCTGGTCCTTCCTGCAGCAGAAGCATGACGCGCTGGCCAGCCGCGGCATCGCCACCCTGATCGTCACCCAGTTCGGCTTCGACGCCGGCCCCTTCCTGCGCTGGCTTGAGGATCTGCGTGCGCGCGGCCTCGACTGTCCGGTGCGGATCGGCGTGCCCGGGCCGGCGGGTATCGGCACGCTGGTCCGCTATGCCGCACGGTGCGGAGTCGGCGCGTCTGCGGCGGTCATGGCGCGCTATGGCGCCTCGCTTACCCAGCTGATGGGCTCGGCCGGGCCGGACAAGCTGGTCGCGGCGCTGGAACAGGGGCTCACCCCCGCGCATGGCGCGGTACGGCTCCATTTCTATCCCTTTGGCGGGCTTGCGCGGACGGTCGAATGGATCAACCGCTACGTCGCCGCCCACGCCGACAGGATCAAGCCATGACACAGATGCCCGCCGACACCTCATCCGGAAATTTCGTGCTCAGCCTCGCTTGCGATGACCGGCCCGGGCTGGTCGCGCAGGTGGCGGGCGCGCTGGCCGCCAATGGCGGCAACATCGTGGACGCGCAGCAATTCAACGATCTCCAAACCGGTCGCTTCGTCATGCGTGCCGCCGTCGCCGTAACGGGCGCCCCGGCGCCCCCCGGGGCGGCGCTGCACCCCCCGCGCGACACCCGCCGCACCCCCCACGGCGCGGGGTGG
>NZ_JBMDXN010000058.1:0-101487 GCF_048595155.1 Sphingomonas sp.
GGATTGAGAATATCGGGTCGCATGGCTAGATGCGTCCAGCCTTAGCCCCCGTTCCCGGCGCCGCAAAGCGGCCGCCGGCGCATCCCCGTTGGAGCATCATGGACCGCGAGATCCGCCTCAAGCGCCTGCGCTTCCGCGCCTGGCACCGCGGCACCAAGGAAGCCGATCTGATGGTCGGCGGCTTCTTCGACACGTGCGCCGACACCTGGTCGGACGACGACATCGCCTGGTTCGAGGCGCTGATGAATGAGGAAGATGTCGACATCATGGGTTGGGCGATCGGCACGATCCCCGTTCCAGCCCGCTGGCAGGGTCCGATGATGGAGCGCATGTGCCGGCTCGACTATATCCCGATTGAGAAGTAAGTGACTGATATTCAACGGATCCTCAAAGCCGGCGAAGCGCTGACTCTGGCCGGCGCACCGGCCGGCTTCCTGCCGTGGATGATGGCCGATCTCGCGCGCGCCGCCAAAGGACGCGCCGTCTTCATCGCACCCGACGAGGCTGCGATGCGCGCGATGGCCGACAATGCGCGCTATTTCGCGCCCGAGCTCGACGTCGTGATCTTCCCCGCCTGGGATTGCCTGCCCTACGATCGCGCCTCGCCCTCGCTGCGCGTCACGTCTGAACGGCTCGCCGGCTTGCACGCACTCCAGCGCAAGACGGATAAGCCGCAATTGTTCGTCACCACCGCGAACGCCGTGACCCAGCGCACGCTCACCCCGTTCCGCCTGCGGCAATTGTCCGCGACCCTGGCGCCGGGTGAGCGGATCGATCGCGACGCGCTCGCCGAACTGCTCCAGGCCAATGGCTATCAGCGCACCGATACGGTGCACGAGGCAGGCGAATATGCCGTGCGCGGTGGGCTGGTCGATCTGTTTCCTGCCGGCGAAGCCTATGCGCTGCGGCTCGATTTTTTCGGCGACGAGATCGAAACCGTTCGCCAATTCTCCGCCGAGGATCAGCGCACGACCGCCTCCGTCGATGGCTTTACCTTGCTGCCCGCGTCGGAAGCCCTGCTCGATCCGGACGGGATCAAGCGGTTCCGTTCGCGCTATCGTGAGAAGTTCGGCGCCACCGCGACCGGGGATCCGCTCTACCAGGCCTTGTCGGAGGGCCGCCGCCTCGCCGGTATGGAACATTGGCTCCCGCTGATCGAGGAGCGGCTGTCCACTCTGTTCGACCATCTTTCCCCCGACGATCTGATCGTACGCGACAGCGGTGCCGACGGCGCCGCCGAAGCGCGGTTCGAGGCGATTACCGACTATTACGACAACCGGGTGCGCGCCCGCGCCAGCGATCCCGGCAGTTACCGCCCGCTCGAGCCCGAGACGCTGTACCTGAAGCAGGAGGAATGGGCCGAAGCGATCGCCGATCGCCCGATCCATCTGACCACCCCGTTCCACGAGCCCGACAGCGCCCGCGTCATCGATTTCGGCGTCGATGGCCCCCGCGACTTCACGCCCGAGCGGACGCAGAACGCCAACGTCTATGAGGCGGTGGTTGGCCACATCCACGATCTCGCCAAGTCCAGGCGCAAGATCGTGCTGGCAAGCTATTCCGTCGGTGCGCGCGAGCGGCTGAAGGGATTGCTCAACGAGCATGGGCTCGACGGCGCTATGCTGGCCGACGATTGGCAGGATGCGCTCGGCACCGCCTTCCGGCCCGGCACCACCGCGCTCACGGTCCTGCCGCTCGATCATGGCTTCACCACCCCGCAGGTGGCGCTCCTGACCGAGCAGGATATGCTGGGCGACCGGCTCATCCGCCGCGCCAAGCGCCGCAAGTCGGCGGACGCCTTCCTGGCGGAATTGGCGACGCTCTCGCCGGGCGATCTGGTCGTCCACGCCGATCACGGCATCGGCCGCTATGACGGCCTCACCCAGATCCCGGTCAGCAAGGTCCCGCACGATTGCGTCGCCTTGTCCTATTCCGGCGGCGACAAGCTCTACGTCCCCGTCGAGAATCTGGAAGTCCTGAGCCGCTACGGCAGCGAAGAGGGCGCCAGCCTCGACAAGCTTGGCGGCGTCGCCTGGCAGACGCGCAAGGCGCGGATGAAGGAGCGGATTCGCGAAATCGCTGGCGAGCTGATCGCTACCGCCGCCCAGCGTGCGCTGCGCGCCGCCGATCGGGCCGAGGCAGATTCCGCCTACAGCGCCTTTGTCGATCGCTTCCCCTATGAGGAAACCGAGGATCAGGATCGCGCGATCGACGATGCGCTGAACGATCTTTCCGCAGGCAAGCCGATGGACCGGCTGATCGTCGGCGATGTCGGCTTCGGCAAGACGGAGGTGGCGCTGCGGGCCGCCTTCGTGGCCGCCATGGCGGGCATGCAGGTCGCGGTGGTTGGGCCCACCACCCTGCTGGCGCGCCAGCATTATACCAACTTCGTCGAGCGCAGGCGCGGCTTCCCGATCGAGGTTGGCCGGTTATCCAGGCTGGTTCCTGCCGCCGAAGCCAAACGAACCAGGGAGGGTCTGGCCGAAGGCAAGATCGATATCGTGATCGGCACCCATGCGGTGCTGGCCAAGGGCGTCGACTTCAAGCATCTCGGCCTCGTCATCGTCGATGAGGAACAGCGGTTCGGCGTCACCCACAAGGAACGGCTCAAGTCGATGAAGTCGGACGTGCACGTCCTGACCCTCACTGCCACGCCGATCCCACGGACCTTGCAAATGGCCATGTCCGGCCTGCGCGAGCTGTCGGTGCTGCAGACGCCGCCGGTTGATCGCCTCGCGGTGCGCACCTATGTCGCGCCCTGGGATCCGGTCGTCCTGCGCGAGGCGCTGCTGCGCGAACATTATCGCGGCGGACGCAGCTTCTTCGTCGCCCCGCGGATCAAGGACCTGCCCGACATCGAGGAATTCCTGCGCAAGGAAGTGCCGGAAGTCCGCTACGTCGTCGCCCATGGCCAGATGGCCGCGACCCAGGTCGAAGAGCGGATGAGCGATTTCTATGACGGCAAATTCGACGTGCTCGTCTCCACGACGATCGTCGAGAGCGGCCTCGACATCCCGAGCGCAAATACGTTGATCGTCCATCGCGCCGATCGCTTCGGCCTGGCCCAGCTCTATCAGCTGCGCGGGCGCGTCGGCCGCGGCAAGACGCGGGCCTATGCCTATCTCACCACCCCGCCCAATCGTCAGATTACGGAGACAGCCGAGAAGCGGCTGCACATCCTGCAGAATCTGGACTCGCTGGGCGCCGGTTTCCAGCTCGCCAGCCACGACCTGGACATTCGCGGGGCGGGCAATCTGCTCGGCGATGAGCAATCGGGCCACATCAAGGAAGTCGGCTTCGAACTCTATCAGTCGATGCTGGAAGACGCGATCCTGGAGGCCAAGGCTGGCGGGATGACGCAGGCGACCCGCAGCCACGAATTCTCGCCTCAGATCAGCGTCGATGCGCCGATCATGATCCCGGAAACCTACGTTCCCGATCTGGATCTGCGCATGGGCTTGTATCGCCGCATGAACGAGATCGAGGACAAGCAGGGCATCGAAGCCTTTGCCGCCGAGATGATCGACCGCTTCGGTCCGCTGCCGGAGGCGACCGCAAACCTGCTGTCCATCCTGGAAACCAAGCTGAACGCCAAGCGTGCCTGCGTCGCCAAGCTCGACGTGGGCGCCAAGGGGGCGTTGGTCACCTTCTTCCAGGATCAGTTTCCGGATCTGCCCGGGCTGCTCGGCTACGTCGAACGGCTCAAGGGCACGGCGAAACTGCGGCCCGACAACAAGCTGGTCATCACCCGCAACTGGCCCGACGCGGCGGCGCAGCTGCACGGCGCGCTGCAACTTTCCAAGGGGTTGGCCAAAATTTTGGCATAAGGCGTTACCCGCCGGTCTGCAGGGAGCGTCAGCTTGATGATCAAAACGATAATGGTCGCCACGCGCGATCGCGCACGGCTCGCCGAGATCGTCAGCATCGCGGCACGCTATGGCTTGGACGTCCTCCTCGCCCGCCTCGGCCTGAATGCAGAGCCGATGGCGGATGCGGGCGAGGAGCCGCGCGATCTGCCCCGGCGCACGCGTGAGGCGATCGAGGCGCTGGGCCCGACCTACGTCAAGCTGGGCCAGATCCTGGCGACGCGCCGCGATCTGCTGCCGGAACCCTGGATCGCCGAATTCGAAGCGCTGCAAAGCAAGGCCGCCACGCTCCCCTTCGAGGATCTGCGCGCGCAGGTCGAGGCCGCTTTGGGCGAGCCGCCCGAGACCGCCTTCGCCCGGTTCGATCCCACGCCGCTCGCCGCTGCCTCGATCGCGCAGGTTCACCGCGCCACGACCCACCACGGGCAGGAGATCGTGCTCAAGGTGCGCCGCCCGGGCATAAGGCCGCAGATGGAAGCGGATCTCCGCCTGATCCGCCACCTCGCCGGCATGATCGAGACCGGCAGCCGCGAAGCGCGCCGCTACCAGCCGCAGGCCTTGGTCCACCAGCTCGCGCAGGAGCTGATCGACGAGCTCGATTTCGCCAATGAGGGCCGCAATGCCGATCGCCTGCGCGCCGATCTCGCGCATGACGAACGCGTCGTCGTCCCGCAGATCCACTGGCAGTGGACGTCCGAAACGCTGCTCGCGATGGACTATATCGCAGGCGTGCCGCCGCGCAGTGCCGACGCCTTGCGCAGCGCAGGCCTGGATCCCAGCGCCATTGCCGATCTCGGTGCCGATCTCGTTCTCGACATGGTGCTGATCAACGGCCGCTTTCATGGCGATCCGCATCCCGGCAATCTGCTCTGCCTGCCGGACAATCGGCTGGCGCTGATCGATTTGGGTCTGATCGGCCACGTCAGCCCGCGCCGCCAGCAGGAATTTCTCCGGTTCGTCCTCTCACTCAACGGCGGCGATCCCGCTGCCTTGGCGGAGGTTCTGGCCGTCTGGAACCAGAATGACGGTGTATCGCACGACCGCATCGTCCTTGTCGCCGAGCGGCTGACGGCGCGGCATGGCGGCGGCAGGCTCATCCTCGGCGCACTGACGGCCGATATGTTTCCCCTGATTCGCGAAGAGCAATTGGTCCTGCCGCCGGATCTGGTGCTCATCTTCAAGGCGATGATTACCATGGATGGCGTGCTGAGCGGCATCGAGCCTGATTTCGACCTGTCGACCGCGCTGGAGCGCGCCCGCACGAAATTGCTCACTTCGCGTCTATCCGCCGCGAAGACGTCGGAACGGGCCCAGGCGATGCTGATGGAAATCGCCCGCCTGTATGACGATGCGCCCCGCCTTCTGCGCGCCCTCGTCCGCCGGCTTGAGGAGGAGCGGCCGGTGGCTGCCCCGACCGGTTCCGCGCCCGAGATCCTCGCCGCCGCCAAATGGCTGGCCGGCGGCATCCTGCTCGCTGCGATCCTGATCGCGGCCGCGCTCTTCGCGACCCGCCCGCTATGACGCGCGGCGTGCGCTAGGGGAGGAATTGGGGTGCGCCTGCCTCGGGCCCTGCGGAGATTGCGCCAAGCAATCGCAGCCGCGCAGATCCGCCTTATCGAGGCGCGGGGCAAGAAGGCGGCACGCCCGGACGTCGTCTTCCTGGGGGATTCGATCACCGAATTCTGGCTGGAAGCGGATCCGTGGATGTTCTGGCCGCGACGCCGCAATCTTGGCGTGTCGGGCTCCACCACCGCCGACATGCTGATTCGCTTCGAGCGCGACGTCGTCCCGCTTCAGCCGAAGATCCTGCATGTCATGGGGGGCACCAATGATCTCTGGTATGGCGCGCCCGGGCCCGAAGCGTCAGATTCGATCGCCAATCTCGTGCGGATCGCCGAACGAAGCAAGCAATTGGGCATCAGCCTCATCCTGGCGGCACCGCCGCCCATCTCCGCCACCGCGGAATCGCTGTTTGCCTCGCCCCACCTCTATCCGGTCCTGGTGGAGGCGCTGCAGCGTTACGGCGCGGCGCACGATCTCGTCTATGTCGACTATGGCGACTCGCTACGCGACGAACATGGTGGCCTGCGTCCGCGCTACACGACGGATGGTGTGCACCTCACGCGCGCGGGCTATCACGCGATGCGACAGCAGACGAAGCAGGCGTTACGCCAACTCGGTGCCTAGCCCAGGCGGGCGAGCAGGATGTTGGATCAGCTTTGCTTCGGCGTACGGGGCCGCATCACCAGATAAAGCAGGCAGCTTCCCACCAGAACGCCCGCGAGCGCGCCGATCTCGTTCCAGTCGGCCAGCGCGACCATGATCGCCATGCACAGCATGCCGAAGCCCGCGATCACGGGGATGCCGGGCAGTGACAGCGGTTTGCCCAGTGTCGCGATGCCGCGCGACCGCAAGATCACGGCGGAGGCGCAGGCCAGGAAATAGAGCGGCGCGATCGCCAGCGTCGACAGGATCGCCAGCTGCTCGAACGTGCCCGTCAGCGCCAGGGCCACGGCGAACAGGAAATGCACCAGGATTGCCCAATGCGGCGTCCGCCAGCGCGGATGCACTTTCCCCAGCGCGGCCGGCAGCAAGCCGTCGCGCGCGAACGCGAACAACACTCGCGGCGCGCCCAGAAAGTCGCTGCCGAGCCAGATCACCATCGAAAAGCAGGCGCCGGCCAGCAGCGGCGCACGCAGACGCGGATCGATCGTGCCCAGCGCATCGGCAAGCGGCGCCGCCGAATGCATCAGCCCCGCCCCGAACAGGGTGGCCGCGATCAGCTGGATGGCGACATAGAGCAGCCCGATCAGCCCCATGGCCAGGATCAGCGCGCGCGGCACGGTGCGCGCCGGATCGCGCACTTCGCCCGATGCCGCCAGTGGCGTTTCCATGCCGGTCAGCGCGAACATGGCCAGGATGACGGCATGCCCGAAATTGGCGTTGGGAATGTGCGTGATCGGCGCCTCCGCGCGGTGGCCCATCGCCAGAGCGATGCCGCCCACGACCAGGAACAGGATCAGCGGCAGCACCTTGATCATCGTCGCCCAGCCGAGCACCTTGGCCGCGAGATCGACACCGACGATGTTGATGCCTGCCATGATCGCCAACAGGCCGACGATCAGGATTTCCCGTACGACCGGCTGCACGAGGAAGGGGAATGCCGCACCGGCCATGTCCGTCGCTGCGACAGCGATGCCGCCTGCCGCCAATACGGCGGACAGCCACAACAAGACGCCCGCAACGAAACCGAGCATCTTTCCGAACGCCGCTTCGACATAGCCATAGGGGCCGCCGCTGGTGGAGATACGGCTACCCGCCTCCGAAAAGCACAGCACGACCGCGCCCATGGCGATCAGGCAGGCGATATAAGCGTAAGGCGCCGTCGTTCCCGCCGAGGACGCCATTTTAGCCGGCAGCGTATAAATTCCGGCGCCGACCACTTCGTTGGTGATCGCCGCGGCAAAGGCGAACACGCCCATCGCCCGTACCAGGCCATGATCGCGACCCTGTTGCTCAACAGCCAGTTCCGGCGTGGTCGCCATACGCACATCCCCTTTACCTACGGAAGCTTGCCCGACAGATAAGGAAGCCGCAACAAGCCTTTATCTCTCCGCCGGCCATGCTGAACTTGTTTCACCCGCCACCCGGCCCAGACGCGGATCTCCAATTCGCCGTCGGCCGAGGAAGGTTTGGTGCGGCGCAAACGGCCAGGCCCCACGCGACCATAGCCGAGCCGTCCACCGTTCATCTTATACTCCGACCTCAATTCGTTCTATATTTGTTCTTGCAATAACCGCCATATTCCAAGATGAGACGGGTAGGGAGAAAGACGATGGGGCTGAGAATTTCTTGGGTTGCCGTTCAAGGTGTCACAGCGGAGCAGGCGCTGGAAGCGCTTGATATGCACGTCACTGGGACCGTCACATACGAAGATATAGACTGGCGCGACAATTTCGCGCTCGGCTCCCTCCCGAATGGCTGGTTGCTGGCTTTGAGCGGCGACAGCGCTGATGCTTTCGAGGGAAGGTTGGAGCCGCTCACCAAGCTTGGCCGAGCTGTGGGCGGCGAAATGTCTGAAACGGTCATGCGTTCGGAAGCCCGCGGTTACGATCAGGGCACCGAGGTCTGGAGCGTCACGCATGATCCCGAGGAGGAAGAAAGCCTCTACGCGCTGGAAATTACGGGCAGTCCGCCGCCGGAACTCGACGCGATCGTCCACGCTTTGCGCGCCGAACAGGATGCCCAAGGCGGCGAAGATGCCGCTGTCGATCTCATGTTCGGCATTCCCGGACGGCTCTCCGCCGCCCTCTGCGGCTATATGCCGGACGAGAATGAGCTCGACGACATCGATGTCTCGGAACTGCGTCCGAACCGAGGGGCTAAACCGGCGGCGGGCCAAGCGAAGGCCGGCTTCTTCGCCCGGCTTTTCGGCCGCACCTAGAGTTTCGATCGGGAGGTGGGCAATGAACTACGCCGAGGTCAATCTTGTGCTTGCATGGGTGGCGGTGCAGGGCCTCCAGCCGGATCAGGCGCTTGCCGCTCTGGAGATGGAATATTCGGAAGACGCGGACGTCCGCGACGTCGCTGATTGGCCGAACTTCTCGGAACGCGCCGACTTTCGCGAGAGGGTGTTCGTCGGCCTTCTGCCGGGTGACTGGCTTTTGCTGTTCGGGGATATCGACGAGGATGAAAAGGAATGCTTGGCTGCGCTTGCCAAGTTCGGCCCGACTTTCCTCGGCCAGCAGTTCAGTACGGGCTGCTTTTCTGAAGCGCGTTGGTATGCGGACGGTCAGCAAGCTTGGCGTTTGGATTACGATTCCGAGTGCCGGTCGCCATACGATCGGTTGAAGATAGACGGGCAACTTCCCGACAATCTCGTCCAGATTGTTGGCCAGGCCTATACCGCCGCCGCGCAGGGCATCGTACCAAAACTCAGTCTCGATATCGTATGGGAAGTGCCGGGTAAATTATCGAAGGCAGTGTGCGGTTTCGACCCACAGGAAGGACCTCCGGACGGATTCCGTTGGTCCATGGTCCAGCCCATCGGCGGTGTGCCAGCGCCAGAGCCCGAACAGCGTGGATGGCTATCGCGATTGTTCGGGCGGCGGTGAGAAGCCGCAGCCCGTCCCATGCTGGACGCGTTTCAGCGTCCATCCCCTCACGGGCTGTCGCCCGGCGGGTCATGAATGGACTGCCGGCGGAGCGGTAAAGAAGGAATAAGGGGCGGCGCTGCCGCCCCTTAGATCAAAGCTGCCCGTGGCAATGCTTGTATTTGCGGCCCGATCCGCACGGGCAAGGCGCGTTGCGGCTGACCCGGTTTTCCCATTCCTCCGGGTTGCCCAGCGCCGGCATGTCGGGCTGCGCCATCTGCATCGGCGGCAGGCGGGTGGTCACGAGGCCGAGCGACGCGGCGTCACGATCGTACGTGTCGTCATTGCCCGTCAGCGGATCGATATGCGTCGTCACGAAATCGGGCATCGCGAAATCGGGCATCGGCGGCAATTCCGGCGGTGCGAAGTTGAAGCGGATGTTCGAAAGGGTGCGCGTCACGTCCTCGCGAATTGCGGACAGCATGCGTTCGAACAGCGCGAACGCTTCGGTCTTATACTCGTTGATCGGCGTCTTCTGGGCGTAGGCGCGCAGGTGGATCACCTGCCGCAGCGCGTCGAGCGTCGACAGATGCTCCTTCCAGTGATGATCCAGCTGCTGCAGCAGCACGCTCTTCTCGATATTGGCCCAGCTTTCCTTGCCGACCTCTTCGACCCGCTCGGCCAGCTGCGCCTCGGCCGCCTCGCCGATCCGCTCTGCCAGCATTTCCGGCTCGACCATCTCTTCCTTGAGCCATTCGTCGATCGGCGGCGTGATGCCGAAGATATCGGCCGTCGCTTCCTTCAGACCTTCGATATTCCACTGCTCGGGATAGGAGCCCGGCGGGCAGGCATCGGCGACGATCGCGTTGACCGTTTCGGCGCGCATGTCGCTCACGACATCGTCGACCGCTTCGGCATCCATGATGTCGGCGCGCTGCTCGTACACGACCTTGCGCTGGTCGTTCATCACGTCATCATATTCGACGACCTGCTTGCGGATATCGTAATTGCGCGCCTCGACCTTGCGCTGCGCGGTTTCGATCGCCTTGCTGATCCAGGGGCTGACGATCGCCTCGCCATCCTCCAGATTCTTGTTCATCATCTTGGCGAACATCGTCTGCGGGCCGAAGATGCGCAGTAGATCGTCATCCAGGCTCAGGTAGAAGCGGCTCAGGCCAGGATCGCCCTGACGTCCGGCGCGGCCACGCAGCTGATTGTCGATGCGGCGGCTTTCATGCCGTTCCGTGCCAAGCACGAACAGGCCGCCTGCCGCCAGCACGGCTTCCTTCTCGGCTGCGATTTCCGCCGCGATCGTGGAAGCTGTGCGCTCATAGTCGGGCGTGCCGACTTCCAGATCCGGATGTTCTTCCAGCATCCGCATTTCCAGATTGCCGCCCAGCTGGATGTCGGTGCCGCGGCCCGCCATGTTGGTCGCGATCGTGACCGCGCCCCTCCGCCCGGCCTGGGCAACGATGAACGCTTCCTGCTCGTGGTAGCGCGCGTTCAGCACATTATGCTTCACGCCTTCCTTCTGCAGGAATTCGGACAGCATTTCCGACTTTTCGATCGAGACGGTACCGACCAGCACCGGCTGGCCGGTCTCCGCCTTTTCGCGGATCGCCTGCGTGATGGCGGCGAACTTGTCGCCGATATTCTTGTAGAATTCGTCGTCGTCATCCTTGCGCCGCACCGGCACGTTGGTCGGGATCGACACGACGTTCATCTTGTAGATCTGGTAGAATTCCTGCGCCTCGGTCGCAGCCGTGCCGGTCATGCCCGACAGCTTGGGGTACATGCGGAAATAATTCTGGAAGGTGATCGAGGCGAGCGTCTGGTTCTCGGGCTCGATATTGACGCCTTCCTTCGCTTCCACCGCCTGATGCAGGCCGTCAGACCAGCGCCGGCCGTCCATCATGCGGCCGGTGAATTCGTCGATGATGACGACCTTGCCGTCCTTCACGATATAATCGATGTCCCGCTTGAACGCGACATTGGCCTTGAGCGCCTGGTTGAGGTGGTGAACCACCTGGGTGTTTTCGAAATCGTAGAGATTGTCGCCCTGAAGCAGGCCGGCTGCCTCCAGCGCGCGCTCGATCGCCTCGGTCCCCTCTTCGGTCAGGATGACCGAACGGGCCTTCTCGTCATATTCATAATGCGACGGATCGATCTGCTTCACGATCGCGTCGACCGACTTGTACAGTTCCGATTTGTCCTCGGTCGGGCCGGAGATGATCAGCGGCGTCCGCGCTTCGTCGATCAGCACCGAATCGACTTCGTCGACGACGGCATGCGCGAAGGGCCGCTGCACCATCTGGCTGCGCTCATATTTCATATTGTCGCGCAGATAATCGAAGCCGAACTCGTTGTTCGTGCCGTAGGTGATATCGGCCGCATAAGCGTCGCGGCGTTCCTCATCGCCGATATTCGGCACGATCACGCCAACGGTCAGGCCGAGGAAGCGGTAGACCTGACCCATCCATTCGGAGTCGCGCCGGGCAAGATAGTCGTTGACCGTAACGACATGCACGCCCTTGCCGGGCAGAGCGTTCAGATAGACGGCCAGCGTCGCCACCAGCGTCTTGCCTTCGCCCGTGCGCATCTCGGCAATCTCGCCGCGATGGAGCACGATGCCGCCGATCATCTGCACGTCATAGTGGCGCTGGCCCAACACCCGCCGGGCCGCCTCGCGCACGGTCGCGAACGCCTCGGGCAGGAGATTGTCGAGCTTCTCGCCGTCCGCCAGCATGGCGCGGAACTTGGCCGTCTGGCCCGACAATTCCTCGTCGGTCATCGCCTGGAGCGCAGGTTCGAACCCCGCAATCTTGGTGATGATCGGCCTCATCGACTTGACGTAACGGTCGTTGGACGAGCCGAAGATGGCCTTGGCAATGCCGGCAAACATGCTGATTTTCCTTATCGTGGAACGCTGCCGCCACTCAGGGCCCGGCGCGATAGACTAACAATGAAACGAAGATCCGGATGCCCCGGATCACCCGCGCGAATGCTTATTCGCGACGGCGCTCGCCGAACGAATCGGGGGAAGAGGCGGTCGCCAAAGGACCAGGCGCCCGCCATGTCCGCGGCGCCAGCAGCGCCACGGGACTGGCCTGCGGCAGCGGACGCTGCGCGCGCGCGGCCGCACCCGGCTGCGCCTGGGTCGCACTTGCGCTCGCCACCACCGGCTGCGCGGACGCAGCCGTGCCTGTCATCGCGCCGGTCAGGGCGGTCAGAAAAGCGGACAGGAGGAGCAGCAAACGCATGATATTCGCCATGTAGGTGAAGCCCCCTGCCACGTCCATCCTGCCGGTTCGTCTTTCGTCACCGTGGCGGAGACAGGAATACACTTCCGGGATTTCCGCTGCTACGCGGCCACATCATGGCCGATCCCACCTCCCCCCTCGCCCGCCCCTTCCCTGCCATGCCCGCGATCGCCGGCGTCCGCCTTGCGGTCACCCGCGCGGGGTACAAGAATTGGGAGCGTGCCGACCTGACCTATGCCGCGCTGGATGTCGGCACCACCGTCGCCGGCGTCACCACACGCAGCAAATGCCCCTCGCCGGAAGTCGAATGGTGCCGCGCCGCGCTCACGCTCGGCCGCGCCCGCGCGCTGGTCGTCAATGCCGGCAACAGCAATGCCTTCACCGGCAATCGCGGGCGGGCCGCGGTGGAGGCGATCGCCGCGCGGGTGGCGGGCCATGTTGGCTGCCAGCCTTCGGACGTCTTCGTCGCCTCGACCGGGGTCATCGGCGTACCTCTGCCGATCGACAAGGCGGAAGCCGGGATCGACGCCGTGATCCAGGCGCCCGAGGCCGATTGGCGCGCCGCCGCCGACACGATCGGCACGACCGACACGTTCGCGAAGGGGGCCAGCACCACCGCGATCGTCGACGGGCGGACAGTGACGTTGGTCGGCATCATCAAGGGATCGGGCATGATCGCGCCGGATATGGCGACGATGCTCGGCTTCATCTTCACCGATGCCGCGGTCGAGGCGCCCTTCCTGCAGACGATGCTGAGCGCCGCCAATACGCCCACTTTCTCCTGCATCACCGTCGACAGCGACACCTCGACATCCGACACCGTGCTCGCCTTCGCTACCGGCAAGGCGGGCAATGCCCCGCTTGCCTCCTTCGACGATGCCGGTGCGGATGCCTTCCAGGCGGCGCTGACCGATCTGTGCCGCCAGCTCGCCCATCTGGTCGTGCGCGACGGCGAAGGCGCATCCAAGTTCATCCAGGTTGCCGTCGAAGGCGCGGACAGCGATGCCTCCGCCCATCGGGTCGCGCTCTCCATCGCCAACTCCCCGCTGGTGAAAACCGCGATTGCGGGGGAGGATGCCAATTGGGGCCGCGTCGTCATGGCCGTTGGCAAGGCGGGCGAGCCGGCGGAGCGCGACAAGCTCTCGATCCGGTTCGGCAGCATTCAGGTCGCCCGCAACGGGCTGGCCGTCGAAGGCTATGACGAGGCGCCGGTCGGCGCGCACCTGAAAGGCCAGGAGATCGAGATCGGCGTCGATCTCGGCCTCGGCGACGGCCGCGCCATCGTGTGGACCTGCGATCTCACCCACGGCTACATCTCGATCAACGCGGATTACCGGAGCTGATGCCCTGGTCGGTCGAGCTCCAGGAATTGCGCGATCGACTTGTCGTACGCTTGATCGATCGCTGCCGTGAAGAAGCTGGTCGCGCGCGCAAAATTACCGGCGAGACCGATGCCTGCCGAGACCTCGGCATTTGCGAGGAGGATCTCGACGATGTTCAGATCGATGCCGCTGCCAGCGTCGGCCTGCGGCTGCCCTTCCGCGGCGAACCGCTGATCGTCCCTTGGCACGGTCCAGGCCCAAATTGCTCGCTGGAGCACCTCGCCGCATGGATTGCGGTCAATGGTCGTCCGCTCACCGACACGGAGACGTGGTGATGGATCAGGATTGGACCGGCGGCTGTGCCTGCGGTGCGGTACGATACCGCCTCGCCTCCACGCCTTATGACGCGGGCTGGTGCCATTGCCGGACGTGCCAGCTGAATTCGGGCAGCCCGGCCATGGCCTTTGCCACCGTGCCGGCCGGCGATTTCCAGTTCACGCAAGGCGAGGATCTGGTGGGCCAGTTCAACTCCAGCAACTTTGGCCATCGTCTGTTCTGTACGCGCTGCGGCACGCCATTCCTGATGCAGGTCGATCATCAACCCGAAACCGTCGATTTCAGCATAGCCACACTGGATGCACCGGATCGGGTCGTGCCCGCATTCCACATCTTTTACGCGACCCGCATCGCCTGGGCGCAGGCAGGCGACGATCTTCCGCGGCATGACCGCTTCCGCCGCGATACGCGCGGCCTTTCCGCAGACGAGACATCATGATCCAGCTCGACGCCGCCGTACAGACGCTGATCCGCGACGTTGCCCAGCGCATCGTCATGCCGCGCTTTCGCATGCTCGACGTCGGGGAGATTGAGGAGAAGGCGCCGGACGAGCTGGTCACGATCGCCGACAAGGAAAGCGAACTGGCGCTGATCGAAGGACTGACCCGGCTCCTGCCCGATTCCCGCGTGATCGGCGAAGAAGGCGTTTCGGCAGATCCGTCCCTGCTCGACGGGATTGGCCAGGGTGTCGCCTGGATCGTCGATCCGATCGACGGCACCGCCAATTTCGCCGCCGGCGAAACCCCATTTGGCATCATGGTCGCGCTCGCGGCCGACGGCGTCGGTGAAGCGGCTTGGCTCTATGATCCGGTACTCGATCGCATGTGCAGCGCTGCTCGCGGCAAGGGGGCTTTCATCAACGGCGAGCGCGTAACCGCCCGTACCAGTGGCGAGGCCCTTCCTGTCGCAGGCCTCTCGACCCGCTACCTCCCGCCGGACATGCGCGAAGACATCGAACGGCGCGCGGAGGGCAAGATGCGCTGCGTCGGCATTCCGCGTTGTGCCGCCGAACAATATCCGCGCGTCGTGCTCGGGACCAACGACCTTGCCCTTTTCTGGCGCACCCATGTCTGGGATCACGCACCGGGCGCGCTGATCCTGACTGAAGCCGGCGGCAAGATCGCGCGGTTCGACGGCACGCCCTACGACATCACGCAAACCGGCAAGGGCATGCTGGCGGCTGCCACGCCGCAGATGTGGGACGAGGCTGCCGCGATCCTGCTTCGCTGAACCTGACGTTCTTCCGCCGGACGGCTTAGACTGGCAGCCGTGCGCCGCGTTGCGGCCGTCAGGACACGCTAAGGTCGCTGCCCCGCTCGATGCGATCCAATATCGTCTCGACATCCCCTGCCGCGGCGATACGCCCCTGCTCGAGCAGGATCACACGGTGCGCCATCTGGCGAACCAGATCCATATCGTGCGCGATGAACAGATAGGCGATGTCGAGGTCCTTCTGCAGGCGCAGCAGCAACGCGACGATCTCCGCGCGCGTGGCGGGATCCAGCGCGCTCAGGGCTTCGTCGAGCACGATCAGATCGGGTTTGAGGATCAACGCGCGCGCGATCGCGATACGCTGGCGCTGTCCGCCGGAAAAAGCCTGGGGTCGCCGTCCGGCGGCATCCGCCGGTAGCCCGACCTGCGCCAGCGCTTCGTACACCCGCGCATCACGCTCCGCTCCGTCGAGTCCGTCATGCAGATATAGCGGCTCGGCGACGATCCGCCCGACCGTCTGGCGCGGATCGAAGCTCGCGGCAGGATCTTGAAACACGGCCTGCACGCGACGGCGCATCGCGCGCGCCTCACGGCCTTGCATTGCCTGCCAATCCTTGCCGTCGAGCGTGACGGCGCCGCTGTCGGGCCGGTCGAGTCCCAGCGCCAATCGGGCCAGCGTCGACTTGCCTGAGCCGGATGGCCCCACCACCGCCAGCGTCTCACCACGTCCCAGCGTGAGGGAGACGTCCTGCAGCGCCGCCACCGCACCCTTTCGTCCCCGATAGGTGCGCGCCACGCCATCGAAACGGAGGATCGGGGCACCCGCAGCGCTCGCGACGCGCACCGGCTGGCTGCCCGGCTCCGGCGGCCCGCTGTCGACCACCCGCCCTTTATCGAGGGTGACGATGCGATCGGCCACCGTGGCGGCCAACCGCATGTCATGGGTCACGATGAGCAGCCCCATCGACCCGTCGCGAACCAGATCGGACAGCAGGCTGGTGATCGCGGCACGCGCGGCCGGATCCAGCGAGGCGGTCGGTTCGTCCGCCAGCAAGATGGCGGGCTTGGCCGCGATCGCCATCGCGATTGCCGCCCGCTGACGCTGCCCGCCCGACAGCGTGTGCGGATAGCGCGTAGGGGCAAGATCGAGCCCCACCCGATCCAGCAGCCGCGCCACCTCCCGCGCGATCGCCTTGCGCGAGAGACCGGAATGCTGCTCCAGCACCTCGTCAATCTGTTGACCGATCGTCAGCGCCGGATTGAGCGCGGTGGCCGGTTCCTGGAAGACGATGCCGATGCGGCCTCCGCGCAAAACGCGCAACGCGGCTTCGTCCATCTTCCGCAGATCACGGCCTTCCACCCGCACCACGCCTTGCTCGATCGCCTGGGGCGGCAGCAGGTCCATTGCTGCCGCCGCGAGCGTCGATTTGCCAGACCCGGAAGGGCCGACCAGCGCCACGATCTCGCCCGCCCCCACGCTCAGCGAGACATCGTCCAGCGCGACCACATCCCCATAGCGGACCGACAGATGCTGAATGTCGAGCGCGCTCACAGCCCCGTCTCCGGCGCCAGCCAGTCGCGCAGCGCCTCGCCCGTCAGGTTGATCGCGCTGATCGTCACGATGATGGCCAGCCCCGGCAGCAACGCCAATCGCGGCGCGACCGCGATCAGCGTCTGCGCGTCCGCCACCATCCGCCCCCAGCTTGCCACCGGCGGCTGCGCGCCGAGCCCCAGGAAGGACAAAGCCGCCTCCGCGAGCACGCCGAGCGACATTTGCAGCGTCGCCTGCACGATCAGCGGCCCGGCAATGTTCGGCAGGATATGCTCGATCGAGATCCGCAGCGGCCCCTTGCCCGCGAGCCGGGCGGCAAGGATGAAGTCTCGCGTCCACATCCCCCGCGCCGCCGCGCGGGTAACGCGAGCAAAAACGGGAATGTTGATCAGACCGATCGCGAACGCCGCATGGCTGGCGCCGGGGCCCCACACGGCCAATACCACCATCGCCAGCACCAGCGTGGGGAAGGCGAACAAAATGTCCGATGCGCGTGCGACCAGCTCGTCGATCCAGCCCGGCCGTGCCGCCGCCAGCAGGCCGAGCGGTACGCCGCCGGCAAGCCCGACCACGAGCGCGAGGAGCGCCACGCCCAGCGCCGGACGCGCGCCTACCATCAGCAGCGAGAGCATATCGCGGCCCAGTTGGTCGGTTCCCAACGGATGGGCGGGCGAACCGGACTGCAGCTTGTGCGACACGTCGATCGCGGCGATGTCCCACGGCACCCACAGCAAAGACAGCAGCGCCGCCGCGGCGATCAGCGCCAGCAGGATCGGGCCCAGGACGACGGCACAGCGCCTTCCGCTCATGCCTTTTCCCTCAGACGCGGGTCCAGCAGCGCCTGTGCCGCATCGGTCAGGAAGCTGGCGATGACCGTCGCCGCGACGAGCAGCATGGCGACCGCCTGCACCACGATCAGGTCGCGTGCGGTGATCGCCTGAACGATCAGGCGTCCGAGCCCGGGCAGGTAAAAGACATTCTCGACGATGACGCTGCCGCCGAGCAGGAACGGGAATTGCAGTCCGATGATCGCCAGGATCGGGCCGGCGGCATTCGGGGCGATATGGCGCCGCAGGATCAGACCGCGGCCGAGGCCCTTGGCGCGGGCCGTGCGGACATAATCGCGTCCCAGCTCGGCCACCAGCGCCGCGCGGGCAACACGCGCGATCAGCGCCGCCTGCGGTATCGCCAGCGCCAATGTCGGCAGGATCAGGGCTGCCAGGGCCGGACCCAGGCCTGCTTGCCAACCGGGGAAGCCGCTCGCCTGCACCCAGCGCAGACGCACGGTGAACATCAGCAACAGGATCATAGCCAGCCAGAAACTGGGAACGGCGACGCCGATGCGCGTCGCGAGACCGATCGTCCGGTCCACCCATCCGCCGGGCCGGAGCGCGGCGGCGAATGCAGCCAGGAGGCCCAGCATCACCGACACGAGCATCGCGAGGCATGCCAATGGGAGCGACACCGCGATGCGCGCCCACAGCAGCCCTGCAACCGGAACGCGATAGGCATAGGATGTGCCGAAATCCCCTCGCACCATCCCGCCGATCCAGCTGAAATAACGACCAATCGCTGGTCCGCTCAGGCCCAGTTCCTCGCGCAGCGCCGCAACCGATTGGGGGCTCGCTTCCATCCCCATCATGAATTGCGCGGGGTCGCCGGTGACGAGCTGCAGCAGCACGAATATGACGATGCTGGCCCCGGCCAGCGTCAGCAGCAACATGCCCAGCCGCCGCGCCGTCCACCCGGCACCCCCAATCCGTGCCAACAGGATCAGACCGGCGACGGCGACCAGCCCCAGCAGCGGCATCCACCAGCCCCGACTCTGGCTCTCGCGGCTGTCCGGGCCATTGTCCCCGGCGAAACGCACGGTCGAGAAGTCGATGGCCTGCAACGGCGCATTGACCCAGAGCTGGGTCAGGCGGCTGTCGGCCACCGACAGGTGCGGAAACTGGAACAGGAAGGCGTTGACCGCGTCCTCCGCGATGCGGCGCTGAATAGCGCCGAGCAAAGCGTGGCGGCGCGCGGGATCGGCGGTCGCCTTCAGCTGCGCCAGCAAGGCCGCGACCGCATCGCTCCGATAGCCGAAATAATAATCTTTCCGCCCGTAAATCGCATAATCGCCGGGCTCGACATGGTTGATGACGGTCATGTCGTAATCGTGACGGCCGAACACCTCATCCAGCCATTGCGGCCATTCCACCGGCACGATCACCGCCTTGATGCCGACCGTGGCCAGCTGTGCCGCCACGATCTCACCGCTCCGGCGGGCATAAGCGGGCGGCGGCAGCTTGAGCGTAAGCGTCAGCCCTTGCGGATATCCTGCCTGCGCCAGCAGGGCGCGCGCACGCGCGGCATCATGCGGATAGAGGCCCGTCAGATCGACATAATCGGGATTTTGCGGGGGGAAATGGCTGCCGATGGGCTGGCCATAACCATACATTGCGCCGTCGATTATGGCCCTGCGATCGATGGCGTAGGCGATCGCACGGCGTACGCGCACGTCCCGCAAGGGCCCTTTGGCGTTGTTGAGCGCGACGATAACCTCGCCTTCGCTCGGCGCGGTCGTGACGCGCAGCGTCGGATCCGCCCGTAATTGCGCGATGTTTTCGGGCGCCGGATAGTCCGGAAACAGGTCGACCGCATGCGTTTTGACCGCGGCATAAGCCGCGGCGGGATCGCTGATGAAGCGATATTCGATGCGCCGCAGCGCAGGCTTCGGCCGCCAATAGCCGTCGTTTCGCACCAGCGTGAGCCGATCGCCACGTGCCCAGTTGCCATACCGGAATGGGCCGGTCCCGATCGGATCGGTCGCCAGTCGGGCGGCCGATCCCGGCGCGACCATCACGCAATCGCCCCACGCCAGCAATATGGGCAGTGCGGCATCGGGTGCGTTCAGGCGGATTCGGACCGTCAGCGGGTCGAGAATGTCCACGCCCGCAATCTCCGCCAAGGCTTGCGCCTGCGCGTTAGTGGAGCCGGGTGCGATCGCGCGCATCAGACTGAATTTGACGATCCGCGCATCGAACGGCGTTCCGTCGGAGAAGCGGACATTGGGGCGCAGATGGAAGACGTAGCTGCGCGCATCGGGCGCCATCGTCCAGCTGGTCGCGAGCACCGGCACGGCGGCGCCGGTCGCGTCCAGCGTCGTCAGCCCTTCGAAGATGGTGCGGTAGGTGACCTCGTCGATCGCGGCGGCCGCGCCCGAAGTAGGGTCGAGCGTCGGCGGCTCCAGCTGCAGCGCGACGACGATCCGGTCGCGCGCCGACGCCGGCGTGGCGAACGCCAGCGCGAGCGCCAGGCTGGTGACAAGCAAACGCAGCAGTGTCTTGGCGACCGTCATTCAACCGCTGCGATCATTGGAACCCGTTCGTATCGAATAGGCTTCGAGCGTAGCCGAGAAGCTGTACCGAGACATCCCCTCCCTCGATACGCGCTCTCGACAAGCTCGATCGCTACTCGGGACGAACGGACGGCAGACGACAATATCCTGACTTTTCAGAAACTGTACCGACCTCGAACGCCAATGCTCCGCGGCCGGCCCGGCGCCGCGATGTCGATCCCACCCAGGAAGAAATTGCGGGTGAGGTCGTAATGCTGGTTGAACAGGTTCCGCGCATACATGCCGACGCTCCACGGGCCGGACGACAGCGTCAGCGTCGCGTTCACCAGCCAATAATCGTGCACCCGGAAGTTCGGCCCCAGCAACACCGGCGCCAGCGTGTCGCGATAGGCATAATCGGCCTGCGCAGTCAGCGCATAGCCGCCGAGCGGCAGGCGATAGCTCGCCGCGCCGGTATAGCTCCAATGCGGGAAGCCCTGGTCCTGGCCGCGCCGGCTGACCGTCACTGCCTGCCCGGCGGCGGTGCTGGCGGCGATGTCGAGATCGTTGAAACGATCGAACTTGCCCTTGCGCCACGTCAGCCCCTGGGTGATCTCCAGCCCGGCAACCGGGGCCCAGGTGAGCTCCGCCTCGACACCGTAAATGTGCGATTTGGGCGCGTTCACGATTTTGCCGACCGCGCCATAGATCGGGCTGTAAATGGCCGACTGCACCTGCTGGCGGCGATAATCATAATAAAAGGCCGCTCCGTTCAGCCGCAGCGTGCGTCCGGCCAGTTCGTTCTTGGTGCCCACCTCATAGGCGTAGAGGATTTCCGGCTTGAACGGCGCCAGCTGATCGGTGGTCAGCGTATTATACGCGGTGAAGCCGCCCGATTTCACGCCGCGGCTGGCGCTGGCATAGACAAGGCTGGCGTCGCTCACATGATAATTGGCGGCGACCTTGCCGGTGAGCTGGGTGTAACGCAGGTCCGAGGAACCGGCCGGAACGCCGATCCCGACCAACGGTGTGGTGGTCGTGTCGAAATCGCGCAATCGCCGCACCTCCCGCTCCAGCCGCAGCCCGCCGGTCAGCGTCAGTTTCGAGGTCAGATCAACATCAAGCTGGCCGAAACCCGCAATCGTATGGGCCTGCTGCCGATAGGATGTCCGCGCCACGAAGCCGAGTGACTGGACGAAATCGCTGTCGAACTGGTCGCGCAACTGTTCGTTGGAATAATAGCCGCCGACGATCCAGCGCACGGGTCCGGGACCTGTCGATGCAACACGGACTTCCTGCGAATAGACGTTCGCGCGGCTGCCGAAATAGGTCCCGGCATAGGCCAGATCGGACGCGTCCCAATCATTATATTCGCGCCGGCGGAAATGTTCATAGGCGCTGACGCTGGTGAGCTTGGCGCTACCCAGATCGATCGACAACGTCGCATGGCCGCCGATCGTCTCATTATCGCGGAACGGCTTGGTATCGGCCGCGAAGCCATGAAGGGCGGCAAACTGGTCCGACGCACCCCATCCGGTCGCGCGATGATTGCTATCGGCCGGAATGACGCGGCTCGGTGCAGCGCTGCCATAGGGAGAGACCAGCGGATCGAACAGGCGCAGCCCCGTCGCCTCCGACGTGTCGCCGCCATAATGGCCTTCCACCAGCAGATCGACGCCGCCGCCCGTATAGGCGATCTGCCCGCGCGCACCCCAGCGATCCGCATCGCCCAGGCTGCGACCGGTCAGCCGATCATGCTGGAAGCCCCCGCCCTGCTCGGTTGCACCCGCAATCCGGACGCTCAGCCCCTCGCCGATCGGGCCGGAAATATGCCCTTCGGCGCGGAACAGATCGAAACTGCCATAATCCGCGTCGAGGCCCACCGAGAGCGTGCTGGTCGGCCGTGCCGTCAGGAAGTTGATGGCGCCGCCGGTGCTATTGCGACCGTACAGGGTTCCCTGTGGACCGCGCAGCA
Organism: Sphingomonas sp.; assembly: GCF_048595155.1. GTDB lineage: Bacteria > Pseudomonadota > Alphaproteobacteria > Sphingomonadales > Sphingomonadaceae > Sphingomonas_I. The sequence goes on from NZ_JBMDXN010000058.1 coordinate 21,939, forward strand.
CCTCGACCCGGTCAAGATCGAACAACAGGCCCTGCGTCTGGATCGGGAAGGACTTCGCGACTTCGTCGACATAGATGCCAACCGGCGACGCATTGTTGGAGGCATAATCGTCGAACCCGACGCCGCGCAGCCGGAATTGCGGCTGGCCGCCACCAAAGGCCGGCACGGCTTCCAGACCCGGCGTCTGATATTGCAGCTGATTGACGTTGGTGACGCCGCGGGTCACCAGATCGGTCCCATTCAGCACCGACAGCGCGACGCCCACTTGCTGCGCCTGCTCAGGCCGCCGTTGCGCGGTAACGACCACCTCCGGCAGACCGTCTCCATCCACCTCCGCCAAGGCAGAGGAAGGCAGGGTCGCAACGACGATGACGGCAAGGGCGCAGCGGGACGAAGCGGAAGCAAAGCGGGAGATATTTCGCATTTGCGGAAAAATGAAGCATAAACTCACGAGTGACAAGGCGATATTTCGCAATTTGCAAAATATCTCATCCGTCTGTTGCGTATTTGCGCATGGGGTGGAAGAGGGGTCGGGTGGCGAAGAACAATCCCAAGCGGGCGATCGATCGCGGCGCTCCAGCATCCGTCGTCGCGGCTAAATTTGGCGGCCTGTCCCGCTTTTCCGCGGCGATCGGCAAGCCGCCTTCTACAGTGCATCGCTGGCTGGTGCGCGGCCATATCGATGGCGCGTACCATCCGGAGATCATCTCGGCGGCGCAGGTGCCCGGCAATCTGGTCGATGGCGCGCGGCTGGTACCGCTCGATTTCGTCGACACCCGCATCCGCGACGATCGCGCCATGCTGGCGGCGGACGCGGCCACCGGCCCGCGACGTCACATAGCCGATAGCTTGCCGGCCAGCGAAGCCAGCCACACCCACTTCACCCGCGCCGACTGGGCGCGCTTGCGCTCGGCTACGCCCCTGACGCTGGACGAAGCCGATCTGGTGCGCCTGCGCGGTACCAACGATCCGATCTCGCTGGACGAGGTGCAGGACGTCTATCTGCCGCTGACGCGCCTGATCAATCTGCACGTCAATGCGGCACACGGCCTGTCCCGCGTGACCGACGATTTTCTGGGCCGCCCGGCGGCACGGCGGCCTTACGTCGTCGCGATCGCCGGATCTGTGGCGGTCGGCAAGAGTACCAGCGCCCGCCTGTTGCGCGCTTTGCTGTCGCGCTGGCCGGATCATCCGCGCGTCGATCTGGTCACGACCGATGGGTTTCTCTTCCCCAACAACGTGCTGGCCGCGCGCGGGCTGATGGAGCGCAAGGGCTTTCCCGAAAGCTATGATGTGCGCCGCATGATCCAGTTCCTGGCGGATATCCGGCTGACCGGGCGCGGCACCGCGCCGCAATATTCGCACCACGTCTATGACGTACGGCCGGACGTGCAGGTCGTCGAACATCCCGATATCCTGATCTTCGAAGGATTGAACGTCCTGCAGATCGGGATCGGGTCGGACGTCACCCGCGCGCCGTTCACCGCGTCGGATTTCTTCGATCTTTCCATCTATATCGACGCCGCGCCCGGCGACATTTCGCGCTGGTTCGAGGAACGGTTCATGCTGTTGCGCGCGACCGCCTTCCAGGATCCCACCGCCTTCTTCCACAAGCTCGCCATCCTGCCCGAGGAGGAGGCGCGCGCGATCGCCCGGCGGATCTGGCGCGACGTCAACGAACTCAATCTGGTCGAGAATATCCTCCCCAGCCGCCAGCGCGCCGACGTCATCGTGCGCAAGGATGCGGATCATCGCATCGACAATCTCTGGCTCCGGAAGCTGTAGGGCCGCCGGGCGGACCACCAGCCGGATCGAAGGCATCGCTTAACCGACTTTAACGCGACATATCAGCGTCTCTGGCGGACGTGTTGGCGCACTATCGGAGCGCCATGCCATGATCCTGACCGAACAAGACCGACGATCCTTTCTGCTTCGATCGCTGGCCTTGGCGGGGTCCGCGTTGCTCGCTGGCCATGCGGCATCGATCGTTCCTGCGTCGCGGCGGCTGTTCCGCAGCGGCAGACTTGCCCGCAATCCCGTCGCCGCAACGTTCGAAGCTTTTCACCCCCGCGCGCCCCTGCCCACCACACCCCTCTGGACGCCTGCGGGGCCGCGGCGCTTTTCCGACCTGAAGAACAAGGTCACCCTGGTATCGCTGTGGGCCGAATTCTGCGTACCGTGCCTGCAGGAAGCGCATGATCTTGGGGAGCTGCGGCGGCGGCATATCCGCCAGGGGTTCGATGTCCTTGCAGTGAACCTGGACGATGCGCAAAACCCGGCACGCGCACGCCGGCGCCTGGACCAGGTCGATGCCGCGACCTTGCCCTGCTGGGTCGAGCAGGGCGGCGGCACGATCGGGCCGCTCCTCGCGACGCCCCATGGCGGACATGGCTTCACCTTGCCGTGCAATCTTCTCATGAATGCGCGTGGACAGATCGTGGGACGCGCCTTCGGAACGCACCTGATCAAGGACGATCCGGTTCCGACAGGCGCGCAAGGCGGCGCTGCCGGAGGGGCGCCGGGCAAAGCCGATGCCACATGGTGGTCGACGCCCGCCGCCGACGAATTTGCTGCGCTGCTCGCCAAGAGCGCGCTGGACCAACTATAATCTGTGCCGGGCGGGTCGCCGCGGTGCGGCCGCGGCCGGCGCAAGCGGGAGCAGTGCCTTGTGGGAGAGGCGCTCGGCGAGCCTAACGATTTCCCGATGCCGCTGCTATGAGCCGCATCGATGCCGCAGGATGCTTCCCCCGCAAATCGTGAGCGCCGGGCCGAGATCGGGCGTCAGCGGCGGGTGCGGACGCGCGCGCGGATCATCGCGGCAGCGTTCGAACTGCTGGGCGAGGAAGCGGGCCTTTATGCGCGGGTCGAGGAGGTCGCGGCGCGCGCCGGCATTACCCGGGCAACATTCTACGATCATTTCACCGGCATGGCCGAACTGCGCGAGGCGCTGACGTACGAACTGACCCATGTCTTTATGATCGCCGTATCGGAGGCAGCGGCTACACTCGACGATCCGCGGGAGCGCGCGTCGGCCGCAACCCGTCTGTACCTGGAACGCGTGCAGCGCGACCGGCATTGGGCCTGGTCGATGGTCAATCTCAGCGCAAGCGGATTCATCTTCGGAGCCGAGACCTTCCACCAGGCACAGACCACGATCCAGGAAGGCATCGCGGCCAGGCTGCTGACGATTCCGGAGGCACGGTTGGGCCGGGACCTGTGGATGGGCGCCTGCTTCGCGGCGATGGTGTCGATGCTGCGCGAGGAGGCCGCCGCCGACTACCCGCGCAATGTCGCCTGCCGGATGCTCATGGCCCTGGGCGTGAGCAGTGCAGACGCGGAAGAAATCTCGAACAGGCCCCTGCCCGCGATGCCCGGTTCCACGGCGTCGTCAGCCAAACTTGACAATCTGTCCGATTAAAGCGCATCTCCGAAATCATACATTTTGTAAGATTCGGGAACGACCGGCCAGAAGCGTCGAGCGCTTTGTGGCAAAGGAGACGGACAATGGCGTGGCCGGGCAAGTGCGGAGGCGTGACTTCATCCCATGCGCCCCGTTCCGACATGGATCTCTACGGCGACGCGGCGCTGATCGACCCCTACCCGCATTATCGGGCGCTGCGCGACCTGGGCAGCGCGGTCTATCTGGAGCGGATCGATGCCTGGTTCATCGGTCGCTTCACCGATGTCCGCGCCGGGCTGGGCGATTGGCGCACCTTCTCCTCCGCCCAGGGGATCGGCCTCAATCCGACGATCAACGCCGCCTGGCGGGAAGCGCTGATCTGTCAGGATCCCCCAATCCACACCGAGCGGCGCAAGGTGATGGCCCCGGCACTCGGCGCGTCTGCGCTCAAGCCGCTGGAGGCGACGATCGGCGCGCGTGCTGATGCATTGGCGGCCCGGATTGCGGAGATGGGCTGCTTCGACGGCGTTGCCGATTTCGCGCATGATCTGCCGATCAACCTGGTCATGGATCTGATCGGATGGCCGGACGATGTGCGGCCGGGCCTGCTCGCCATTGCCGACGGCGCCTGGAATGCCGCCGGGCCGATGAACGCGCGCACCGAACAAGGGCTCGCGACGCTGGCGGCGATGATGGCGCTGATCGCCGATATCTATGACGCCAATCGCGTGACGCCTGGCGGTTTCGCCAGCCAGCTGATCGAGGCGGCTCATGCGGGCGTGATCAACCGCGAAACGGCGATCGGGATGCTCGCGGGCTACATCGTGGCGGCGTTCGAAACCACGATCGCGGCGATGGCGTCCGGGCTGGCGCTGTTCGCGGCCAACCCGGCCGAGTGGGGCAAATTTCGCAACGATCCCGCTTTGGCGGTTCATGCCGCCAACGAAATCGTGCGCATCGATCCCCCGCTCCAGCTGTTCGCGCGCGTGGCGACGGCGGACGCGACGTTGTCGGACGGCACCGTCGTACCCGCCTCCGCCCGCGTGATCCTGTCCTACGCCAGCGCCAACCGCGACGAGCGGGCGTTCGCCGCGCCCGATGCATTCCGCATCGACCGGCGCGAGCGGCTGCAACTCGGCTTCGGCCATGGCCCCCACGGCTGCCTTGGCCAGGCGCTCGCGCGGATGGAGCTGGTGGCGGTCTTCACGGCACTGGCGCGCCGCGTCCGCCGACTGGAATTGAACGGCACCCCACAGCGCATCGTCAACAACGTCACCTTAGGCTTTGCGCATCTCCCCATGCGGGCGATCGCGGCTTAGCGACAACGCAATCGCGCCTCCGCCGGGGCGACAATGGATCGGCCCCGCGGGGCCTTAGTCGACGAACAGCAAGGCGGGGGTTTCGACCAGTTTCTTGACCGCCTGCACGAAGCTGGCGGCGTCATGGCCATCGACGACGCGATGGTCGCACGAGATCGACATGTTCATCATCTTGGCGATGACGATCTGCCCGTCGCGCACGATCGGCCGTTCGACCACCTTGTTGGGGCAGAGGATCGCGACTTCGGGACGGTTGATCACCGGCGTCGCGGCGATACCGCCGAGCGGGCCGAGCGAGCTCAGGGTGAGCGTCGAGCCGGACAGTTCCTCGCTCTTCGCCTTGCCGGTGCGGGCAGCCTCGGCCAGCCGTTTCACCTCGCCCGCGAGCTGCCAGATGTTCTTGCCTTGCGCATCGTGGATCACGGGCACCATCAGGCCCGCATCGGTCTGCGCGGCGATGCCGAGATGGACCGCGCCCGAACGCGTGATCACATTCGCCTCGTCGTCGTAGCGCGCGTTGATCATCGGGAAGCCCGGCAACGCCTTGCAGATGGCGAGGATCAGGAAGGGCAGGATCGTCAGCCGATCCTTGCTGCCGCGCGTGTCGTTGAGGTCCGCCCGCAACGCCTCCAATTTCGAGACGTCATATTCCTCGACATAGGTGAAATGGGGAATGGCGCGCTTCGACGCCGCCATATTCTCCGCGATGCGACGGCGCAGGCCGACGACCTTGACCTGCTCGTCGGCGCGGGCGGCGCCGGCGGAGCGATAGCCCTGATTGTAGGTGAGGAAGGCGTCGAGATCGGAATGGCGGACGCGATCGCCTTCGGCCTTCACCTGGGCGAGGTCGATGCCGAGGTTCTTGGCACGGTCGCGGACGGCGGGCGAGGCGAGGACGCGCTTCTCCCTCCCCCCCTGGGGGGGAGGGCCGGGGTGGGGGTGACTCGGCGGCGAGGCTTCGGGCTCTTTTCGAGCCTCGCGCCCCCTCTCCCAACCCTCTCCCACAAGGGGAGAGGGCTTTTCTGTCTCAGCGATCGGCACCGGATCGGGCTTCACCACCTGCGCCGCCTCGTTGGGCGCGACTTCGACCACCGGCTCCTCGGCCGCAGCCTCGCCCTCGGTTTCGAAGACAGCCAGCACCGAACCGATCGCGATCTGGTCGCCGACCTCGCCCGCAACCTCGACGATCGTGCCCGCGACCGGCGCGGTCATCTCGACCGTCGCCTTGTCGGTCATCATGTCGCACAAAGGCGCATCTTCCTCGACAACGTCGCCAATCTTGACGTGCCAGGCGACGATCTCCGCCTCGGCGATGCCTTCGCCAATGTCCGGCAGCTTGAATGAATAGCGCGCCATCAGGCCTCCAACACCTTCTCGAGTGCACGGGTGAGCCGCACCGGCCCAGGAAAATAGGCCCATTCCAGGCTGTGCGGATAAGGCGTGTCCCACCCGGTCACGCGTTCGATCGGGGCTTCCAGCGCATAGAAACAGCGCTCCTGGATGAGCGCCGCAAGCTCCGCACCGAAGCCGCTGGTCTTAGTCGCCTCATGCACGACGACCACGCGGCCGGTCTTGCGGACCGACGCCTCGATCGTCTCGATATCCAGCGGCAGCAAAGTGCGCAGGTCGATGATCTCGGCATCCACGCCCATCTCCGCAACCACGCCGACCGCGACATGCACCATCGTGCCGTAGCAGAGGATCGTCACCGCCTCACCTTCGCGCACCACCGCGGCCTTGCCGAGCGGGATGCGGTAATAATCCTCGGGCACCGCGCTTGACGGATGCTTGGCCCAGGGGGTCACCGGACGATCATAATGGCCGTCGAACGGACCGTTATAGATGCGCTTGGGCTCGAAGAAGATGACCGGGTCGTTATCCTCGATCGCGGCGATCAGAAGGCCCTTGGCGTCATAGGGGTTGGACGGGATCACCGTCTTCAGCCCGGCGACGTGGGTGAACATCGCCTCGGGCGACTGGCTGTGCGTCTGCCCGCCGAAAATGCCGCCGCCGAAGGGCGAACGCACCGTCATCGGCGCTGTATATTCGCCGGCCGACCGATAGCGCAGCCGCGCCGCCTCCGACACCAGCTGATCGAGCGCGGGGTAGATATAATCGGCGAACTGGATCTCGGGCACCGGGCGCAAGCCATAGGTGCACATGCCGACCGCGACGCCGATGATGCCGAGCTCGGTGATCGGCGTGTCGAACACGCGGGTCTTGCCGTACTTGGCCTGGAGATGCTCGGTCGCCTTGAACACGCCGCCGAAGAAGCCGACATCCTCCCCCATCACGACGATGTCGGGATCGCGCCCCATCATCACGTCCAGCGCGCTGTTGATCGCCTGGATCATGTTCATGGGCTTGGTGGCGAGTGCGGCGTCCGTCATGCTCCATCCCCGTTCGCGTCGAGCGAAGTCGAGACGCACCTTCGAGCGAAGTCGAGAAGCCTCGGCTGCAGCCTATGGCTGCAGTTTATCCTGAGCAACGCCGCAGGTGGCGTCGAAGGGCGCGGGGCGCAGGCAAGGAAAACGCTCATATCCCCGCCTTCTTGCGTTCGTCGATCATCTGCTGGCTCTGTTCCTTCAGATGCCACGGCATCTCTTCGAACACATCCTCGAACATGGTCGTGAAGGGATGCTGGAGCAGGCCGTCGGCGAGGATCCCCTGCGCCTCCGCCTCGCGCTGGGCGGCGCGCACTTCCTCGGCGACTTCCTTGTCCATCGCCGCGTGGCGTTCCTCGTCCCACGCGCCGATCGCGATCAGATGCTGCTTGAGCCGCGCGATCGGATCACCGAGCGGCCATTTCGCATTCTCTTCGGCCGAGCGATATTTGGTCGGATCGTCGGAGGTCGAATGGCCCTCGGCGCGGTAGGTGAAGAATTCGATCAAAGTCGGGCCGGCATTGGATCGCGCGCGTTCGGCCGCCCATTCGGTCGCGGCATAGACGGCGAGCGCGTCATTGCCGTCGACGCGCAGGCCGGCAATGCCATAGCCGATCGCGCGCGCGGCGAAGGTCGTGTTCTCGGCGCCGGCAAAGCCTGAGAAGGAACTGATCGCCCACTGATTGTTGATCACGTTCAGGATCACCGGCGCACGATAGACGCTGGCGAAGGTGCAGGCGGAGTGGAAGTCGCCTTCCGCGGTCGACCCCTCGCCGCACCAGGCGGCGGCGATGCGGGTGTCGCCCTTGGCCGCGCTCGCCATCGCGAAGCCGACCGCCTGCGGATATTGGGTAGCGAGATTGCCCGAGATCGAGAAGAAGCTGGCGTCCTTGACCGAATACATGATCGGCATCTGCCGGCCCTTCAGCCGGTCGGAGCGGTTGGAATAGACCTGGCACATCATGTCGACCAGGCTCCACCCGCGCGCGATCAGCAGGCCCTGCTGGCGGTAGGACGGGAAGCACATATCGTCGCGATCGAGCGCATAGGCCGCCGCGATCGAGGTCGCCTCCTCGCCCGTACACTTCATGTAGAAGCTGGTCTTGCCCTGGCGCTGGGCGCGATAGAGGCGGTCGTCATAAGCGCGGGTCAGCGCCATGTGGCGCAGCATCGCGATCAGCCGTTCCGGCGCCAGGCGCGGGTCCCACGGGCCGACCGCAGCCCCTTCGTCATCCAGGACGCGCACCAGACCGTAAGCGTGATCACGCATGGCATCCGGCGCGGCATCGATGGGCGGTCGGCCGACCGCACCGGCCTGGCCGCGATCGAAATCCGCATAATCGACAGCGTCGCCCGGACGGAATTTCGGCTCCGGCACGTGCAGCGCGAGTGGCGGCAGGTTGCGGCGAGCGCCTTCGGCCATGTCGTTCATCCTCTTCGGGCACTCTACGATGCGCGTGCCACGCTGGTAACCGGCTTATAATTTTGTTGCAACATCACGCAACATTGTTCGTCGATTGCGGGGCTCCTACCGCCGCGCCTTTGGCGGCCGGCAAGGGCCTTCGATGGCGATCTGCTGTGGGGTCCGCGGCAAGGTCGCCAGCGTGAGCGACCCCTTGTTCCCAACGTCGAGCATGGTGAAGGCCCGGTCGGCCGCGGCTGCGAATTCGGTGGCCGTGATCACGCGATCGATGTCGGCATCCGCCGCAGCCACCGGTTCGGGGATGTTCAACCAGGCGTAGCGCCCCGCCCCCATCGCGCCGCCATAATCGGCCGACCGGCCGACCGCGTCGCTTTGATGTCCTTTGCGTCGTTCCTCGTAGAAGCCGTCCGGCCGGGCGGAGAAGAGCGACGTCTCGGGCGCGATCACGCTTTCATAATGCCCCACTTCGTCGGGCGTCAGGCGCCCGTCCTTATTGCTGTCGAGCTGCTGAAAGAAGCGCATCGCATCCTTGACCAGCTCGTCCCGGCTGAGCGCGCCATCCTTGTTGGTATCGGCCTGGGCAAACCATTGCGCCGATGGGTAGGGCTGGCCCGCCGCCGCGCGAAAGGGCTCGCCCATCGGCGACAGGAAGATCGGAGCGGTTCCGGGCGGCGCACAGAGCGGCGCGTTGCGCGGCGGCTTGGGCGCGGCGGCCGCCATACTGCCGGCGAGGAGCAACGCCAGCGTCACGGCGACGGACCTGGCCAGGATCAGCGGACGCGCTCCAGCGAGAAAATGCCCTTGGGACCACCGGACGGCGACGCGGCGGGCGTCCCATAGGCGATACGCCCGGCCCGCTGGTGCAGATCGATACCCGCCAGGATGAGGTCGCGCGCGCGCGCCGGCAGGGCACCGAAGGCGGCAAGGTCGCTCTGCGGTGCGTCGGACAGCGGGCGAATGGCGGGTTCCTCCTGGCGCGGCGCCGATGCCGCCGATCGTGGCGCGGCCCAAGCCAAGACCTGCATCAGCCGCGTGCCGGCCTTCAGCGCCTCCCCCGCCAACAACAGCCGCGCGCGGGCGGGCAGATCCCGTCGTTCGGAGGTGCCGTCCCCGGCGAAATAGGCATCGCTTTGCGCCGCCAGCGCGAGCGCCTCCCGGTGCAGCCCCGCCATGACGCGTTCAGACAAAGGAAGGACGGAAACCGACGCCATGATCAACCTCTCCGCTGCCCCATGCCACAGCTCTCGCACGGCGCCAAAGGGCAAAGAAGTTGATGCGGGCGGGCGCGCGAATGCTTGAACGATCAAGCGCCTTTCCTATCTCTCTTTCAGCCTTCGTCGCCGTCTGGGGCGGAGGCAGACGGTCCGGCGGGATCCGCGGACCGCATCATGTTCGATCGCTTTGAAAGGATTGATAATCATGCGTAGTTTTGATTTTGCCCCCCTCCTCCGCTCCTCGATCGGTTTCGAGAATTTGAACCGCCTGGTCGATTTCGCCACGCGCGGCGAAGCAGAGGCCTATCCGCCTTACAATATCGAGAAGGTCGGCGAAGACGCCTATCGCATCTCGATGGCGACGGCCGGCTTCACCCGTGACGAACTGGAAATCACCGCGCAGGACAATGTCCTGATCGTGACCGGGCGCGCCAATGAAGGCGGCGAGGGCGAGACGCGCGAATTCCTGCACCGCGGCATCGCCAAGCGTGCATTCGAGCGTCGTTTCCAGCTTGCCGACACCATCCGGGTGACCGGTGCAGGCTATAATGACGGCCTGCTCGACATCCAGCTGGTCCGCGAAGTGCCGGAGCATAAGAAGCCCCGGAACATCCAGATCGACAGCAGCGCTCCGCAGCAGACGATCGACGCGGTCAACGATCGCCAGGCGGCCTAAGCCTCCGGCCTGGTGTGGCCCTGCGCGCCCCGTCCGGTGTGGGCGGCGCGGGCCTTACAGAACCCCCTCCCGCGACCCTGGCGGGAGGGGGTTTTTCTTCGCGCGGGCGCCAGCCGCCACCACCGGCGACCGGATGAAGCCAGGTTGAAACTGATCGCGACTGCTGCCACGCTTTCCCCAAAAGGGAGGCAGCCATGGACAGGGTGAGACGGTTCGGGTGGATCTATTGCATCGGTTTCATGCTGGTGGTCGCCATCGGCTACGTGCCGCAGTTCCACGACGCGCAGGGCAATCTGTTCGGGCTGTTCAACCTCGACCTGTACGATGATAGCCTGCATTTCTTTTCCGGCGTCTGGGCCGGCGTCGCGGCCTTTCTGTCTTATGGGGCGAGCCGCCTCTACTTCCGCCTGTTCGGCCCGCTTTATTTCGCCGACGGCGTCATGGGCCTGTTCCTGGGCAGCGGATATCTCGACGGCGGGATCTTCCTGTACGGGCCGATCAAGGAATCGCTCTACGCGCACGTCTTCGCCAACCTGCCCCATCTCGTGATCGGCGGCCTGGCGATCTGGGTCGGCTATCGCCTCGCCAAGTTGCCCGGTGCGCCCACCGCGTCCGCCGCCGCGTGAAGCGGCGCTGGCGCATCCTGGCGGCGGTCGGCGGGCTTGTTGCCGCCGTCGTGCTGGTGCCGATCGGCTATATCGAGGGAGGATGCCGCCCTGCCGGCGATGCGGCCCTGGCGCCCTACACCCCTCTCCTGCCCGCGGCCGAGCGCCGCCCGGCGGTGCAATCCTATCTCACCTATCCCGAATGGCACATCGTCTACGAGGCGGAGGCTTTTGCCCGCCATCTGACCGCGGGCAAACCGCCCAGCAGCTTCGCGTACGGATCGCAGATTGGCGGCTTCTGGACGAGCTATTGCGCGGTCAACCGGCTGACCGGCAACCGGCCCGGCGCGGGCGCGGCGAAGGTCACCATCTACACGATCGGCATCAGCTACACGGTCGAGCTGGCGGTAAAGGCTGCCTATGAGCGCACGATCGGCCGCCTCTTCGAATGGGGGAGCGGCTGGACCAGCGCCGACGATCGATATGCCGCGCGCGTCCAGGCCGACTATGGCCGCTTCCTGCACGAGACGCCCTGGTATCGCTTTCCCTTCGGCCGGGCGCTGGCGGGCGAATGGCGCACGACCGAACCCGAACTCCACGCCCGCCATTGGGAGCGGCGGCTGGCGCTGTCCGGCGAATATGGCGTGAAGGCGGTCTATGCCGGCCTGATCGACAGGGCGACGGGGGCGACCGTCGGCCGCGACGAGCGGACCTTGCGCATGGTCGTGCAGGCGACGCCACAGGCGGTGCGCGCGATCGACCCGCGGCTCGTGCCCGTCCGGACGCTGCCGGGCGGACGGACGGTGGTGGAGGCGCCGCGCTATCAGCAGTTCAACGATCTGCTGACCAAGCTGGCCGCGACCGATATCCCGATCGTCGAAATTGCCGGCAATGATGAGATCTTCACGACCCTGCTTCTGCCGGAGACCAGCAAGCCCGCCGGGCAGGTGATCTTCACGCTGCCGATCGACCGGCCGGGCTGGCGGCGCTTCGGCGTCGCGACGAAGGTGCCGCACACCGTGGACCTGCTGCGGCAGACGCGCGCGGCCGGCGGCACTGTCGAGCATGTCTACGATTATTAAGCGCGCCGCGCGCGCGGTGGCGCTGGTCGCTCTGGTCCTGGGCGGCTGGACCGCGATCATGATCGCGCTGCCGTTCGTCGGGCCGGCCGGGCGCAACGTGGCGGTGGTCGGGAATAGCGCGCGCGCGATCGACGCGATCCGCGCAGCCGGCGGCGAGATCGTGGGATTACGGCAAGGCGCGACGCTGGCTCGCTCCACCCGCCCGGGCTTCGTGCGCGCCCTTTATGCGGCGGGGGCGCCGTTGGTGATCGAGGGCCGCGTGGCCGAAGGCTGTTTCGCGAAGAAGGGCGCATAGGCCGCGTACCAGCTGTTGCTGAACAAGCCGTCCGGATCCCATTGCCGCTTGGCGGCGAAGAAGCCGCCGATTTCGGGATAGGACCGCGCCAATTGCTCCGGCGTATAATGGAGCTGATAGGGCAGGAAGAAGCGGCCGTGATGGGCCAGCGTCAGATCGATCAGGGCGCGCGTGAGGCGGCGCATCTTGTCATTGCCGGCCGGCGTCGTCGGCTGGTTGAGGTAGAGCACGACCGAGAAAGCGGGCGCGGGCGCATAGCTCAGCGCATTATCCTCGGCGCCGACCGCGCGGATCGATGCATTGACCAGGTTCGCATCCTGATCCTGGAATATCCGCCGCATGCCGTCGATAAAGGGCACGATCTGCCCACGCGGCACGAAATATTCGTGCAGGATGTCCGTCTCCTGCGGGAGATTGTTGAACAGATAGGCGACGGAATCGTGCATCGGATCGTTGCGCGCGACCAGGCACGCCTCGCCGGAGCCCTGCGCGGTCTGGCGCGTCACGGTGCAGCTTTCGAAGCGATGCTCGAGATGCTTTTCGCTCCACCATTTCCAGCTTTTGAACAGATCGTTCTTCTTGGCGAGATTGACCGTCAGCCGCCGCAGCTTGGTCGAGCCCACCTCGCCCAGCGGCGCGCGCGCCAGCCCCTGATCCTCCGGCAGTTTGCGATATTCGTAGACCAAGGCTTCGCGCAGCAGGCTGCCCGGTGCGGTCGAGAGATGGACATAGGACAGGCCGACGCTGGGATCGGCGGCGATGCGCTGGAAGGTCGCCGGGAATTGGCGATAGTCGATCAGCGCGCGTTCGGAGCGATAGACATCGTTCGGCACCACATCCAGCGTCGCCGACAGGATCACCCCGAACAGGCCGTAGCCGCCGACGACATGCCGAAACAGATCGGCATTTTCCGTGCGCGACGCGGTGACGATCCGCCCGTCGGCCAGCATCAGGCGCAGGCTGCGGATCGAGCCCAAGACGGCGCCCGCCTGATGGTCCATGCCGTGCGCGTTGACCGAGATCGATCCGCCGACCGAAAAGATGTCGGTCGACTGCATCGCCTTCACCGCGAAATGCGGCTGGATGGCGAGCTGGATCGCATGCCAGGTCGCGCCGGCGCCGACGGTCACCGTGCGCGCCGCACGGTCGAGCCGGATAGTGTTCATGCCGCGCATGTCCAGCACCACGCCGCCGTGGCGGAAGGCCTGTCCGCCCATCGAATGTTTAACGCCTGCCGCCGATATCGTCAGCGTGTGCGCGCGGGCATAAGCGAGCGCGGTGGCGATATCGGCCTCGGTGCGGGGACGCACCACGCCCGCGATGCTGGTGCGACTGAGGCAGCTCGCATCGTTGATGGTGCCGCCGCGTTGCGACCAGGCCGGCTCCGCAACCTGCGCCGGCCGCGGCTGCTCGCCGGGAAGCGCGGGCAGGATGTCGGCACAATCCTTGGGCCCATGCGGATCCGCGATCAGGGGCAAAGTGTAGACCGTCGTCGCCCCCGCCAGCAGCGCGATCGCGGAGACCCCGATCAGCCAACGCCTGCCCCGTCGCGTCATGCTCCGCCCCTTCCCCAGTCCAGCCATCGTGGTAGGATCGTTAGCAGATCGTGGGCAGGATGCGACCGTCGCGGGCTCGACCCTCGAACACAGCTCTTATTGCCATGTCTGATAGCGTGTTTTCGGACAGCGAAGCGTCTTGACCGCAATTGCCGATCGCGCGACGCCCGTCGCGATGCGCGACCAATCCTTCTCGTCCTCCAGGCCATTCGGTGAGCGCATCGATCCGCCTGCCGCGCCCCCGTCCGTCCTCACCCACACGCAGGTCGCGCAGGGCGCGCGGATATGATTATCCTTCGGAGCCTCGCCTGGCTTGCAAACACGGCCTTCACCATCATTCTGGTAATCCGCACGCACCGATCCTCGATATCCTCAAGGCTGAAGTGGAGCGGCCTTGCCCTGGCGGCCGCGCCCGCCATCGTGGTGATCGTGACGCTTCTGCTTGCGGCCCTTCACGTGCAGCCGCCACCCGGCTTCGGCACAATCATGTTCCAGCTCTTGTTCACCGTCACCGTCATGGCGATGGTGAACCTCGTCACTGCGATTTTTGCTGCCATGGTAGAGGCGCAGATCGCCTTTCACGAGAAGTACAACGCCGCCAATCTCTATCGCTTCCCCGTCAGTTTCCTGATCGCACGCCCGGAACAGCTCAAATGGTTCGTTACCTTGGTGTTCTGTGGCGGGTCCGGGCTGATGCTGTACGGCATATGGTTCGACACGCACATCTAGGCGATCCTTGAAAAAGCGTTACCCGGCGGATCCCCTAGAAAGAGACACTGCCCCTATTCCCGCGCTTGTAAGCCCTGAATAGGCCTGTCTTCGAACGGACAAGACGCCTGATCGAGGCGGCAGCTTTACATCAGCAATGACGATCCACCCCCCTGCCCCTGCGGCGCGAGGCTGTGGGGCCACCTCGGAATATAGGGCAGCTCCATGCCCGCCATGGATGCGCTCTTCACATATAGGGCCACCACATGAAGGCCACGGCCCCGATAGCGCCTAGAAGAGTGATTGCGGTCATGATCAGCACCAGGGCGGCAGTCATTCGCTTCGTGGAACGTGCATCGCTGGCCTGGGCAAGAAAATAGGCCTCGAGGACTGCCACGGGGATGAGATAGGCGCCGAATTGAAGGACGATGTCCGCGGGTCCCGACAGGCTGTCGTTCATGCCGATCCCGCCGCCCGTGATCAGAACCCAAGCCATCAGGCCGACGCGCAGGAACCACACGCCGTTCACGACCATGAAGGCGCGGATGGCCCATTGGCGATGGGCGAGGAAATCGCGCCTCAGGGCCGCACGCCAAGCCACGGCGACAAAAGCGAGGATCAGCAGCCCGTCGATCGACACGGCAAGAGCGGAGATGAGCGAGAGATAGGTTTTGCGAACCCAGGTGAGCCACAGCCCGCTCAACGCCATCACGATCGCCACCACGAAGAACGTGCGGCCGACCCAGCGGTGCAGGGCTGGCGCGCGTTTGCGGATTGGTGGAACCAGCTGCAGCAAGCCGCCGGCGGTCACGAAGGTCGCCAGCAAGACGTGCACGGCAAACATGGCATTGCCGGCCCCGTCGCCCGCGACATACCCCTTGATCAACGGTTTCTCGTTCCAGGCGAGGAGATTGCCCGTCAGCGTCTTTCGCCCATAATGGGCAACGATCATCCAGACGAAGGCGGCTTGTCCGGCCGTCGCGACCGTGAACCAGGCGGTCGCGGACCGTCGCAGCAGCGTCCTTCCCGTTGAGCGGCCTCTTTGCCGATGGCGATCGGCCGGTGTCATTGCGTCCATTCCATGTCCCGCTGCTGTGAAAACGGGAATGCCGTGCCGGGCCGCATGCAGAGGGTCTCGCCGATTTGGAAATCGGCCATGTTTTTGGGTAGGAAGTGGCGCGATGCGCGGAACACACCACCTCACCTTGCCGGCCCTAGCGCCGCGGCCGAGCGACGTGCAGCTCTACGGGATCCTGTTCGCCGGTGCCGTCATGGCTTTTTGTCTGGGCAAGGTCCTGGGCGACGGCTTCGGGGCACCCTCGACAATTCTCGCTACGCTGGGCGACGCGACGTGCGGCTGGTCGTGGCTTCTGGTGCGCGCCTTGTTTCGCAGACCCGATCTGCGCCGGGAGATAGGGCCGCTGGCGCTGGTCATTACGATGGTCGCGATCGGTGCCGTCGTGCGTCTCGGCGGCGCAAACCTCTCTCCGCTGTTGCGGCTGGCTGACAATGCCGAGGGCCTGGTTAGCTCTGCGCTCCTCCTGCTGGCGACGATCGAGCCGCTGAAGGGCATCCGCGCCGCACTGCCGGTTTCGGAGAAGCGTTTTCGGATCGGCTTCGCCGTCAGCTACGCAACCATTCTCACGATCGCGGTGCTGATGATCGATGGCGCGCCGACAGACAGCGCCGCCGCGCATTTCAGCGGCGTCATCAAGGGAGCCTGTGCACTGGCGGCGCTTGCCGGAATGGGGTTCGCGATCTGGTATCGCAGCGGCAATCCGGTGCCGGAAGCGCGGCGGCCGAGGCAAGCCACTGCGGCTGGCAGCGATCACGCCCTCGGCCAACGTATTCTCGCGAGGATGCGGGCCGATTATGTTCGGCCGGAGCTGAGGGTGACCGATTTGGCCCGCGGCGTAGGGGAAGCGGATTACAAGGTGACTCAATGCATCACCGGCATTCTCGGCTTTCGCAATTTCAATCATATGGCCAATCATTTTCGGATTGCCGAGGCAAGGGTCAGGCTGGCCGACCCTCGCTGGGATCACCTGCCAATCCTGACGATCGCACTCGATTGCGGCTTCGGCTCGATCGGGCCCTTCAACCGCGCCTTCAAGACGGAAACCGGGGCGACCCCCATGCAGTTCAGGAAGACCCGATCGGCGTCTCCCGCGACCCTTCGAGACACCATGTCCTGACGTTTCCCGCCGCACCTCGGTCCGCGGCAGCGTTCAGGCTTCCCGGGATGTGGAGGGCCGCATCGCGGCGCCAGCTTTGTACCATTAACGATGCGCAAGATCGTGGATGGCGTTTCTCAATATATCGTTTATTCTGGATATATGGAAAACGAGTCCGCTATCCTCGCTCTTGGCGCCTTGGCGCAAGCAACACGCCTCGACGTGTTTCGCTTGCTGGTACGTCATGAACCCGGTGGCATGGCGGCGGGGGAAATCGCACGCCGACTGGACGTGCCGCAGAACACCATGTCGGCGCACCTGGGCATTCTCGCGCGCGCCGGCCTGGTTCGTTCCGAACGGCGCAGCCGGTCGATCGTCTACCGTGCCGATCTGGACGGCCTGCGCGCCCTGATGCTGTTCCTTGTCAAGGATTGCTGTGCGGGCAACGCGGAGCTTTGCGCTCCGTTGGTCGCCGAACTCGCCCCCTGCTGCTGAAAGGACGCGTCGTGGCCATCGACATCGTCATCTATCACAATCCCGATTGCGGAACGTCGCGTAACGCGCTCGCAATGATCCGCAACGCCGGCATTGAACCGCACGTTGTCGAATATCTGAAGACACCGCCTGCGCGCGCGATGCTGGTTGCGCTGATCGAGCGTGCCGGGATCACCGCGCGCGATCTGCTGCGCGAGAAGGGCACGCCCCATGCGGAGCTTGGGCTGGGCGATCCTTCCCTATCCGACGAAGCGCTGGTGGATGCGATGATGGCGCATCCGATCCTCATCAACCGCCCGCTGGTCGTCTCCCCGTTTGGGGTGAAGCTGTGTCGCCCCTCGGAAGCGGTGCTCGATCTGCTGCCGGTCGGGCAACGCGGCGCCTTTACCAAGGAGGATGGCGAGCGGGTGGTGGATGCGTCCGGCAAGCGGATAGGCTGACGCCGTGCCGACGACCTCTCCCTCCCTTGACGCCGCGCCTGCGCATCCGGGCCTCGGCACGTTCGAGCGTTATCTGACTTTATGGGTGGCGCTCTGCATCGGGGCCGGTATCGGCCTTGGGCAATGGTTGCCTGGCGCCTTCGCCTCGATCGCGGCAGCTGAAGTCGCGCGCGTCAACCTGATCATCGCCGGGCTGATCTGGCTGATGATCATCCCCATGCTGCTCAAGATCGATTTTGGCGCGCTCGGCTCGGTTCGCCAGCACTGGAGGGGCGTCGCCGTCACGTTGTTCATCAACTGGGCGGTGAAACCCTTTTCCATGGCGGCGCTGGGATCGTTTTTCATCGGCTGGCTGTTCGCGCCGCTTCTCCCGGTCGGAGAGGGGCCATCCTACGTCGCCGGCCTGATCCTGCTCGCCGCCGCGCCCTGCACGGCCATGGTGTTCGTCTGGTCTAACCTCTGCGAAGGCGAGCCGACCTATACGCTGTCGCAAGTCGCGTTGAACGACGTGATCATGCTGTTTCTGTTCGCGCCGCTGGTTGGGCTGCTGCTCGGCGTCGCCTCGGTTACGGTGCCATGGGCCACGCTGCTGCTCTCGGTCCTGCTCTACATCGTCGCGCCCGTGATCGCCGCGCAACTCGTCCGCCGGGCCACCCTGGCCAGCGGCGGGCAGGCCGCACTCGAGCGGCTGCTCGCGCGGCTCGGCCCGCTGTCGCTCGTGGCCCTGCTGGCGACACTCGTTTTGCTGTTCGGCTTTCAGGGCGATGCGATTGTTGCGCAACCGCTGGTGATCGCGCTCTTGGCCGTGCCGATCCTCATCCAGGTCTATTTGAACGCCGGACTTGCCTACTGGCTGTCTCGCAGGTTCGGCGTGGCCTGGTGTGTGGCGGCACCTGCGGCACTGATCGGCGCGTCGAATTTCTTCGAACTGGCGGTAGCCGCCGCCATCTCTCTGTTCGGGCTCAAGTCAGGTGCCGCGCTGGCAACCATCGTGGGCGTGCTGGTGGAAGTGCCGGTGATGCTATCCGTCGTCTCGATCGTGAAGAGCTCGCGGGGTTGGTATGAGCGGGGCGCGCGCGCATGACGGGGCTGGCCCTTACACGCCTCAATGCCGGCAGGCTCGCCCCTTCAGATCAGATCCTGCGACCACGCATAGCCCGATATGCATCTCAACAGGCGCGGGCCGATCTAAGTCTGGTATAGGAGGCGCGCGCCACCATCGAGAGAAGCAACTGCCTCGCATAACTTGCAGCCGAGGACACGCTGCCGCTCAACGCGGCGTCCAGATCCAGCCGGCGATACGCCATCCCTGCGGCGAATGGTTCAGGGTAGCGGTCACCACGCCACGGGCGACCTCGCTATGCCCGTTCTGCGTCGTGGTCCAGTCGGCCGGCAGCGCGATATAAGCGTGCGCGGCATTTGTCTCGACGCTCAGTGGCGCCCCCAATCGCAAGGCAGTCTGCGCCCCCGCGATGGCCGAGGGCTGGCTGGCCGCGTAGGCCGCCTGCCACTGCTCGATCGCGGCCCTGCCTTGAAACAAATAGGGCGGCGTGTTGTCGACGATGGTTAGGCTCGGCTCGAACAACGCCGCCGGCGGTTGCACGCCCTTATTCCATGCATCGGCGACCGCCTGCATCACCGCGACGACCCACGCTTTATCCTGATCTGGCGCCGCCTGCGCCGACATGCCTGGCAAGGCGATCAGCACCATAAGCCCGAGGACGTCCCCGTTCGCATTCACCTGGAGCTCCGACTTCGTACGACCGCATTGGCAGGAACGGCATCGGTAAAAAGGCAAGACTTCCGGTGCAAGACGAAGGCCGCGGACTTGATAACCGCTGCAATCAGGCAGGCATCGTCCTCAAGACGTAGTCCGCTGCGCACCCTGGACGAACGGGGATTTTGACCGGGCCTTCAAGACAGAGACCGGGGCGCGCCCCATGCAGTTCAGGAAGGCCAAATAGGCGTCTCCCGCGACCCTTCGAGACACCATGTCCTGCCGCTTCCCGACGGCACGCCGGTTCGCGGTAGCGTCCAGGCTTACTAAGATTTTGGAGGGACGCATCGCGGCGCCGTCTACCCCGCCGTCCGGCCAACGCGCGACCGCTCACGACCGGAACCGCATTCCACCCTGTCCGGCGGCAAGGGTCGGACACTGCACATTGTGCCTCACCTGATGGAGGGGCGCCTGAAGGCGTGGCCCTGCCGCCCAAGCGACGGAGATTGCCCCCATCGAGACATGCCTGCCATATTCTGGCCTCTACCTCGATGGCTGAACTGGCGAGCAGCCAGAGGTGGAGGAGACCCACCAACATCGCGTTTTGTCAGAACGGCTGTAACCACACAGGATCGCCATGCGAATGCGATGACGCAGGTGGGTCACGTTGGTGCCCGGTCTTCGGCTTGGCGGAACGTCTGGCCCGCCCGCTTCAGACTGATCACAGCCGTAACCCTATCGTGATGGTGCCGCCGCCCCGGCTTGCCTAGCACTGCCGCACCGACCGAACACCCGATGCGGGTAGCAGAAGGACATTTCGTGAGCCGCGCCAATACCGACCAGCCAGGCCGATCGCATCTGCTCCCCACCCGCTACATCGTATTTCTGGTCGTCGCCGCGGCCGCTCCCCTCGCCTCGATGATCGGCAACCTGCCGATCGCAATCGCACGCGGCAATGGCGCCGGCGTCCCGGTCTCGTTCCTGATCGCAGGAAGCATCCTGATAGCCTTCACCACGGGTTATGCCTTCATCGGGCGCAGGGTGGTGAGCACCGGCGCCTTCTACACCTATGTTGCCGAAGGGTTGGGAAAGCCGTTGGGTGTGGGCACCGCCTATTGCGCGGTCCTCGCTTATGGCGCGTTCACGTTCGGGCTCGCGGCGGCCTGCGGCTATTTCGACGAACAGGTATCGCTCGCGGTGGGCGCAAGAGTGGACTGGACCATCTGCGCGGCGGTCTCGGTGCTCATTGCCGGCCTGTTGAATCATCGCTCGATGGAGGCCTCGTCCAAGCTGCTCGCCGTCATCATCGTCGTCGAAACGGCCGTGCTGCTCGTCTTCGACATAACCGTGATCGCCACGAAGGGCTGGGCTGCATTCCCGTTGTCCTCCTTCGGGCGCGATTCCTGGCTGGCGCCAGGCGTCGGCGTCTCGCTCATGACGGCCTTCACCTGCTTCGTCGGCTTCGAATCCGGCGCTTTGTATACGAAGGAAGCGGCCGATCCGGTGCGCAGCATACCGCTCGCCAGCTACATCTCGGTGATCCTGATCGGATCCTTCTACCTCATCACCGCCTGGATCACGATCGGCGCGCTTGGCGCCCCGACGGCCAAGGCGCAGGCGGTCGCGCACGGCGGCACGCTGATGCTGGACCTGATCAAGCAATATGATGGGGAGATCGCTTCCGACGCCGCCGGCGTGCTGCTGTGCACCTCGATGCTGGCGACCTACATCGCGATCCACGCTGCCGCGTCCCGCTACGTATTCGCACTCGCGCGCGAGGGACTGCTGCCGCGGCCGCTTGCCCGGTTCGACGAGGCGCGCAATGTTCCCGTCGCTGCGACCGTCTGCATCTCCGCCGCGACCGTGCTCTGCCTCGCCACGGTCGCGTCGGCCCGTACGGATCCTTACGCCGCGATCATTCCGGTTCTGATCGGGATGGGGACGCTCGGCATCATTGCGCTTCAGGCGCTCGCGGCCGTCGCCATCCTGGTCTATGCTTTCCGGCGACGGCAGGAGGCGGGACCGGTCGTGTTGCTCGCGACAATCGTCGCCGCCATCGGCCTCGCGCTGGCGCTCGCGACTGTCTGCTCCAACTTCACCCTTCTCTCGACCGTCGATACGCCCTTTGTGGCGTGGCTGCCGGCCCTCTACCTGGTCACGCTCGCCGCCGGGCTCCTCTTCAGCCTGTGGCTTCGTCGGGCCCGTCCGCAGAAGTTCGCGAAGCTGGCGCTGGTCGAGCACCGAGCGCCGCATCAGCTGCCCTGACGAGGCCATCGGCCTCCTAACATCAGTCCAGCAACGATCGCCGAGGAACCGTTCAGCCTCGATCGAGCGCGGAGACAGCGCGCAATATTGACAATCGTACGTATAGAGCGTACGTCCGAGCCATATGCCGTTGCCGTTCAGCAGCGGCGTGACGGCTGTTTCTCATATTTGGCGACGTCCGCAGATCGAAGCCTCGCCAACCCGGCTCTAGACACGAGCGGGACGCGCGATGCTCGCACCGGCCCACTGCAATTGGCCGCCGGCCAGGCGCTGCCGAACCTCGTGAATCATCAAGTTCGTTTCTGGTGTTTTTCTGTTTTCACCCTGCGAAGAAGTACGCAGATACGCCCTGAATCAGCCTGCGGCCTGCCCCCCGCGTCCTTCCGCCAGACGGCGCGGGAGGACCTCGGCCCCTCTGGCCTCCTCAGAACTTGAACTTGGCCGACACACCGATGATGCGCGGATCGTTGATCATGCCGGTCAGGTTGTTGAAGTCGATCGCGCTGACGGCGCGGATCTGGTTGAGGATATTGCGGGCGTACACCGCCAGTTCCAGCCCGTTGTGCATCTGGTAACCGATCTTCAGGCCACCCTCCAGCAACGCGCGTCCGCGGAATTCCTTGGCGGTGTACAGGAAGTAATTGATCTTGCTGCGATAGGCCCAGTCGGTGAAGGCGAAGATCTCGTCGCCATTGCCGAGCGGGATGCTGTAGCGCGCGGTCGCATTGGCCACGTAACGCGGCGCCTGCGGCAGATCATTGCCGTTGATGATCGCCAGACCCGCCGCATTCAGCGGATCGGTCACCGTGCAGCCGCCGCCGCAGGCGCCGACCGCGATATTGGGGTCGCGGATCTCGGTGAAATTCCAGCTTCCGCCCACGGTCAGCGCCAGTTGTTGGACCGGCCGCACCTCTAGCGTGGATTCGATGCCGTAGCCGATCGCATGGTCCGCATTCAGCAGCCGGGCCGAATTGCTTGCCCCGCCCACCGCGGTCAGCTGCAGGTCCTTGGTGCGATACCAATATGCGTCGAGATCGAAGTGCACCGAGCGGTCGGCCGTCACCAGCTTGATGCCGCCCTCGCCGGAAAAGGTCGTCTGCTTCTTGGCGACGGAAGGCTGGCTGAAGAAGGTCACGCGATCCTGGATGGCCGGGCCGAGATAGCCGGTCGCCGCACGCGCATAGAGATTGACCTGATCGCTGATCGCATAGGTCGCGCTGGCATCCCAGGACACATTATTGCCCTTGGCGCGATTGGTGAGCGGCAGCGCCACCGCCACCGATTGGCTTGCCACCGTCTCCGCCGCGTAGGC
The DNA here is from genome assembly GCF_048595155.1 of Sphingomonas sp. Taxonomy (GTDB): domain Bacteria; phylum Pseudomonadota; class Alphaproteobacteria; order Sphingomonadales; family Sphingomonadaceae; genus Sphingomonas_I. Next base: position 45,004 of record NZ_JBMDXN010000058.1, read on the forward strand.
CGGATTGAGCGCGATCGCGTCGCGCTTCTTGTCGTGCGAATAGCGCGCGCCACCGCGCAGCGTCAGCGTGTCGGTCAGCTTATAGTCGAACGATGCGAACAGCCCCAGCGTCTGGTTGGTGTCATCGTGCAGGATGAAGCCGTTGATCTGGCCGTTGTCATAGAAATATTCGCTATAGTCGAGCTTCTGGTGGAAATAATAAGCCCCCGCCTGAAGACGCAGGCCATTCATATCCTCGGTCGCGAACCGGACTTCCTGGCTGAATTCGCGCGGCTTGGTGACGCCGCCGGTATTGGACGGGAAGGCGCCGACATTGATCTGGCCGAGCGTGCAACCGGGAATGAAGGCGTAACAGCTGCCGCCATCGACGTCGCCGGTGCTCTCCACCTTGGCACGTTCGTAGGCAGTGACCGAATAGAGCGTGCCCACGCCGTCGAAATGATAATCGAGATGAAGGTTGGTGCCCCATTGCGTGAGCGACTGGCTGGTCAGCCCGTCGAGCGAGACATGATCCTTGTCGAACTCGGGCACGAAATGGTTGCTGCCCTTTTCGAAGATGCCGGCGCGGAAGACGCGCGGTGTCCCGTCGAGGTCGCGGCCGTGGACGTTGAGCAGCGCGTTGAAGTCGCCTGACGCATAACCCAGCTGCAAACGCCCGGCGAGATCGCGATAGCCTTCGAGCTTGTGGTCGGCGAAACCGCTGGTGGCGTCGTTGGTGACCCAATTGTCGCGGCGCTGGAGCAGGCCCGACGCGCGGAAGCTGAAGCCGCCGCCCAGGGGCCCGCCGACCGCGGCCTCGGCATTGACGGTGTTGTACGTACCATATTCGGCCTGGGCATAGCCGCCGAAGGTGCTGCTCGGCTTGGCGCTGTTGAGCTTGACCACGCCGGCCGGCGTGTTGCGCCCGAACAGGGTTCCTTGCGGCCCGCGCAGCACTTCGACGCTGGCGAGATCGAATACGGGGAAGGATTTGAGCATCGGGTTTTCGAGCGCGACATCGTCATAGACGACCGATACGGGCTGCGCGGCGTTCGGATCGAAATCGGTATTGCCCAGACCGCGAATATAAAAGCGGGGAAAGGTGCGGCCGAACGAGCTTTCGATCTGCAGGCTGGGCGTCCGCGCCGACAGGAAACGAATGTCGAGGCCGCTGCTGTTGAGCGTATTCAGCGTGTCGCCGCTGAGCGTGGTCACCGCGACCGGCACATCCTTGGCATTTTCCGAGCGCCGGGTCGCCGTGACGATGATCTCGCCTCCATCGACAGGCGCCGACGCTTCAGGCTCAGCTGCCGCCATCGCCGGGCATGTCACCAGCAATCCGGCCAGCGCGGCACCGCAGCTGAGCATGCGGCGTGCATGGGCATTGCGAAGCGATACAGTCATGGCGCACGATCCCCCCAAAGAGCCTCGCATCCACTCCACGCATCTTCTTGCGGCGTGCCGCCGAGACGCTGCCGATCAGCTCGCAACTTTCCCGATATTTGCCAAGCTGGGCCGAGCGATCCCGGCCCCCAATCCGTGGCTTCGCTTAGCCTCTGTCACTTTTCGGCAACATTCCGTCGCCGCGCGGGACCGTTCTTTACGCGATGATGTCCGGGATCAGCTGATCCTCAAGCGTGGCGATCTCGTCCTTCAGCTTGAGCTTGCGCTTCTTCAGCCGTGCCACCTGCAGCTGATCGCCCGCAGGCGCCAGCAGGATCGCCTCGTCGAGGGTACGATGCTCCTCACGCAACACGCCGATCAGCCGGATGATTTCCGTTTCGTCCATCATTCACCCATCCTGCGACGGCGCCCCCGTTAAGCGTTCGGGGCCGCAGGCTCAAGGCCCCGGCGAAATGGTTCAATTTTGCGGGCGATGGTGCAAATCGGCGGGAGACAGAGGCCGCGATGCATGTTCTATTCGCAGGTCCGACCAGTGAAGAAGGAGCGAGTCGACTATGACGAATTCCCACTCTGCCACATTGATGGCGAAGCATGCGCGGCTGGATGCCCAGATCCAGAGTGAGTCGCATCGCGCGGCGCCTGATACGATGTTGGTCGCGATGCTGAAAAAGCAAAAGCTGAAAATCAAGGAAGCGCTCGCCAAACTCGGTTGAGCGCGCGCCTGTTGCGCAAAAACAACCCCGGCTGCCCGGACGCAGCCGGGGCGACTGGCCAGCCGCAGGCCTAGTTCTTCAGCTTCCAGCCGCTGCGGATCAACGAATAGCAGAGCGTGCCGAGCGCCACATTCACGAGCAGCAACACGATCGCACCAGTCAGGATGTTGCTGTCGCTGGTGCCAAGGAAGCCGTAGCGGAAGCCGGAAATCACATAGAAGAACGGGTTGATATGGCTGAAGGCGCGGAAGGCGCCATGCAGCCCGTCGATCGAATAAAAGGTGCCGGACAGCAGCGACAGCGGCTGGATCACGAAGTTCGTCACGGTCGCGTTATGGTCGAACTTCTCCGCCCAGACCGACGTCATGACGCCGAGGAACGACAACATGCCCGCGCCCATCAGCCCGAAATACAGGGCGGCCCAAGGCACGCGCGGCAGGATGTGGCCGGGCCAGATATTCACCAGCACCAGCAGGGCGATCATGATCAGCACCGCACGGGTCATCGCCGCCGCCACGAGCGCCGACAAGAGCTCGCCGGAGGACAAGGGCGGCATCAGATAATCGACGATCGTCCCCTGCATCTTGCCGACGAGCAGCGAGAAGCTGGAATTGGCGAAGGCATTCTGCATCATCGCCATCGCAATCAGGCCCGGTGCCGCAAAGGTCGCGAAGGGCACGCCCATCACCTGCTTGCCGTCATGCCCGAAGGCGACCGAGAACACGATCAGCAGCAGGAGCGCGGAAAAGGCCGGCCCCCAGATGGTTTGCAGTTGCACCTTGAAGAAACGGCGCACCTCCTTGATATAGAGGGCGCGCAGTCCTGCCCAGTTGATCATCGGGATCACCGGTTCGCCGGGGGCGGGACGTTTAGTTTCGATCGAGGTGTCGTTCACCAGCGTCCGGTAGCCACCGGGTGCCGACGCGGCAAGCCTCGAAGCTATGGGAAGCAGTTGAAAAATGTCGTGGACCGACGAGCGGATCGAGCAGCTGCGGCAGATGTGGCAGTCCGGAAATACCGCCAGCCAGATCGCCGAAATCCTGGGCGGCGTCAGCCGTAATGCCGTCATCGGCAAGGCCCACCGGCTGGGCCTGCAATCGCGCCCGTCGCCGGTAAAGGCCGCGAGCGAGCCCGAGCCTGCGGCGCCGGTGGCGAAAGCCGCGCCGACCCCGGCCGCCCCCCCTGCCCCCGCCGCGCCATCGGCGCCGTCGGCGCCGGCCTTCACGCCCGAACCCGTGGTGGAACAGGCCGCACCGCCGGAACCCAAGCCGATCTCCGTGATGCCGCTCGAGCCCCGGCCGGATACGCCGATCGTGCGTTCGATCGGCCCCGGCGGCTTCCAGCGCCAGAATCCGCACGAGCAGCAGTCGCCGATCCCGCCCGCACCGCCGCGCCGCCTGGTCCCGGCCAAGCCCTCCGCGGAGATGGCGGACAAGACCAGTCTGCTGGATCTGAACGATCGTATCTGCAAGTGGCCGCTCGGCCACCCGGGCGAGCCGGATTTCCACTTCTGCGGCAACCCGGTGAACCCGGGCTTCCCCTATTGCCTGTCGCACTGCTCGGTCGCCTATCAGGCGCAGTTGCCGCGCCGCGACCGCCGTCCGCCGCCGCCGCTGCCCTATGGCGGCCCGCGCGTCCGCTAAGATCGGTAGCCGTCCTGAGGGCTTCAGGGCGGCTAACCCCGAACTATCTGCGACCGAAGGCCGCTCCAGTCATGGGGCGGCCTACAATCCGAACGGCTTGAACAGACATTGTCCGCAATAGAGGAACATGGGCTCCTCATCACTGAAGAACAGCTTGCCGACCGTATATTGATCGATCTGGAATTTGACCTGCTTGCCGTCCGAGAAGGTGACGCGCCCTCTCACCTGACAGGGGGATTCCGGAAGCGTGTAATGAACGGACCCGCGATCGGTTAGCCAGGCGCGCTGGAAGTATCGGCGGACCTGCCGCCCGTTCAGGACGAAAGTATCGCAGGCCACCGGCGGATTAGTCTCCTTCCACGCTTCAATCCCGTTCTGCTCCACGACAATATTGGTGATGCGCGGGAGCTGCAGCGGGCAGACGGTGGGCCCTTCGTCGGGCAGTTGGACGCAACGATCCACAGGCGTCACCGCCGCCAAGGCCGCCAGAAACAGCATCGTGCCTGCTCCTCCAAAACTTGGTAAGATTTGCGTCCCGCCCGCAAAGATACGGTCGGTGCTCCCTATCCGTTCCAATCCCGCATAAACTAGCAAGTGCAGATTAGCATCGACGCGACGCTGAACAATGCTGATGAGGGCCTGGGATCATTAGCCGTCGCAAGGCGTTCGGTGGCGATGAAAATAGTGCGCGATGCGCTTCTCGCTTTGGTGTTGCTGGCCATTCCAGCCGCCGCCGGCGCAACTACAGACGATCTTCGCTCCGTCGCCGGAATGCAGAGCCACAATAGCGCGCTGCTCGTGTTTGCGCCTTCGCTGTCGGATCCCCGGCTTATCCGGCAACACGCAATCTTCGCGCAGCTTGCGGTGCAGGCCGCGCGCCACGACCTTTTGTTCGTCCAGATCGATCCCACCCGCGTCATCGGGTCCCACGACACGTCCCGCGCCTTGCACCGCCGCTTCCAGGTGCCACCGGATACGTTTCGCGTGATCCTGATCAACAAGAACGGGAAGATGGTGGCATCGGCCGTCGCTCCGGTCGCCGGCAGCGCCATCATCCGTAGGCTCGACGCCCCAAACTGAGGGTGCTGCACTCTCGGCTGCGAAGCGGATAGCTGACAGGCGGGCTGAGAAGCTCTAGGGTCGGTGCACTTATGGCCGATGACCTCTTCGCTTCCACCGGACAATCCGCCTCGCAAAATTACGATGCCTCCGCGATCGAGGTGCTAGAGGGTCTCGAACCCGTCCGCCGCCGCCCCGGCATGTATATCGGCGGCGTCGATGAGCGGGCGCTCCATCACCTTGCCGCCGAGGTGCTGGACAATGCGATGGACGAGGCGGTGGCGGGCCACGCGACGCGGATCGATGTCACGCTCGCACCGGGCAACCGCCTGACCATCACCGACAACGGCCGCGGCATGCCGGTCGACGAACATCCCAAATATCCGGGCAAGTCGGCGCTCGAAGTCATCCTGACGATGCTCCATTCGGGCGGCAAGTTCAGCGACAAGGCCTATTCGACATCGGGCGGTCTGCATGGCGTCGGCATCTCCGTGGTCAACGCACTATCGACCGACACGGTGATCGAGGTGGCCCGCGATCGCACCCTGTACCGGCAGACGTTCGCGCGCGGCCTGCCGACCTCCAAGCTGGAGACGATCGGGGCCGCGCCCAACCGCCGCGGCACCAGCGTCTCGTTCACGCCCGATCCGGAGATTTTCGGAGAGGGCATGCGGTTCAAACCGACACGCCTGTACCGACTGGCCCGCTCCAAGGCCTATCTCTATGCCGGCGTTGAAATACGCTGGCGCTGCGATGCAGAGCTGATCGGCGACGACACGCCGCCGGAGGCGAGCTTCCAGTTTCCGGGCGGCCTTGCCGATCATCTGCGCGAGCAGTTGGGAAGCCGCGAATGCGCCACCGCGGAGCCGTTTATCGGCCGGCAGGATTTCCCCAACGGTCAAGGCTCGGTCGAATGGGCGGTGGCATGGCCAATCTATTCGGAAGGCTCCTATTCCTATTATTGCAACACCATCCCGACGCCGGATGGTGGCACGCATGAGCAAGGCCTGCGGGCGGCGCTGATCAAGGGGTTGCGCGGTTTTGCCGAACTCGTCGGCAATAAGAAGGCCAAGGACCTGGCGCCAGAGGACGTCGTTACGGACGTCGAGCTGATGCTGTCCGTTTTCATCCGCGACCCGCAATTCCAGTCGCAGACCAAGGATCGGTTGACCTCACCGGAAGCGGCGAAGCTGGTCGAGAACGCCGTGCGCGACCATCTCGATCACTTCCTTTCGGACAATATGGAGCGCGGCCGAGCGCTGCTGGGCTTTTGCCTCGATCGCATGGACGAACGGCTCAAGCGGCGGGCCGAGCGCGACGTCAAGCGCAAGACCGCGACCTCCGCTCGCAAATTACGCCTGCCGGGCAAGCTGACGGATTGCGCCAATGACGAGCCCGAAGGGACCGAATTGTTCATCGTCGAAGGCGACAGCGCCGGCGGTTCGGCGAAGCAGGCGCGCGATCGCAAGACCCAGGCGATCCTGCCGATCCGCGGCAAGATCCTGAACGTTGCCAGCGCAACCGCCGACAAGATCCGCGCCAATCAGGAAATTGCCGATCTGACCCTCGCGCTCGGCTGCGGCGTACGGGACAAATGCGATCCCGCCGCGTTGCGCTACGAGCGGATCGTCATCATGACGGATGCAGACGTCGACGGCGCCCATATCGCCACCCTGCTGATGACCTTCTTCTTCCAAGAGATGGGACCGATCGTGCGCGACGGCCGCGTCTTCCTGGCGCAGCCGCCGCTCTTCCGCCTGACCGCCGGCGGCAAGAGCCTCTACGCGATGGACGAGGCAGAGCGTGCGGCCATCGAGGCCAAGGAGTTCAAGGGCAAGAAGGTCGAAGTATCGCGCTTCAAAGGATTGGGCGAAATGAACCCCCAGCAACTGCGCGAAACGACCATGGACAAGAAAACACGCACGCTGATCCGGATCACCCTGCCCCAGGAATATGAGGAACGGGCCGGCACGCGCGACCTGGTCGATCGGCTGATGGGGAAGAATCCGGAACATCGTTTCGCCTTCATCCAGGCCAATGCCGCCGCGATCGAAGAAGACGCCATCGACGCGTAAATAGATCGTTAGAAGGTCGACGCCGGGCTGGAACCTCACCTATCTGCTTGTAACCGCTCATCGAAACACGTTAGCAAAGGTGCAAGCAGCGGGGGCGCTGCAGACGCAGCGGCCTTGGGGGCATCATGACAACATTCGACGTGCATCTTTATGCACTGGTCTGGAATGAACGGCCGTTATTGCCTTTCTTCCTCGACCATTACCGCCCGTTCGTAACGAAATTCTTCCTATATGATGACGGCTCCGATGACGGATCCTTCGAATATCTTTCAGATCAGCCGGATGTCGAATTGCATCGCTTCGACAGCACGGGCGACTCCTTCGTCGAGCAGGCGCGCATTTTCTACTGCCATCGGTGGAAGGCATCGCGAAGCGCAGCCGCCTATGTGATCGTCGTCAATATCGACGAGCTGGTCTATCACCCTCAGCCCCTGGCTGCGCTCCAGAAGGCAAAACGAGACGGCCTGACCATCTTGCCGACGCGCGGTTGGGAGATGATCGGGGAAGGGCTGCCTGAGGCGGCGCCGATCGTGAAAAGCATAGGGTGCGGCGTGCCAAGCCGCGCCGAAAGCAAGATCGCCATCTTCGATCCCGATGCGGTGACGGAGATCAATTACGGCCCCGGGCGGCACCGCGCCCAGCCGCTCGGACGGATCGTCAGACCGGCCCGGCCTTTGTTCGATCTCCTGCACTACAAATATCTCAGCGCCGACTATGTCGTTCGACGCTACCGAGAGCTCGGCGCGCGCATGCGCAAAGGCGATATCCAGGCGCAATTGGGTGTCCAATATCGCAAGGGCGAAGCGGACCTGCGCGCCGAGCACCAAAGATTGCTAGCGGCGGCCGCGCCAGTCTTGCGGGCGGATATGATAGCGTCGGGACTGCTACACGAGCCACGTCCCGGGGTGAGTGTCGCGCAGCTGCGACAGGTGGCGAACGATAAGGGCAGCTTGCGCGAGGTCTGGCGCGATGACAACCCCTTCGGTGTCGCTGCAGCACAGGCCTATATCACGACCACGCCGCCGCAAGTGATCAAGGCCTGGTATAAGCATAGACGGCAGACGGACCAGATCACCGCCGTTAGCGGCAACGGACGGTTGGTGGTGTGGGATGTTCGTTCCCCGCAGCCCGACACGCCGGTAGAGATCCTGCTCGAGAGCGAACGCCCGACACTCATCACCATCCCGCCAGGCTGCTGGCATGGCTTCCAGGCAATAGGCGAGGCGCCGCTGACATTGCTGCACCTCAACGATGCCGCGTTCGATCACGTCCGAACGGATGAGGTCCGCCTGCCCGCCGATGATCCATCCATCCCGTTCCGCTGGGATATTCCTGGATGACGGCGCCCTCGCTGTTGCTGTGGCTCATTTCAGGTGATGCGCCACTAGCACGGATGGCGCCGGCGGCGGGAATCGACCGCATCCTGGTGGATCTGGAGCGGTTGGGAAAGGCGGACCGGCAACGTGGCCGACACTTGTTCCTTTCGGAGCAGAAATGGAGCGACGTAGCCGCCTTACGGAAGACGGCTCCTGCAGGAACCCTGTTCGTACGGCTGGATCCACTGCATGCTGGAAGCCGGGATCAGATAGAACAGGCGCTCGCGCTGGGCGCGGACGGGTTGATGCTGCCCTATTTTCACGATGCCACGACAGCGCTCCGCTTTGCCGACCTCATCGCCGGGCGTGCCATATTCACGCCGCTGGTAGAAACCTGGGGGGCGGTGCAGACGCTGCCGGAACTGCTGGCACAGGGCGTTGTTGCCGAGTTCCACGTCGGCCTGAACGACCTGGCTTTGGATATGCAGCTAAGCTCGCTGCAGCAACTGTGGGGCCACCCGGTTCTGGACAGGATAGCACAGATGGCCGCCGCGCACGGAACATCCTTCGGGGTGGGTGGCGTAACCGATCCGCGGATGCGCGGCCTTCCCATTGATCCGGTTTTCGTGATTGACGAGCATCGGCGATTGGGATCGACCCGGGCGTTGCTGGGCCGCAGCTTCAAAAGCGAATTTGGCGAGGATCCGGATCCGGCCGATGTCCGCGCAACGGCGGATGCCATCAGAGACGCATATCATTGCGCCGCGCTGACGAAATCTCCGGATGATGCGGAGCGAGAGCTCAGGCGGGTTCGGTTAGCGCCGCAACCAGCGCCTTAACCTTCTTCTGGCGCCACTGCGGGACCGGTGCGATCAGCCAATAGGCTTTCGTTCCGTCCTTCTGCGCCAGCGCCTGAACGCGCCCCGCGGCGATATCCGCTTCTGCGAGCAGCGCCGGGACAATTGCCCGGCCAAGGCCCGCCGCGGCGGCGTCGATCGCCAGGCCGGCATCGGCAACGGTGATCACAGGCTCGCCGTCTTGCTGCGGACAGCCGGGCCAACCGATCGCCCGATCCGGGGCATTACTCACGCCGACCGTCACGTAGTTCTTGCCGCCCAAGGCCACGCCTTCATGTTCGCCTTTATCCTCGGCAAAGCAGACGGCGAGATCGAGGTTGGCCTGGGTGAAATCCAGATTATCCTCGGCGGCGACCATCGCAAAGCCGAGTTCCGCATCGGTGCGGCCATAGTCGGCAAGGCGCGCTGCCAGCCATTTCGCGGTGAAGTCGCGCGGCGCGGCGATCGTCAGCGACTTGGACGACTGGCCCGCCTGCATCGCACGCACCGCTTCCTCGAACTCGAGGAAGCCGGCGCGCAGCGGCTCCAGCCCCGCCTCGCCCTCGGGCGTCAGCTCCAGGCCCTTCGCGGCCCGGCGGAAGAGGACGACACCCAGCACATCCTCCAGCGTACGGATCTGCTGGCCCACTGCGGCTGGCGTGACGGCCAGTTCATCGGCGGCCCGGGTGAAGGAGAGATAGCGCGCGGCCGCATCCAGCACGCGCAGGCCATTCAACGGAAGATGCGTGCGCTTCATTCCGTCACCTCCGGTCCGACCAGCGAGAAGCGGGGGATGGCGACGTCGAACAGGGCACCATCCGCGTCGACCATCTGATAGCTGCCCTCCATCGACCCGGTCGGCGTGTCGAGCGGGCAGCCGGAGACATAATCATAGGATTGGCCGGGCGCGATGATCGGCTGTTCGCCGACCACGCCTTCCCCTTCGACGAGATGGCGCGTGCCGCGCCCATCGATGATCACCCAGCGGCGGGTGAGCAATTGCACATCATGCTGCCCGCCATTTTCGAGGCGGATATGATAAGCCCAGAACCAGTTCCGGCTGGCGGGATCCGACTGTTCGGGCAGGAAGCTGACCGACACGCGCACCGTTACGTCGCGCGTTTGCGCGCTATAGGGAAACAGTATGGCCAGCGTCGAAGCGGTCATAGTCCCACCGCCGTCAGCGCACGATCCAGATCGTCGATCACGTCCCGTGGGTCTTCCAGCCCGACGTTCAGCCGCAACATGCCTTCGGTTACGCCCATAGCGCTGCGCACCTCTTCGCTGAGCCCCGAATGGGTGGTCGAGGACGGATGGGTCATAAGCGAGCGCGAATCACCGATGTTGTTGGAGATGTCGATGAGCTCCAGCGCATCCAGCAAGCCATGCGCCTGGGCACGACCGCCATCGACATTCAGGGCGATGATGGTGCCGGCCGCCTCCATCTGTCGCATCGCCAGCTTATGCTGGGGGTGGCTTGGAAGGCCAGGATAAAGGGTCGCCACGCGCTGATCGAGGAAGGTCGCAACCTTCAGCGCATTTTCGCTTTGGCGGCGGATGCGCAGATCCAGCGTCTCCAGCCCCTTGAGCACGACCCAAGCATTGAATGGCGACAATGTCGGCCCGGTGTTGCGGGTGAAGCCCAGCAAGGTCTTTTCAATGAAATCCTCGCGCCCGCAGACCGCACCGGCGAGCACCCGCCCCTGCCCGTCCATCATCTTCGTGGCCGAATAGGCCACCACGTCCGCGCCATAGTCCAAGGGGCGCTGCAGCATAGGCGTGGCAAAAGCATTATCGACGATGGATAGGATGCCCGCCTTGCGGGCGATGCCGCACACCGCTTCCAGATCGACGATATCCAGCGTCGGATTTGCCGGCGTTTCGAAGAAGAACAATTTGGTGTTTGGCCGGATCGCATCCTGCCACGCATCGGTGTCGCGTCCATCGATGATGGTGGAGGCGATCCCGAATTTCGGCAGCAACGTGTCGGTCAGCCAGCGACAAGACCCGAAGGCGGCGCGGCCGGCGACAATATGATCGCCCTGTTCCAGCTGGCACAGCAAGGCTGCCGTCATCGCTGCCATCCCGCTCGCCATCGCCCGGCAGGCTTCCGCGCCCTCCATCAGGGCGATGCGGCTTTCCAGCATCTCCACCGTCGGGTTCTGCAGCCGCGAATAGGTCATGCCCTGCTGCTCGCCGGCGAACCGGGCGGCGGCATCGGCGGCCTTGTCGTAGCTATAGCCGGACGTGAGGAACAAGGCCTCGCTCGTCTCGCCATATTCGGATCGCGCGGTGCCGCCCCGCACCGCCTGGGTGGCAGGGCGCCAATTGTTCGTGATGGAACGATCCTGGCCGGTCTTGCGCTTCATGGCGCATGCCTTTGCCCGCCGCTTGACGGCCGCGCAAGGTGGGCCGAAACCGCGCACCCCTTCGGAGACCAGCCATGACCGATATTCGCGACATTCCGCTCGAGACGATCAAGGGTGAGCAGAGCAGCCTTGCCGATTATGCGGGACAGGTTCTGCTGGTGGTGAACGTCGCGTCGAAATGCGGACTGACGCCGCAATATGAGGGGCTGGAGCGGCTTTATGAAAAATATAAGGAGGACGGCTTTGTGGTCCTCGGCTTCCCGGCCAATGATTTTGCTGGCCAGGAGCCGGGCAGCAACGAAGAGATAGCGAGCTTCTGCACGACCAATTTCGGCGTCGCCTTCCCGATGTTCTCCAAGATCACGGTCACCGGGCCGGAAAAGCATCCGCTCTATCGCGAACTGACCACCGCCATTCCGTCGGCGCCCGGCGCGGAAGGGATGCGGAGCCGCCTTCAGGATCATGGCATGACGCCGAATCCCGAGCCGGAAATCCTGTGGAAGTTCGAGAAATTCCTGATCGGCCGCGACGGCACCATCGTCGCCCGCTTCGCGCCGGACACGTTGCCGGAGAGCGATGCGATCGTGACGGCGGTCGAGCGCGAGTTGTTCGCGAGCGAGTAGGGAAGTGCATCCCCTCCCCGATATTTCTCGGGGAGGGGGACCACCGGCGAAGCCGGTGGTGGAGGGGTAAGCCAGCGCTTCAGGAAATCCCCTCCACCGTTCTGCGAGCGGTCCCCCTTCCCCGTTCCGGGGAGGAGAGAAGGCGTTACCCGGCGGCGGTTTACAGGGCGGCGAGGACTGCTTCGCCCATGTCGCGGGTGCTGGTGGTGCCGCCGAGATCAGCGGTGCGGGCGCCGCTGGCGAGGGCCTTGGCAACCGCTGCCTCGATTTTCGCGGCTTCGTCGTCCAGGTCCAGCGAATGCCGCAGCATCATCGCGCCGGATAGAATGGTTCCCAGCGGGTTTGCCTTGCCCTGCCCGGCAATATCGGGCGCGGAGCCATGGATCGGTTCGTACAGCCCCAGTGCTCCACGCCAGTCGCGCAGCGACGCCGACGGCAGCAATCCGATCGAACCGACGCACATGCTCGCCTGGTCGGACAGGATATCCCCGAAGAGATTGCCGGTGATGATCACATCGAAATGAGCGGGCGCCCGCACAAGCTGCATCGCGGCATTGTCGACATACATATGTTCCAGCTGGACGTCGGGATAATCGGCCGAAACCTCGATCACGACATCGCGCCACAATTGCGAGGTTTCGAGCACATTGGCCTTGTCGACCGAGCAAAGCCGCTTGCGACGCCGCTTGGCCATTTCAAATCCGGTGATCGCGATGCGGCGGACTTCATCCTCGTCGTAGCGCATCGTGTCGAACCCTTCGCGGCGACCCGTCTCAGTCGTGCGGCGGCCGCGCGGTGTGCCGAAATAGACGTCACCCGTCAGTTCGCGCACGATCACCAGATCGATGCCCTTGGCAACTTCCGGCCGCAGCGTCGATGCATCGGCCAGTTCGGGGAACATCGTCGCCGGGCGCAGATTGGCCCAAAGGCCAAGCTCTTTACGTAGTCCCAGAATGGCCTGTTCGGGGCGCAAACGGCGCTCCAGCCCGTCACAGGCCGGATCGCCGACCGCGCCGAACAGCACGGCGCGCGCGCGCTTGGCGAGATCCAGCGTTTCCTGCGGCAACGGATGGCCTGCGGCCTTGTAGCCGGCGCCGCCGACCGGCGCCTCCTCGAAACTGATCTTGTTACCGCATACGGCCGTCAGCACGCGGCGGGCTTCGGCGATGACCTCGGGACCGATACCGTCTCCGGGCAACAGCGCGATCAGCATGTTCGATTGTCCCTCGCTTGAATTCGAGGCGCTCTTAGCGGCGGCTTTCGACCGCGGCTAGGCGGACTGCCGGCATTCCTCGGCTCGAAAAACCTGCCTATCGCAAGCGCCACCAGCGCCGCGCGGCGAGAGCCAGCCCGCCGATCGTGCCGATCCCGAGCAGCCCCGCCCCGACCATCGCGCCCCCGACCCACAACGCCGATACGGCCAGCATGAGCATGAAGTCGCTGATCGCCAGGACGCCGCCGACCATCGTCAGTCCGGCCGGACGAATTCGGAGACGATCTTGGCACCGTCCTCCAGGAGCGTCCCGCCGGCATGATCGCGGCAGGCTTCTTCCGCCTCCTCCGCGGTCGGGCAGATCTTGATCGTGCGCCAACCGATCCAGCGGCTGGCCTGCGCGACATACCAATCGCGATAGCCCCGGCCAGACACGATCGCTTCCAGCATATTCTTGCGCTGATGGATCACACGATATCTCTTGGCCATCTCTACTCCGCCGCCAGCAACGTCTCCGCCCCGCCCAGATCGACCGAGACGAGGCGGCTGACGCCGCGTTCGATCATCGTCACGCCGAAAAGACGGTGCATGCGGCTCATCGTCACCGCATTATGCGTGACGACAAGATAGCGCGTTTCGGTCTCGCGTGTCATCTCCACCAGAAGATCGCAGAAGCGCTCGATATTGGCATCGTCCAGCGGCGCATCGACTTCGTCGAGCACGCAGATCGGCGCCGGGTTGGTCAAGAACAGGCCGAAGATGAGCGCGACCGCGGTCAATGCCTGTTCGCCGCCGGACAACAAGGTCAGGCTGCCCAGTTTCTTGCCGGGGGGCTGCGCCATGATTTCCAGGCCCGCCTCCAGCGGATCGTCACTGTCGATCAGCGCCAGATGGGCTTCGCCGCCGACGAACAGGGTCCCAAACAGGCGGCGGAAATGCATGTCGACCGCCTCGAATGCGGCGAGCAGGCGTTGGCGCCCCTCACGATTGAGGCTGCCGATCGAGCCGCGTAGACGGTTGACCGCCTGATAGAGCTCGTCCCGTTCGGCGACATTGGTTTCGCGGGCCCCTTCAATCTCCGCCAGCTCGCTTTCGGCGACGAGATTGACTGGGCCCAGCCGCTCGCGATCCGCCACGAGGCGGTCGTGGCGGGCGCTTTCGTCGGCGGCGGGGGCAAGACCGGCGCTGTCGAAGCCGATCCGCTCGGCAAGCGTTGCCGCGGGACAGGAGAAGCGCTCGCCGGAGAGTTTGGATAGTTCGGCGCGGCGGCCTTCCTGATGTTCGGCGCGTGCCTGGGCGCCGGCGCGCGTTTCGCGAGCCGCGGCAAGGGTTTCGCCGACAGCCGCAACGACCTGTTCGATGCGGCGCAGTTCCGCTTCGCCTTCGCTCTCGGCCGCACGGGCTGCTCGTGCCTGCGCATCGGCCGTCTCAGCTTCCTGCACGAGGGCGGCCAGCGCTAAGTCAAGCTCACCCGGCCGGTCGGACAGGCTGGCCCGTTCGTGCGCAACCGCCTCTTCGCGCTTGGCCATTTCGGCGATCCGGCGCGCGGCATCGCCGGCCCGCGATTTCCAGCCCTTGGCTTCGGCCCGCGCGGCTTGAAGCCGTCGGCTGTCATGTTCGATCGACTGCGCGAGCGCGAGCGCTTTGCCGCGCGCTTCCGCCAGCCGGGCGCGGGCGGCGTCGGCGACTGCGGCCAGCTGCTCCACCTCGCGTCGGGTCTCGCTGCCATCCGGCAAGGCCGCGCGCGTCGCGGCCGCGCTTTGCTCCGCGGCCAGCGCCTCCTGCTGTTCCTGATCCGCACTGCCCCGCCGCTGCTCCAGCGCGGCTGCTGCCGCATTCCGCCGCTCGATCGCCGACTGGGCAGCATCCTCGGCGCGGCGCGCATTGCGCACGGCATGCTCGGCCGCGGCGATCGCAGCGCGTGTCGTGTCGATCGCGGCGCGCGCCTCCTGCTGGGCACGGCCGGCCTCATCCAGCGCGACCTTGGCGGCATCGACCGCCAATCGCGCCGCGGGCAGCTGCGCGACCAGTTCGGCATGGCGGTTGGCGCGGATCAGCCGTTCGGCTGCGGCCGCACCGACATCACGCGCATAATAACCGTCCCAACGCCGCATCTGACCATCGCGCGTGACGAGCCGCTGGCCAACGGCAAGTGCCTGCCCATCATCCTGATCGACCACGCCGATCTGTGCGAGGCGGCGCGCGAGTTCCTCCCCGCCAGAAACATGTGGAGCGAGCGGGGTCAGTCCGGCCGCAAGCGGCGGATCGCTCACCGATGGGGCGGCACCGGCCCAACCGCGCGCACCGGCGCTACCGAGCGGCGCATCGAGATCCTCCCCGAGCGCGGCTGCCAGCGCGCGTTCGTAGCCGGGTGCAACGCGAACTTTGGTAAGGGCGCGATCGCCCTTTACCTGGGCAAGCGCGGTCGCGAGCGCGCGCTCCTCGCTTTCCAGGCCAGCCAGCCGCGCGCGCGCGGCGGCGCTTTCGCTTTCGGCAACATCGCGTGCTGCGGCGGCCTTATCGCGTTTGGCCTCCGCGGCCGACAAATCCTCGCTCAGGCCCGTCAGGCGGCCCTCGGCCTCGGCGGAGGCAGCGCGCGCGGCATCCAGCGCCTGCGCAAGCGGTGCCGCTTGCCCCAGGGCAGCCAATTCCCGATCCAGCCGGGCGACCTCGCCATCGGCACGCGCACGACGCTGACGCGCGGCGGCGAGCGCCGTGTCAGCGATGCGGACATCGGCCTGCTCAGCCGCGGCGCGTGCCATCGCCTGGGCGGACGCGACATCCGCATCGCGCGCGGCGCGCTCCGCCTCCACCACACCGGTGTCGAGCGTGGTGCGCTGCGCCTCGCCGGCGGCCAGCGATCGGCTGAGCCCCTGCTCTTCCGCGTTCAAACGCTCCAGCGCAGCCGCAGCATCGATTGCAAGCGTATCCTCGCGCGCGCGGTCCTGAACCAAGGTATCCGCTTGCCGCTGCAGTTCGAGCAGGCGGCGTTCAATCGCGATCTTCTCCGCACGTACGCCCTCCAGCCGGTGGCGCACGGCCGCCGCAGCTTCGCGCGCAGCCTCGGCGGCGCTGCGCGCTTCCCCAAGCATGACCGTCGCCTTGGTCGCATGCGCTGCAGCGGCGCGTTGCGCCTCGGCCGCAGCCGTCACCGCCTTCTCCGCAGCGACCGCTTCCGCCTGGGCCGCCTCTGCAGCGGTGGCCGCTTCGCGCCAGCGGGCGAACAGCGTCCGCGCTTCGGCGACACGAATGTCTGCCGACAAGGTCCGGTAGCGCTCCGCCGCCTTGGCCTGGCGCCGCAGCGCGCCCATGCGCGTCTCCATCTCGCCGAGCACCTCGTCGAGCCGCTGCAGATTGGCTTCGGTTGCGCGCAGCTTCAGTTCGGCTTCACGGCGGCGGACGTGCAATCCGGAGATGCCGGCGGCCTCTTCCAGCATCTGGCGCCGCTCGACCGGCTTGGCCGCAATCACTGCGGCGATGCGGCCCTGGCTGACGAGTGCGGGTGAATGCGCGCCGGTGGCGGCATCGGCGAAGAGAAGGGCGACGTCGCGTTGGCGGACGTCCCGGCCGTTGATGCGATAGGCCGAACCGGCGCCTCGCTCGATCCGGCGCACGACCTCATGTTCTTCGCCATTCACATCTGTGAGCAGCGAGACTTCGGCAAAATCGCGCGAGGCGCGGCTGGCGGTGCCGGCGAAGATCACATCTTCCATGCCGCCGCCGCGCAGGGATTTGGCGCTGCCTTCGCCCATCACCCAGCGAATGGCTTCCAGCAGGTTCGACTTGCCGCAGCCATTCGGGCCGACGACCCCCGTCAGCCCCGGCTCTATCAGCAGTTCGGCCGGCTCGACGAAGCTTTTGAAGCCCGTCAGCCGAAGTTTCCTGATCCGCATCGCCCCCCGGCTTTCCGGACCCTCAGCCGATCAGCCGACGGCCTGGGCCAGCAGCGGCTCCAGCTGCTCCCATTCCGCAGCGGTCTGCTGTTCGCCGTTGATGAAGAATGTCGGCGTGCTGCTGACGCCATCTTCCTGATATTTGGTTTGCCAGGCGGTGAGCTGATCGACCGCCTTCTGATTGGCAAGGCAGGCCTCCGCCTGGGCGCGCGGCAGGCCGCGCGCGCCGAAGAAGCTGTACAAGCCGCCAAGCTCCGCCTGGGCCTTGAAATTGTCGACCGGCGGCAGCGATGCGATCCGTTCCAATTCGGCCTTTGGTGCGTCGATGAACTTCTGCACGATCGCTTCCTGATTGGCATAAAGCTGCTCGGTGAGCGTGAAGAAGGGTGCGGCGCCGCGGCAGTTCATCAGCAGGGTGATCGGCGCATCCTGGCCGTGGATCATGACCGAGCGGAATTCCCAGCTGACCTTCCCGGTGCTGATATATTTCTTCTTGAGCGGATCGATGCCGGTCTTAGCGAACAGCTGGCAATGCGGGCAGGTGAAGGAGGCATATTCGATCAGCTTCACCGGCGCGTTGGGATTACCCATGCGATAGCCGCCTTCCGGCGTCTGCGCGACCACGTCGGTCCACTGCTTGCCAGCCGGCGGCGGCACCGCAGCGATCGGCGTAGCCGGTGCCGTCACGCCACCGGCGCCATCGCCTGCCTTCTTGGAACAGCCGGCGAGGGTGAGCGCGATCAGTGCGGCGAGAGCAACCGAATGTTTCATCAGCTTTTGGTCTTTCGTGCAGTGGGTGTCTTGAGAGCGGCGGCCAGCGCACCGTCCAGGCCGGCCCAGTCATGAACGGTGGGCAGGAACCGGCCGTTAATCTGAAAGGCCGGCGTGCCAGGGAAGCCGGCGGAGTTCCAGGCGGCATCCGCCATCGCTGTCACGACCTGCTGTTCGGCCTTGTTGCCGAGGCAGGCATTCATGCGGGCGGCGGGAATGCCGAACACGCGATCGAAGCCGGCACCAGCGGCGCTTTTCTGGATCACCTGATCGGGCGACAAACCACCCGCCTGTTCGACCTGCGACCAGGCTTGAGCGCGGGCGAACCAGCTATCCTGCTGCGCGAAGACCTTGGGCAGCGTGGTGAAAAAGGTTTGGGGGCCGTCGCAGCGCGCCAAGATCGATCCGGCCAGATCGAACGAATCCCGCACGGCGTGCCGAACCTCGTAGCTGACGAGCCCGGTACGGATATATTTAGCGGTAAGCGGCTTGATCGCCTCCGCTTCGAAGCGCGCACAATGTGGGCAGGTGAGCGACAGGAATTCCACCAGCTTCACACGCGCGGCCGGGTTGCCCTGGACGAAGGCGCCGGACGCCAGGCGTGTCGTGACGGTCGACCAATCTCGCACCGGCGCTGCCGCCAGCTGCACCGGCACCAGCGCCATGGCCAATGCGATCATCGCCGGACGAACCATCAATCATTGCTTCCTTTGACAAGGCGCACACCGACTGTCGGCGGCCCGTTGGAGGCCGCCACCGCCCCGGCGAGCGCAGACAGGCAGGCGTGCAGTTCCGGATCGGTAATGTTGCGCAGCGAGTCGCCCAGCTCCGCCGGAACCGGCCGCAACGAAGGCGGCGGTACGCGTTTCTTGGGCATCGCCATCGTGCCCTGGCGAATAACGATGCGCGCCACGGCGACATAGCCGAAGAACAGGTTGACCCGCTCCATAATTGCCGGCGCGATATGCTGCATCATCGGCGCATGAGCGCTGGATACGGTGAGCGTCAGCGTGCCATCCGATTTCTTGCCCGCCGGAAAGCGGATCGACTCGGGGGCGGAGACTTCCGCATAACGGGTGCCCACGATCTCGGCCCAGCGGCTGACGACCGAGGATTGCACGAAGCCGAACCGCTTGAAGGCCGCTGCGCCGACGTCCGGCAGCAGATCGGCCACCGCACGCTGGCCACGCCGCCGCGGCTCCTCGGGCGGCTTGCCCCCTCGACTCTTCCGTTCCGTCATCCGATTGCCCATGCCATAGCGTCGCCATGCTCGTCGATAGCGGTTCGGACACGGCCGCGGCCCTCCTCACCTGGTATGATCGTCACGCGCGCCGTTTGCCTTGGCGCGCGGAAGGCGGTGCAGCACCCGATCCCTATCGCGTGTGGCTGTCGGAGGTGATGCTGCAGCAGACTACCGTCGCTGCCGTGAAGAGCTATTTCGAAAAGTTCACGCGATTATGGCCGACGGTCGACGCCTTGGCCGCGGCGGACGATGCCGACGTGATGAGCGCCTGGGCGGGGCTCGGCTATTATGCCCGGGCGCGCAACCTCATTGCGTGCGCACGCGCCGTATCCGCATCGGGCGGGCGATTTCCGGACACGGAGGCGGAATTGCTGGCGCTTCCCGGCATTGGCGGCTATACCGCCGCTGCGGTCGCCGCGATCGCTTTTGGCCGGCGCGCGGTCGTGGTCGACGCCAATGTCGAACGCGTGGTGACGCGCCTGTTCGCGGTGGACCAGCCCCTGCCCGCAGCCCGCCCAGCGATCGCGCAGCTGACCGACCAGATCACGCCCACCGCGCGCGCCGGCGATTTCGCGCAGGCGATGATGGACCTTGGCGCAACCATTTGCACGCCGCGC
The DNA here is from genome assembly GCF_048595155.1 of Sphingomonas sp. Classification (GTDB taxonomy): domain Bacteria; phylum Pseudomonadota; class Alphaproteobacteria; order Sphingomonadales; family Sphingomonadaceae; genus Sphingomonas_I. The sequence continues at coordinate 64,758 of NZ_JBMDXN010000058.1, forward strand.
AGCCCAACCTGTGCGCTCTGCCCGCTCATGCAGGGCTGCGCCGCGCGTATGGCAGGCACGCAGGAGAGCTATCCGCGCAAAGTGCCGAAGCGCGCCAAACCGCTGCGCAAGGCAACCCTGTTCTGGGTCGAATGTGAGGGCGCGGTGCTGCTCGTGCGCCGACCCGCATCGGGACTGTTGGGCGGCATGCGCGCCTTGCCCACCGGCCCGTGGACGGAAGAGGATCCGGGCGAAGCCGGCGCACCCGCCGCGCTGTCCTGGCGTAAGGTCGGCCAAGGCCGTCACGTTTTCACGCATTTCGCGCTGGACTATCGCGTGCTGGCTGCCGAGGTTCCGTCGCGCCTGAACGGCGGCGAATGGTGGCCGCGGGCCACGCTCGACGAAGCCGGATTGCCAACCCTGTTCGCGCGTGCCGCGCAGATTGCCATGGTGGAGCCTCTATGAGCCTATATGTCGGCTTTACCGGATCACGGCTTGATCGGATCGAGCCGGCAAGGCAGGATCCGAATGCCTTGGCCGCGCTCGTCGCGGATCCCCGCGCGCTGCTGCTCGACATGCCGGATTATGTGCCGGAGGTGGCTGATTGCGCGCTTGCCTGGCGCCCGCTGACGCCCTTGCCCGCGCACGAACTGCTGTTGCTCGGAATGATCGACGGCATCCCCCGCTTCGCCCAGATCGATCCGAACGCGGTGGCGGCGCGGCGCACACCCGAGCTGATGCAGCTGCTCGATGGGCTCTCGGCGGGGGAAGCAGGCACCTACGCCGCCGCCCGATCGGTGCTCGACTGGCATGCGCGACATCGCTTTTGCGCCAATTGCGGCGCCATGAGCAGACCGCATCATGCCGGCTGGGCGCGCCACTGCGAGCAATGCGGCACCGAACATTATCCCCGCACCGATCCGGTTGCGATCATGCTGGCAGAATATGACGACGGGGTGGAGAAGCGCGTATTGATCGGCCGCCAGGCCACCTTTCCGGAGGGGCGCTATTCGGCGCTTGCCGGGTTTATCGAGGTGGGCGAATCGATCGAGGAAGCGGTCGCCCGTGAGCTGCACGAAGAGGCAGGCGTGGTGGCAACCACCGTTCGCTATATCGCCAGCCAACCCTGGCCGTTTCCGTCCCAGCTGATGGTGGCCTGTATCGCCACCGTCGCCGACGACGTCATCACGCTCGATATGGCGGAACTGGAAGACGCGCGCTGGGCAACCCGGGCAGATGTAGCCGCCGCCCTAGCGGAGGCACCGGATGCGCCCTTCCGCGCTCCCCCTCGCTATGCGATCGCCAATACGCTGTTCCAGGCGTGGCTCGCCGAGCAGTCGCCCGGCTGACGCCATCCCCGATCGATCATCCGACGAAGGCGCGCTCAATCACATAGTCGCCGGGATGCGCGTTGGAACCCTCGGTAAAGCCCAGGCTTTCCAGCAATTCGGCGGTTTCCTTGATCATCGCCATGCTGCCGCACAGCATCACCCGATCATGTTCGGGATCGAAGCGGGGCGGATTGGCGGCACCATCCTTGAACAGTCGCCCGTCCTTGATCAGCACGTCGATACGATCGCGGGTGTGGAAATCCTCCCGCGTGACGGTTGGAACATAAGACAATTGGTTGGCGGCGGCTTCATCCACCAGCGGATCCTCGGCCAGCTTGCTTTCCAGTACGTCGCGATAGGCAAGATCGCTCAGGCGCCGCACGGAGTGCACCACCACAATCTGGTTGAACAGATCATAGACGTCGGGATCGCGGATGATGGACATCCACGGCGCCAGGCCGGTACCGGTGCCGAGCAGGAACAACCTGCGGCCCGGTTTCAGCGCGTCGGTCACCAACGTCCCCGTAGGCTTGCGCCCCAGGTAGATGTCGTCTCCCACCTGGATTTGCTGCAGCTTGGACGTCAGCGGCCCATCCGCCACCTTGATCGACAAAAACTCCAGTTCCTCCGCATAAGCCGGGGACGCGACCGAATAAGCGCGCAGCAGCGGCTTGCCATTGTCGCCCTGCAGCCCGATCATCACGAACTCGCCCGAACGGAAGCGGAAGCTCGCCGGGCGCGTGATCGTGAAGCTGAACAGATGCTCGTTCCAATGCTTTACGCTCAGCACCTTCTCGACCGACAGGCTGGCCGAAGGCTCAAGCGGGGCAGAAACGGCAACGGTCACTAGGGCAGCCTCATCTCAGGAAGGGAATAGGCGCGACTTAGGCAGCGCCCGGTGCCTGTGCAACCTTGGCCTCGCACTTGCCAGCTAGAATAGCTTGCCGTGGCCAAAGCCATGGCGTCGGCGAGGCGTGGCCACGACCAACGACGACCGCCAGGCAAGTCTCGTCCGCCGCCCTCCCGCTGAAGAACGGTTCCCAGTCGACATGATGATGCGCTCTCCGCAACCAACTTCGAGCCAGGCCCTGTCGCGGAACGGGGCGACGCGTGTTAAATGGGGGGCTAACAAGTCGGTCCGCTGTTCACTTGGATGGGTAGCGTCTTCTATAATCCATCCCAAGCCTTCGAGCTCAACCTTGTCAGTGGTTTTCTTATCTTCGCTTCCATCACCCGCACCTGCAGCGAATTACCAGGACAAGCCGTCGGTGACGCGGCCTGCTGTTCGTGGTGACTCGGACGTTGGCGGCCCCTTCCTCTCGGCGGGCGTCTAGAGGATCCGTGGAAATCCCCGCGCGCAAAATCGGTTGGCCGCTGGCCATTCTGACGCTTGTCTACGTTCTCAACTTTGTTGACCGCCAGCTGATCGCGATCCTTGGCCAGCCCATGAAGCTGGAGCTCGGCCTTTCGGACAAGTCGCTTGGTCTTTTGAGCGGCGTGGCGTTCGCCTTGTTCTACACCACGATGGGGCTGCCGGTTGCGCGCATTGCCGAACGCCGCAGTCGCGTCGGCGTGATCGCCGTCTCGCTGGGCGTGTGGTCGGCCATGACCGCGCTGTGCGGCGTCGCCCGCACCGTGCCGCAACTTGTGTTGGCCCGGATCGGCGTCGGCTTGGGCGAGGCAGGCTATGCCCCGACCGCGCAGTCGCTGATCGCCGACCTTGTACCGGCCGATCGCCGGGCCACCGCCATGTCGCTATTCTCGCTGGGAATACCGGCCGGCATGTTGATCGGCGCGATTGCCGGGGGGTGGCTTGCCCAATCGCTCGGCTGGCGCATGGCCTTCATCCTGCTCGGATTACCGGGCATCCTGCTCGCCATTGTCATCGCCCTCGTGCTGCAGGAGCCACGGACCGGTGCCGTCCCAAAGACGCACCCTTCGCTGCGCGAGGTCGCGGGAGAGCTTTGGGCCGCGCCCGGCTTTGCCCATATGGCCATCGGCGCATCGCTCTGTTCCTTCGCCGGCTATGGCGTGACGAGCTTCGCGGTGCCGCTGCTGCAGCGCGCTTATGGCCTGCCGTTGCGCGACGCTGCGACGGGGTTCGGGATCGTGGCGGGCATCGCGATCGGCATCGGCATCGGCAGCGGCGGATGGCTGGCGGATGGTCAGAAGCGCGACGGTGGTGCCGGGCGTGTCGCCGCGTCGGGCGCGTTGATCGCGGGCCTGCTCTTTCCGGTTGCGCTCAGCGCCGATAATCCGCATCTGCTGGCACTGACCGCGACAGCCCCGCTCGCTGGAGCGCATCTCTATTTCGGCCCGACATATGGACTGACCGTCAACAGCGTGTCGCCAACCGCCCGGGCGACCGCAATCGCCTTGCTGCTGATGCTGGTGAATGCCGTGGGACTCGGCCTTGGGCCGCTCGTGGTCGGCGCTATGAGCGACCACTTCGCCGCCGTCGCCCTACCGGGCTATTCGGCAGCCTGCCATAGCGCGGCGTGCCAAGCTGCGTCTGCGACCGGCCTGGTAAAGGCGCTGCGGCTGGACGTGCTGTTATATCTATGGGCCGCCGTGCATTTTCTGCTGGCGGGTCGATCGGTGCACCAGGCGAGATTGCGCGCTGCGCTCGCCTGATCAGGCAGGCTGGACCGAAACCGACTGCTCATTCATCTGCGCGATGCCATAGGCTGTCAGGAAAGCGACATCGGCGGCGTCGCGCCCTACTCCGATCTTGGCCATACCGCCCTCGGTCGCCATCCCGGTCGCATCGATCAAATGCCATGCACCGCCCAGGAAGACTTCCGCAACCGCGTGAAAATCCTGCGGTTCGACCCCCAAGGCGTAGACGCTGGCGACACGGGCAGGGATGCCGGAAGCGCGGACCAGCGTCACCATCACATGCGCGTAATCCCGGCAGACACCCTGCCGCTTGACGAACGTGTCGAGCGCGGTCGTATCGGACAGGCTCGAGCCGGGCACGTAGCAAAAGCGTTCCTCCACCCAGTCACGCATCGCCGCGACCCGCTCGCCACCCCGCAGCGTGCCGAATTCCGCATCCACGAAATTCTGGAACTGATCGGATGGGCAGTAACGCGACGGCAGCAGATATTGTACCGTCTCGCCCGGAAGCTGATGCGGCGGGACGACGGGGAGCTGCCGAACATCCGCCAGCACGCGATCGATCGAAACCGTCGCCCGGTAGTCGACCACGAGTTGACCATCGACGCGCAACCAGATCCGGTCGCCGATCCCGTCATGACCGGCGACACGGGCGAAATGTTCACAAGGGGTGAGCGCGATGTGCGCGTTGACATATTGTTCGGGGATGATCGCTGCTTCCAGCTGCAGCAGCACGTCTGTCGGATGGAAGAAGCTATAGTCCAGCCGGCAATGGATTTGGATCTTCACGGCAGGCTCCTCCGATCGGCGCGCTAACCAGCAGGTCAACCGAAACGAGCGCCAACGCGGCCTTTGCAGAACCGCCATGGCGCTCGATCGGGCAGCCCGGACGAGAGCAGCCAAGGGGCATCGCGCTGCGCCGGCAGTTCGCCGGCACGTCGATCCCCTAAAGGCGAGATGTTACCACAGAATGGCGCGATAGCGCTCGAAGCAGGCGAGGCCGCAGCGCAGACGCATCAGCGCGCCTTCTGCGATCGCCACCGCGCGGGCTGGATCCTCGCTGACCAGAGGGATCAGCGCCTCGCGGTTCCAATCTTCGCTATGCTTCACATCCAATACGGCATGCAGATCGAAATAGCGGCGTTCGCGGTTCGACAAGCCGATCCGCTTGAGGCCCTGTGCAACCATGGCCGAGCGCCCGGGAGCGGTCAGTTCGATCACACCGAGCGCGCCGACCGAGTGCCAGGCATAGCGCCGGCTGGTCGCCATCGCGGTCATTGCGTTGGCAAGCGCCAGGCTTTCCCAGACCGTATTCTCGATCACCGGATTCACGTCCAGCGTCTCGACCAGACCATCGAGCATCGGGCCGTGCATGCCGGCGGCCTGACCGCGGCCCATTTCGTCCCAGTAATTTCGCGCCAGCTCAAGCTTGGCCTGGACGGGCAGCTTGACCTGGGTCAGTGCCACCAGATCGTCGAACCCAGCCTCGCCCGCGGCTTCCTGCTCGAAGAACCAGCGCAACTGGTCCCGCGTGGCGTGCTCGGCCAGCCACGGGAAAAGCGGATCGCCCTGCCCTGGGCCGACCTCCTTAAGATTTTCGAACCAGGCGACGAAGCCGGCGGCGTCGGTCGGCACCGCGGCCGCTTCATCCGCGACCTCCGCGCGCAATTCCTCGATGAAGCCGCCTTCCAGCCGCGTCATGCGCAGATCACGCTCCAAGGTCTTCTGCCAGTCGGCTTCAGGAAAGCCCGGCTTCATCCTCTCACGATTCCAGTGGGCCAGCCCGCGCTGAAAGCTGTCGGTAAAAAATTGCGACGCGCGCTTGTAATCTAGATTAGGCTGCGAAGCCATAATGTTCCGCCATTCCAATGATATCCGGCAAGGGTAACGCGGCCTGACGGCGGGATGTTCCAATAGTAGCTGAACCCGAAATGAAGGAACTTGCGCCAATCTGTACCGTTCATGTTGGGGCTGTTTCATTTTACGGAAGGACATCGCAATGAAGCGTTTAACTCTCATCGCCGGTGCGGTCGCCCTGTCGGTCGGCCTCACCTCCCCGGTTGCTGCGCAGAGCGCAGGGCAGATGCTGAAGGGCACGGCCATCGGCGCCGGCGGCGGCGCACTGGCTGGCGCGATCCTGCCGGGCGTTTCGACCGGCAACGGCGCCCTGATCGGCGCAGCGGGCGGCGCGGCCTACACCGCGCTCAAGAAGAACCGCCATTATTATCGCGATAGCCGCGGTCGTAAGTACTACATCGATAAGCGCGGCTACCGCCACTACAAGTAAGCGCCTGGCGCTTGCGAAGCGGGCCTCGGGAGCGATCCCGGGGCCTTTTTCGTGTCAGTCGTAAACGTCCGGAAGCTGGGCCAGCCACTCGGCCAGCATCAGGCGCCCCGCCTGCACCGCAGCGGGCCCGAGCCGATCATGGTCGGCGCGCAGCGTTGCCGGATCCGTTCCCGCTGCCGCGATATAGGGTTCGTCATTCAGCCATTCGGCGAACCGCGGATCCTCCCCCATTTCGGGGTGGAATTGCAGCGCGAGCAGCGCATCGCCGATGCGATAGGCCTGATCGAATGCGTGGGTCGTAGCGAGCAGTTCCGCCCCCCGCGGCAATTCGAATGTATCTCCATGCCAGTGGAGCACCGGCACACCGGCAAGATGACGCAAGGGCGACCGCACGCCTGCATCCGACAGCGCGATCGTCGCGAAGCCGACTTCCTTGATCGGGCCAGGATAGACGCGGCTTCCGAGCGCCGCTGCGATCAATTGGCTGCCAAGGCAGACGCCCAGCGTCGGCCGGCCAGCCGCGATGCGCAGGGCGAGCCCCGTGATTTCGCCATCGATCCAGGGATATAGATCGCGTTCATAGACGCCCATCGGGCCGCCCATCACCACAACCAGATCCGGGCCGAGCCAATCGAGCGTCGCGAATTGCGGATCGCTGACGTTGATGCGGGCGAAATGATAGCCGGCCTGCTCGATCGGCAACCGGAAGCCGGCAGCTCCCTCGAACGGCGTGTGACGGACGATCAGCGCTTCTTTCATGCGGCATTTCTAGCGCGACGCCGTGGCGACGCGCCGCAGAAATCCTTGCCGCCTCCAAAGGACCGCCCCAGCCGGACTCCCGCCTAGAAGACGGCGCTCAGTCCCCGGTCAGGATGCGATCGACCAGCTGCTTCACGGTCGGCACAAAGCCGTTCGAGTAGAAGGGATCCTTCTTGAACTGATAGGCCGAATGTCCGGCGAACATCAGGTTCTGATCGACGTCACCGCCATGCGCGATGTCCTGCAACGTCTTCTGAATGCAGAAGCTGCGCGGATCTGCCAGACGTCCGGTCGAATTGCCCTCCGTATCTGCCCAGGAAGAGAAGGCGCACTGGCTGAGACAGCCCATGCAATCGGCCTGATCCTTGCGGATGACCTTCATCTCCTCCGGCGTGACGAAGACCAGCGTATTGTCGGGTGTCTTGAGGGCGACCGTAAAGCCAAGGCCGTCCCATTCCCGCGCACGGTGCAGGTCGCCAAGCGTGACCCAGAAACTCTTGCCCTTTACGCCAACGTCCAGCTTGAACTGGTGATCGCCTGCCGCTTCCAAGCTGAAGGCGATCTGGCGTTCGGAGCGCTGCTCCAGATTGCGCAGGAAGGGATTGCGGACCGCGCTGGAGTAAAAGCCGGTCGGCGAGAAGCGGTGCAACAGCACATCGCCCTCATCCAGCGTCGGCAGCCGGGCCTTCCACTGTTCAGAGATGGGACTTTCCTGCGTTAGCAGCGGGCGCGTGCCGAATTGAAACGCGATCGCGCCCAGCTCCGGATTATCGATCCAGTTTTCCCAATCGCGCAGATACCAGACGCCACCCGCCATGATGATCGGCACGCTTTCGGAAACGCCGCCCGCGCGCATCGTTTCGCGCAGCGCCTTCACGCGCGGATAGGGATCCTGTGGGACTTTGGGGTCCTCCGCATTGGACAGGCCGTTATGGCCCCCGGCGAGCCAGGGATCTTCGTAGACGACGCCGGCGAGCCATTCGGCGGCCTTGGAATAAGCGCGCTTCCACAAAGCGTTGAACGCGCGGCCCGAGCTGACGATCGGCAGGTAATTCACGCCATAGGAGGCTGCGATCTCGCTGAGCTTGTATGGCATACCCGCGCCGCACGTGACGCCGGCCACCAGGCCCTTGGTCCGTTCCAGCACGCCGTGGAGGACGCGCTGAGCGCCGCCCATTTCCCACAGCACGTTGATGTTGATCGCACCCTTGCCACCGGCGATGTCAAACGCACGCTTTACCTGCTCGACCGCGCCATCGATCGCATATTGAACCAGTTCCTCATGCCGTTCGCGGCGCGTGAGCGCGCGATAGACTTGCGGGATTATCCGGCCCTGGGGATCATAGCTGTCGGCATTTACGGCCGAGATCGTGCCGATGCCGCCGGCGGCCGCCCAGGCGCCCGTGCTGGCATGGTTCGAAACCGCGACGCCCTTGCCGCCCTCGATCAGCGGCCAGACCTCACGGCCTCCGTACATAATCGGGCGCAATCCCTTGAACAAACCAACCTCCAAACAACGTGCGGCCATATAGGCCTACCTGATCCGTAATGCGCGATTATTCGTGATCGACCGCGGCCAGCAGCAGATCAATCGCGTGCATTGCCTCCGGTTCCTCCAGCGTTGGCGTGTGCCCTATAGCTGGCACGGTGACAAAATCCATATTGGGGATATGCCGCACCATTTCGATTGCCGTCTCCTCCTCCAATATATCCGATAGCGCGCCGCGCACGAGCAGAAGCGGCAAGCCGCGCAAGGATTCGAATGCGGGCCACAGATCGAACGGCGGCTCCGGCGGCGGCAGATTGAACGGGGCGGCCAGCGCCATATCATAGTCGAACCGGATCGTGCCGTCCGGCTCCTGGCGGCAGACGCGGTGCGCCCACCGTTGCCAATCCTCGCTCCCGTAGCTCGGGAAGCTTCCTGTATGTGCCTGGGCGAGCGTGGCTGCAGCCTCGTCCCATCCGGCGAAACGCACGTCACGCCCGACATAGGTTCTGATGCGGGAAAGGCCCTGCACGCCCAGCACCGGCCCGATATCGTTGAGCAGAACGCCGGCGAGCAGCGGGCGGGCGGCCAGGCCGATGAGCATCGCCAGCAATCCGCCCAGCGACGTGCCGAAAAGGACGACATGGTGCAAATCCTGCTCGTCGATCAGTGCCAATAGATCCTGGACGTAGACGGGCGGCACATAGGTCATCGGATCGTCCGAATAGTCGCTGTCGCCGCGGCCGCGCAGATCCACCGCGATCACCCGGCGGCTGCCAGCCAGGTGGGACGCAACGCCTTCGAAATCGCGCGCATTGCGGGTCAGCCCCGGAATGCAGAGGACCGGCGCCTTGGTCGGATCGCCCGCATAGTCGCGATAATGCAAACGCAATCCGTCGGCCGAATACCAGATGCGGTCTTGATAGAGTGGCTGTGCCATGCGCTTGCGTCTCCGGCCTGTACCACCCCATATCGGGGTGATGACATCCTCCCCGCAACCGCCGATCCGCACCATTGCCGATTTCCTTGCCGATCCGGTTGCCGCGGCCGACTTTCCCGAAACGAAGCTGCGCTTCCGCAACGATCGCGCGGCGGCCTCCGTCGGCCTGGATCATCTATCCGACGCAGAATGGGTGACAGCGTTCGGGCGCTTCCAGCCGCTTGCGGACAATCTGCCGCAGCCGCTGGCGCTACGCTATCACGGCCATCAATTCCGCAGCTACAATCCCGATCTGGGCGACGGGCGCGGTTTTACCTTCGCCCAGCTGCGCGACGGGCACGGACGCTGGCTGGATCTGGGCACAAAGGGATCGGGTCAGACGCCCTATAGCCGCTTCGGCGACGGCCGGCTGACGCTGAAAGGCGGCATGCGGGAGATCCTGGCCACGGAGATGCTGGAAGCCTTGGGCGTCAACACGTCGAAGAGCTTTTCGCTGATCGAGACGGGCGAGGCCCTGCAGCGCGGGGACGAGCCATCCCCCACCCGTTCTTCCGTGCTGGTGCGGCTGAGCCACGGCCATATCCGCATCGGCAGCTTTCAGCGGTTGAGCGCGCTTAACCTGACCGAGGAGATGGCGCGGCTGACGCACTATGTCGTCGAACATTTATACGGCGAGCCAGCAGATGACGAACCCGCGCTGCAATTATTGGAGCAGGTGGTTCGTCGCACCGCCCGGCTGGCGGCATCGTATATGGCGGCCGGCTTCGTCCACGGCGTACTCAACAGCGACAATATCAATATTACCGGGGAAAGCTTCGATTACGGCCCATGGCGCTTCACGCCTTTCTGGGACCCGGAGTTCACCGCGGCCTATTTCGACCATCAGGGTCTCTACGCCTTTGGGCGGCAGGCGCAGGCGATCCATTGGGATGTCGTGCAGCTGGCGATCGCGCTCACCAAGCTGGCCTCGATCGAGGCGCTGGCGCCGATCCTCGATGCCTTCCCGCAAATCTATGAGGAAGCGTATAGTCGCGCCATGATGGCCCGGCTCGGCGTCCACCCGCTTGGCGAGGCCGAGGATCTCGCGCTGGTCCAGGCGATCGAGCGGGGCCTCGGCACCCGCACCGTCGGCATCGACCGCTTCTTCTTCGACTGGTCCAGTGGCAGGCGTCGTCCTAGTCCCTACGACGCGACCTATGCCGAGCATTTTGGGGAGGTTGAAATGAGGCTGGCGCGCTATCAGCCGGCGCGCACGACCGACCACCCTTACTGGTCCGACGCGGAACCCTGCTCGATGCATATCGAGGAGGTCGAGGCGATCTGGTCGGCGATCGATACGAGCGATGATTGGTCGCTCCTGCACAACAAGGTCGCGGCGATCCGCCGCATGGGTGAGGCGCATCAATGGCCGAATTGATCAGTTACGAACCTGCCACCGGGGCTGAGCTGTGGCGCGGTGCCACCGGCGATGTGGATGCCGAAGTGGCCGCCGCACGCGCGGGCTGGGCGGAGTGGGCGCGGCGTCCGTTCGAGGCGCGTGCCGAGATCCTGCGTCGCTTTACCGAGGTGGTGCGCGAGCGCGCCGACGCCTTCGCCGACATCATCGCCCGCGAGACCGGCAAGCCCCTGTGGGAAGCGAAGGGCGAGGTGGATGCGGTCATCGGCAAGGTCGCCATCTCGATCGCCGCTTATGGTGAGCGGACGCCCGCGCGGAGCATGGAGGGCGCGTTGGGCGCGCGAAACCATGTGCGCCACAAGCCGCACGGCGTACTCGCGGTACTTGGACCGTATAATTTCCCGGCGCATCTGCCGAACGGCCACATCGTCCCCGCCCTGCTCGCGGGCAATGCGATCGTGTTCAAGCCGTCTGAAAAAACCCCTGCCAGCGGCGCCTTGCTGGTTACTCTGTTCCGCGAAGCCGGCGTTCCGGACAGCGTGATCCGGGTGGTCCAGGGCGGGCGCGACGAGGGCAAGGCGCTCGCCGCCCACGCGGATATCGACGGGCTGCTCTTCACCGGGTCGGCAGGCGCGGGCGCCGCGCTGGGCCGCCAGTTCGCCGACACGCCGCAGCGCATCCTCGCGCTCGAACTGGGCGGCAACAACCCGCTGGTGGTGTGGGATACGCCCGACATCGCCGCCGCCGCGACCATCGTCGTCCAATCCGGCTATCTTTCGGCAGGGCAGCGCTGCACCTGCGGCCGGCGCCTGATCGTGCGGGACGGGGCGGAAGGACCGCTGCTCACGGAAGTCGGCAAGATCCTCGACCGCGTCATCATCGGCAGTCCGCACGACGAGCCTGCGCCCTTCATGGGCCCAGTCATCGACAATGACGCCGCGACGCAGGTGCTTGCCGCTTATGATCGGCTCGTTGCCAAGGGCGCGATTGTGCTGCGCGCCATGACCCGCCCCGACCCCGATCGGCCCTTCCTCACGCCGGGCCTGATCGATGTGACCGCGGTGGAGGAGCTACCCGACGAGGAGATTTTCGGGCCACTCGTCCAGCTGATCCGTGTGCCCGATTTCGGCGCCGCGATAGCAGCCGCCAATGCTACCCGCTATGGCCTCGCCGCGAGCGTGGTGACGGACGATGCCGCGCTTTACGACCGTTTCTGGGCGGGCGTGCGCGCGGGTGTGATCAACTGGAACCGGCCAACCAACGGAGCGCCCTCCAACGCACCGTTCGGAGGCGTCGGCATCTCCGGCAATCACCGTCCCAGCGCTTTCTACGCTGCCGATTACTGCGCCTATCCGGTGACATCCGTCGAAGCAGCGGAGGCGCGCGCCACGATCGGCCAGGGGCTGCTGCAAAGCTAGATCACGCGCCGTCGGGCTCGTTCAGCTCCGGTCACCGCGCAGGGTTAGCACCTCGACGCCATCGCGGGTCACCGCGACGGTATGCTCGAACTGCGCCGATAGCCGTCGATCCTTCGTCACGACGGTCCATCCGTCCGCCTCGGTGGCGACCATGCGACTGCCCTGATTAAGCATGGGTTCGATCGTGAAGGTCATGCCCTCGCGCAGCTTCAGCCCAGTGCCAGGCCGGCCGAAGTTCAGGATCGCCGGTTCCTCGTGCATCTCGCGGCCGATGCCGTGCCCGCCATATTCGCGCACGACGGAATAACCATTCTGCTTGGCGTGTCGTTCGATCGCGTAGCCGATATCGCCCAGATACGCGCCGGGACGGACCTGCTTGATGCCCTTCCACATCGCCTCCTGTGCCACCCGCACCAGCCGCTTGGCCGCAGGCTGCACCGCGCCGACCATATAGGTCTTGCTGGAATCGGCGATGAAGCCGTTCTTCTCCAGCGTGATGTCCAGATTGATGATGTCACCGTCACGGATGATCTCGTTCGGATCGGGCACGCCGTGGCAGACGACATGGTTGATCGAGCAGTTCAGCACATATTGGAAGCCATATTGGCCCTTGCTGGCAGGTCGTGCGGCAAGATCCATGGTGATATAGCGTTCCACCAAGTCATTGACCGCCATCGTCGACATGCCCGCCAGATCCTGGCCGTCCAGCATCTCGAACACGGACGCCAGCAGCTTGCCGGAGATGCGCATGAGCGCCAGTTCGTCGGGCGTTTTGACCATCAGGCAGCCACCGCCGCGACGATGCCGACGTCGGTGCTGTTGAGCTGATCTTTGACGATGTCGTTGAAGGACATGGTCGGGTTGGCCTCCGCCAGCATCCCGATCTTCATCCAGAACTCTGCCTGTGCGTTGATTGACCGGCACATGACCGTGCTCGCGCGCCGCGCTTCTTCGTGCAGCAGATCATCAATCTTGACCAAACCCATGATGCGCTCCCGTTCCGGAGATATGCATCATATATGGTTCATATATCGCCGTCGAGCAGTTACGCCAGCGGTGCGCTCCCCATTCCCATTCGGCCCAGCTCGCGCCGCCGATCGATCAGCTGATGCTTCATCGCACCAGCCAGGTGCAGCAGCAGCAGACCGATGAAGATCCAGCCGATTGTTTCATGCCGCGCCTCGAACAGCTCGTGGGCCTCCTTCAACTTGGCAGCGCCATCCGGCTGATCGGCGATACGCGTGATCGGCGACAGGCGCGGTAGCGGAATGACGCCCCAGACCATGATCGGCCGCGGCTTGGGCGCCGCTACCCGCGCAGCGGCCCCGGCCGCTGCTTCCGGCTGGGGAACATAGGCAGATACCATTGCCCAGCCGGTCAACGGTGCCGCCAGCATCGCCAGATAGAGGCAGAAATGGACGCCATGAGCCAATCCGCGCTCCCATACCGCGATCGGCAGAAATGGAGGCGGCTTGTGGGTCAATCGCCAGACGATGCGGATCACCGTCAGCGCAAGGATCGTAATGCCGGACGAGATGTGAAAGGCGAACACCGCGCGCGGTACGGACTCGCCGAAAAAGCCTGTGAACAGGTTGAACAGGATCAGGATCGCGATCGCCCAATGGAGGAAAATAGCGACATTGCTGTAGCGCATCCGGCTTGCCGCATCATTTGCCACGTCCTGCCACTCCATCGTTTCGACGCGGAGTCTGAGCGCGCCGGCGTGCGCCGTCAACGTGGCGATGCGACGAAAGTATCTCTAGCCCAAGCCCAAGGATCACTCGATTGCGCCGCCTGCCGCCAAGCCCCATTTGCAAGTCCATCATGGCGAGCCTTCTCGATCCTCACGCGCGCGGCAAGGTCATCCTGGTCGGCGCCGGCCCCGGCGACCCCGGCCTGTTGACCTTGCGCGCCGTCGAAGCGCTGCAGACGGCCGACGTCGTCGTTCATGACGGCCTGATCGACATGCGCGTGCTGGATCATGCGCCCGATCATGCGCAGCGCATTTCCGTCGCGAAGCAGCGCAGCCGCCACACCCTGCCGCAGGAAGCGATCAACGCCTTGATTGTTGCCCATGTGAAGGCGGGCTCGATCGTCGTGCGCCTGAAGGGCGGCGATCCGTTCGTATTCGGCCGCGGCGGGGAAGAGGTCGAGGCGGTTCGTGCCGCGGGGCTTCCGGTCGAGGTTGTACCGGGTGTGTCCGCCGCTTTGGGCTGTGCGGCGGAAGCCATGCTGCCTCTCACCCATCGCGATTGGTCGAGCGCGGTCAGTTTTGTCGCCGGGCAGTGCAAGGGCCTGAGCGAACAGGATTGGTCGGGGCTGGCCGGCGTTGGGCGGACACTGGTGATCTATATGGGCGTCGCTTCGGGCAACTGCATTGCCGACAAGTTGATGAAAGATGGTCTCGCGCCCGATCTTCCGGTCGCCGTGCTGGAGCGGGGCACCCTGCCCGGCTCGCGCGCGCTGCGGACGGTTCTCGCCGATCTGGGCGGGCTGATCGAGCGTGAGAAAGTCGTCAGCCCGGCTATTATCGTCGTGGGAGAGGTCGTGCTGCTATCCGATGCGGAGAACCGCTTTGCGGCCTTCGCGGCGCAGGCGGAGGCATTGGCGTGAAGCTACTCACGGGAAACGATCTCGTCACGGGTGACGTGATCTGGTGGGCCGGCAATGGCTGGTCGCGGCTGGTGACGGACGCGGTGGATGTCACCGCCGGCGCCGATGCGATCGCCAAGCGCGAGGAAGCCGCACGCCGCGTCAACGGCCCCTATGTCGTCGATGCGGAAGCCGGTGTCAGCGGCCCGGTGCCGCGCCACATCAAGGAACGTATCCGTGCCGCGGGACCGACCGTGCGGCCCGATCTCGGCATCCAGGCGGCCGAAACCGCGTCCGAAAGCTGGGTGATCTGAATGTACCGCTATGACGATTATGACCAGGCGATCGTGGACGCTCGCGTCGCGGAATTTCGTGACCAGGTGAAGCGCCGCCTGTCGGGCGAATTGTCGGAGGATCAGTTCAAGCCGCTGCGGCTGATGAACGGGCTCTACCTGCAGCTCCACGCCTACATGCTGCGCGTCGCCGTTCCCTATGGAACGCTCAACAGCCGCCAGATGCGGATGCTGGCGCACATCGCGCGCAAATATGACCGCGATTAC
This sequence comes from Sphingomonas sp., assembly GCF_048595155.1. Classification (GTDB taxonomy): domain Bacteria; phylum Pseudomonadota; class Alphaproteobacteria; order Sphingomonadales; family Sphingomonadaceae; genus Sphingomonas_I. The sequence continues at coordinate 80,125 of NZ_JBMDXN010000058.1, forward strand.
GGCCACTTCACCACGCGTCAGAACCTCCAATATAATTGGATCAAGCTGGAAGACGCGCCCGACATCGTCGCCGAGCTGGCGACGGTCGAAATGCACGCCATCCAGACCAGCGGCAATTGCATCCGCAATATCTCGTCGGATCAATATGCCGGCGCGGCTGCGGACGAGGTGGCGGACCCCCGCCCCTATGCCGAGCTGCTGCGCCAGTGGAGCACCTTCCATCCGGAATTCACCTACCTGCCCCGCAAGTTCAAGATCGCGGTGATCGCGGCGGACGAGGATCGCGCGGCGATGCGGCTGCACGATATCGGACTGCAGCTGAAGCGCGACGACGCCGGCGAACTGGGCTTCGCGGTCTATGTCGGCGGTGGCCAGGGCCGGACGCCGATGGTCGCGCCGTTGATCCGCGACTTCGTCTCCGCGCGCGAGTTCGTGAGCTATCTGGAAGCGTGCCTGCGCGTCTACAATCGCTACGGCCGGCGCGACAATATCTACAAGGCGCGGATCAAGATCCTGGTCCACGAACTCGGTGCCGACGAATATCGTCGCCAGGTCGAGGAAGAGTATCTGCATGTGAAGACGCTCGCGGTCGATCCGCCGTTGGCCGAGCTGGAGCGGATTGCGGCGATGTTCGCCCCGCCTGCCTTCACCGATGGACCGACCGAGATCGATCGCAGCGATCCCGATTTCGCACTGTGGCTCGACCAGCAGACCGCCGCGCACAAACGTCCAGACCATGCAATCGTCACGATCAGCCTGAAGCCGATCGGCGGCATTCCCGGCGACGCCTCGTCCGCGCAGATGGATGTGATCGCCGATCTGGCCGACCGCTACAGCCATGACGAGCTGCGCGTCAGCCATGCGCAGAACATCGTCCTGCCGCACGTGCGCAAGGCCGATCTTTATGCGGTATGGCAGGCGCTCGACGAGGCGGGCCTCGCCACGCCGAACCTCGACCTGATCAGCGACATCATCGCCTGCCCCGGCCTCGATTATTGCAGCCTTGCCAATGCGCGCTCGATCCCGCTCGCGCAGAAATTGTCGGAGCGGTTCAGCCTCGTCAGCCAGCGCGACCTGGGCGAGGTGAAGCTCAAGATCTCCGGCTGCATCAACGCGTGCGGCCACCATCATGCCGGCCATATCGGTATCCTCGGCGTCGATCGGCACGGAACGGAGAATTACCAGCTTTCGTTCGGCGGATCGGGCGCGGAAGATGCGAGCCTGGCCAAGATCGTCGGCCCCGGCTTTTCCGAAGACGGAGTCGTCGATGCGGTGGAAAAGGCGCTCGAAACCTACCGCGGTCTGCGCATCGAGGGGGAACGCTTCCTCGACACCTACCGCCGCGTCGGTCTCGAACCCTTCAAGGCCGCGATCTATGCGTAGGCTCAAGCAACCCTTCGTGTCGAGCGAAGTCGAGACACATGTTCGAGCGCAGTCGAGCAGCCTCGGCTCCGCTCGGCCAAGCCCCTCGACTTCACTCGGGGCGAACGGAGTGCGGCGATGACCCTGATCCGCTTCCGCACCGACGAGGTTCATGAGGAGCCCGCCGGCACGCTCGACGATTTCCTCGGCCAGTCCAACGCCACCGCGGTCCGTCTGGAGGCGGGCGAGGACGCGCGCGCGCTCATCCCCTATCTCGACCGTCTGGCACTGATCGAAATCGCCTTCCCGACCTTCCGCGATGGGCGGGGCTATTCTGCCGCGCGCATCCTGCGCGAAGCGGGCTATGGTGGCGAGCTACGCGCACAAGGCGATATCCTGCTGGATCAGGTGATAGACTATCGCCGCTGCGGCTTCGATGCACTGGCGAGTGAATCGCCGCTCGATCCGGCGGCGGTGGAAGAAGCGCTCGCGCGGTTCCCGCATGTCTATCAGAAGGCCGCTGACGATCGCGCGCCGGTATGGAAATTGCGTCATGGGTGAGGCGGCCCGCAAGATCGACTCGATCGACGTTCGTCCTGCCTTCACCCAGGCGGATGTCGATGCGCTCAACGCGCGGTACACCGGTGTTCCTACCGCGGAGATGCTGCGCGAATTGCTGACGGGCGATCTGTTTGGCCGCACCGCGCTCGTCTCCTCGTTCGGCACCGAATCCGCGGTGCTGCTCCACCTGGTCAGTCAGATCGATCGGGATGTCCCGCTAATCTTCACCAACACGCAGAAGATGTTTGGCGAGACGCTGGCTTATCGCGATGAACTATCCGAGCGGCTGGGCTTCACCGATCTGCGCGTCTACCGCCCCGATCCGCGCCTGCTCGCCCAGAAGGATGAGACCGGCCTACGCTGGTCCTACGACCCCGACGGCTGCTGTGCGATCCGCAAGGTTGAGCCGTTGCAGCGGGCGCTCAAGGGCTTCGACGCCTGGATTTCGGGCCGCAAGGGCTTCCAGGCGGGCACGCGCACGGCTTTGCCCTTGTTCGAACTTGATACCGAACATGCCGATGGGCCGAAGTTGAAGCTGAACCCGCTTGCCGGCTGGTCGAAAGATCAGCTCAACGCCTATTTCGACGCGCATAAGCTGCCGCGCCATCCCCTGGAGGCGCAAGGCTATCTGTCGATCGGCTGTTCCCCCTGCACCAGCCGGGTCATGCCGGGCGAAGACCCGCGCGCCGGCCGCTGGCGCGGCTGGGACAAGGTCGAGTGCGGCATCCACACCCCCATCCCCGGTCCCAGCGCAGACGATCCGATCTTCTGACAGCCCATGCTGCAGCTTCTTTAGAAGATCAGCTTGCGCACCGTGATCGACACTGTGCGGCCTAGCGGGTCGAGGAAAGCAGGCTGATAGTTGAGCGGCGTATCTCCATTGGCATCGCGTACCCGTTGCCGGCTGTTGAAGATATTGGTCACGCCGAAACTGACCCGCAGCCCACGCGCCCACGGTTTGGTGATGAACCTGGGCATCGCCCCCATGTCCGCGAACATTCGCAGGTTCAGCGTCGCCAGACCCGAAAAGTGCAGATCGCCGGTTCCCAGCCCATCGCCGTTGACAGAGGTAGCGGTCTTGTAATTACCCTCCAGCCGCGCGCCGATACCGTTGTTGGAATAGCCGAGCTGCAGTTGCACCTGATGCTTCGACTGCCCGCCGCCGGCGCCGACCGAGTCGCCGTTCAGCAGGTCGAGCAGCGGCACGCCCTGGCGGATCAGCACATCGTCGCGGAACGTCCAGGTATCGTAAAGTGCAACCTGCAAACGGCCACCTGCCTGCCCCATGCGACCGCCACGGCCACCGCCGCGGCCGCCACCAAAGCCGCCAAAGCCCCCGCCGGGCCCACCAAAGCCTCCTCCGGGAGGTGGTCCACCAGGTGGTGGACCGCCGGCATCGCCTGGCGGCGGGGGCGGAGGCGGCGCGGCACCATCGGGCGGGGGTGGCGGTGGGGCCGCTCCATCCGACGGAGGTGGGGGTGGCGGAGCGTCAGCCGGGCGCGGCGGAGGAACTGCGTCCGCAGCCGACGCCTGCTGCTGCCCTTCCCGGCGCTGCCGGAATTCGGCCTGGCGCGCGGCCAGATCCGCCTTGTTACCCGCCAGTGTCGGCTGGAAGCTGTTGCGCGGGATGGGCGGCGGCAGATCCTGCCCGGCCCTGCGCGCGGCCAGCCATGCCTCAAACTTCTTCTGCATGATCGACTTCAAGTTGATCGAGAAGTTCAGGCCGTAGCGCAGCTCGTCCGTCCGCTCGCGAGCGAAGTTGACCGAGCGCGTGTCGATCTGGATCAGGTTGCCATCGGCATCGCGCAGGAATCGATCGGGAAAGGCATTCTCCAGATCGATCGTCGGCGCGGGAAGCGAGGCGATCGCATTGCTAGTGCGCGTGCGGACATAATTGGCGACCAGCGTCAGGTCGTTCTTGTCGCCGAACGGCTTCGCCGTCAGCCCGAGTTTCCAGACATGGCGATTGTCCGCGCGCAGGTTCGGATTGCCGCCACTTACCTGCGTGACGTCGACAGTCTGGCCGCGCGTATAATCGAACACGCGCACCTGCGGCGTTACGACGATCGGGTCGCCAAGCTGATTGACCGTCGGCGCCCCTTCATCCTTGGTGAAGGAGCCGATCAGGCTGATCGGTACGATCGGGCTCCACACGAAGCCCCCGCCCAGCGTACTCAGCGTCCCGAAATCGGACAGCTGGCGCACCGCCAAATTGGCATTGAGCGAGAAATTGCCGAACCAGGGCAACACGCCGGTGCGCCGGCTGGTGATCGGCAGATCGAGGTTGACCTGTCCATTGACGTTGCGCCGGCTGAGATCATTCTCTTGCTCAACCGACCCGCGCGTCGAGCTGCTGTCGAACCCGATATACTCAGCGCCGACCTTGATGTTGGTCGTCACGTCCCCTGCCGGGAGCCTGAACAGAGGGCCACCGACCACGGCCTGGACATTGCCCGTGTCGGTGACCGACCGCGCACGGTTGGTGGCAAGGCCGCCAAGATCGCCGGGCGCGAACGGCGCAAACGGATTTGCGGTCGGATCGAGCGTCGTCAGTCGCGCCTGGAAGGCGGAGGTGTCGATCCCGGTCTGGGTGCGTGTCCGGCTATCGGTATGATCGTAATTGCCGGTCACCGACCAACGCCAACGCCCCTTGTCGCCGTTGACCGTGACCCCGCCATGGCCGGTCAGGGTGCTGGTACGCTGATGCAGCGGATCGTCGCCGACATAGCGATAGACGGCGACCGGATCGGAGAATGGCGAGAATGGATTGTCGACCGGTAGCGTGAACGCCGCGCCTGGCAGCCCCCGGAGGCTGTCGCCCGTGCTGTACGAAAGGCTGCCGTTCAGGGTAGCGGTCGAACGTCCGAAGATGGGCCGCGCATAAACGGCATTGCCGCTCCACTGCTGCGACGAGGCGCGCAGCGTGCGATCGTGCGTGATGTCGGTGGTATTCGGGGTATTCGCGCCAGGCACAAAGGCGGACAATGTCGGCGCGCCGTTCGCGGCGGACGCCGGCACGCCCGCGATCGTCACCGTCTGTCCGGCCAGCGCGCTCAAGGCCGGATCTATTTCGTCGGTCGCCGACCCGAAAGGTGCGGCAACGTTTCCAATGCGGTCGAACGGGCGGTTCGCGCCCAGATCGGTCACGTCGCGCTGGCTCTCGCGCAGTTTCGCGCTGTCCTGGTAGCGCAGGTTCAGCGTCACGCGACTGTCGCCACGGATACGGACATAATTGGCTTCGGGATTGGTGCTGGCGCCGCCTCCTTCGGTGGATGTGCTGCCGCCCCCCTGCCCGACCAGCGCCAGAAAGCGTTGCCGCAGGACGATGTTCACGACCTTCTGATCGGCCGAATAGCCATATTTCAGGCTCACCTCTTCGGGCAGGATCTCCACGCGGGAGATTGCTTCGGTCGGCAGATCGCGAATTTCTCCGAATCCGGAGATGCGGCGGCCGTTGAGCAGCACGACCGGCGCATCGCCACCGCGCCCCCGCCCGCTCGTGGTCTGCGGCGAAAGTTCATCGAGCAGGTCGGAAATATTGTTGACGCCATAAGCACGCACGTCTGCCTGGCTCAGCGTCTGATCGGGCGGGATGTCCCCCTCAACCGAGCCGCGCGGCCGCTGGCCCTGAACCACCACCTCCTCCTCATCATCGGCCGCGCTTTGCGCCGCGGCGGGATGGGTCGTGGCAGGCCGGGCCGGCGCGGTGGTCGCCGCCTGCGCCAGCGCCACTTCCGGCACAATCAGTAGAGGAAGTCCGATCAGGAACGAGAAAGGGCGCACAGGGCCTCCATGAGAATCCGCTGTTGAACGCAGCCCTGTTTCAAAACCGTCGTCGCAATCGCCCATTCGCTGCTTCCGGCGCCCGGCTGTTGCGCGGGGGCATCAGTCGGGCTGGGCCAGCGAACGCGACTAGTCCGATCCGGCCGCAAGAATCGGACCACGCGTATCGAATGACAGCCTTGCTCGGCAGGCGTCAGGCGGCCGCGCATCCTTCCCGCCAATCGGTCGCGACCACGGGCGTGGACGACGCTCAGACTGGACTAGATCAACCCGGCGAGCGGGCTCGAGGGATCGGCATAGCGCCGCTTCCCCATCCGGCCGGCGCGATAGGCCAGTCGGCCGCTTTCGACCGCAGCTTTCATCGCCGCCGCCATCATCACCGGATCCTTGGCCTCCGCGATCGCGGTGTTCATCAGAACGCCGGCCGACCCGAGCTCCATCGCCAGCGCCGCATCGGATGCTGTGCCCACGCCGGCATCGACGATCACCGGCACCTTTGCGCCTTCCACGATCAAGCGAATCGTGACCTGATTCTGGATGCCCAGGCCCGATCCGATCGGCGCGCCGAGCGGCATGATCGCCACCGCGCCGACATCTTCCAGACGCTTGGCGGCGATCGGATCGTCCACGCAATAGACCATCGGGAGAAAGCCCTCCTTGGCCAGTACCTCGGTCGCGCGGAGCGTTTCAACCATGTCCGGATAGAGGGTCCGCGCCTCCCCCAGTACCTCCAGCTTCACCAGATCCCAGCCACCCGCTTCCCGCGCCAGGCGCAAGGTGCGGATCGCCTCCTCGGCATTGAAGCAACCGGCGGTGTTCGGAAGATAGGTCACCTTCTTCGGATCGATATAATCCGTCAGCATCGGCGCGTTCGGGTCAGATACGTTGACCCGCCGCACCGCCACCGTCACGATTTCGGCGCCGGAGGCCTCAAGCGCGGCGGCGTTCTGCGCGAAATCCTTATACTTGCCCGTACCGACGATCAGACGGGACCGGAAGCTGCGCCCCGCCACCGTCCAGCGATCCTCATCGATCGAACCCGCATGATCGCCGCCGCCGACAAAGTGCACGATCTCCAATTCGTCGCCATCCTCCAGGCACACCTGCGCGAGCGTCGAGCGCGGCACCACTTCCAGATTGCGTTCCACCGCGACCTTTTCCGGCACCAGACCCAGCTGACTCGCGAGGTCGGCGATGCTCAGGCCCGCCACGACGCGCTTATGCTCGCCGTTAACCGTGATAGAAATGGTACCATCGCTGTGAATTGGAGTCGCCATGCCCTTCGCTCTAAGGGGATGCGGCCGAAGATGAAACCCGCAGAGCGCTTCATGCGCTGGACGTGCGGCAAAAGCTCTGTAATGAGCGCGCCTTCACTTTTCAGGGGCATCGTTTGATGACCGAAACTAACAATGTGTCGATGCAGGTCGATGCCGGGCTGGTCCGCCAGCTCGCCGAATTGCTCGACGATACCCGCCTCACCGAGATTGAGGTACAAGATGGCGACCGGCGCATTCGCGTCGTGCGCAACATTGCGGTTCCCGCTCCGGCGGCACCGGTGGCGGTTGCGGCCGCGCCGCCTGTACCCGTAGCGGCGCCTGCCGCGCCGGCTGCAAGCCCGGCCTCATTGGCACTCGCATCGCCAGGCGATCATCCCGGGACGATCAAGTCGCCGATGGTGGGAACCGTCTACATGTCCGGCGCGCCCGGGGCGAAACCGTTCGTGGCGGTCGGCGACAAGGTTGCCGCCGGCGACACGCTGTTGATCGTCGAGGCGATGAAGGAGATGAACCCGATCATCTCACCGCGCGCCGGCACGGTGACCTCGATCCTGGTGGACAATAACCAGCCGGTCGAGTTCGACCAGCCGCTCGTCATCGTCGAGTAAGCCACCTTGGCGAAGATCGAAAAAGTCCTCATCGCCAATCGCGGCGAGATCGCGCTGCGCATCCATCGCGCCTGCCATGAAATGGGCATCCGCACGGTCGCTGCGCATTCCACCGCCGATGCGGACGCGATGCATGTACGCCTCGCCGACGAGGCGATCTGCATCGGCCCCCCGTCGGCGACCGAGAGTTATCTCAACATCCCCAACATCATTTCCGCGGCGGAGATTTCCGGCGCGGATGCGATTCATCCGGGCTACGGCTTTCTCAGCGAGAATGCGCGCTTTGCCGAGATCGTCGAGACGCATGACATCATCTGGATCGGGCCGAAGCCCGAACATATCCGGACCATGGGCGACAAGATCGAAGCCAAGCTGACGGCCGCGAAACTGGGCCTGCCACTGGTGCCGGGTTCCGACGGGCCGATCAAGGATGCGGCGGAGGCCAGGGCGATCGCGCGCGAGATCGGCTATCCCGTGCTGATCAAGGCGGCATCGGGCGGCGGTGGCCGCGGCATGAAGGTCGTACCATCGGAAGACCAGCTCGAAGCGTTGATGGAGCAGGCGGGCAGCGAGGCAGCAGCCGCGTTCGGCGATGCCACCGTCTATATGGAGAAGTATCTCGGCGATCCTCGACACATCGACTACCAGGTATTCGGTGACGGCAACGGGAACGCAATACATCTCGGCGAGAGCGACTGCTCGCTCCAGCGGCGTCATCAAAAGGTGCTGGAAGAGGCGCCATCGCCGGTCATCTCCGCCGAACAGCGCGCGGAAATGGGCGGCATCGTCGCGAAAGCAATGGCCGACATGGGCTATCGCGGTGCGGGCACGATCGAGTTCCTGTACGAGGACGGGAAATTCTACTTCATCGAGATGAACACCCGCCTGCAGGTGGAGCATCCGGTGACGGAGGCGATCACCGGTCTCGATCTGGTCCGCGAGCAGATCCGCATCGCCGAAGGTCACCCGCTGACGTTGCGTCAGGAAGACGTCGTGTTCCGTGGGCACGCGATCGAGTGCCGCATCAACGCGGAGGATGCGCGCACCTTCGCGCCCTCGCCGGGTCTGGTTACCCAATATCACGCGCCTGGCGGCATGAACGTACGCGTCGATAGCGGCCTTTATGCCGGCTACCGCATTCCGCCTTATTACGATTCCATGATCGCCAAGCTCATCGTCTACGGCACCACCCGCAACGGCGCCCTGCGCCGCCTGCGTCGCGCGCTGGAGGAGTTCGTAATCGATGGCGTGAAGACCACGATCCCCCTTCATCGTGCGCTTTTGGACGAGCCTGATTTTCAGACCGGCAATTATACGATCAAGTGGCTGGAAAAGTGGCTGGCCGAGCAGGACCAAGCGGACCACGGGTGAGCGGCGTGAAGGCGACGATCTGGCACAATCCGCGCTGCTCCAAGTCGCGCGAAGCGCTGGCTTTGCTGCGCGATGCCGGTGCCGACGTCACGATCGTGGAATATCTTAAAAGCCCGCCTACGCGAGCGGCGCTGGCCGAACTCTACGCCCGAGCTGGGCTGCGCCCTCGCGATGGACTACGTTTGGCGGAAGCAGCGGCAAAGCCGCTCAAAGATGCGTCGGACGAGGCGATCCTGGACGCAATGGCAGCCGATCCGATCCTGATTGAACGGCCGCTGGTCGAAACGGAAAAGGGCGTCCGCCTGGGACGCCCTCCGGAAAAGATCCGCGAGATCCTGTAGTGGGCGGCGGTTACTCCGCCGCCCGTTCCACATCAGAAGTGGAAGATCACACCCGCCATCGGACGGATGCTGTCGAAGTCATAGGTCTCGATCGACAGACGCAGGCGCGGGCCGGCGCTGCTGGTGATGCCACCCAGACCGATGTCCTTCGGGCCCACTTCGACGCCACCGCCCCACATCCAGTCGGAGTGGTCGTTGAAGCCGCGCTTGCCCTTGGCATTGACCCACTGATAGCCACCCGACAGATAGATCAGACCGCTGTCACCAGCGCGGAAACCCGCGCGGCCACGAACGCCATATTCCCAATCGATATCGTTGAAGCCCTTCGCGGCGTTACCTTCAACGCCGACGAAGACGGGGCCCAGCGGCACGTTGGCGCCGGCGACGCCCTCGATCAGCGCGCCGGTCGGCTTGCCGTACCGGGGTACCGTGCCGAATTCGCTGCGGCGGTCGAAGCTGTGATAACCACCCATGATACCAACATAGGGCTCAATACCGAAGGGGCGGCTGCCGTCCGGCGCCGTATCCTGCGCAGACGCGGAACAGGCGATGCCGGCCGCGAGCGCGGCGGCAAGGGCGGTCTTGATCATATTCTTGAACTCCTACGAGACATGTACCTAAGCGGCAGGAACCGCTCGGGGGGTAGAACCAGTCGTATCCCCTGTTGTTTCGCCGCTGCGGTAGAACAAAAACACCGTCACAAATTCGCAACACTCTAGATTAGGGGCCGCCGTGGCCGACGGATATTATAGCGGGGGGTCCCCCGTGGTGCAGATCATTGCCAATCCGGATGCAGGCTCGTCCTCGCAGCGTCGCCTGCGTGCCTTGCAGCGCGCCTTCACGTCGGCCGGGGCACGCACGATCCTTTCGGAAAGCCACTCCGGCGAAGTCCGGATCGATCCCGACGCACAGCATGTCTGCGTCGTCGGCGGCGATGGCACGCTGCGGCACGTGGCCGCGGCCGTGTATCGCAGCGGTCTGCCGGTAACGCTCAGCCTCTATCCGATGGGCACGGTGAATCTGATCGCGCGGGAGCGCGGCTATTCGCGTGACCCGGCAACCTTCGTCGCACGGATTCTAGGCGGCACCCACCGACGCGATCATTATGTCGCCATGATCGGGGACATCATCCTGTCGGGCGTCGCCAGCGTGGGCCCGGACAGTTATGCCGTCGCCAACCTGTCCCTGCCCCTCAAGCGGCTGTTCGGCCGGGCCGCCTATGTCCTGGCCTTCTTCACCGTCCTTGCCCATTGGCGACGCCCTGGCCTGGAGGTGACGACTGCCGAGGGCGTGATCGCATGCGAGGCGATCTACATCGCAAAAGGGCGCTATTTCGCGGGGCCGTGGAGCTTCGCACCGCGCGCCTCGGTCGAACACCGCCTGCTGCATGGGGTTGCGCTCCGTCACGCGCGCAGGATCGATTTTGCGCGGTTTGTGTGGCGCTTGTGGCGTGGCCGCGATCTCGGCCGCGATCCCAATCTTGTGCTCTTTTCGTGCGATCGGCTCAGCATCGCCGGCAATGCCTCCCCGCTTCAGGCCGACGGCGATATTGTTGCAAACACGCCACTTACCATCGCCGTGCGAGCGGAACCATTCTCCTTCGCCTGACCGCCAGCCTCCTCCAGATCATTAGAAGACGGGCTTGGCCTCCGCCGTTGGCAAGGCCGCACCCAATATCCGGGCAACCGATGGCGCGATCGAGCGCATGTCGACCTGCCCGAGCCGGCCCCTCCGCTTCAGCCCCGGCCCTTCGACGAACAGGCTCGATCGCATCGCCGGATCGGACGGCAGATAGCCGTGCATGCCCTTGTAGCTGCTCGGCGTCTGCTTGTCCGCGCGCGGATCATGACCCGCTTCGAAGCCGGGCTTGAACGCGATCAGGAAGCTGGACTTGGCGCCCCCGCCCATCGTCGCGATCGCCCTTGCATCGAGGATCTCGGCAATCCCCATGTCGGGATCGGCTTTAAGCTGCGCCAGCAGACCGGCCACCTTACTGACGAGCGCCGGGTCCTGCGGCCGTGCCAGTACGACGCCTGCCGATCCGCCCATGAACCAGGGCTCGGCGTCCCACCCCGTGACCTTCCCGGTGGCGTCGAACGTGATCAGCCCGGCGGCGACGAAGGGCGCGAGCAGGTTCACGTCGGTACGGACTGGCGCAAAACCATGATCCGACACCACCACCACCGTGACGTCGGGCTCCGCCGCACGGGCCGCGGCGACCAACGTGCCGATCATCGCGTCATTGCGTGCGATGGTGGCCATCGCTTCACGGCTGCCGGGGCCAAAGGCGTGTTCGTTATGGTCGACGCTGGCCAGATAGACGGTCGTCAGCGCCGGTTTGTGCCGCGCAATCAGGGCCGTTGCGAAGCGGACGCGGTTTTCATCTGCCTCCGCGCTCTCATCGATTCCCTGAGCATATGGGCCGAGCTGCTGCTCGAGTTGCTGAAGAAGACCGGGTGTGGCCAGCGCCCGCATCAATTTGCGGTCATCCTCATGGCCCGTCCGCCAGATTTGCGGCAGATTATAGTCGATCGGTGCGCCGACGCTCACCGGCCAATGCACGTTGACCGTTGTCAGGCCCTTCGCCCGCGCCGCGCTCCATAAGGTCGGAACGTGAATGTCTTCCGAATACCAATCCCAGCCGATCTGATTGATATCGGTCGGATCGAACGTCAGGTTGTTGGCAACGTCATGCCGGCCCGGAGCCGCCCCCGTGATCAGCGTGACATGGCTGGGATAGGTCAAGGTAGGCAGCACGCCGACAACGCCGTCGGCATAAGCGCCTTGCGCCATCATCCGCTTCAGGTTCGGCACCTTCAGCCCGTGCGCGTCGGCTTCGATGATGTCGGCGGGCCGCAGGCCGTCGACGGAGATCATCAGAACCGGCGACGCAACGGTCGGGGCAGCCGAAAGCAGCGCGGCTGCCGCTAGCCCCAGCAGGCGCTTCATCAGAAGCCCTTCTTGAGCGTTACGAACCATTGGCGCGGCGCACCGACCATGAAGTTCGGATTGTCGAAGTCGCTGCCGCTGACCATCACATTGTTGGTGTTGACGGTCGAGATGTAGCGCTTGTTGGTGAGGTTGGTGACGCTGCCCTCGATCGAAATATTCTTGAGCCAGCCGGATCCAGCGAACCGGTAGCCGATGCTGGCATCGGCAACGAGCCGGCCGGCCGCGACCTGATCGTTCTCGTAGGAGAAGAAGCGCTTGGACATATAGTCGCCGCCGACACGGCCGAAAATCGTGCCGTCATCATATACGATCTCGCCCTTCAGCATCGATTTGGGCGCATCGACCACGGTCTTTCCCTTGGTCCGCGCGAAAATCGTCCCGTCGCTCCGGAAGACGTCGTCCTGATATTCCGAATGATTGTAGGAATAATTGGCGAATAGCGAGAGTGCGCGCGTCAGCTTGTAATTGACGGCGATCTCCGCACCATAGGCATGGACGCTGCCGACATTGTTCAAGATGGCCGGATTGCCGGCGATGCCCGATCCGTTGGCGAAGGAGGCCAGGCGGTTGGTGAAATCGATGAAATAGCCGACCGCGGAAGCCTGGAACGGACCGTCATGATAGCGAACACCGCCTTCATAGGTCTTCGACTTTTCCGGCTTCAGCGTGCCCTTGATCGCATTGAAGCCGGCTTGCGTGGTGGAGAATGGACCGCTGGTCAGCGCCGAGACGAAGGCCCGCATATTCTCGGTATAGTCAGCGAACACCTCGGTGTTCGGGGTCACGTGATAGACCACGCTCACCTGCGGCTGGAACCAGTCCTTTGCACCGATCCGCCCGCTGGCGAGCGGCCCGGTTTCAACATCCGCCTTGTTGGTGACGTGAACGCCCTTCCAGCCGCCGGTCAGCACCAGCGCATCGTCGAGCAGCTTCAGTGTGTCTTCGACATGATATTGGAAGGTATCGGTGTGGAAATCGCCTTCATATTGGGTTGCGAACGGGTTTTTCTGGAAGCCGAGCGTGTCGCGATTGTAAGCCGCGTTCGCGAGCCCGTAATAGCGCCGCGCCTGATGGAAGTGGTTGCGTTCGTACCAGGCACCGATCGTGATGCTGTTGATGCCGCTTTCATAGCTCAGCGCCCCGAGCCCGCCCTCGCGATGGATGGCATATTCGGTGGTGCGGTAGGATAAAGGCGCCGGCGCGGTGATGGCATTGCCCGCCTGATCCGGCGCGCCGAGCGGCGTCGCCACATAGGGCGTCACCCAGGAGCCCTGCCCCTTATTCTCATGATAATAGCCGGTGCCCTTGAAGGTCAGCCCCGGCGCCAGCTTCAGGTCGAGCGTCGCACCGCCCAGATAGTCGTTCCGCACGCCACCGGCGTCGAAATAGACGTCGTCGGCGTTTTGATAGGGAGCGGGAAACGCCGTGCCATTCTGCAGCGCCAGCGCGATCGCCTTGGCGGTCGTATAATCCGGCCGGATATTGTCGACGCGAAAGGCCGCGCGCCTGCCCAGCCGGTTGATAAGGTCCAGCGTGAGATCCTGATAATCGGTCTCGCGCCGCGCCGAATAGTTGAAGAAGCCGCTCAATGTCCCGGCGCTGCCTAGGTCGCCGACCAGCTTGGCATTCACCTGGTTCTGATATTGCGGGCCGTCGCCGCGCCACTTATCGGTATGAAGATATGCGTAGCTGAGCGAACCGCGCACCGCGCCGACATCGCCGGAATCGACACGAATATAGCCGCGGTACGTGTCATCGGAGCCCGCCGTGCCGGATACGGCGACGCCGAATTGATGATTGGGATCGTCACTATAGAATTGGATCGTACCGCCAAGATTGCTGGTCGACGCGGTGCCGAGTGCGCCCGCGCCCTGCGCCACGACGGTACGGCCGACATTTTCGGAAATAATCGCGCGGCTGACATGCAAGCCGTTGACGTTGCCATAGCTCATGTCGCCTAGCGGTACGTCGTCGAGCGTGAAGCCCAGCTGGTTCTGGTTGAAGCCGCGCAGGCTGATGCGCACCGCCCACTCATAAGCGCCGAACGGATCGGCCGCCTGGAATTGGACGCCTGGCAACTTTTCGATTGCCTTGAACGGCGTGGAGCCTGGGGTAAGACGACCAATATCGGCAGCCGTGACTTCCTGCTCCTGACGGCCGCGTCCAAATCCTAGCACGACCACCTCGCCGCTGTCGGCTGGAGCATCGGTCGCGGGGGCGGGATCTGCTGCAGGCGCTGCGGCTGCGGCGGGCGCTAGGCCATCGGCACCATAACTCGCGCTGGAAAAAGCAGCGAGCCCGATGCCCGTCGCCAGGGACGCTAAAGTCAGCTTCATCAGTGATTCCCCTTCGCGGCGATATGTCGCCTTGTCGAATGGCCCTGATACTGCTGCATTGCAGCATGATGAAGCTAAAGTTATGAATTTATGACGGTTATGCGAGCCGTGTCATGTCAGAGCCGGAACGAAGCTTTGCGGCTGTCCCCCGCGGTCCTGTTTGGGTCGATTTTTTCCGACGCAGCTGCATCGTTCAACGCGCGCGCCGTTCCGCCCGCGCTGCCTTAGCCTTGCCATAACGCGTCTGCCGCGTGCCCGGCTTGCCGAGCGTGGAATTGCCGCGCACCGGTGCCTTATGCTCCGATGGCGGCAGGCCCAGTTCGTCCGCCTCCAGCTTGCGGATTTCGTCGCGCAGCCGCCCAGCTGTTTCGAACTCCAGATCGGCGGCGGCCGCCCGCATCTGTTTCTCCAGATCCTCGATATAGGCGCGCAGGTTGTGGCCAACCATGTGCGGCCGATCCTCGATGCCCGTATCGACCGTAACCTGGTCGCGCGACGACAGATGCGCGACGATGTCGCTGATGTTGCGCTTCACGCTTTCGGGCGTGATGCCATGCTCCCGATTATAGGCTTCCTGCTTCTCGCGCCGGCGCTGCGTTTCCGCCATCGCCCGCTCCATCGATCCGGTGATCGTGTCGGCGTAGAGAATGACCTTGCCGTCGGCGTTGCGCGCGGCGCGCCCGATCGTCTGGATCAGCGAGGTTTCCGATCGCAGAAAGCCTTCCTTGTCCGCATCCAGGATCGCCACCAGCCCGCATTCGGGGATGTCGAGGCCCTCGCGGAGCAGGTTGATGCCGACCAGCACGTCATAGACGCCGAGCCGCAGGTCGCGGATCAGCTCGATCCGCTCCAAAGTCTCCACGTCCGAATGCATGTAACGCACCTTCATGCCGGCTTCGTGCAGATATTCGGTCAGGTCCTCGGCCATGCGCTTGGTCAGAGTCGTGACCAGGCTGCGATATCCCTTCTGCGCGGTCAGCTTGGCTTCGTGCACCAGATCGTCGACCTGGCTCTCGATCGGCCGCACCTCGACCGGCGGATCGATCAGCCCCGTCGGGCGGATCACCTGTTCGGAAAAGACGCCGCCGGTCCGCTCCATCTCCCACGATCCCGGCGTCGCCGAGACGTAGATGGATTGCGGGCGCATCGCGTCCCATTCGTTGAAACGAAGCGGCCGGTTGTCGATGCAGGACGGCAGGCGGAAACCATATTCCGCGAGCGTGATCTTGCGGCGATGGTCGCCGCGCGCCATGCCCCCGACCTGCGGCACCGTCTGGTGGCTTTCGTCGACGAACAGCAAGGCGTTTTCCGGCAGATACTCGAACAAGGTCGGCGGCGGCTCGCCCGGCAAACGGCCGGTGAGGAAGCGGCTGTAATTCTCGATCCCGGCGCAGCTGCCGGTGGCAGCGATCATCTCCAGGTCGAAATGGGTGCGCTGCTCCAGCCGTTGCGCCTCGAGCAGTTTGCCTTCGATCTGCAATTCCTTGAGCCGCTCGGCCAGCTCGAACTTGATCGCCTCGGTCGCCTGCTTCAGCGTCGGCCCCGGCGTCACATAGTGACTATTGGCATAGACCCGGACTTCCTTGAGCGCCGCCGAGGTCTTGCCGGTGAGCGGATCGAATTCGACGATCTGCTCGATCTCGTCGCCGAAGAACGACACGCGCCACGCGCTGTCCTCATAATGCGACGGGAAGATTTCCAGATTGTCGCCGCGCACGCGAAAGGCGCCGCGCTGGAAGGCGGCGTCGTTGCGCTTGTACTGCAGCGCCACCAACTTTCGGATGATCTCACGCTGGTCGACGGTCTGCCCGACCTTCAGATCGAAGATCATCGCCGAATAGGTTTCGACCGAGCCGATACCGTACAGGCACGACACCGACGCCACGATCAGCACGTCATCGCGTTCCAGCAAAGACCGGGTCGCCGAATGGCGCATCCGGTCGATCGCCTCGTTCACCGAGCTTTCCTTCTCGATATACGTGTCCGACCGCGGAACGTAGGCTTCCGGCTGATAATAATCGTAATAGCTGACGAAGAACTCGACGGCATTGTCGGGGAAGAAGCTCTTGAACTCGCCATAGAGCTGGGCCGCGAGGATCTTGTTGGGCGCGAGCACCAGCGCGGGGCGCTGCAGCTTCTCGACCACCTTCGCCATGGTGAAGGTCTTGCCCGATCCGGTCACCCCCAGCAGCACCTGGTCGCGCTCGCCGGCCTGCGCCTGCTCGACCAGTTCGGCGATCGCGGTCGGCTGGTCCCCCGCCGGCTCGTAATCCGACACCAGCCGGAAGGGTTTGCCGCCCTGGCTCTTCTCCGGCCGCTCGGGCCGGTGCGGCACGAAGCTTTGTCCCGTCTCGGGTTCGTCGAGGCTGGTGCGGATCTGGATTGCCATAGATCGTCTATATGGGAGCTGGACGCGCTTTGTTCCAGCGCTACAAGGCGACCCCGTGTCCTTCGATCTCGACCTCTATCTCGCCCGCATCGGCCTGGCCGCTGCCCCGCCCGCCACGGCAGAGGGGCTGATCGCGCTCCAACGCGCGCATCGCCTCGCCATTCCGTTCGAGAATTTCGACGTCATCCTGGGGCGCGGCATCGCGATCGATAGCGATGCCGTCTTCGCGAAGCTCGTGACCGCCAAGCGTGGCGGCTATTGTTTCGAGCAGAACCGCCTGTTCGAGGATGCGCTGATCGCGCTCGGCTTCAGCGTGCGTCCGCTGCTGGCGCGCGTGTGGCTCGGCATTCAGGGCGCGCCACCGCCCAAGACGCACACGCTCAGCCTCGTCACGATCGACGGGCAGGACTGGATCGCCGATGCGGGCTTCGGCGGCTCCTACGCGCCGCCCATGCCGCTCGCCGATGGCGAGACCGCCGACGCGCCCGACGGCGCGCGCTTCCGCCTGATGCGTGATCCGCTGCATGGATGGATGCTGGAACGCGACGGCCACGCCGCCAGCACCGACGGTCGCGGCGGTGGCGAGGGTTGGCAGCCGCAATTCAGCTTCACGCTCGATCCGGTCTTCACCAGCGACCTCCTCCTGTCCAACTTCTGGACCTCGACCGCCCCGGAAAGCCGCTTCCGCCAGCTGCGTATCGCCAGCATCGTCCTGCCCCAGGGCTTCGCGAGCCTGACGGACAAGAGCTATCGCCGCCGCAACGGCGACAAGGAGGCATCGGGCGAGATCGAAGATCCGCGCGTCTATCGCATGCGGCTGAGCCTGCTCTTCGGATTGGACCTGACGGCGGAGGACGTGGCGGCTTTGGGCTTGTTCGAGGAGCGATGACGCGCCTTCCCCACCGTTCGTTCCGAGCGAAGTCGAGGAACATTGCCGAGCGCAGCCGAGGCATTCTCGCTCCGCTCGAAAATGCGTCTCGACTTCGCTCAGAACGAACGGTGATCTGAGCAATGCCGCTCCGCTCCCTCCTCGGCGGCGCGGCCGGCAACCTCGTCGAATGGTTCGATTGGTACGTCTATTCCGCTTTCTCGATCTATTTTGCCGACGCCTTCTTTCCCGACCAGGATCAGACCGCTCAATTTCTCGCCACAAGCGGGATATTCTGGGTTGGCTTCCTGATGCGCCCGATCGGCGGCTGGCTGCTCGGCCGGATCGGCGATCGTCATGGCCGGCGCACCGCGCTTGCGTGGAGCGTCGGCCTGATGGGCGGCGGCGCGCTCCTGCTCGCCGCCATTCCGGGCTACGGCACGATCGGCATAGGTGCGCCGATCCTGTTGATGTGCGCCCGCATCATCCAGGGCCTGAGCCTGGGCGGCGAATATGGTGCGGCGGCGACCTACCTCAGCGAGATCGCGCCTGAGGGTCGCCGTGGTCTGTGGTCGAGCTTCCAATATGTGACCCTCTATGGCGGGCAGTTGCTCGCGCTTGCGTTTCTGCTGGGCCTTCAGGCGAGCGGCGTCAGCGACGCGGCCCTGTCTAACTGGGGCTGGCGACTGGCCTTCGTTGTTGGTGCGACGCTTGCGCTCGCCGTCTATCTGCTCCGCCGCGGCATCGCCGAAACTCCCGATTTCGCCCAGGAACGCGCCCCGCAACGGCGCGCGGGCGGCATTGCCGAATTGTGGCTCCATCATCGCCGCTCGGTACTGATCGCGTTCGGGCTGGCGGTCGGCAGCAACGTCGCTTTCTATACTTACACAACCTACATGCAGAAATATCTCGTGGGCAGTTCGGGCTTCTCCAAGCCGCTTGCCAGCCAGATCTGCGCCCTTGCCACAATTGTCGCGATCCTGCTCCAGCCAGCGCTGGGTGCCTTGTCGGATCGGATCGGCCGCAAGCCCCTGCTTTACTGGTTCGCGATCGGCGGCATTGTCGGCACCGTGCCGATCATGACCGCGATCGGCCGCACGCACGATCCACTCGCAGCCTTCGCGCTCGTCCTGCTGGCGCTCACCATCCTCTCCGGCGCTACCGCCACCAATGCGATCGTCAAGGCCGAACTCTTTCCGCCGCACGTCCGCGTGCTCGGCGTTGGTCTGCCTTATGCCATCAGCCAATCCGTCTTCGGCGGCTCGGCCGAGACGGTAGCGCTCGGCCTCAAGCGCGCGGGGCATGAACATTATTACTTCTGGTATGTCACCGTCATGATCGGCATCGCTTTGGTGGCAACCATGGCGATGCGGACCGAGAAGGACCGAAAACGGTGACACCAAACGCTACTCGCCGTTCCCGTCGGGGGCCGGCCGGTGGTGTTCGGCTTGGAAGATGGTGATGATTCATGCCCCATCCTGAGCGGCGAGCCGCCGGCGAATTGCTCCCGGGCAGGGAGTTCCTACAGCTCATCCGAGTTGATCAGCCCGATCTCGCGGTAATCTCGCCGAAGCTCGCAACATATGATCGGCCGATGAGTGGCTCGCTCTTGCTCCAGGTGTTCCGCATTCGCGGATCGCTTGCACCCGCCACACGCTTGGGCTGGATCGGCCGTCTTCGCGGCGAGACAGCAAGCTATCTGCACACGATGCGCAAGGTACTGCGGCGGCCGATCGCCAGCTCGCACCTAAAGGCGGCGCAAATCCTCAACAATGACTGGGTGGATATCTTTCTCCCCCGCGGAGCCGTAGATGCAGGCGATCACCTGGCGCTTCGGATTACCGCCGCCGACGTTACGTGGCATCAAGCAGGAACAGTGTGGACATCCAGCATCGCAGATCGCGTACCGGGACATGTTGCCTCCTATTTCGATGGATATGATCTGGGGGACTTCGGCGTCTCCGCTAAGCTGCACTTCGCGCCGACCGTACCGGCACAGGCTCTCCCGCACATGCTACTCTATAGCCCGGTCACACAGTGCAATCTTAACTGCATCCACTGTATATCGCGGGATACTCGCAAATCGGTCAACCGTCTCTCGCCCGCGATAAAGGGCGACATTCAGGGCTGGGCGAGGGATGGTCGGCTTTTGTCGATGAACAGCGATTATTCCGGCGATCTGCTATGGGCGGATCACCGTTTCGGCGGCGAACTCGACTTCGTCATTGGCCTCGGAATCCCGTTCCAGATCGACACGAACGGCGCCTATCTGACGCAATATGCAGCCGAGCGGCTTTGCCGATCGCGCGTTACGCATGTGAATATCTCTTTGGATGCGGCGACTGATGAAACCTTCCGGCATGTTCGGATTGGGGCGCCGCCACTTGATCAGGTGCTCGCCAACGTGCGTGAATTGCTCAACCTCCGCGCTACCAGCGGTGCTCAGTTCCGCGTGATGTTGGGCATCACCTTGATGGCCAGCAATATCGACGAATGGCTGGATTTCATTCGGATGACGGCCGCCATCGGTGCCGACGGCATCAATGCCGCGCATCTGCACGCATACACGGCCGAAATGGAGCCGCAATCGCTGTGGCATCAGCCAGAATTGTTCAATCGCCTACGTACCGAAGCGATTAATCTTGCCGCCTTCCTTGGATTGATGATGGGTGTGCCGCCCCCCTTCCATGGCGTCGCTGAGCGCGGGCATCGCCATTGCGCTGCGCCATGGCAGTCAGCTGTCATCCTTGGCAACGGCGATGTCGCAGCCTGCTGCGTGCCTGGTACGGTGATGGGCAACTTGTATGAGCAAAGCATGGAAGAGATCTGGCGCGGCCCCCACTATCGCCGGCTGCGGGAGACGATCAACAGCGACGCCCCGCCCAGCCCGTGCTCGATCTGCCCGATGTTCCGTCGGCCGGGTAACAAAGGCAGCTACCTGCAATACAGCGCAAGGGTTGCCGCGGACGAGCCGGAGGTGAGCCAATGGCACTGACCCTCTACGCCCATCCCTTCTCCTCGTATTGCCAGAAGGTGCTCACGGCCCTGTGGGAGAAGGATCTGCCGTTCGTCTATCGCCATCTGGAAGACGAGGGCGCTGCGGCCGAGCGGGTAACATTGTGGCCGTTAGGTCGCTTTCCCGTGCTGGTGGACGATGGCCGCACCATTGTCGAATCCAGCATCATCATCGAATATGTCGACCTGCAGCATCCGGGCCCATCCCGGCTTCTGCCGGAAGATCCCGCAGCGGCACTCGACGTGCGCTTCTTGGACCGCTTTTTCGATCATTACGTCATGACTCCGATGCAGAAGCCGGTGCTGGAGGCGCTGCGTGCGGAGAGCAGCCGCAGCCAAGAAACGATGGCGGACGCGCGAAAAGCGCTCGACACCGCCTACGCCTGGCTTGAGGACCGCCTGAGCGGCCAAAGTTGGGCGGTGGGCGATAGTTTCACCATGGCGGATTGCGCGGCGGCACCGTCGCTCTTTTACGCCGATTGGGTTCATCCAATCGGCGA
>NZ_JBMDXN010000059.1:0-34429 GCF_048595155.1 Sphingomonas sp.
CGTGGCGGACACATTTGCGCCGTCGGGCCCGATGCTGCTGGATACGAAACTGCCATGAGCGGCGACGTGGACCGGCGCGGTCCGCACCAGGTCGACATGCCGGTAAATGCCGGCGCCTTCGTAGAACCAGCCTTCGCCCAGCGTCGCGTCGACCCGCACGGTGACGACGTTCGGGCCGCCCTCATAATCCAGGAAATCGCCGATCGGGACGGTGAAGGGCGCATAGCCGCTGTCGTTGGTGGCCACGACATAGCCGTTCACGAATATGATGCTGTTGCGGAACACGCCGTCAAATTCCAGCCACAGGCTGCGCTCCCGATCGGCGGGCGTGATGCCGAGCGCGGTGCGGTACCAGCCGATGCTGTTTTCCGGATGGTCGCGCCCGATCGCCTTGAAGC
Organism: Sphingomonas sp.; assembly: GCF_048595155.1. Taxonomy (GTDB): domain Bacteria; phylum Pseudomonadota; class Alphaproteobacteria; order Sphingomonadales; family Sphingomonadaceae; genus Sphingomonas_I. The sequence goes on from NZ_JBMDXN010000059.1 coordinate 399, forward strand.
CATGGGCCGCGACCGCATCGGCACTTTCCTTGGGCGCCGCCTGTGCGGGCGGGGCAAAAGGCAGCTCCACCGCCCAATCATGCGGGACGCGCACCTTGCGCCAGCCACGGTCGTCAAAGTCCGCGCGGGACGCATCGGCGGTCTCGTAGCCTGCCTTGGCAAAGGTCCGCTGATTGCGGCCATAGCCGAAATCCCGGTCCAGGTCGGCCGCATGGCCCAAATGGAAGCGCCATTCGCTCAGGCGAGTCGAACGGGATGCAATGGCGCCATCGGCAGCCAGTGCCGTCTCGCCCGCCATCGGCACCACGCCGGTGGCAAGGCTTGCAAGCGTCGCGCTGGACTGCAGGAATTCTCGGCGGGAGGGCACAATGCATCCTAATTATGTGATCATTATCGCCGTGTAAGTGAAGGATGTATCGGGCGCGAGCCCGTTTATCGCGATGCTCGCCGCTGGCTGGCCGATTGTCTCGGATCTCGCCGTCAACTCCAGCCGAGGCCAAGGGCTTTCTGAATGGCGACATAATCCTGCGTCAGGCCGGCCTGCGCCAAAGATAGATTTTGCTGAACTGTGATCTGCTGGCGCTGTGTATCCAGCAGGTCGATCAAGGTGGTTGTGCCGGCACGATAACGTTGCAGCGACAATGCCACTGCTTCGTCCGCCGAAAGCTGCGCGCGTGCCTGTGCGGCGACGACCAGGCGACGGTTACGGTAACGCGACAGCGATCCCTCGGCGTCGCGCAGTGCGGTCAAGACAGTGCCACGATATTGGGCAGCTGCCTCGTCCCGAGCGGCCTCCGCTTGCGTCACGCGTGCCTTGTTGCGGCCGAAGTCCAGGAAGCTCCAGCTCAATTGCGGGGCGCCGAGCGCGGCGACATTGCCGAAGTCGGACAGATCGGACAGCGATGTGCCACCCAAGCCGATAATACCCATCAGGCTCAGTCGCGGGAAGCGGGCCGCTTCGGCAACGCCGATCCGTGCGGTGCGCGCCGCGAGGGTGCGTTCGGCAGCGCGGATGTCGGGCCGGCGCCGGAGCAAGGCAGCGGGATCGCCAATCGCGACGGCGGTCGGCGGCAGGGGAACAGGTTCCGTCTGCGCCAGAGCCGTGTCGACCGCGCCCAGCGCCTGGCCGGTAAGTGTCGCGAGTTCGTCGAGATATTGTTCCCGTTCTGCATCCAGCGGCACCGTATCGGCGCGCGTATTCTCCAGCTGGGTCTGGAGGCGGACGACATCTAGCCGCGACGCCGTGCCCTGCGCGAAGCGGTCACGGGTTAATGCCAGCATCTGCTCCTGCATCGCCACCGACTTGGCGTTAAGGGCGATCCGCCGTTGTCGATCGCGCAGGTTGATATAGGCCTGCGCAACCTCGGCGGTGAGACTCACCTGGGCATCGGCCAAATTGGCTTCCGCCGACTCCGCTTCAGCGCGCGCGGCCTCCACGGTGCGGCGCTGGCCGCCGAACAGATCGACTTCCCAGCTTGCGTCGAAGCCGACATTGTACAGGTTCAGGCTGGTCGTATTTCCTGAGGCGCTGTCATTCTCGCTATTGCTGCTCCCGCCGCCGAGATCGACGCCTGGAAGACGCGCATGGGCATAGAGCGCCATGGCGCTTGCGGTGGGCGCCTGATTGGCGCGCTCCAGGCGGAACGAAGCCCGTGCCTGGCGCAGCCGGGCCTCAGCCGCAGCCAGATCCGGGCTTGCCGCCAGCGCCTGTGTTTCCAAAGTGTTGAGCAACGGATCGTTCAACTGCTCCCACCAGTGCGCAACACCGGGCGCGGCAGCAACAGCCAGATTGCCTGTCCGCACGAAGTTGGCATGACTTAGATCCCCTGCCGCCGCCGGTGGCCCCGCATAATTGGGGCCGACCGTGCAACCCGTGAGCAGCAGGCTGGTAAGCGCGAGCGGAAGAAGGGCAGGGGTACGCATCAGCAGGTCCTCAATGCGCCGCGACGGGGGCACGGCCCCGCTGCAACGGCCGCAGAAACAGGATAAGGGGCGACACGCACAGAATGCCGACCGTCAGGATCCAAAACAGGTCGATGTAGGTCATGGTCAGCGCCTGCGTCTGGATCGTGCCTTCGATCGCACGCAACGCCGCGCTCTGGCTTCCAAGCGCTTGCGACTGTCCGGCGACATAGGTCTGCACGTTGACCGAATTGGCGGACAGCGTCTCCTCGATCCGCCGACTGTGCAGCCACAAGCGTTGATCCTGGATCACGGCCACGCCTGCCAGCGCTAGCGAGCCACCCAAATTGCGTGCCGCATTGTACAGGCCCGCCGCGTCGCTTGCCTGCTCGCGCGGCACCGACTGGATGGCCGCCTGATTCAGGAACAACATCGCGAAGATGGTGCCGGTGCCGCGCAGCAATTGCGAATAGACGAAGTCGCCGCCCGTCGAGAGCGCGGTCAGATCGGTTTCCATATAGGCGCTGAGCGCGAGCAAACCCATGCCGATGGAGACGGCAACGCGGATGTCGAACGCCCGCATCAGGATGGGCGTGATGGCGATCAGCATCAGCGTCGGCACGCCGGACAGTAGGACGATCACGCCGGCCTGGAGGCTGTTATAGCCGGCGATGGTCGCGAGGAACTGGGGGATCACATAAGAGGTGCCGTAAATCACCATGCCGACGACCGTCACCATCGCCACGACGCTGCCGAATTGCCGGTCGAGCAGCAGCTTCAGCCGGATCACGGGCCGCTTGGCGGCCGCCTGGCCCGCGAACAACAGCAGGAATCCGATGGCAGACACCACTGTCAGCCAAATGATCGTGGGCGAGGAGAACCATTGCTCGCGTTCGCCTTCTTCCAGCACGACCGTCAGGCCGCCCAGTCCGAACGCCAACCCGGCGATCCCGAGCCAGTCCGCCTCGCGCAGCAGGTCGAGCTTGGGTTTGTTATGGGGCAGGCCAACCAGCAGCAAAACCACCAACGCTGCGCAGACCGGCAGATTAAGGAAGAAAGCATAATGCCAGCTGACATTCTCGGTCAGCCAGCCGCCGATCACCGGGCCCACGACCGGGCCCAGCACGGCGGTCGCGCCGAACAAGGCGGTGCCGACCGGCTGCTGGTGGCGGGGCAGGCGGGTGGCGATGATAGTTTGCGCGGTCGGGATCATCGCCCCGCCGGTAAAGCCTTGACCGACGCGGCCGATGATCATCATCGTAAGCGTGCTCGATAGGCCGCAGATCATCGAGAAGATCGTGAACAGGATCGCGGCCAGAAGCAGCAGCGTCCGCAATCCCAGCAACCGCTCGAGCCAGCCGGCCAACGGGATGATGATGATCTCCGCGACCAGATAGGCGGTCGCGATCCACGTCCCCTCCGTGCCGCTGGCACCGATCTCACCCTGGATGGTCGGCAGCGATGAGTTGACGATCGAGATGTCGAGCGTCGCCATCAGCGCACCCAGCGTACCGGCCGCGACGGCCAGCCACGCAGCCGTGTCGGCCCGTTCCAGATGGTCGGGCGTGGCGGGGGCGGCGGTGCTGCTCACCGGGCCGCCTGATTCAACCGTTTCTGCTGATCCTTGATCCGGTCTTCAGCGCCCTTGGCCGAAATCGTGTCGACACTCACCGTCAACGAGAGGCCGGGAACCAGTATCGCGCGCGCTTCGGGGCCGGCCTCGATCGCGATCCGCACGGGGACGCGCTGAACGATCTTGGTGAAGTTGCCCGTCGCATTCTGTGGCGGCAGCAGCGAGAATTCGGCCCCCGTCCCCGGTGATACGCTCTGTACATGGCCGCGGAGGCTGACGCCGGGCAAGGCATCCACCCGAACCGTCACCGGCTGGCCCACGCGCATCAGGCCGATCTGTGTTTCCTTAAAATTGGCCGCGACATAGAGCCCGCCGAGCGGAACCACCGACATCATGCGCGTGCCGGATTGCACGAATTGGCCAACCCGGACCGTCTTGTCGCCGACACGGCCGTCAACGCTGGCACGCACGATCGTCGAGCCGACATTGACATTGGCCGCGGCCAACTGCGCCTGGGCGCTCTCGCCTTGCGCCTGGGCCTGCCGGATCTGCGCCTGCAAGGATCCGATGCGACGTTCCGCGCTGGTGAGCGCGGCCTGTTGCGCGGCGACGCGACTTGCCGCCTGGGCGGCCTGGTTGCGGAGGTTGTTCAGTCTTTCCCGCGTTTCCGCACCCGATGCCGCCAGTGGCGTGTAACGAGCAACTTCCTCGGCCGCGAAACGCGCATCGCTGCGGGCGACCGCCAGTTCGGCACGGGCCTGGCTGATCGCGGCCTGCTGCTCGCCGATGGTGGCCCGCACGTTGGCAACATTGGCGTCCGCGACGTCGATCTGTGCCTGATATTGTGCCGCCTGCGCGCGATAATCCCGCGGGTCGATGCGCACCAGCGGCTGGCCGGCCTTCACGTCCTGGTTGTCGGCAACCAGCACCTGCTCCACGTAGCCGGAAATTTTCGGCGACACAGTGACTGAGTCTGCGCGCAGGTAGGCGTCGTTGGTGCTCTCGACATATTTGCCGCGCGTCTCATAGTGGATGAACCATGCGACCAGCAGGATCAGGGCCAAGGGCCCAAGAACCATCAGCGCGCGACGGAATGTCCGTCTACGCGAGGAAGCCGGCTTGGCTTCGTCGGGTGCGCTTTGCGCATCGTCTGTCATGTCGATTTCGTTCCGTCCGTCCGACTCGTTACCGGCCTGTTGCGTCTGCAACAAAGCTATGGCAAGCCCATTTTATATGGGACCATGTTATTTCAGATGACTGATCTGAACGAAATCGTTGACGAGCTGCGCGATTTCTATCTGCGCGCGCACCGCGCCATCGATCGCGCGATGAAGATGGACGGCGTGTCGCTGGCGCGGGCTAAGTTGCTGAAGTTCATTGCAGCAGAGGGATCTGCGCGTTCGGCCGACATCGGTACTGCCTTTGGTTTTTCGCCACGCACCGTGACCGAGGCGATCGATGCGCTGGAGCGGGATGGCCTTGTCCAGCGTACGCCCGATCCCACCGATCGGCGGGCCAAGCGTCTCTCGATCACACCGGCAGGGGAGGCTGCCCTTGCGGCATCCGAGCCGGCGCGTCAGAAATTTGTTACAAATGTATTCGGAATACTCTCCGAACAAGAACAGCAGGCTTTGTTCAAGGCGCTTCGCAAGATGAACGATCGCCTCGAAGAGATTGACGCCGACTGAAGCATCCCCACATGGGCGCCACCTCACCGTGCGCGTATTGCGTGTTTCCGACCTCGCTTTGAAGGGCGTCCATGCCGCCGATCCTGTCCGTCGCTGCTGCCAGCAAGCGATATAAGTCCGGGCTTGTGGCCCTCGATCATGTCGATCTGGAGATCCAGCGCGGCGAAATTTTCGCGCTGCTGGGGCCTAATGGCGCCGGCAAGACAACGCTGATCAGCCTGATCTGCGGCACCGTGACCATGACATCCGGGACGATCAGGGTGGACGGGCATGATATCGCCTCTGACTATCGTGCCGCGCGCGCCAAGATCGGCCTGGTGCCGCAGGAAGTCGCGGTCGATATCTTCGCGACCGTGCTCGGAACGGTAAGCTTCAGCCGCGGCTTGTTCGGCCGTTCCGCCCATCCTGCCTATATCGAACAATTGCTGCGAGATTTGTCGCTGTGGGACAAGCGCAACAGCAAGATCATCGAATTGTCGGGTGGGATGAAGCGGCGGGTGATGATCGCCAAGGCGCTCAGCCACGAACCCGATCTGCTGTTTCTCGACGAGCCGACGGCGGGCGTCGACGTCAACCTACGCCGCGATATGTGGGCGCTCGTGCGTAAGCTGCGGGAGAAGGGCACCACCATCATCCTCACCACCCATTATATCGAAGAGGCGGAGGAAATGGCCGATCGTGTCGGCGTGATCGATCATGGGCGGATCCTGCTGGTGGAAGAAAAAGCGGCCCTGATGCGCAAGCTTGGCAAGCGGCGGCTCACGCTCGCGCTGCAAGAGACTTTGTCCGCCTTGCCGGCAGCGCTGGCCGCCTGGCCGCTCACGCTTGAGCAGGATGGGTCGCAATTGGTCTACACGTTCGACGCCGAGGCCGAGGATACCGGCATGCCCTCCCTGCTACGGCGGCTGGGCGAACTCGGTATCGACTATCGCGACCTGGATACGTCACGCAGTTCGCTCGAAGATATCTTTGTGACCCTGGTGGAGCGTCCGGCATGAGCGGCATCAACCTTTCGGGCATGAAGGCGATCTACAAGACGGAGATGGCGCGTACGTTGCGCACCGTCTGGCAGAGCATCGCTACGCCGGTCGTCACCACCGCGCTGTATTTCATCGTTTTCGGCGGCGCGTTCGGCTCCCGCATGCCGCAACTCGGCGGCGGCGTCGGCTATGGCGGGTTCATCGTGCCCGGCCTGATCATGCTGACCTTGCTGACGCAGAGCATCAGCAATGCCTCGATCGGCATCTATTTCCCCAAATTCACCGGCACGATCTTCGAGATTTTGTCGGCGCCCATGTCCTATGTCGAAACGGTCGCCGCCTATGTCGGCGCGGCCGCCACCAAATCGGTGGTGATCGGCCTGATCATTCTGGTGACATCGACCTTCTTTACCGACGTGCGCATCGTCCACCCGGTATGGATGGTCGCCTTCCTGCTGCTGACGTCGATCGCCTTCAGCCTGTTCGGTTTCATCATCGGTATATGGGCCAAGAGCTTCGAGCAGCTCGCCATCATCCCGGCGTTGGTGATTACCCCGCTCACCTTTCTGGGCGGGGCTTTCTACCCGATCGATATGCTGCGCGAACCGTGGCACAGGATCAGCCTGTTCAATCCCGTCGTCTATCTCGTCAGCGGCTTCCGCTGGAGTTTCTACGGGGTTGGCGACGTAAGTGTCGGCCAAAGCCTCGCCGTGACCGCCGCCTTCCTGATAGCCTGTCTTGTTCTGCTCTGGTGGATCTTCAAGACCGGCTGGCGGCTGAAGCCCTGAACCGCTCAGGCATGCATCATGCGGGCCGGGATACGGGATACCGGGCCCGTTATGACCTTGCTCTTATAGATGCGGCCGATCGTCGCGGCATCGTCGCCATTCTTCAGTACTATGCGGGTGCCGCCTGAAACGAGTGACTCGATCTGGGTAATGGCGACCTTCTGCTTCACGCACGTGGCGAGAACATGCTCCTGGGGAGCATTGAGGTTGAGTGCGCGTGACATCGTAAATCTCCTGCGCGGTCCCACCGCGTCAGCCGGAATAGGCAGCGCACGCCTAGCATAGATCGGAAGCGGAGTCGCGCTGTTTGGAAAACGCGCAAGCCGCTCGGCAATAATTCGGAAATCCTGTGCTTGATCGAGCCGTGCGCAGCCCAGGTTGATTTTTCCGGAAACTAAACCTATTTAGAGACTGCTAACGTCGCCTGCGACGGAATTCGATGCCCTTTACGGCAATTGTTCCATTTCACGCTTCACGGCCCTTTCGGCGCTTTGCCGGCGGGAACCCCGTTTTCGTGAAAGGAAACATCCCATGCCAGTAGGCACCGTAAAATTCTTCAATAACGACAAGGGCTTTGGCTTCATTGCGCCCGATGATGGCAGCAAGGACAGCTTCGTCCATATCAGCGCCGTCGAACGCGCCGGCATGGCCACGCTCGATCAGAACCAGCGTCTCCGCTACGACGTCGAAGCGGATAGGCGTGGCCGGGAATCGGCGGTCAATCTCGAGGCGGCGTAAGACACATGGCCAAAGAAGATCTGATGACCTTCGACGGCCTGATCGATGAGATCTTGCCGGATGGGCGCTTCCGCGTCCTTCTCGACAATGATCACAGGATCATCGCGTATACGGCCGGCCGGATGCGGCGTAACCGCATCCGATCGGTCGTGGGCGATCGCGTCCAGGTCGAAATGACGCCTTACGATCTCGATAAGGGGCGCATCATTTTCCGCGAGCCGACGGCCCGCGTCGTTGGATCCGGGCAGCGGCGGACGTTCCGGCGCTAGCAACCCATCCTCTATTTGAAAACGCGCACGAGCAAGTGCGCACCAGGAATTATGCACACACAATCACTGACATCCGTGGCGCATTCGCGTCGCGCCCTATCACGCGTTCCCACATCTTACCTTCCCAGGCAGCAGCAGCTGCGCTCGCCATTGTCGCGGGCGGATATGCGCCGGATCGTTGCCGAAATGCTCGGCTGATCCTGTCACGCGCCGGAAGCAATTTCAGGTCAGGAGCCTTTAATGTCTACTAACAGCGACTTGTATCTGGCGCGTGCGGAAGACGCCGCACAACAGGCCAAAGACACCAACCTCGCCAATGTGAAAGAGAGCTGCTTGCGCTCCGAGGCGGCGTGGCGCCTGATGGCCGCGCGCGCGATCCGCGCCGAAAACCTCCGCGACGCCGCGCGGCCGGCTGAAGGAAATGACACATGAACAAACCGTTCCGTAATCGCTTTTCCGGTCCGCGCCTTTCGCCTGAGGAGGCCGAACGGCAGGGCCGGGCGACCAGCCTGGCCTTCGATACGCTTGGCGAGTCCGACGCGGTGATCGCTTTCCTCAACGCGGACGATCCTGCCATGGGTGGGCGTCCGCTGGATCTCGCGATCGCGAGCCCGGAAGGTCTGTTGATCGTTGAGCGTGCCTTGGCAGCCCGCAAGACCGCCTGACCGGCCGGTCAGGATGGTGCCGTGCTGCTGACGATCCATCATCGTACGACATATCATTACGCCCGTGCGGTTGCCTTGCAGCCGCATCGGCTGTTGCTATGCCCGCGCGGCCAGCATGATTTGAAGCTGGTCACCCGGCGACTGTGGTGCGCGCCATCGGCCCGGCTCGACTGGAGCCAAGATGTGTTCGGCAACCTGATCGCCACCGCTATGTTTGCCGAGCCGACTGATCGGCTGATCATCGATAGCCACTTGCTGGTCGAGCAATGCGCGGAGGCTTGGCCCGTCTTTACGATCGCGCCTTTCGCGCATCGTCATCCCTTCGCATACGCGCCCGACGAGATGCTCGATCTGGGTGCGTTGCTCGTGTCGACCTCCGCTGCGCGGGGCGATGCCCTGTCGGCATGGGTGGCGGGGTTCGGGGACGGCTTGCCGTCCGATACGCTCTCGCTGCTGCAAGCCATCAACAGCCGCATCAATCGCGATATCGGCTACCGTCAGCGCGACGAAGAAGGCACGCAGTCAGCCGAAGACACGCTTGTGCTTGCCAGCGGCTCGTGCCGCGATCTCGCGACCCTATTTATCGAGACTGCTCGCCGCCTCGGCTTTGCCGCGCGCGCGGTCTCAGGTTACCTTTATGACGCTAGGAGCGGTGGCGAGGGGCAGCATGGGGCGACCCATGCCTGGGCCGAAATCTACCTGCCCGATGCCGGCTGGATCGCCTTCGATCCCACCAATACTCGGATGGGCAGCGCCAATCTTGTCCCCGTCGCCGTCGCCCGCACGATCGCACAAATCATGCCGATCAGCGGCGGCTACGTCGGTGCGGCCGAGGATTTCATCGATATGGAGGTCGAGGTGCAGGCTATCGCTGGTGAATCGCCGCGGTAACTTGCGACGATTCACGTCGATGACGGAGGCTACAAACCCGGCGACAAAGTTTCGCAGCGCAGTACATACCCCTCGATGGCCTATGCAATTCTGGGGGTAGCGATCCTCGCCGAGGTGATCGCGACGTCATTCATGAAGCAATCGAACGGCTTCACCAAGCTGGGGCCGTCGATCGTCACCGCCATCGGTTACGGCATTGCCTTCTTCTGTCTCTCGCAGGTCTTAAAGACGATCCCGACGGGCGTAGCTTATGCGATCTGGTCCGGCGTCGGCATCGTGCTGATCGCGAGCGCGGCTTGGGCATTTCATGGGCAAAAGCTGGACGCGCCGGCGATGATCGGTATGGCCCTCGTCATCGCCGGCCTTGTCGTCATGAATGTCTTCTCGAAGGTCGTGCACTAGGTCCTACGCGTGCTCCAAACGGTCCCGACCTTGACCGGGCGTTGCGGGCGGTAAGGCCCACCCGATCAAGCAAGACATCAACTGCATAATCGCGATTTTAACGCAGAACATATGCCGATGCTCTGCACGCTATCTCGTTTCCCTATGCGCGCGCTGCCTAATGCTGAACCTCGAGTTTAAGCGCGAGGACTTAACGTGCAAGACATCATCTGGATCAGCATCATGCTGGGACTGGTAGCGGCAACGCTCGCCTATGTCCGGCTGTGCGACAATGCGTGAGGGCGTCGGCGCATGACCCTCGATCTCTGGCTCGCCGCGATCACCGCGCTCGGCCTTCTCCTTTATCTTGTGGCCGTGCTTCTGCGGCCCGAACGCTTCTGACGGGAGCGGCATCATGACACCCCAGGGCTGGATCCTGATCCTCGTATTTGTCGGTATATTGCTGGCACTCGCCAAGCCGATCGGTCTTTGGCTGTTCGCGCTTTATGAAGGGCGCAGGACGCCGCTTCATGTCGTGCTCGGCCCCGTCGAGCGCGGCTTCTATCGTCTATCCGGCGTCGATCCGGCGGCTGAGATGGGTTGGCGCCGCTACGCCGTCCACATGCTGCTGTTCAACGTCGTATTGACGCTGTTTACCTACGCCATTTTGCGTCTGCAGGCCGTTCTTCCCCTCAACGCGCCCGCTATGTCGGGCATCACCCCCGATGGCGCCGCCAATACGGCGGTCAGCTTTGCCACGAACACCAATTGGCAATGGTATTCGGGCGAGGCAGCGATGTCGAACCTCAGTCAGATGCTGGCGCTGGCGATCCACAATTTCACGTCTGCTGCCACCGGTATCGCGCTTGCCTTCGCGCTGTTTCGCGGTTTCGCGCGCCGTCAGACGGCGACGCTCGGTAATTTCTGGGCGGATATGACGCGGGTCACGCTCTATCTGCTGTTGCCGGTGTGCGTGCTGTACTCCGTCTATCTAATCGCGAGCGGCGTGCCTCAGACCCTCACCCAACAGGTTACCGCCAACACGATGGAGGGCGCCAAACAGGTGATCACGCTTGGTCCGGTGGCATCGCAGGAAGCGATCAAGATGCTCGGCACCAATGGTGGCGGTTTCTTCAACGCCAACAGCGCGCATCCCTTCGAAAATCCCAGCGCGCTCACCAATCTGGTGCAGATGCTGTCGATCTTCGCGATCGGTGTCGGCCTCACCTGGTGCTTCGGCAAGGCGGTCGGCAATGTGCGGCAAGGCTGGGCGATCCTGGCCGCCATGATGCTCATGTTCATCGCGGGCGTTGCCGTCTGCTATTGGCAGGAAGCGGCGGGCAATCCGATGCTGCACCAGCTCGGCCTGGCCGGCGGTAATATGGAGGGCAAAGAGGTCCGCTTCGGCACCGCTGCGTCGTCCTTGTTCGCTGTGGTCACGACCGCTGCATCCTGTGGCGCCGTCAATGCGATGCACGACAGCTTCACCGCCATTGGCGGGCTCGTTCCCATCTTCAACATGCAATTGGGTGAGATCGTCGTCGGTGGCGTCGGTGCGGGCATCTACGGCTTCCTGCTGTTCGCCATCCTCGCCGTGTTCGTTGCAGGCCTCATGGTCGGCCGTACGCCGGAATATGTCGGCAAGAAGATCGAAAGCCGCGAAGTGAAGCTTGCGGTGCTCGCTATCGCCGTACTGCCGCTGGCAATCCTGGGGGGTGCGGCCATCGCCAGTGTCACGACCGCCGGGCTGGCAGGGCCGCTCAACAAGGGGCCTCATGGCTTTTCGGAGATCCTTTACGCCTTCACCAGTGCAGTGGCCAATAACGGGTCGGCTTTCGGGGGCATTACCTCCGGCACGCCCTTCTACAACGGCATGCTGGCTGTATGCATGTGGATCGGTCGCTTCTTCGTAATCGTGCCGATGCTGGCAATTGCCGGCAGCCTCGCCGCAAAGAAGCATACGCCGGAAAGCGCCGGCTCCTTCCCCACTACGGGCGGGCTGTGGGTCGGTCTCCTGATCGGGGTCATCCTGATTATGGGCGGCCTCACTTTCCTGCCGAGCCTCGCGCTTGGCCCTATCGCTGATCATCTTTCGATGATCGGCGGCCATCTCTCCTGATCGGGACGCAAATCATGGCGCGCACCGCTACAAAATCCCTGTTCACCGCCGATCTGCTGCTGCCGGCGATCGGACAATCCTTCCTCAAGCTGAACCCGCGCCAGCTGGTGCGCAATCCAGTGATGTTCGTCACGGCCTGCGTCGCTCTGCTGCTGACCGTGCTGCTCGCGTTGGGCCACGACAATCTCGCCTTCGGCTTCAAGGCCCAGTTGGTCGTATGGCTCTGGCTCACCGTGCTCTTCGGGACGTTTGCCGAGGCGCTGGCGGAGGGCCGCGGCAAGGCCCAGGCGGCTAGCCTGCGCGCCACCAAGGCGGAACTGACCGCGCGTCGCATCAAGGGCAGCAGCCTGGAGGATGTGCCCGCCAGCGCACTGCGCGTCGGCGACGTTGTTCTGGTGCGGACCGGCGACCTCATTCCGTCGGACGGCGAGGTCGTGGAGGGCGTCGCGTCGGTCAACGAAGCCGCCATTACCGGCGAAAGCGCGCCGGTGATCCGCGAGGCGGGCGGCGATCGCTCCGCCGTCACCGCCGGCACCCGCGTCATCTCCGATCAGATCAAGGTGCGTGTCACGGTCAATCCGGGGCAGGGCTTTCTCGACCGCATGATCGCGTTGGTCGAAGGCGCCGAGCGCCAGAAGACGCCGAACGAAATTGCGCTGACGATCCTGCTGGTCGGCCTGACCATCATCTTCCTCATCGCCGTGGGCACGGTACCGAGCTTCGCATCCTATGCAGGCGGCGTCATCCCCGTGACGATGCTTGCGGCTCTGCTGATCACCCTTATCCCGACTACGATCGCGGCGCTGCTGTCGGCTATCGGTATTGCCGGCATGGACCGGCTGGTGCGCTTCAACGTGCTCGCCAAATCGGGCCGTGCGGTCGAAGCGGCTGGCGACATTGACGTGCTGCTGCTCGACAAGACGGGCACGATCACGATCGGCGACCGCCAGGCAAGCGAGTTCCGCACAGTGGGCTCGGTCAAGGTTTCCGAACTCGCCGAAGCAGCATTGCTTGCCAGCCTCGCCGACGAGACGCCGGAAGGCCGCTCGGTCGTGGTTTTGGCGCGCGAGAAATTCGGCATCCAGACGACGGCTTTGCCGGAAGGTGCGGAAATCATTCCCTTTACCGCGCAGACGCGCATCTCGGGCGTCCGCTTCGGGACCACCCTGATCCAGAAGGGCGCGGTCGACTCGATCCTCAAGGCCAATCCGGGGTCAGGCAATGGCACCGCCGCAACCGAATTGCGCCGCTCGACCGATGATATCGCACGCGCCGGCATGACCCCCTTGGCAGTCGCCAAGGACGGCCGCCTGCTGGGCGTCATCGCGCTCAAGGACGTAGTGAAAGCCGGCATCCGCGAACGGTTTGGTGAGTTGCGGCAGATGGGCATCCGCACGGTGATGATCACCGGCGACAATCCCCTGACCGCCGCCGCCATCGCCGCCGAAGCGGGTGTCGACGATTTCCTCGCGCAGGCCACGCCGGAGGACAAGCTCGCGCTGATCCGCAGCGAGCAGCAGGGCGGCAAGCTCGTCGCCATGTGCGGTGACGGCACCAACGATGCGCCCGCATTGGCGCAGGCCGATGTCGGCGTTGCGATGAATACCGGCACGCAGGCCGCACGCGAGGCGGGCAACATGGTCGATCTCGACAGCGACCCGACCAAGCTCATCGAAGTGGTGGGCCTGGGCAAGCAGCTGCTGATGACGCGCGGCGCGCTTACCACCTTCTCGGTGGCCAACGACGTCGCCAAATATTTCGCGATCATCCCGGCCATGTTCGTCATCCTTTATCCGGGGCTGGCGGTGCTCAACCTGATGCACCTCGCCACGCCGAACAGCGCCATCCTCTCGGCGATCATCTTCAATGCACTGATCATCCCCGCGCTCGTGCCGCTCGCGCTCAAGGGCGTCACCTACAAGCCGATGGGAGCCGGGCCACTGCTGCGCCGCAACCTCGCCATCTACGGCTTGGGTGGGCTGATCGCCCCCTTCCTGGGGATCAAGATCATCGACATCGCGGTGGCGGGCCTCGGCCTGGCCTGACTCCGGCAACGACGGAATTGGCCCCGGCCTCGGCCGGGGCTTGAGAGAAAGACACTATCATGGGCAACGATTTCGTTTCTTCGCTACGGCCGGCCATCGTGATGACGGCCCTGTTCGCGCTGCTGCTGGGCATTGCCTATCCGCTCGCGCTCACTGGGATCGGCCAGCTCGCCTTTCCCCATCAGGCCAATGGTAGCCTGATCGAGGACCATGGCCAGGTCATCGGTTCGGAGCTGCTGGCGCAGGGCTTCAGCTCCGATCGCTACTTCCACCCCCGGCCCTCGGCGGCTGGCAAGGGCTATGATCCGCTGGCGTCGGCCGGCTCCAATCTCGGCCCGGCGTCCCAGGCGCTGCATGATCGCGTCGTCGGCGACATCAAGACGCTGAAAGCGGCGGGACCCGCCGGTCCCGTTCCGCAGGATCTGGTCACGACGTCGGCGTCCGGCCTTGATCCCGATATCACGCCGGAAGCGGCCTTTTACCAGGTGGCGCGTGTCGCCAAGGCGCGCGGCTTGAGCGAGCAGACGCTCCACGGCATGGTGGAAGAGGCAATTGCGCATCCGCTTTTGGGCTTCCTTGGGGAAGATCGGGTGAATGTGCTGCTGCTCAATCGACAGCTGGACGCACTAGGCGCTAAACCGGCGCAGTGAGCGAAAGCGAAGACCGCCCCGATCCCGATGCCCTGCTCCGCCAAGCGGAGCAGGAAGGCCGGGGCAAGCTGAAGGTTTTTCTCGGCGCTGCGCCCGGCGTCGGGAAAACCTACGAGATGCTGAATGAAGGCGCGGCGCGCGCGGGCGCCGGCGTCGATGTCGTGATCGGCGTGGTCGAAACCCACGGGCGGGCGGAGACCGAGGCACTGTTGGCGGGGCATGAGATCGTGCCACGCCGGACGATTGACTATCGTGGCCGCATGCTGGCGGAGATGGACCTCGACGCCATTCTGGCGCGGCGGCCGGATCTCGTGCTCGTCGACGAACTGGCGCACACCAACGCGCCCCAATGCCGCCATCCCAAACGCTACCAGGATGTCGAGGAACTTCTTGCGGCGGGCATTGACGTCTTCTCGACGGTGAACGTCCAGCATATCGAAAGTCTGAACGACGTCGTTGCCTCCTTCACGCGGGTACGCGTGCGGGAGACGATACCCGATCGTATTCTCGAAAGCGCCGAGATCGAAGTTGTCGATATTCCGCCCGACGAGCTGATCGATCGGCTCAAGGACGGCAAAGTCTATGTGCCGGATGAGGCTACGCGTGCGCTCGGCCATTATTTCTCCAAGTCGAATCTCTCCGCCCTGCGCGAACTCGCGCTTCGCCGTGCCGCCCAGGCGGTCGATGCGCAGATGCTGGAATATGTGCGGACCCACGCGCTTTCCGGCAATTGGGCCGGGGGGGAACGGATCCTGGTTGCGGTCAGCGAACTCCCCGGCGCCGACGGGCTCGTGCGGGCCGCCAAGCGCATTGCCGATACGCTGCGTACGCCATGGACCGCGCTGCATGTCGAAACCCCCCGCACGCAGAGCCTGAGCGACGAGGATCGCAAGCGCCTTTCCGCAACGATGAACCTCGCCAGCCAGTTGGGCGCGACCGTCGCGACGGTTCCGGCAAGCTCCGTCATCAGTGGCTTGAGCGCCTTTGCTGCCGAGGCCCGTACGACCCAGCTGATCGTCGGCAAGTCTGTCCGGTCCCGCTGGTTCGAGCTGCGCCACGGATCGGTCGTTGATCGGCTCGTGCGGGGCATGCCGGGTGTCGCAGTCCACGTGCTGCCGATGGAACAGCGGGCCGCACCCCAGCAACGCGTGCGTACGGCCGCGCGCAATTGGGGGCGGCGGAGCGACTATCTGTGGGCGGCCACAATGGTGGCGGCGATCACCGCGTTCGGCACTGGGCTCAGCCACGTACTCAACCTCAGCAACGTCGCCTTGCTCTACCTGCTTCCGGTCATGGCGGCGGCAAGCCTGTTCGGGTTGCGGGCAGGATTGTTCGCGGGGCTGGCCTCCAGTCTCGCCTATAACTTCTTCTTCCTGCCGCCGACCGGCACACTCACGATCAACAATCCGGAAAATGTCATCACCGTGCTGGTGCTGCTGGCGGTCGCCTCCGTCACCAGCCAGTTCGCGGCGCGGGTGCGCGCGCAGGCGGATCTCGCCTCGTCCAGCGCGC
Source organism: Sphingomonas sp. (assembly GCF_048595155.1). Classification (GTDB taxonomy): domain Bacteria; phylum Pseudomonadota; class Alphaproteobacteria; order Sphingomonadales; family Sphingomonadaceae; genus Sphingomonas_I. Next base: position 16,600 of record NZ_JBMDXN010000059.1, read on the forward strand.
GTGCCAATGCCGCTCTTGCAGGCTTCCTCGGCCAGATCACCAAGACGTCGGGCGAGGATGATTTGGCGCAGGCAATCTGTGCCGAGGTCGGGCGGATCTTTGACGTGCACGCTATCCTGCTTGTCGCATCGCCCGATGGGCCGCAGGTGCGCGCGGCCAATCCTCCGCAGGATCGATTGGATACGATCGATCTGGCCGCGATCAGCTGGGTGCTGGAACGCGGCGTGCCCGCTGGCCGCGGATCGGACACGCTGACCGCGTCCGACTGGCTATTCTACCCACTGCGCAACATGACGGACACGCTCGCCGCGATCGGGATGAGCCGCGAGGATGGCAGTGAGCCCGTCAAGTCGGATCAGCTCCCCTTGCTGATGAGCCTGCTCGATCAGGCGGCTCTCGCGATCGAACGCGCCCGCTTGGCGGAAGAGATGCGGGGCATGGCGCAGCTCAAGGAGCGCGATCGCCTGCGCGCGGCGCTGCTGTCCTCGGTCAGCCACGATCTGCGCACGCCGCTGACGGCGATCATGGCATCGGTGACAGAATTGCGCAGTACCTATAGCCCCGACTTGGTCGACGGGATCGAGGCGGAAGCTCAGCGCCTTAATCGCTTCGTTGCCAATCTGCTGGATATGGCGCGCGTGGAGGCTGGGGCGCTCAAGCTGAGGATTGAGGCGGTCGACCTGGCGGATGCGATCGCCAGTGCGGTGCATGACACGCGCCGCGCGCTGGACGGCCATGCGATCGATTTCGGGGTCGCCGCCGATTTGCCGCTGGTCCGGATCGACGCGCAGCTGTTCCATCACGTCCTGATCAATCTGCTCGATAATGCCGGACGTTATGGCGACCCCGGCACGCCGATCGCGATCCGGGCCGAGCGTCTGCCGGGCAGCCTGACACTCTCGATCCTCGATCAAGGACCGGGCCTGCCGCCGGGACGCGAGCGGGACGTCTTCGAAACATTTCAGCGGATCGAGGGATCGGATCGCAAGCAGGCCGGTACCGGCCTCGGCCTCGCGATCGTCAAGGGGTTCGCGGAAGCGATGGGGCTGGAAGTGGAGGCCGCCAACCGTGGCGAGCCTGCCGGTGCCCGCTTCACCCTGCACTTTCCCGAAGACCTGCTCGTCACCAATATGGACGAAGAATGAGCAACGCAGCCAGCATCCTCATCATCGACGACGAACCCCATATCCGCCGGCTTCTGCACGGCACGCTGACGCGCGCGGACTATCGCGTGACCGAGGCGGGTTCTGCGCGACAGGCGCTTGCGGAACTGGACGCCAATCCGCCGGATATCGTTCTGCTTGATCTCGGGTTGCCGGATCGGGACGGTCTGGAATTGCTCCCCCTGATCCAGCAGAAGGCGAAGAAGACGGCGGTTCTGGTCGTCTCGGCACGGGAGGCCACCGACGAAAAGGTGGCGGCACTGGATCTGGGCGCGATAGATTATGTGACCAAGCCGTTCGATACGGAGGAACTGCTGGCACGGGTTCGTGTCGCGCTGCGCAGCCGCGTCGTTGCCGATGGTGGGCGATCGTCGGTGGAGGCGGGTGACGTGACGATCGATCTCGTCCAGCGCCGTATCCACAGGAATGGGGAGGAAGTGCACCTCACCCCCAAGGAATTTACCGTGGTTGCCGAACTGGCGCGCTATCCGGGACGCGTCATTACCCATGACAAGCTCCTCGCCGCCGTGTGGCCGCGCGATTACGAACGCCATATCGAATATCTGCGCGTGATCGTGCGCAACATCCGCCAGAAGCTGGAGGAGGATGCCGCGCAGCCGGCGATCATCGTCAACGAACTGGGTGTCGGCTACCGCCTGATCGCAACTGGCTGACGGCGTCGCCGGCCGCTCCGAAGCGGCAATATTCCTATGTAAAACCTATGCATGATCTGTCTGGGTCGTCTTCTTAACCAATGCGGAAGGGCGCACATCGCTTACCGGTGACGCAAGGTTGCGCCGATCCGCGTGCCGGACGCCTTCTTCCGGCCGAGTGTCGTCCATGTTCATCGATACTGCTGAACCTGACCCAGAAGAACCCGATATAGCCGAACCCGTCATTCTGCTGGTCGGTCGCGACAGCGGCGGCCACTGGCTCGTCCAGGAGCAAGACGGCCCGCTAGAGGGGAGTTTCGTTTCCTGCGACGCCGCCCTGCGCTTCGCCCGCTGGGAACGGCATGCCTATGCCGCCGCCGTTGTCCGGCTCGTCGACGAGCCGCTGATATCCCGCCTCGCGGCATGACCCGTCTGCATCTCACCTGCGTAGCGCTGCGGCATAGACCTGCAGCGGCGATGGCATTGCGATCAGGAAAGCATGAATGATGTCAAAGATTGTCTTCGAACAGCGCATCGCGACGCAGGCATTTGCGGGCGGCGGCACGCTCCCGCCCTCCGTCGGCGGATCAGTGATGCCTTCGGTTTCTACGAGCCGATCGTCCGGCAATCCCCAGCGGGGTTTCAGCACGGATGCCGTCATGTCCAGGATCGATCACGCGCTACTGGACATGCGCGCGAACGGCCGGCGCGCCGTGCGCATCCTGGATGTCGGCTGCGCGGACGGCGGCGGGCTGATCGAAACGGTGCTGCATGCCGTCATGCTCGGCTTCGTTGCGATCGAGGGGCGTGGTTTCGATAGCGCCCCCGGTCTTGTCGATCGCGCCCGTGCAACCGCGATCGGCATTCACGATCCCAGGTTGGAGTTAACGTTCGATGTGGCCGACATCCTTGCGGCGCTCGCCGAGGAGGAGGACCATGGCGCCGATATCGTCCTGTGTCATTACGGCTTGCTCGCGGGCCTGCCGATGGATCGGCACGAACAGGCGGTGGCGGACCTGCAGCGTGTGGCCGGCGTTGCGCTGATCTGTTTGGGCGGTGCGCAATGAATCGCCCGGACATCATGGCACGTCTTGCCGGCGCCGCCCTGATCGCCGCCGGCTGGGGAAGCTCCCTCTGGCTGCGCGCGCTGATGCCGGGGCGTCCCGAACAGCCGACGCCGCTGGAATGCACATTGGTCGTTGCGAGCTTCGTCCTGACGCTGGGCGGGGCGTTGCTGGTGCTGAACGGCAAGCGGCTGTGCGGGCGGTCGTAAGGCGCACAGGCCGTCGCTGAGGGGATTGCGCCTGTTACATCACGCCGCGGTTATCGTGGCGGCAATAGCCCGCTTTCTGTTCAACCGCCGCTTGTCGGCCGAGGACAGTTGCAGGGTCGTTGCTTTCTGCAGCGCTGCCCGCGCATCACCGCGCGCACCGCTGTGCCAAAGCGCATCGGCCAAATCGATCTGGAGTCTTCCCCAGCGTGGCGCGATCCGTTCGGCCTGACGATAGGCGCGGATGGCATCGTCCGCATGCCCGGCCAGCAACTGCGCGTCGCCCAGCCGCTTGTGCGCGTCCGCCCAACGAGGGCCTTTCTGCACCGCCAGCCGTGCCTGCTGCAGCGCGGCAGGTGCATCGCCCCTTTTGATCAGTGCCTCGGCATAGGCTTCATGCGCGAAGGGAAGCGACGGAGTGAGAGCGAGAGCACGTGCGAACCAGCGGTCAGCCTCTCGATGCCGCCCGGCCAGCGCGGCAACGATGCCGCGCGCACGAACGCATGGCGCGCAATCCAGGGGCGTACGCATGAGCGTCCCGGAAGCTTGGCTGAGTTGTCCGGTATGCGCCTGTGCAATCGACAGCATAGCGCGGATTTCAAGCGCGGTGTCGACGTAAAGCGCGTCCGTCTCTTCACTCTGTAGAGCCTGCAAATTGCGAAACCACAGGTCGCGGGCGCGCGGCCAGTCTCCCATTGCCGCTGCGATCCAAGGTGCGGGATCGGCGTCGCGGCCCAGATGTTCGATCGCGGCCGTCAGCGCGGCCGGACTGTTGATACCTGCATCAGCCAAGGCGGCCGGTATCGCGTCCAATTCATGGGCCCGCGCCAGCCCTACGGCCGTGTTGAGCGGTGCCAGGCTTGCCGCGAGCGCGGCATTGTCAGCCAGACTATAGGATCTCCGACCCGCTTCGGCACCGCCGGCGAAATCGCCAACCATATAGGCCACGCTGCTCTGAATATCTGCCAGCGCACCCTTGAAGCCGGCAGGGTCTACCGCGCGCTCCATGGTGCGCGGATTGTCGCTGATCCGGCGGGAATAGCGCCAAGATAGTTCTTCATGGCCGGCGCCATATTCGTTGCTGGCCAAGTTGTAGAGCGCTGGGCCGAAATCCGGCCGGACCCGCAGCGCGTTCAGCCATGCATTTCGCTTGTCGTCGAAGCGCGCCGCGACATTGCCGAGGCCGATATAGGCCCAGGCGCGATCTTCGATATCGTCGCTGGTGGTCAAACGCTCGAACGCGGCTTTTGCCTCCGGCAGGCGGTTCTGTCGCATCAACCAAACGCCATAGCGATAGGGCTGGGTCTGCTCGTAGATCGACTGCGCCACCTGCTGGAGCAGTGCATCCAACATGTCCTCGCGCCCCTCCACCTGGGTGGCCGAACCTCTGCCGACCCGCCCCGAAATCGCGATGCGACCGTCCGGCAGACGGATCACCTCGCCCGAAAGGCGATCTTCGTGGCCAAGCCAGTCATGCAGATAACGCTGGATCTGCCCCAGCGAAGCTCCGGTATAGGGTATCTGGACCTTAATGTCCGTGCCCCAATTGTTAGTGTACGTCGATCGGGCGCGCATCGACGATGTGCCCGCTTGCATCGCAGCGAGCTTATCCAGCAGTTGGGCCGCCACAACCTCGCCGGAAAGCCCGCGCTGTTGAAGGGCAGGCGGTACACGGAAGGGCTCGACGATCACGCCCCCGGCATTGACGGCCGACCACACCATGGTCAGCCCTCCGATCAAAACCGCGATGCCGATCAACAGGAAAACGACGTCGCGCCACATCGCCCGCCGTAATTGACCGATCTGCGCGCCGATCAGTCGCTCCTGCTGGGGCGTCGCGATCGGCGCAGGCGTGCTGCCGGGACGGCTCTCGCCATCCGACTGGAGCGCAGCCATCAGCCCTTTGCTCAGCGCGTCCATCAGGTCCGTACTCCCCCGAATCCGGAGGGGTGATCCTGCCATGAAGGCCGGAGGCTGACAATTGACCTACCGGCAGACCGGTCCGTTCAAATTTCCAGCTGGCTGCCCAGCTCGATCACGCGGTTTACCGGCAGTTTGAAGAAGGACATGGCGCTCTCCGCGTTGCGCACCATCCAGGCGAACAATTGCTCGCGCCAGATTGCCATGCCGGGCTTGTCCGACGCGATCAGCGTCTGGCGGCCGAGGAAGAAGCTCGTGTCCATCGGCTTGAACTGCGGTCCGCAGTCCTTCACCCGCGCTAGTGCGGCGGGGATGTCGACCTCTTCCATAAAGCCGTAATGGAGCAGGATGCGGTAGAAGCCTGCATCCAGTGCATGCACTTCGATCCGGTCCTCCTCCGGCACCTGCGGCACGCCGCGGATCTTCACGGTCAGGATCGCCACCCGCTCATGCAGCACCTTGTTATGCTTGACGTTGTGCAGCAGCGCATGGGGAACCCCCTGCGCACTGGCCGATAAGAACACGGCCGTACCCTGGACGCGCTTGAGCGCGCGCACGCTGGAGGCGATGAACATCTCCATCGTCATGGCGCTCTGGTTGAGATGACCGCGCACGATCTGGCGCCCGCGCGCCCAGGTGGTCAGCAGCGTGAAAGCGACCGCCGCCACCAGCAGCGGGAACCAGCCGCCGTCCGGCACCTTGGTCAGATTGGACGCGAAATAGGCGCCGTCGACCAGCAGGAACATGCCCGTGACTGCAATCGCCACCGGCTTCGGCCATTTCCACACCGAATAGGTCAATATGCCCAGCATGCAGGCGGTGATGAACATCGTGCCCGTGACGGCGATGCCGTACGCGGCGGCAAGGTTGCTGGAGCTGCGGAAGCCGATCGTGATGATGATCACCATCGCCAGCAACGCCCAGTTGATGAAGGGGACGTAGATCTGGCCCGCCGCTTTCGCGCTGGTGTTGACGATATGCAGACGCGGCAGGAAGCCGAGCTGCACCGCCTGCTGGGTCACGGAGAAGGCGCCGGAGATGACCGCCTGGCTGGCAATCACCGTCGCCAGCGTCGCCAGGATCACCAACGGCAGGCGCGCCCAATCTGGCGCCATCAAATAGAAGGGGTTCTCGATAGCCTCGGGATTATTGAGCAGCAGCGCGCCCTGGCCCATATAGTTGATCACCAGGCAGGGCAGGGCGACGTACAGCCAGGAAAGGCTGATCGCCTTGCGCCCGAAATGGCCCATATCGGCATACAATGCTTCCGCCCCGGTGACGGCCAGCACCACCGATCCGAGCGCCAGAAAAGCGAGCTTGGGATCGATCAGGAAGAAGCGCGCGGCCCAGATCGGATTGATGCTGCCCAGGATGGCCGGGTGCGTCAGGATGCTGGAAATGCCGAGCACCGCGAGCACCAGGAAATAGAAGACCATGATCGGGCCGAACAGCATCCCAACCTTGGCGGTGCCATAGGATTGGATCGCGAACAGGCCGATGAGGATCGCGATCGAGACAGGCAGGACGAACGCGGTGAAGCGATCGCTGACGGTGCTCAGCCCCTCGACTGCGGACAATACGGAGATAGCGGGCGTGATGATCGCATCGCCGTAAAAGAGTGCGGTGGCCGCGACGCCGAGCAGGACGATGCCCGCGCCCCACCGTTTTGCCCCCAGCTGGCGGGCGATCAGCGCCAGCAGGGCCAGGCTGCCGCCTTCGCCATGATTGTCCGCCCGCAGGATGATGAACACATATTTGACCGTGACGATCAGCATCATGGTCCAGAAGATCAGGCTGACCACCCCGAAGATATGGAGCTGATCGACGGTCAGGGGGTGATGTCCCGCGAAGCTTTCCTTCAGCGCGTAAAGCGGCGACGTGCCGATATCGCCGAACACGACCCCGATCGCGCCAAGGGCCAGCAAGGCCAATGGCTCGCGAGCATGGGTTTCGACAGGCGCAGGCGTAAGGGCTGTGTCGGCCCGGGGAAGTAACGGATCTGACACGCATAAACCTCAAAGCACGGGCCTCGGCGCCGCCCTTAGCCGAATGGCGTGTAGATAATAGCTTTTCGAGGGCAGTAAGCACAGCCGCGCATATGGATCGCATATGTTTTTGGCCTTGGGGCCATATGGGATCCCTATGCCGAAGCCCGGACCGACGGCTCGAATCCTTATGTGGCTCGGCATAATTGGCGCGCCATCGGGAGTGTTACGATGGCGTCGAAACGGTGGTTGGGTCAGGATATTGCCTTGCGATCGGCAGGGTTGGCGTTGCTGTGTCTGGCCGCTTTCTTGGGGCGGCTGTTGTTCGGCGGCGGTCCCCATGTCGCCAAGCTGGTTGACTATCCGCTTGCCGGCGCGACCTTTCTGAGCGCCAGTGTCGGCAGCGCCTTGCTGTGGCAGGGGCGGCATCTGTTCGACCAGGTCGAATTGTCGTCGCGCTGGGCCACCCATGTGGACGAGCCCGCCGGTGCCCCCTGGGCGGCGGGCAGCGCCCTCAATAATCCAGTGAGATCGTCAGAAGCTTCATCGTGATGATCAGCCAGACCAGGAACAGTGCGGACACGGCAACCAGGATCGCCCACATATATTTCCACCAGCGTCGATCCGGTGTCCTGGCCGTCTCATAGGCGTTCCAACAGGTCAGCGCGGTCCCCACGATCGCCACCAGCGACAGGAGCTGCAGCAGCCGCATCCAGATATCCATGCCGCCGTTGAAAGCTTCCAGATTGCTGTCGATCGAGAGGACCATCACTGTCCAACCGGTCGCGATCACCAGGAAGATCCAGGCGGTAATGCGGGTCGCGCGGTGCAGCTGGAGCGCACGTCCGACCAGCGGTGTACGATATCCATAATTCCGCCGGACCAGGGCCACGACCGGCCAACCGATCGCCGTCAGTGCCATGATCGCCAGCGCGATGAGCAAAGCCGGCACGATCCAACCCGCATTCATCGACGGCGAGGCGGGCACATAAAGCAGGATCTGTGGCAGATCGTCGCTCAGGAAGGCGGTAACCTTGCCGTCCGCCACATTTGCATGCAGCCGGCTGTTGCCGCCTACCTGCTGCCACTGCCACGGTCCGACTTCGCGCCATTTCTTGGGGTTGCCCGCGGCGTCGACGAAGGACGACACGGTGATCGTATTGTCCGGGTTGAGCGCGACCGTGGACGCGCTGATCACGCCGATGAATTTCAGCCAATCGTTCAGCGCGCCGCGCGTGCTGACATAATGCCCGACCATCGCCGCACCATGCGCCTTGGCCGTTGCCACGGTCGGCAGATTGGGGCGCGTGACCGGGAAATAGCGGTCTGTGAAATCTTCCAGCAGGCGGGCGCGGATAATATGGGCGGCGCCGTTCTTGCCCGGGCTGTTGAACGACACGAACAGCCCGACCTTGTCCTCCAGGTAAAGGTGCAGGTCCGAATGGAAATAGACCGTGTCGCCGCCATGACCAACGATCGTCTTGCCGTTGCGATCCTCATGATAGAAGCCCAGCGCCATCGTCGGCAGCCCCGGAATGAAGGCACGCTGCGGCGTGAACATTTCGGCGGACGTGGCTGGGTTCAGCAGCGGCCCGCCGTTGGCGAGCTGTGCGATCATGAACTTGCCCATGTCCGCGCCGGTCGCCGACAAGGCACCGGCCGGCGCCAGCGGGATCATCTCGAACGGCTTGGCGTCGTCCGATCCCGGCTCGTAACCGCGCGAGACCTTGGCGGCCAGGGCCGGCGGCAGCGGCTGACGGAAGCTCGACTGGTTCATGCCCAGCGGTCCCATGATGTGGCGCTCGACATAATCGTCGAACTTCTCGCCGGAAACGCGCTCGACGATATAGCCCGCCAGCGACGCCCCATAATTGGAATAGCCGGGGACTTGGCCCGGCGCATAGATGCGGCTGGGCGTCCAGCGCTTCAGTGCATCGCCCAGCGGCTTCACCAGCTTGGGGTTGGACGTGATCAGATATTTGACCGTCTCTTCAAACCCGGCCGTGTGCGTCATCAGGTTGCGCAGTGTGATTGGCTTGCCGAACGCCGGCGGAATCTTGAAATCTAGATAGGTGTTCACGTCGCGATCAAGGTCGAGCTTACCCGCCTGCACCTGCTGCATCACTGCTGTCCAGGTGAACAATTTCGATGTCGATCCCGGCCGGAACAGAGTGTTCTGCGGGTCGACCGGCTTGCTCGCCTTCTTGTCGGCATAGCCAAAGCCGCGCTCGGTCAGCACTTGCCCGTCTTTGACGACGACGACCACCGCGCCCGGAATTTCGCCGCTGGCTATAGCGTAAGGAATGAACCCGTCGAGCCAGGTATCGACGTCCGTCTTCGTCAGCGCTGCCGTCCCGGCCGGGGCCGCCGGCGCCGCGGGCGCGGGAATCTGTCCCTTGGTCGCGACGGGCAGGCGCGGCTGCAGCTGGGTGGGTGCCTGGGCGGCAACCGGCATGGCGAGTGCCGCAAGGGCAAGCGCGAGCTTGTGGACGATGCGCATGGCTACATTCCCCCTTTAATACCGAACGCCGACAGTCAGCCCGTACGAACGCGGTCGCACCAAGGCCGCCGCAAGCGCCCCATTGGGTGCAGATCCAAGCGTGCCAACGTTGGTGATGCCGCGGCTATCGGTCAGATTGCGCGCGAATGCGTCGATGCGGAAGCGATCGATTGTCACCCCTGCATGCGCGTCCACCTGGCTGAAGGCGCCCAGGCGATATTGCCCAAGTAAAGGGTCGAAGGCGGAGCGGCGTGCGCCGGTGATCCGCCAGCTGACCCCGATCGTACCGTCGACCGTCGTACTGAGCGGCCGCGCATAATCGGCGCTCAGCGTGCCCGACCAGCGCGGATTATAGGGCAGCCGATCGCCATCCACCCCGCCGACAAGCGGCGATGCATCCTGAGTCAGGCGCGCATCGACATAGGAGCCGTTGGCGGACAGGCTAAGCCCGGGGAGCGGCGTCAATGTCGATGTCAGCTCGATCCCCTTGCTACGCGCCTTGCCGCCATTGGTATTGACGCCGAAACCGTTCACGCTTGTGTAGAGCTGGATGTCTTTCCAATCGATGTAGAAGCCGGTCAGCTCGACGCTCAGCAGGCGATCGATCAGTTCGGCCTTGACCCCGGCTTCGTAATTGGTGGTCGTGTCGGCACCGAACTGCCGGGGCACGTCGGCATTGTCGGGATTGAGCGGGGGCAGGGCGTTGGGCCCGCCTGGGCGATAGCCGCGTGCGATCCGCAGATAGAAAGTGGTATGATCGTTCGGCTTGAAGGACGGCGCGACCGCGTAGGTGAAGACGTTGTCGCGGGATTTCCCGTCGATCGAACTGTCTCCGCCCAGCGGCCCGGATGTCTGCTGGATCGTCGTCTGACTATTATGGCTGTAGCGGCCGCCGACCGTCAGATCGAACTGGCGCGAGATATGGAGCGTGGCGTTCGCGAAGCCGGCAATCTCACGGTAGCGTGAGCCGATGCGCGTCCGCGCCAATCCCGCGAGATCGGCGACGGGCGCCCCCGTATCCGCATCGACCGCATCCAGCGATTGGGCGAGCAGGTTGCGCTCGCGCGTGTAAAAGCCGCCTACGGTCCACTCCAGCCGTCGCTTGCCGGACGATGCAAGCCGTACTTCCTCGGTAAAGCGCCGCTGCCGCACCTTTTGGTCGAGCGGGGCGCCAAGCGGCTGGCCGAACGTCTCGGTCAGCAGCGCTCCGTAGAGGCCAGTCGCGTCCTGGATCTGGGATTGGTCCAGCGTTCCCCAACTGGTGGACGAGATAAGGTTCACCGCGCCGAAATCATAATCGGCGGTGCCGTTGTAGATCCGGTATTTGACGTTGTTGGGCTCGGCCACCGTCCGGCTATGCTCGTATCGGCCGAGCACCGGCTGCAGCGTCACGGCATCAACATCGATCGTATTGGTGCCGTTGCTATTCAGGTTCTGGAGCACTGCCGTGCCGCGCAAGGTTAGCTCCGGCGTGGGCCGGACGAGCACACTGATCCGGCCTCCGTAGGTCTTGCCGTCGTTAATATTTGAGCCCAGGCGCGGATCGTCGATATAGCCGGGATCGCGTCGGTAGAAGCCGCTCGCCCGGACCGCCGCTGTATCGCCTAGCGGCAGGTTGACGGCGGCGCGGCCCGACCAGCCGATATTCCCATGCTCGACGCTTTCAATGCCGCTCTCCGCGGCATAATGCACGGCATCGGTTTCCGGCGCGATCGAGACATATTTGACCAGGCCACCCAGCGAATTGGCACCATAGAGCGTTCCCTGCGGGCCACGCAGCACCTCCACCCGTTGCAGATCGAATGGATCGATGTCCGGCGTCAGAATTGATCCATTCGCCAGCGCCGTTGCCGATCCATAGGGCGTTTCATCCACATAGGTCGCAACGGTTGCCCCGACTCCGCCCGTATTGATCCCCCGCAGGATCAGGCGTGTCTGGCCCCCTTGTTCTTCGACAATATTGGCGCTGGGCAGGCGCGTGAAATAATCGGCGAACCGCTCGGCGTGAACAGCGGTGAGCGTTTCCGCCGATAAGACCGATACGGATTGTGGCACATCCAACAGCCGCTGCTCGCGCTTCTGTGCTGTGACGATGATTTCATCCTGAGGACTACCCGCTGCGGCATCGTTCATCGCAACATCAGTGGCGGGTGCGGCTAGGGCGGGCGATATGCTTGCGATCGCAGCGCCCGTTGCCAGCAGCCAAGCTTTGGATCGCGCAATCATCATCCCGGCCCCTTTAAATCATGTCGTCATAATGACTCATGTTTCAAACATAGCAACTGGTTTCTCGATTCGACCTTTCTGTTCCATTGGGTCCATTGCTGAGCTATGCCGATGGCGAGGGAGCTGATGATCAAACAAGCCGGAAATGCCGCGCATCCCGGGCTGGCCCTGCGGACGGCGCGGATCGAACAGGGCCTGACCTTGCGCGCGCTCGCGGCGCGGACCGGACTGCCATTCTCGACTTTGTCGAAGCTGGAAAATGGCAAGATGGCCATGACCTACGACAAATTGGTGCGACTCGCTCAGGGTTTGGGTGTCGATATCGGCGTGCTCGTCTCCAGTACGCCGGCAGTTGAAGCGCCGCCGCCGGGAATCGGGCGTCGTAGTATTTTGCGTGCGGATACGATGCGCCCCATTTCGGAGCAGCATTCCCATTTTTACCCGGCATCGGAATTGTTGGGCAAGATGATGGTGCCCATCATTATCGACGTGAAAGCGCGCAGCGTGGAAGAATTGGGTGGCCTTGTTCGCCACGGCGGCGAGGAATTTCTCTACGTCCTCCATGGTGCGATGGAGTTGCATTCGGATCTATATGCTCCGCTTCCACTTGACGCTGGCGACTCGGTCTATTTCGACAGCGGAATGGCGCATGGCTATGTCCGCACTTCGGAGGCACCCTGCCGCGTGATGTCAGTCTGCGCGGGCGCGGGCATTCAGCGTCTCTCCCAGACCACCGATCCCGATTGGGCGTCGGATCATCCGGCATGATGTTTCACTAGTTGAAACATTGTTTGGGCTGTGGGATGTTGCGGTATGACGACCGCTTCCCGCACCGCTTTGAAGCTCTCCTATCGCTGCGATCCGATGCGCATGAAGGAGCCGTTCCGTATATCGGGCTATCTGTTCGAGGGCATTCCGGCGGTGATCGCCACGCTGGGCGATGGCCGCCATCAGGGGCGCGGCGAGGCGGCCGGCATCTATTACCTGAACGACGATTATCCGCACATGGAAAGCGAAATTGAGCGCGTGCGCGACGCGATTGAACAGGGAGCTGATCGTCGCGCCCTGCAGAAACTGCTTCCTTCCGGCGGCGCGCGCAATGCGCTCGATTGCGCGTTCTGGGAGCTCGAATCGCTGCAGCAGAAGCGCCCGGTGTGGGAATTGGCGCAGGTAAGCTGGCCGCGGCCGTTGGTCACGACCTTCACCCTGCCGGCGGAGGATCCTGCCTATTTGCAGGCGCGCTTGCCGGGCTTTGCGCATGCACGGGCGATCAAGCTCAAATTGTCGGGCGATCTTGCGGCCGACGCGGCGCGGGTCGAAACCGTGCGTCGCGCACGCCCCGATGCCTGGATCGGCGTCGACGCCAATCAGGGCTTCACCAGCAACGATCTGGATGCCTTGGTCGCCATGCTGGTCGCACAACGGGTCAGCCTGCTGGAACAGCCGTTACGCCGGGGCGATGAAGAGGCGTTGCGCGGCTGGCGCTCGCCCGTTCCGGTCGCTGCGGACGAAAGTATCCTGAACCTGGAGGAACTTGAGCAACTCGGCGAGTTGTTTCAGGTCATGAACATCAAGCTCGACAAATGTGGCGGTCTCACCGAGGCCCTGGCCATGGCCGCACTCGCCAAGCGCATGGGCCTGCAGCTGATGGTCGGAAACATGGCAGGATCGACACTCTCGACTGCGCCCGCGTTCGTGCTCGCACAATTGTGTCAGTTGGTTGACCTGGACGGGCCATCCTCGCTCGCTGACGATCCGCTTGCCTACAGCATCTATGAAGACGGTATGATCATGGTTCCGGCCGCATATTGGGGCCATCCATGACGCTGGCGGATCTATAATATGGCGACGACTTCGGCCGGTATCTATTCCCCTGCGCCGAAGCGCCTGTTCGGTCATCCGCCTGGATTGACCGTCTTGTTCCTGACGCAGATGTGGGCGGAATTCTCCTATTTCGGCCTGCAGGCTTTGCTGGTCTATTACATGACCAGCGATCTCGGGTTCAGCCAGAGCAAGTCGTCGCTCATCTATGGTATCTACGGCGGCGCGGCTTTTTTCAGCCCGTTCTTCGGTGGCATCATAGCCGATAAATGGCTGGGCCGGACCCCTAGCGTCGTCATCGGTGGCTTGTTGATGATGCTCGGCCACTTCGCCATGGCTTTCCCGCCGTTCCTGTTTCCCGCGCTGGCGCTGGTCGCGCTGGGGAACGGCCTGTTCATGCCGCCCTTGGCGGTTCAGGTCGGCGCGCTGTACGCGGATGAGGATCCGCGCAAGGCCCATGCCTTCAGCGCTTATTATATGGGCATCAATTTGGGCGGCCTGCTCGCGCCCTTGGTGTGCGGCTCGCTCGGCGAATTGCTTGGCTGGCATTGGGGCTTCGGCGCCGCCGGCATCGGCATGCTGGTGGGGCTGATCGTCTATCTCGGCTTCCGGCAGCTGCTACCGGCGGATCCAGGCCGGGCCGCGATCATACCCGGGACAGCCGCGGTGCCGATCGATGCGCGTGCCGTGCGGATGCTGGTGGTGCTCGTCACCGTCGTGATCCTGTTCCGCATCGCGTATGAGCAGAGTGGCAATGTGATCGCCCTTTGGGTGCGCGACCAAACCGATCGAACCCTGTTCAACGGCACGTTGACCATTCCAGCAACCTGGTTTCAGGCGATCAATCCGGCGCTGATCATCCTGCTGACGCCGCTGTTGATCGGATATTGGACGCGCAAGGGCCAGGAGGGGACGGCCGCGGTGCTGTTGCGGCGGATGAGCCTGGGCTGCATCGTCGCCTGTGCATCGATGCTGGTGATGGTCGCCGCGGCGATCGTCAACGGGCGGACCGGCCAGCCCGTCAGCGCCTGGTGGGTGCTCCTCTATTTCTGCCTGCTGACGATGGGCGAATTGCTGGTCATCCCGGTCGGATTGACGCTGGTAAACCTGCTGTCGCCGGCGGGCTTCGCTGCCACCTTCATGGGAGCCTGGTATATCGCCAAGTTCCTCGGCAGCGTGCTTGCCGGCGTGATGGGCTCCTACTGGGGAACGATCGCGCCCGCCATGTTCTTCGGTCTTGGCGCTGTCTCGGTCCTACTTGCGGCGGCGTTGCTGCGGATCATGGGATCTTTTGAACATCGCCGGGAATGAAGCGCCGACGCCGCTTGGCATGTACCGCAAAACCTGCGTAGATCATGCCTGCCCGGGGGGTGATCAGGAAGCGAGTAACCTGATGAAATTCATGATCAATGGTCAGGCCGTAGAGGCGGCGGTTGATATCCGGACGTCGTTGCTCGATCTGCTGCGCGAACATTTGCATCTCAGCGGCACGAAGAAGGGATGCGACCAGGGGGCCTGCGGCGCGTGTACCGTGCTGGTGGACGGGACCCGCATCAATTCCTGTCTCGCGCTGGCCGTTCAGTATCAGAGCCGCGACATCGTCACGATCGAGGGGCTGGCGGGCGATGATGCGCTTCATCCTTTGCAAAGTGCCTTCGTCGACCATGACGGCTTCCAGTGCGGCTATTGCACGCCTGGGCAGATCTGCTCCGCCATCGGCATGGCAGCCGAGTGGGAGCAGGGGGTGCCGAGCATTCTCACCGGCGATCTTGCGGGGCCTGTTCCGGCTCTCTCCCATGACGAAGTGCGTGAACGGATGAGCGGCAACCTCTGCCGCTGCGGTGCGCACAACGGCATCATCGCAGCGATCCGCGAAGCCCTGGTCAAGGAGCCTGCGGCATGATCGAGTTTCAGTATGATCGTGCGCCCGATGTCGGGGCGGCTCTGGGGCTGTTGACGCCCGGCGCCAAATATCTGGCCGGGGGCACCAACCTGGTCGATCTCATGCGCGTGACGATCGAGGCGCCCCCGGCGCTGGTTGACGTCAGCGACCTGTCAGGTGCGATTGAGGAGCAGGCGGACGGAGCGCTGCGCATTGGCGCCGGCGTCAAGAATACCGCGCTCGCGGCGCATCCGCTGGTGCGGGCGCGCTATCCGTTGCTGTCGCGGTCCATCCTCGCCGGCGCGTCGGCTCAGATCCGCAACATGGCGAGCGTCGGCGGCAACATCCTGCAGCGCACCCGCTGCTATTATTTCTACGACAAGGCTGCCCGCTGCAACAAGCGTGAGCCCGGTTCGGGATGCGACGCGATCGGGGGCTTCAATCGCATCCATGCGATCCTCGGCGCCTCTCCCGCCTGCGTCGCGACGCATCCGTCGGACATGTGCGTCGCGCTTGCCGCGCTGGATGCGGCGGTCGAACTCTCCTCGGTCAGCGGTACGCGCACGATCCCGCTCGCCGATCTGCACCGGCTGCCCGGCGACCGCCCCGATATCGAGACCACGTTGCAGCCGGGCGAGTTGATCACCGCCGTCCTGCTGCCGGCGCTGCCGTTCGCCGCACACTCCGCCTATCGCAAGGTCCGCGATCGCGCCTCCTACGCCTTTGCGTTGATCTCCGTCGCCGCCGCGATCGACCTCGACGGCGGTGCGATCCGCGATGCCCGCATGGCGCTCGGCGGGGTTGCGCACAAGCCGTGGCGCGCGTTGGCCGCGGAAGAGATATTGCGTGGGCAGCGCCCCGATCCGGCGCTGTTCCGGGCGGCGGCGGAGGCCGAACTGCGGGACGCAGCGCCGCTGCGCGACAATGGTTTCAAGGTCGAGCTGGCAAAGCGGACGATCGTCGCCGTGCTCGGCGAACTGACGGGAGAAGTGGCATGAGCGCCGTCAAGGATGCCGCGCAGACGCTCATGAAAAAGGCGCTCGCGCTCGCCCCCGACAGCTGGATGCCCGGCGGCATTCCCGATCCCTTGATCCGGCATCAGCATGGCCTGATCGGCGCGCCGGTCTCGCGCATCGACGGCCCGCAAAAGGTGCAGGGCGCGGCGCAATTCGCCGCCGAAGTTCCGCTCGACGACATGGTTTATGCGGCGCTCGTCTACAGCGGCATCGTCCGCGGGCGCATCGCCACGCTCGATGTCGATGCGGCCGGTAAGGCGCCCGGCGTCGTGCTGGTGATGACCTACCGCAATGCGCCGCGCATCAAGCCGACACCTGTGTTCATGAGCGCGGCCAAGGCTGCCGGTTCCGACGATATCGCGGTGATGCAAGATGACGAGATCCACTGGAACGGGCAGCCGATCGCACTGGTGCTCGCCGCCACGCAGGAGCAGGCGGGCCATGCCGCCTCTTTGATTCAAGCGACCTATGAGCCGCTGCCTGGCACCACATCGGTGGAAGCGGCCAAGGTCAAGGGGATCAAGCCCGGCAATTTCGGCGGGCAGCCGCTGCAGACGCGGATCGGCGATGCCGATGCAGCGCTCGCGGCGGCGCCGTTCAAGATCGACGCGACCTATACCACCCCGCGGCACAACCATAATGCGATCGAGCTCCACGCCACCACCCTGCGCTGGGACGGCGACGATCTGTTCATCCACGACGCGTCGCAGATGGTCTCGCACCAGGCATGGACGCTGGCGCAGGCGTTCGGCCTCGACGAAAGCCAGATCCATATCAGCTCGCCGTTCGTCGGCGGCGGGTTCGGCGGTAAAGGCTTGTGGAACCACCAGATCCTGGCTGCGGCGGCGGCGAAGATCGCGCAGCGGCCGGTGCGGATCATGCTCTCGCGCGAGGGCGTCTATCGCGTCGTCGGCGGCCGAACGCTGACCGAGCAGCGCGTCGCGATCGGGGCGCAGGCGGACGGTCGTTTCGATGCGCTGATCCATAGCGGCGTTGTCGTGATGGGCGAGCATAACAACATGCCGGAGCCCTTCATTCTCGCCACGCGCGGTGCCTATGCGGCCGGCAGCATCAAGCTTGATGTCGAGGTGGCGACGATGGACATGCTCGCCAACACTTTCATGCGCGCTCCCGGTGAATCCGTCGGCACTTTCGCGCTCGAATGCGCGGTCGATGAGCTTGCGCACGCAATGGGCATTGATCCGGTCGAACTGCGTGCGCGCAACGAGCCGGACAAGGATCCCACAACCGGCCTGCCTTTCTCGTCGCGCAACATCGTCGAAGCCTATCGCGCCGGCGCCGGGCGCTTCGGCGGGGGCAAGCGCTCCGCGCGGGCGGGGCCGGTGGGCGCCCGCGCATGGATGGTGGGCATGGGTGTGGCGACCCGCACCAAA
>NZ_JBMDXN010000060.1:0-12600 GCF_048595155.1 Sphingomonas sp.
CGCGCTGCGTGCCGGCGTCGACGCGGGCATGACGCTGATCGACACCGCCGAAATGTATGGCGAGGGCGCGGCCGAAAGCCTGATCGGCGAGGCGCTGGGCGACCAGCGTGACGCGCTGTTCCTGGTCAGCAAAGCCTATCCGCATAATGCTGGACGGGATCGCTTGCCGAGGGCGTGCGAGGCCAGTTTGCGTCGGCTGGGGACGGACCGGATCGACCTATATCTGCTCCACTGGCGCGGCAGCGTTCCGTTGGGCGAAACAGTTGCGGCGATGGAGACGCTGCGGGAGGCGGGGAAGATCCGCCATTGGGGCGTCAGCAACCTTGATCCACAGGATATGGAAGAGCTGGTCGCGGCAGGCGGCGAGCAGTGTGTCACCGACCAGATCCTCTACAATCTCACGCGGCGCGGTCCCGAGCTGGATCTGCTGCCCTGGCTGCGCGCGCACCGCATGACGGCGATGGCCTACAGCCCGGTGGAGCAAGGACGCCTGCTTGCCAATCCCGCGCTCGCCCGGATCGCGCGGACACTGTCCGCCACCCCGGCGCAGGTTGCACTCGCCTGGTTGCTGCGTCGCGACGACCTGATCGTGATCCCCAAGGCGGGGACGGCGGACCATGCGCGGGACAATGCGGCAGCGGCGGATATCGTGCTGGATGCTGCGGCGATCGAAGCGTTGGAGGCGGCCTTTCCAGCGCCAAAATCGGCCCGTCCGCTGGAGATGCTGTAGCGTCGCAAGGAACGTTGTCGCGCGGCGGGGCTTCACTGTCTAACGGAGCAAGACAGGAACGATCATGACCGAAGCGCAATGGGGCGAAGGGACGAAATCGCCCGCAATCGACTGGCATATGAGCGCCGCACTGCAGAATGTGCCGCGCGGGGACGGCGATCTGGCCGAAGTGACGAGCCTGCAGCGCGCGGTCGCAACGTGGCTGGAGCTTGATCCGCAGCATCGGGCCGATGCGACGCTGACGCCGGAACGGGCGGTGCTGCTCGACGGCGTGGCGCACACGCATTTCCAGGGCGAGGCCATCGCTATGCTGGTGGATCATCTGCCCGCCAACAGCGACGGCCCGGCATGAGCGTACGTCCCGTCGGTTATCGCGACGAGGAAGTGGCGCTGGTCGGCGAGCTTCACCGCCCCGAGACCCATAATGGCGCAGCGGTGCTGGTTGTCCACGAAGCCGATGGGCTCGGCGGCAATGTGCGCCGGCGCTGCGCGCTGCTGGCCGAGCGCGGCTATGTCGCATTCGCGGCCGATCTCCATGGCGGTGGACAGACGCTGTACGGCGAGGAGATGTCCAGCGCGGTCGCGGCCTTTCTAGCGGATCCGGAGCGGCTGCGCCGCCGCACGGCCGTGGCGCTGGATACCTGCATGGAGCTGGCCGGCACCGACGCGGATCGCACGGTCGCGATCGGCTATTGTTTCGGCGGTACCGCGGTGCTGGAACTGGCGCGGTCCGGCCGCGAGCTTGCCGCCGTTGCCAGCTACCACGGCCTGCTGGCCACGCGCCGTCCCGCGGAGCGGGGTGCGATCCGCGCCAGGATCGCCGCCTTTACCGGCGGCAAGGATCCCCTGGTCCCGCCGCACGACGTCGCCGCGTTCCAGGAGGAAATGGCGGCAGCCGAAGCCGACTGGCAGCTGAGCGTCTATGGTCAGGCCTGGCACAGCTTCACCAATATCGGCGTGCAGGACTCGTCCGATCCGCGCATGCGCTACGACCCGATGGCGGACCGCCTGTCCTGGGATGCGGGCCTTGCCTTCCTGGATGCGGCGATCGGCGCCACGCGGGGCTGATCGCCCGCGCATTGCCGGCGGCGCCGGGGCGCGGCCAGCGCGGCGCCGCCCGTCGCGGGCGGGTGCGGCGCTGCGTCCATTTTGCTTGGGTTCTTGCGCCTGAATCCCTATATCCTTGCTATGGCAATATCCCAAGAATCCGAAGATTACGGCGCATCCTCGATCAAGGTCCTGAAGGGCCTGGACGCCGTCCGCAAACGCCCCGGCATGTATATCGGCGATACCGACGACGGGTCGGGCCTGCACCACATGGTGTTCGAGGTGTCGGACAATGCGATCGACGAAGCGCTGGCCGGGCATTGCGACAAGATCGTCATCCAGCTGAATGCCGACGGATCGGTCTCGGTCGAGGATAATGGCCGCGGCATCCCGACCGGCATCCACCCCGAGGAGGGCGTGTCGGCGGCCGAGGTCATCATGACCCAGCTCCACGCCGGCGGTAAGTTCGAGAATACGTCCGACGATAATGCCTATAAGGTGTCGGGCGGCCTGCATGGCGTCGGCGTGTCCGTCGTCAACGCTCTGTCCGAATTCCTGGATCTCACGATCTGGCGCGACGGCGAGGAGCATTATATGCGCTTCGCCCATGGCGACGCGGTCGCGCCGCTCAAGGTCGTCGGCGCGGCCCCGGTCGGCAAGAAGGGCACCCGCGTCACCTTCCTGCCGAGCCCCGCCACCTTCAAGATCACCGAGTTCGATTTCGAGAAGCTCGAGCATCGCTATCGCGAGCTCGCCTTCCTCAATTCGGGCGTGCGCATCTTCCTGGTCGATGCGCGCCATGCCGAGCGGGTCGAACATGAATTGTTCTACGAGGGCGGGATCGCGGCCTTCGTCAAATATCTCGACCGCGCCAAGGCACCGCTCTTCCCCGATCCCATCTCGGTCAGCGGCCAGCGCGACGATATCGGCATCGATGTCGCGCTCGAGTGGAACGACAGCTATTACGAGCAGGTCCTCTGCTTCACCAACAACATCCCGCAGCGCGACGGCGGCACGCACCTGGCGGCGTTCCGCGCGGCGCTGACCCGCACGCTCAACAATTATGCCGACAAGTCGGGCATGATGAAGCGCGAGAAGGTCAGCCTGACGGGCGACGACATGCGCGAGGGCCTCACCGCGATCGTATCCGTCAAGCTGCCCGATCCGAAGTTCGGTTCGCAGACAAAGGACAAGCTGGTCTCGTCCGAGGTGCGCCAGCCGCTGGAAAGCCTGATGGCGGACAAGCTGGCCGAATGGCTGGAGGAGAATCCGCAGCATGCGCGATCGATCATCCAGAAGATCATCGACGCCGCCGCCGCGCGGGAGGCCGCGCGCCGTGCACGCGAAGCGAGCCGCAAGAGCGTGATGGGCATCGCCTCCTTGCCGGGCAAGCTGGCCGACTGCCAGGAGCGCGATCCGGCCAAGTCCGAACTGTTCCTGGTCGAGGGCGATTCCGCAGGCGGATCCGCCAAGCAGGGCCGCGACCGCCACATCCAGGCGATCCTGCCGCTGAAGGGCAAGATCCTGAACGTCGAACGCGCGCGCTTCGACCGCATGCTGTCGTCCAAGGAAGTCGGCACGCTGATCCAGGCGATGGGCACGGGCATCGGCCGCGGCGATTTCAACATCGAGAAGCTGCGCTATCACAAGATCGTGATCATGACGGACGCCGACGTCGACGGCGCGCATATCCGTACCTTGCTGCTGACCTTCTTCTACCGGCACATGCCCGAGATTATCGAGCGCGGGCATTTGTTCATCGCCCAGCCACCCTTGTTCAAGGTCACCAAGAGCCGCTCCGAAACGTATCTGAAGGACCAGCAGGCGCTGGAAGCCTATCTGCTGGACAACGGCCTGGCGTCGGTGATGCTGGATGGACCGGGCGGGCAGCGTTCGGGCAATGATCTGCGCGCGCTGGTGGAGCATGCGCAGCGCATGGCGCGGCTGATGGCCTATGTGCCGCGCCGTTATGCCCCCGACCTGATCGAGGCGCTGGCCCTGGCCGGCGCGCTGAACCCGGAGCTGGACGATCGCACCGCCGTATCCGGTGCGGTGGCGGGCTGGCTCGGCCGGGCCGATCCCGAAGCCAAGTGGGAGGTCGAGCCGACCGGCGACGGCGGCTATCATGCTCGCCGGATGTGGCGCGGCGTGACCGACCATCATGTCGTCGACGCGGCCTTCGTTCAGTCGGCCGAGGCGCGCAAGCTGCACAGCCTGGCCGGGGAGCAGGCGGAAAGCTATGCGGCGGTCGCCAAGCTGGTGCCGCTCGGCAAGGGCGAAGCCGAGGAGCCGGCGGCGGAAGGCGACGACGATGCGCCCGTGGTGGACAGCAAGGCGATCAAGCGCATCTCCCGCCCGTCCGAATTGCTGGAGGCGGTGCTGGCCGCCGGGCGCAAGGGCACCGCGATCGCGCGCTACAAGGGCCTGGGCGAGATGAATGCCGAGCAATTGTGGGAAACCACGCTCGACCCGGCCAACCGCGCCATGCTGAAGGTCGAGGTGAGCCAAGCGGACGTCGCCGACGAGATCTTCACCCGCCTGATGGGCGACGTGGTGGAGCCGCGGCGCGAGTTCATCCAGGACAATGCGTTGAGCGTGGCCAACCTGGACGTCTGAGGGTGCGGTCCGGCGGGTCCGGGCCGTACACGTGCCGATGCGTTGCCATTCGCGGGCGGGGCATCCGCCCACGAGCCGGTAGGTCGCGCCTATCCTTCGTACCTTGCTTGTCGGCTCGCGTGCGCGTGCCCCGAGGGCCGGCAGCGGGTTGAGATCTGGCGTTTTCGAAGCCTGCTCGCCGGGTGTGAAGGCGATGCCATCGCAGGCAAAAAACAAAAACACCAGAAACGAACTTGATGATTTGGGGTAGCGACGATCGTCGGGGGCCGCGAAGACGCGGCAATCCGGCGAGCCCGGCGGCGTATTGTGGCTAAAATCCACCCGATCCGGGCTGCCATCAACACCACTGCCAAATCTGAGAAAGAGCCTAAAGCGCGCGGGCGCTGTACGTCCCATGCGTACATTTGTCAAATTGTTCCGGGCGACTGGCGCGCTCTTGACCGCGGGCCGCAAGAACACCGTGATCGCGAGCTTCCGAGGATCGCCGCACCATTGGGACCGCGCCGAGCGGGCTGGCGAAAAGGCGATCATCGCGCGAATTTCGTCCGCTTTGATGAAGCGGCAGACGAGGGGAGCGAGGGGCCGCATCTCTTCGAAGAGCAGTTTCTCCGCCCCTTCGTCAGATTGCTCTTCGGCACTCGAAATTCTGAACCGCGCTTCGGGTCTGCTGCGCAATCATTCGTTACAAACTGGAAACATTGCAGCCACGGAATGTTTAGCGGGATGCTGCCGCTGTCCGGCAGCTCAGTAGCAGGCCAAGCAAGCGGCGGCCGCCGGAAGCGGAGGAAAACGGGATGACTTGGGGGCCATATCGGGACCAGCACGAGGCGCGGCAACGCGTTGGCGCCTTTGCCGATGCGGTGTCTCCGCGGCGGCTCGGTATCCTTTGGAGCAGTGGCAACGATGCTGTGTGGCTCCGGCCGCCTATCTACGACGGGGAGGGCTTCGGGCTAAGCCTTCTCGTGCGATATGATGCGATGCCGGTCATCGCTCCATCAAGCTTAGACAGGGCCCTTCACCACCTTGATCATTTCCTTGGCGGCGCGCTGACGCGCCTGGGGGAGGCGAAAGTTCAATCCTCGCAGGCGCAGCTGGCAATCGGGCAAGCACAAGCGGAGTTCCTGAAACGTAACGTCATCACACCGATCAACGCCTTTATCAGCCGACACGAGGCAGCAAAGGACGGCATCGCCGCAGCGCTTGATGTTTCGGCGGTCATCGCAGGCGGCGTTGCGCTGGCCGCATTGGCCGCTGGAGCGAGTACGGTCCTCGTTGGCGTCGGGCTCGCGTTGGGTGTGCTGGGAGGTTTGGCCGGACTTGCTCTGCTTTGGCAGGATGCAAAGCATTTGTGGTTTGTCCTGAACGGCAATGAGGCCGGGAAACTGGCCTTGGAGCATGATCCAAAATATATGTGGATCGAAGCCGTAGGCCCGCTGCTGGCTTTGCCGGATCTTGCCATGAGCGGGCGTGCCGCATTGCGTGAACTTGCCTCGGCCTCCACCCAAGCAGGGCGCGCAGCCCAGTTGACGGGCAGTGCCGAACGGCTTGCCGGAAATGAAGCACGTGAATTTCGCCAGATGATCGCCGATCCAGAGCAATCCGCCGCGTTCGTTATGGCTGCGCGCCAGCAGTCCGAGCTGCGAGCGCTTCAGTATAAACGGCTTCAGGCAATCACGCAGCGTATCAACCGCGACCTGATGCTAAAACGCAATGCTGTGCTCGCTTATAGCGGTGCGGCTTATGGAGCAGTGATGTACGGACTGCAGCCTCCCGAACTGGCCCAACGTCTGCTGCAAGGTGATCCAGGGCATGCCGGAAGCACTGCGCCAGCACAGGATCCTTACGCTCTTCTGGCCCCCGGCGGCAGCAATGGACCTGCGGGTCATATGCAAGTGACGGCGGTCGTGGCCACACGCGGTTCGCGCTCGCGATGACTGCTGGATCTACGCCCGTAAACCGGCCGCCGTTGAGCATGCCCAAGGCAGCGACCAACGCCTTGCTCTTCCTGTATCTTCTGATTGGGTCGATCCCGGCGATCTTGCTGATGGTTTTGCCGCAGTTGCTGCACTCGCATCACGACTTCCTGAATGATTATTTCCTGGTTTACCTGCTCATCGTCGGTGGGTGGCTACTCACGCTCTTGTTCGTCGTTCGAAGTGGGCGATTGATTGGCTTGCACCTGTTTCGAGGCACGGCATTTCTGCTGGCAGTGATGCTGCTGATCGGGCTCGCAGCAGCTGCGCTTGTCGCGATCGGAATAGCTGGGGACGGCACCCATGACGCGCGATTGGGGGGGCAATTCGGCCTCGGCGCATTCCTGATCTGCACGCCGGTGCTGTGGCTGCTGCTTCGCGCCTTGAAACGTGTGCGTTGGCTCGATCCGAGGTCTGCGCCGGAAGAATGGGAACCGCCCGTCAAACGCAACGAGGTGTTTCTTAAAACGATGACGAGGAAGGATCCCGCGGACTGAGCGAGAACACAACACCTCCGCGGACACACGATACGCAATCGACCTTTGCGGCGATATCGACTTTGTTCCGGCATGCGCACACCAATGGACGCTCGTCTCAGCCAAGCTGATGGAACATTGGACAGTGTGTCCGCGGCACAGAACGATCTTCCACGGGACTGACCCGCTTAGGCATCTAGCCGGACGCCGCCGTCGCGATGCTCGTCCTCTATCTCGATTGGGGACTGGCTCCGACCATATTGTATTTTGGCCTGCTCACCCGACGATCATTGGGGATGCCGGCGCATCTCGCCGCATAGATCGCGGGGATCGCGCTGCGCGGGGTGCGATACGGGCAATTGAGCGTGGCGAATTACGCCTTATGCTCGGAACCGCTCGTGGAAGGATCGACCCGATGACCCGCACCTGGCCCGATCTGTCGTCGATCGATCTCGCGCCGACGATCGAAGTGCTGCATCTTTGGACGCAGGTGGTGGGCAAGATCCGCCTGAAGATGACGCCGTGGGAAAATCACGGCTGGCATGTGCCGCTGTATCTGTCCGCGCGGGGGCTGACGACCGGCCTCATCCCCGCCGCCGGCCACTCGTTCACGATCGAGTTCGATTTCATTGCCAGCAGGCTGGAACTGCGGGCGACCGATGGCGCTCAGGCCGAGGTGGCGTTGCAGGCGCAAAGCGTGCGCGACTTTTACGAAGGGACGATGGCGGCGCTGGCGGACATTGGCATCAATGTGCGGATCGATCGCATGCCGTCCGAGATACCCGATGCCGTGCCGTTTCACGAAGACACGAAGCCGCGCGCCTATGATCCCGACGTGGCGGCAACCTATTGGCGCGCTTTGGTAGAGATAGGGCGCGTGTTCCAGATCTTCGGGACACGGTTCGTGGGGAAATGCAGCCCGATCCATTTCTTCTGGGGCGCGTTCGATCTGGCCGTGACGCGGTTCTCGGGTCGCAACGCCCCGCCGCATCCCGGCGGCGCGCCCAACATGCCCGATGCGGTGGCGCGCGAAGCTTATTGCAAGGAAGTATCGAGTGCCGGCTTTTGGCCGGGCCTGGAGATCGCCGCCGGCCCCAGCTTCTACAGCTACGCCTATCCGGCCCCGGAGGGCTTCGCCCAGGCGCCGCTCGCGCCATCCGCCGCGACGTTCGATCCGGCCCTGGGCGAATTTCTGCTACCCTATTCGGCGGTGATCGCCAGCGCCGATCCGGACGAGGCCCTGCTGCAGTTCCTGGAAAGCACCTATGCGGCGGCCGCCGATCTTGGCGACTGGGACCGGGGGCATCTCGAACGATCGTCCGGGCCGGTGGGCCATCCGCCGTTGGGGAGTTGACCTCCTCTCTCGCTATTCCATTGTCGATCCCATCCGCGCACGATAGCAACTCGCAGCGTGCAATACTCTCTCTGGAACTTTGCGGCACTTGCGGCCGCGATCTACTGCATAGCCAGGGCAGTCATCGATCTTCGTGCGCGTCGATACGTTTGGGGCTTCGTCGGGTTCGTAAGTGCGGGTGTGTTCCTGCTCACACCGATCCAAACACATGCCGTAAAGATCGATTTAACTGCGCCTAAGGCGTCGACGTCTGGCTAAGCCGTCATGCGAATTCATGGTTCGATGACCTAGAGCACAAAGACGCACAAGCTGACGTTCATTCCCGCAGCCGGCCGCTCGTTCAGTAGAAGAGCAAATATTGCGACGGTAAAAGATGCTGACTGCCATAGCCAGATCATATGCCGATCAGACCCAATGCGCGTCGATCGCGCCAATGGCGCTCGCGCGCCTTGCAGACGGGCCGTCAGCCCATAAGCTGTTCGCATGAGCCGCCCTCGGAGAGCCGTCCTCTGCGTCGTTCTGCTGATCGTAGTGGCGGCCGTGCTCACGCCGCTCGTCTTTCATCACCTCCGCTGGACGCAGTTGATCGAGCGGGAGGCACGTGATCAAGAGATTACGTATCGATGTGCGCGGCAGACTGGGGGGGTCGATTTCGATCCTCGGCTGGCGGGCACAACGGTCCTGAGCTTGATCGCGCGACGTAAGGGAGGCGAACGTACCTGGAAGGTAGTCGTCCCAGGATTGGCTCCGGTTTCGGCGACGGGCTTTCGTGCCGAAAGCGGGAGTATGGGTGGGTCGCAAGGCCTCCGCTGGATATCGCCAGGCGGCCGGAGGGAGGAGGTCCTTCTCTCGTTCAGCGACATCGTCGGCGAATTTGGCCCGGAGACGATCTGGGTTGATCGTTTGCCCGGAACCGGTCCCGGCCCCGGAGAACTGACCTGTGGGCCCGTCAGCCGAACTTTCCTTTCGGCCCTATGAATCGCGCGCTCCCGTGGATGCCGCGGTTCCTGCAATCTCGAGACATGGCGGAGAATCGTTGTTCGCGAACTGCAGGGGAGTGTCTGTCAGGAATGTTCTGACGCAGAACCATTCTGGCAGGAACCTCAAGACACGAAGGGCGCGCGCGTGAGGGCAATTCGACTCTGGGTTGCGGCGCTGGTGGTGAGTGTCGCGTGCGTGACCGTTCTTGAGCGGATATTCGTGCTGCGCTGGTGGCATCCCGCCTGCGCATCGTCGGATGGCTCATCGCCCTATGCGATAGGATTTCCACTCCCCTATTCGCAATGGACTGGCGCCAGCAGTTTGGAATATTGGGCATCCATTCCCGCGCTGCTCTTTAACGTCTGCGTCTTTAGCGTTCCGCTGTATTTCCTGATCAAATGGCTATTCAACATTCGATCGCGGTATAGGGTCGTCTTGAGAGCAGGCGTACTTGCTATTGTTGCTCTAGCGGCGACGGCAGCGATTGCAGGAATAGAGATTCTCCATGCCTTTTCACATTCGGTAGTGACGCTGGCGCGTGATGGAGAGTCTTTCTTCCAATATCGGCCGGTGTTGTTCGATCCGCCGAAGGGCAAGGCCTGCGATATCTACGACTGACCGCCAAAGCGGCCCCTCCCACAGCTGAGAGCCGGACGAACCGGCCGCGATGGCCTTACGCCTGAACGTCAGCCGAACGCTTCAAGTTGGTGAACGCGGTACGCACGGGCGGATCAGTGTTTCGCGGCGTTGCGATCGTGCTCGTCGCAGGTGAAGCTCAGCCGCCGGCTGGTGCCGGCATCGACGAGCGGGGTTTTGGCGAACGCGAAGCGCTGAACGCCGTTGCGCAGCTCCGTTCGTAGCGGGCCGGTGCCGAGCGGGTTGCCCGACATTATCAGCACGTGGTCATGCACCGTGCCCGCGCCGGGGGGCGCTGCGTAGCGGTAGCTCTCTTGCAGCCGCGAGCGCACTACCAGCCGATCGTTCCTGGCCTGTCAGCGGCCGCACGAAAGCCAGTATCCCTTCGCGAGGTCCAGCCCGCCCGCGGATTGTCGTCGCGCAACGAGGCCGATCGCGCGACCGCCGTCCTCGAGCATCAGCACCTCGATGCGGCCATCGTTGCGCGCGCCCTGTTCGACATAGCTCAAGAGGGGATGGGTTGCCGGCGCGGCCGTGACAGCCACCGCGATCAATGCCGCCGCGCGTACGCTCACCGTTGCACGCGCAGGTCGACTATGCCCATAATCGTCCTGTTGCGCCATTTTTGGGGGCTGTCGCTTCCAAGACACCGCTAAGACAAAGCAGTGCCACAACGATATAGACATTCACCGTTTCGATGCCTTGCATGGCAGCGCGGATGATGATTGCGCCGGAAACGATCGAATGAATGACGCCGACGGCCCGCCGCAGAGTCCAGGAATTATCACGCGCAGAAAAGCGCTGTCGCTTCGTCACGACGGCAGTCTAGCACGCATCCAACGGTGGGGCACAGTGAGAGCTCACGACGTGCGCAGCAGGCTTATTCGGGTCGCCGTCGTCTAGTCCCGCGCCCTTTCGCGATCCCAATTTGCTGACGCGCGGTTACGACGCGCCGCAAATCAGCGAGCGGCGGCTAAAGCGGCTCGGTTCGCCAGCGCAAATACGCCGTGATGCTCTTGCGGGCCCTGCGATAGTCGTTGTCCGGCTAGATCGCGTTACGCTAACGAGCCGAACATCGGCTATTTACAGTCGTGATCTCGCCCGGGATGATGTGGAGATTCAAGAATTAAAGGCCACGCTTCGCCCGATATTTGGGCCGATCGGCTGAGGGAGGAGTGATGCCAGCTCTTTGGTTGCTCGCAGCGGCTTGGTCCCTGCGCGCCGACGCGCCAGCCCTTACCCTGGCGCAAGCAAGCGCGATGCCGACTGCGCAATTAGGCGATGCCCTGCTCGCAGCAGGA
Source organism: Sphingomonas sp. (assembly GCF_048595155.1). Taxonomy (GTDB): domain Bacteria; phylum Pseudomonadota; class Alphaproteobacteria; order Sphingomonadales; family Sphingomonadaceae; genus Sphingomonas_I. The sequence goes on from NZ_JBMDXN010000060.1 coordinate 11,115, forward strand.
CATCCTAAGATCGTTGGCGCTCGGGTCGGCGTGCAGGGTATGGCGCCGCCCCCGCCGCCCAACACGCCGTTCCAGTCGCCCATCGAATTGATTGCCGAAGGGGCCGAGAGCAACGAGCCGGGCTTCTGCGAGAGGAGTGTCGCCCACATCTTACTTGCGCCCGTCATATTCGCAGGCACCCAAGCTCCTCCTGCCAGACCCGTTCACCTGGAAACCGAGCAGACGTACCGCTGGAGGACCAAGTCCAATGATGGGTCGTCTTGCGCGGGTGTCGGCAAGCGATATTTCAGTGTCGATCGAACAGACAAGCCGCAGGCATTTGCGCTGATCCGCGCTCTTGCCGGTCTTCAATCTCGCCTAAAGGACGGTCGAGAGATCAAGGCAAAGGTGCGGATCGACGACCGTGAAGCGATACAAAACCAGGAATTCGCACGGACCAACAAAGATCCTCGGATCCAACCAAGTCCTGCTGAAATGACCCCCATCGTCGACGGCAGAGTGGCGCTCATGGCTTTACCATTGGGCCAGATCAGCAGCATTACGCTGAACCTCCAAGGCTGGCACCGGCCCTTCGAAGACAAGGATCTTATCGGTGCTGGCGGGGTGCGCCGTGCGGTCGCATCACTATTCGCGGGTCGCGAATGGTCTGTCGACCTTGTGCTCGATCAAGGCAATATTGTTTTGGTTCACATCACTCACGAAGTTCCACCTCCATTTTGAGCGTCTACCCTAACGGCAAGCTGCGCGTTCTTCATTTCAACGCCTGAGGCGATCAACTCATTCCTTTTCGTAGTAAAGGGACGGACCCGTCATGGGGAGCGTCGTGATGCCCCAAAGGCAGGCGCAGGGTCGCATTATGCAATAGTCGGGACGATCCCGCTCTCGGCCCGAGTAGCGGCGCCGTTCGTTACCGCGGCGAGCGGGGTGGCAATTGAGGCGACGGTCGCGCCGATCTTATCTGCTTCGATGAGGCGGCAATCAGCGGGGAGGGGGCGGATCTTTTCGAAGAAGAGTTTTTCCGCCTCTTCGTCCGACTTCGCTTCGGGCAGCATGCTCTTCACGAAATCGACAATGCCTTCGGAGCGCGTCGGCCCGGGCAGAACCGAATATACGGGGAGTCCGGTGCCGACGGTCTGCGCTGCCAGGCTGCGGGCAATGGCGCGCTGCGCCGTTGGTGACGCCATAGTGGATCATTTTCTTGCGGGATAAGAGGCTGCTTACCGAATAGATGAAGATGGCGTGGCCTTAGCGGGACCAAAAACTATGAATCCCGGATGCTGGAGGAACAGGCTACTTCCGTATTGGTTTTCAGATGTTGAAATCTTTATCGTCCAGAACAGGGACGAGGCGGGACAAATTCATGCTTGCAAGCCGCTTTGGTGTCATCGTCTCGCTTTTGATCGGTATGCTGGCTGCATGTGCGGGACCGAAGCAGGGGCCGGCTACTGTAGCGGCCAACTCCACCTCCTTGCGGAGCGTCCGCTTT
>NZ_JBMDXN010000061.1:0-7498 GCF_048595155.1 Sphingomonas sp.
ACCGGGCGCGTGCCCTTGGTCAGCTTGGAATCACCCCCGTGCCAAACGGGATCGACCCGCGCCAGCACCACGCCCACGTCCTTGCGCATCGGCGCCATGAAACTCTCCGGATAGACGCCCATCCACAACACGACGAGCGCGATCGGCACGAGCATGACGAACTCACGCGGCGACAGATCAGACATGGCGGCCACGTCCGGCTTGTCGAGCGGCCCCTGCGCCACGCGTCGATACAGATACAACATATAAGCAGCGCCAAGGATGATCCCGGTCGTCGCGAAGAAGGCCGCCCAGGTCGACGCGCCGTAAATGCCCATCATGCTGAGGAATTCGCCGACGAAGCCCGACGTGCCGGGCAGACCGACCGAGGCCATCGTGAACAGCAGGAACAGCGAGGCATAATAAGGCATGTTCGTCGCGACGCCGCCGTAGCGCGCAATCTCACGGGTGTGCAGCCGATCATAGACCACGCCGACGCACAGGAAGAGCGCGCCCGACACGAGGCCGTGGCTGAGCATCACCAGCAGCGATCCTTCCAGCCCCTGCCGGTTGAACGCGAACAGGCCGAAGGTCACGAACGCCATATGCGCGACCGACGAATAGGCGATCAGCTTCTTCATGTCCTGCTGCACCAGCGCGACCAGCGAGGTGTAGACGATCGCGATGCTGCTGAGCGTCGCAATCAGCCAGAACAGCTCCGCGCTGGCTGCCGGGAACATCGGCAGCGAGAAACGGATGAAGCCATATCCGCCCATCTTGAGCAGCACGCCCGCCAGAATGACGGACCCGGCCGTCGGCGCCTGCACGTGCGCGTCGGGCAACCAGGTGTGGACCGGCCACATCGGCATCTTCACCGCGAAGGAGGCGAAGAAAGCAAGGAACAGCCACGTCTGCGCCTGCACCGGGAAATTGGTGTTCATCAGGACCGGAATGCTGGTCGATTGGGCGAAGTTCGCCATCCACAGCATCGCGATCAGCATCAGCACCGAGCCGAGCAGCGTGTAGAGGAAGAATTTATAGGAGGCGTAGATCCGCTCCTGCCCGCCCCAGATGCCGATGATCAGATACATCGGGATCAGGCCGGCTTCGAAGAAGATGTAGAACAGGAACATATCCTGCGCCGCGAACACGCCGAGCATCAGCGCCTCGGTCAGCAGCAACATCGCCATATATTCCGGCACGCGCTTGCTGATCGATTCCCAGCTGGCGAGAATGCAGATCGGCATCAGGAAGACCGACAATTCGATCAGCATCAGCGCGATGCCATCGATGCCGAGCGCCCAGCTGAAGCTGCCGAACAGCGGCAGGCTTTCGGTGAACTGCCATTGCGGCCCACCGACCTGATACATGACCCACAGCACGACGCCGATCGCGAAATCGATCAGCGTCGCAATGAGCGCGATCCACCGGGCGGCCTTGGCATCGGCGAACAGGCAGGCCGCCGCGGCGAAGATCGGAAGCCCGATCAGCAGGCTGAGGATGGGAAAGCCAAGCTGGTTCATATCAGGCCGCCATCGCCCAGGTTGCTGCTGCGGCAAGGCCAAGCAGCATCACCAGAGCATAGGTGTAGACATAGCCCGATTGCAGGCGGCGGCTGACCACGGCACCCGTCTGCACCACCCAGGCGGCACCGTTGGGACCGAAACGGTCGATGGTTTTTTGATCGCCGCGCTTCCAGAAGAAACGGCCCAGAGCGAAGGCGGGGCGGACGAAGAGGAGGTTATACAATTCGTCGAAATACCATTTGTTGAGCAGGAAGGCGTACAGCCCCTGAAAGGTTTCGGTGAAGCGGCGCGGGACCGAGCGATCCGCCATATAGGCATAGTAGGCCACGGCGAGGCCGATGATCATCACGATCGTAGCCGACAGCTTCACCAGTGCGGGTACATGGTGCGCGGCTTCCATCTGCTCATGGCTGAACCACAGGCTGCCCTGCCAGAAGTGGGCTGCCCCTTCCCCGATGAACGGACGGGCAAAAACATAACCCGCGAAGATCGCACCGAGCGTGAGCACCAGCAACGGCACCAGCATCGGCCACGGGCTTTCATGCGGGTGATAGCCTCCCGTGCCATGGACGACCTCGTGCGCGCCGGGCGCATGTGCGTGCGGCTCGGCGCCGGCCCCCTCGTCGGGCGCCTCATGATCGGCATCGGCACGATGTTCCTGCACGTGCTGGCCATGCGCCGCCTGATGATCATCGTCATGATGACCATGGCCATGCGCATCGTGCACGGCGTGCTGGATATGCTCCGACCCTGCCCAGCGCGGTTCGCCGAAGAAGGTCAGGAAGATCAGGCGCCAGGAATAGAAGCTGGTGAGCAAGGCGGCGGATACGCCCACGAAATAGGCGATGCCGCCCGCCGTCGTCCCGCGCGCATAGGCCGCCTCGATGATCGCATCCTTGGAATAGAAGCCGGCGAAGCCGAACACTTCCGCCACGCCGACACCGGTGATCGCGAGCGTCCCGGCCAGCATTGCCCAGAAGGTTATCGGGATATGCTTCCTTAAGCCCCCGTAGAAGCGCATATCCTGTTCATGGTGCATGGCGTGGATGACGGAGCCCGCGCACAGGAACAGCAAAGCCTTGAAGAAGGCGTGCGTGAAAAGGTGGAACAGGGCGCCGCCGAAAGCGCCGACGCCCGCCGCGAAGAACATGTAGCCAAGCTGCGAACAGGTCGAATAAGCGATCACGCGCTTGATATCGGTCTGCACCGTGCCGACTGTGGCTGCGAACAACGCCGTCGCGGCACCGACATAGGTCACGACCGTCAACGCCGTCTGGCTGGTCTCGAACAAGGGCGACAGGCGGCACACCATGAAGACGCCCGCCGTGACCATCGTCGCGGCGTGGATCAGCGCGGACACGGGCGTCGGACCTTCCATCGCGTCCGGCAGCCACGTGTGCAGGCCGAGCTGCGCCGATTTGCCCATCGCGCCGACGAACAGCAGCAGGCAGAGCAAGGTCATCGTGTCGACCCGTCCGCCCAGGAAACCGATCGTGGATCCGGCCATTCCAGGCGCGGCCGCGAGGATCGCCGGGATCGAGACGGTGCCGAAGACCAGGAAGACACCGAAGATGCCGAGGCTGAAGCCGAAATCGCCGACGCGGTTGACCACGAACGCCTTGATCGCAGCCGCCTGCGCCGACGGCTTCTCATACCAGAAGCCGATCAGGAGATAGGATGCGAGGCCGACGCCTTCCCAGCCGAAGAACATCTGGATCAGATTGTCCGACGTCACCAGCATGAGCATCGCGAAAGTGAACAGCGACAGATAGGCGAAGAAGCGCGGCTGCGACGGATCCTCCGCCATATAGCCCCAGCTATACAGGTGGACGAGGCTGGAGACCGTCGTGACGACCACCAGCATCACCGCCGTCAGCGTGTCTACGCGCAAGGACCAATCAACGTGCAGATCGCCGGAGCTGATGAAGCTCAGCACCTTCACGACATGAGCCGTGTCTGTGCCGTTCAGGAAACCGAGGAAGATCGGCCAGGATAGCGCGCACGATCCGAACAAGGCCGCGGTCGTGACGACCTTGGCGGGCACATTGCCGATGGCGCGATTGCCGAGCCCGGCGATGATCGCGGCCAGAAGCGGCAGGAAAACGATAGCAATGATGCTCAACGAACCGCCCCCTGCAGTTCCCGGTCCGACGCACGGGCGTTAACCGCGGCTTGCGCCAGAGAATGGAAAAAGTGCACCATCACCCCTTCATCCGGTTGACGTCGTCGACTGCGATCGTGCCGCGGCCACGGAAATAAATCACAAGAATGGCAAGTCCGATCGCGGCCTCGCCCGCCGCCACGGTCAGTACGAACATCGCGACCACCTGGCCGACGAGATCGTGGAGATAGGCCGAGAAAGCGACGAGGTTGATGTTCACGCTGAGCAGGATGAGCTCGATCGCCATCAGGATGATGATGATGTTCTTCCGGTTCAGGAAAATGCCGAACACGCCGGTCACGAACAGGATCGCGGACACGACCAGATAATGGGACAATCCGATCACAGCTCGACCCCCTGCCCGATGCCAGGCTGCATATTGCGCGTGGAATCCTCCGGACGGCGCATATTCTGGCGTGCGATATTCTGGCTGCGGACGTCACCGCGCTTGCGGTGCGTTAGTACGATCGCGCCGATGAGCGCGACCAGCAGAACGAGGCCGGCGCCTTCGAAGATGTAGAGATAGCGCGTGTAGATGAGGATACCTAGCGCCTGGATATTGGGGATACCCGCGGGATCCGGCGTCGGGGCGACCCGCGACAGCTGCAGACCACCGGCATTCCACGCGCTGCCGGCGAAGATGATCTCGCCGGCCAGCAGCGCCACGAGCCCGAGCCCGAGCGGCAGATAGCGCGCAAATCCGGAGCGCAGTTCGGCGAAATCGATGTCGAGCATCATCACGACGAACAGGAACAGCACCGCGACGGCGCCGACATAGACGATGATCAGCAACATCGCGATGAACTCGGCGCCGACCAGCACCATCAGCCCTGCGGCGTTGAAGAAAGCGAGGATCAGCCACAGTACGCTGTGCACGGGGTTGCGCGCGGTCACGCACAAGACGCCCGATAGCACGGTCACGACCGCAAACAGATAGAAGGCGAGGATCTGGATCACGGCTGGTTGGGGGCCCCTTGCGAGTTGCGGCGCGGCTTAACGGTAGGGTGCATCGGCGGCAAGGTTCTGCGCGAGGATCGGTTCCCACCGGTCCCCGTTGGCGATCAGCTTGGCCTTGTCGTAGATCAGCTCTTCACGCGTCTCGGTCGAATATTCGAAATTCGGCCCTTCGACGATCGCGTCGACCGGGCATGCTTCCTGGCAGAAGCCGCAGAAGATGCACTTGGTCAGGTCAATGTCGTAGCGCGTGGTGCGGCGGCTGCCGTCCTCACGCGGTTCGGCCTCGATCGTGATCGCCTGCGCCGGACATACCGCCTCGCACAATTTGCACGCGATGCAGCGTTCTTCGCCATTGGGATAGCGGCGCAGCGCATGCTCGCCGCGAAAGCGCGGGCTGAGCGGGTTCTTTTCGAAGGGATAGTTGATCGTCGCCTTCGCCTTGAAGAAATAGCGCAACGTCTTGGCGTGCGCCTTCACGAATTCCCACAAGGTGAAGGATTTGATGAGATAACCGACGTTCATGGGTGCATTCCGTAACGGGTGACCATCAGATAGCCGGAGACCAGGAAGACCCAGAACAACGACAGCGGCAGGAAGACCTTCCAGCCCAGACGCATGAGCTGGTCATAGCGATAGCGCGGGACGGTTGCCTTCACCCATGAGAAGACGAAGAAGAAGAACAGGATCTTGCCGAACAGCCAGATGATGCCGGGCACGGCATAGAGGATCGGCAGATCGATCGGAGGCAGCCAGCCGCCCCAGAACAAGGTGGCATTGAGCGCGCACATCAGCAGCACGTTGCCATATTCGCCAAGCCAGAAGAGCGCGAAGCTCATCGACGAATATTCGGTCTGGTAGCCGGCGACGATCTCGCTCTCGGCCTCGGTCAGGTCGAACGGCGCACGCGCGGTTTCCGCCATCGACGAGATCAGGAACATCACCGCCATCGGGAAGAGCAGCGGGTTGAGCCCGTAGGCGTTGACGAAGCCGAGAATATGGCCGCGCTGACCGGTGACGATCGCGTTGAGGTTGAAGCTGCCCGTCCACAACACGACCGAGATCACGATGAAGCCAATCGAGACCTCATAGCTCACCATCTGTGCGGCGGCACGGATCGCGGAATAGAAGGGATATTTAGAGTTGGACGCCCAGCCCGACAGGATCACGCCATAGACGCCGATCGAGCTGACCGCGAGCAGATAGAGCAGGCCGACATTGACGTTGGCGAGCACGGCGCGCGGGCCGAACGGGATCACCGCCCAAGCCGCCAAAGCAACGGTGAAGGTGATGATCGGTGCGATCAGGAACAGCCCACGATTGGCCGCAGCCGGGATGATCGTTTCCTGAAGGAAGACCTTCAGACCATCCGCGAAAGACTGCAGCAGGCCGAAGGGGCCAACCACGTTCGGACCCCGCCGCAGTGCCATCGCCGCCCAAATCTTGCGATCGGCATAGATGATCATCGCAACGGCCAGCATCAGCGGCAGCGCGATCACGAGGATGTCGATCAGCGTGGCAACGAACCACGCTGCTTCATAGGGCAGGAAGCCGGTGAACCAGCGGGTCATTCGGCAGCCTCCGCATAGGTTTCGCCGTGGAGGATTTCGGCCGAGCAGCGGCGCATCGTGTCGCTGGCGCGGGCGATGGCGTTGGTCAGGTAGAAATCCTGGATCGGATAAGCGAGCTCACCCGACGCCGAGGCATCGAGGCTCGGAACCTTCCAGTCGAAGCTCGCGAGGCCGACCGTGCCGAGCGCCGGAACCTCTGCCGCCATCTGCGCGCGCAGCGCCTCCAGCGTATCGAACGGCAAGGTTTGGCCGAGCACATCCGAAAGCGCGCGGAAAATCGCCCAATCCTCACGCGCATCACCCGGCGGGAAGACGGCGCGATCACCGCGCTGCACGCGCCCTTCGAGATTGACGTAGGTGCCACTCTTTTCGGCATAGCTCGCCGCCGGCAGGATCACATCGGCGATCGATGCGCCATGATCACCGTGATGGCCGACATAGACCTTGAAGCTGCCGCCAAGCGTCGCATCGGAAACCTCGTCGGCGCCGAGCAGGAAGGTCAGCTTCGGCGCCGCCTTGGTCACGTCGGCAATGCCGCCTGCCTGCGCATAGCCGAGCATCAAACCGCCCATGCGCGACGCCGCCATGTGCAGCACGTTATAGCCGTTCCAGCCGTCCTTGATCAGGCCAAGGCTGTCGATCAGCGCGAGGCTTGCCCCCTGCCCGGCCTTCAGCGCACCGACGCCGACGACCACTGCCGGACGCTGCGCCTTGCCAAACAGATCGGTCACCTCAGACGGCAGCGACCCGAGCAGGCCAAGATCATTGCCGAGCCAGGTTACCGGATAGGTCAGATCGACCTCCGGCCCGATCGCGAACACCTTCACGCCGCGCTTCACCGCCTTGCGGATGCGCGTGTTCACCAGCGGCGCTTCCCAGCGCACATTGGAGCCGACGATCAGGATCGCGTCCGCCGTTTCGATGCCGGCGATGGTCGAATTGAAATTCACCGCGGCCAGGCTGGACGCATCATAAGCGAGGCCGGTCTGACGGCCTTCCAACAAGCTCGAGCCAAGCTTGGCCAGCAATGCCTTGGCGGCATACATAGTTTCGCAATCGACCAGATCGCCGGCAATCGCCGCGACGCTCGATCCGGCATTGACTGCCTTGATGGCGTCGAACGCCTCGGCCCAGGTGGCCGGCTGAAGCTTGCCGTCGCGACGCACATAGGTCTTGTCGAGACGCGCACGGACGAGACCATCGACATGATGTCGCGTCTTGTCCGACGCCCTTTCTTCGTTGACGTCTTCGTTGATGCGAGGGAGCGCCCGCAGCACCTGACGACCGCGGCTATCGAGCCGGATGTT
>NZ_JBMDXN010000062.1:0-19039 GCF_048595155.1 Sphingomonas sp.
GGGCGGCAGGATCGTGAAGCAGGTGCATGCCGGCTTCCTCTCACAACCGCCCGCCGGACGAAAGCGGGATGAGCGGCCCTCAGGCCGCGTCGCCGCCCGCCTTTTCCTTCTTCTTGGCGAAGACGCGGACCGGATCCTTACGGCCTTCAACCACATCCTTGTCGATCACGATCTCGTCGACGCCATCCATGGACGGCAGGTCGAACATCGTATCGAGCAGCATCGCTTCCAGGATAGAGCGCAGGCCGCGCGCGCCGGTCTTGCGCAGGATCGCCTTCTTGGCGACCGCGGAGAGTGCCTCGTCGTTGAAGGAAAGCTTCACGCCCTCCATCTCGAACAGCTTCTGATACTGCTTCACCAGCGCGTTCTTCGGCTCGGACAGGATCTTGACCAGAGCCGGCTCGTCCAGATCTTCCAGCGTCGCGATGACGGGCAGACGACCGACGAACTCCGGAATCAGGCCGAACTTCAGCAGGTCCTCGGGCTCGCACTGACGCAGCACCTCTCCGGTGCGACGCTCTTCCGGTGCCGCCACGAACGCACCGAAACCGATCGACTTGCCCTGCAGACGATCGCCGATGATCTTTTCCAGACCCGAGAAAGCACCGCCGCAGATGAACAGGATGTTGGTCGTGTCCACCTGCAGGAATTCCTGCTGCGGATGCTTGCGGCCGCCCTGCGGCGGAACACTCGCGGTCGTGCCTTCCATCAGCTTCAGCAACGCCTGTTGCACGCCTTCGCCCGACACGTCGCGGGTGATCGAAGGATTGTCGGCCTTGCGGCTGATCTTGTCGATCTCGTCGATATAGACGATCCCGCGCTGCGCGCGCTCAACATTATAGTCGGACGCCTGAAGCAGCTTCAGGATGATGTTCTCGACATCCTCGCCGACATAACCCGCCTCGGTGAGCGTGGTCGCATCGGCCATCGTGAACGGCACATCGAACGTCTTGGCCCGCGTCTGCGCGAGCAGGGTCTTGCCGCAGCCGGTCGGACCGACCAGCAGGATGTTCGACTTGGCGAGCTCGACATCCGCGCCCTTGGCGCCATGGTTGAGCCGCTTGTAATGGTTGTGCACCGCGACGGAGAGAACGCGCTTCGCCTGCTTCTGGCCGATCACGTAATCGTCGAGATGCGCGTTGATCTCGGCTGGCGAAGGCGTGCCGCCATCCTTGCGGTTGACGAAGGTCGCCTTCGTCTCTTCGCGAATGATGTCATTGCACAGCTCGACGCACTCGTCACAAATGAACACGGTCGGGCCGGCGATGAGCTTGCGTACCTCGTGCTGCGACTTGCCGCAGAACGAGCAGTACAGGGTGCTCTTGGAATCGCCGCCACTCAGCTTCGTCATAATAATCCTAATCCTCGGCCGACCGAGTCTACCATCATCCTAGCCCGGAGAAGGGCGGAGGCAATGCCTATATGCCTCCGCGCCTTCTACAGTTCCGTCCGATTAGGCCGCCTGGGCGACGTCCTCGGTCGGCGCCGGGCGCTTGTCGAACACTTCGTCAATGATACCGAACGCCTTGGCTTCTTCCGCTTCCAGGAATTTGTCGCGGTCCATGGCATGTTCGATCTGCTCGATCGTCTGGCCGGTATATTTGGCATACAGGCTGTTCAGCGCATGGCGCATGCGCAGGATCTCGCGGGCCTGGATCTCGATATCGGCCGCCATACCCTGCGCACCGCCCGAAGGCTGATGCACCATGATGCGGCTGTTGGTCAGCGCCACGCGCATGCCCGGTTCGCCGGCCGCGAGCAGGAAGCTGCCCATCGACGCCGCCTGTCCGATGCAGACCGTGCCGACGCGCGGACGGATATATTGCATCGTGTCGTGGATCGCGAGGCCCGCCGTGACCACGCCGCCCGGCGAGTTGATGTACATATAGATGTCCTTCTTCGGGTTCTCGGACTCGAGGAAGAGCAACTGGGCGGTGATCAGCGAGGCCATATGGTCCTCGACCTGGCCGGTCACGAAAACGATCCGCTCACGCAGCAGACGGGAATAGATATCGAAGCTACGCTCGCCGCGGGTCGATTGCTCGATAACGATCGGTACGAGCCCTGCGGTGATGTCAGCGTGGTCGGTCATGGAAATTTAGGTCCTTTGGCCCTCTGGTTCACACAACATCGGCGTTCAGTGGCACGGGTTCAAGGGATTCGATCGCGGATTGCGCGCTACTTCCGGCGCCAGGTGAAAAGCGACGACATCGCGTAATTCCAGACCACGCTGATCAGCACGCCCGGAATGGCCGACAGGATCCAATAGGTGTCCCGCCCGAACAGCCAGTCGGCAATGCCGATATTGGCGGCGGCGCCGGTGGCGCAGACCAGGTTGAAGCTGATCCAGCCATACAGCAGCGACCGCCCCTTCAACCGCTGGTCGCGATAGGTCAGCGCGTTGTTGAGGAAGAAATTGTTGGAGATGGCGACGATGCTGGCGATCGCCTGCGACATGTCGAAGCTGATGCCAACGCCCTTGTACATCAGGGTCAGCACCAGGAAGTGGACGAAGATACCGAACCCGCCGACCAGCGCGAAACTCATGAAACGCGGTGGGATCAGATGGCCGAACGCCTTGTCCAGGATGAGCTGCAGATATTCCCACAGCACAAGGCTATCGAGCTTGCTCTCGCCATGCTCGCGCATGCGAAACGTATAGGGCACTTCCGCGATGCGCAGCGGTGTGGGCGCGCTGGCCGCGATATCCAGCAGGATCTTGTAGCCGACGGACGACAGGTTCGGCAGCGACCGCATGAAGGCATCACGCCGCATGAGGAAGAATCCGCTCATTGGATCGCTCATCGACACGCGCGTCAGGCTGGAGGCCATCCGCGTGGCGAGCTGGCTCGCCAGCACGCGCCCGCGCGACCATTCGCCCAGCCCGCCGCCTTCCATATAGCGGCTGCCGACCACCAGATCGACACCGCCCTGCTTGATCCGTGTCAGCATCGTCGCGACGATCCGCTCGTCATGCTGGTGATCGGAATCCATGACGGCGACATAAGGCGCCGCCGTCGCCAATATCCCTTCGATACAGGCGGATGCCAGCCCACGGCGGTTATAGCGGTGCACGATGCGCACACGGGCATCCGCCTGCGCCATCCGGCGTACCGCCTCCGATGTCCCGTCCGGGGAATCGTCATCGACGAACACCATTTCCCATCGCACGCCGGGCAGGGCGCGCGCGACCGCCTCCACCAACGGCGCAACATTGGCGGCCTCGTTGAACGTCGGAACTATGATTGCGAGTTCGGCGGGCACGAGGCGCGTAAAGCTCGGATCGATGTCGGCCATCGCGCTAGTAGCCTAGGCATGCGCGATGAACGTCGCGTGAAACCGCAGCCACTGTGCCGGCCGCGGCTAACCGGCGACCGAGGGCAGCGCGAGATAGGCCAGCCGGCGCACCTCACGTCGGCCTCGCACCACCGTGTCCAGGATCAGCCCGGTGAAGAAGCACAGGAAGGCGACGATCACGAGGCCGGTGGCCAATATCGCCGTCGGCAGCCGTGGCACCAAACCCGTATGCGCATAGGTGATCATCAGCGGCACGGCCAGGATCACCGCAATCGCACCCAACAGCGCGCCGATCGAGCCGAAAAACAAAACCGGGCGCTCCAGCCGGAACAGCGTCATGATCGTGCGCAGGATGCGCAAGCCATCACTGTAGGTGGATAGTTTCGAAGCCGATCCGGCGGGCCGGGCGCCATATTGGGTGACGATTTCCGACACCGGCATGCGCAGTTCCAGCGCGTGCACGCTGATCTCGGTCTCGATCTCGAACCCGGCCGACAGGATCGGAAAGCTCTTCACGAAGCGGCGCGAAAAGACGCGATAGCCGGACAGGATATCGCTGAACGTGCGGCCGAACAGGCGGGCCAAAATGCCGGTCAGCACCAGATTGCCGAAGCGGTGGCCGCGGCGATAGGCCGCTTCGACCTCACTCGCGCGGGCGCCGACCACCATGTCGAGGTGCTCGTCGACCAGGCGCTCGATCATCGCCGGCGCGGCGGCGGCATCATAGGTCGCATCGCCATCGGCCATGACATAGACGTCCGCCTCGATGTCGGCGAACATGCGACGGACGACATGGCCTTTGCCCTGCATCGTCTCACGCCGCACGATCGCGCCTGCTTCCGCGGCGCGCGCGGCCGTTTGATCGCTGCTATTATTGTCGAACACGAAGATCGCCGCGTCGGGCAAAGCGGCACGAAAGCCGGCGACGGTCGCGCCGATCGCCGCCTCTTCATTATAGCAGGGCAGGATGACGGCGACGCGCATGCCCGCCGCCGTCAATCCTTGCGTCATCGCGCTTAGGCCTTCGCCTTCTTGGTCGCGGCCTTCTTGGCCGGAGCGGCTTCAGCCTCTCCGTCCGCCGGCGCTGCAGCTGCGGCCTTCTTGGCCTTGGCCGGCTTGGCGGCAGGGGCCTCTTCCGTCACGGCTGCCGCTGCCTTCTTGGCGGACGGCTTCTTCGCGGGGGTGGCCGCAGCCTCCTCCGTCGCCGCAGGAGCCGCCTCTTCCTTGGTTGCCGGAGCGGCCTTCTTCGCTGCAGCCTTCTTCGGCTTGGGCGCGTGATCATGATCATGATGATGATCATGGTCGTGATCGCAATCCGGGCCGTGCACGTGCGGTGCCGGGCTGCCGTCATCCTCGGCTTCAATCGCGGCTTCCAGCTCTTCGCGGGTCGCGCTGCGATCGGTCACGTCGGCCTTGTCGAACAGGAAGTCGACGACCTTGTCCTCGTACAGGGGCGCGCGGATTTGCGCGGCTGCAACCGGATCCGACTGGATATATTCCATGAACCGCTGGCGGTCCTTGGGGGCATATTGCTGGGCTGCCTGCGCTGCCAGCATCTGCATTTCCTGCGCGCTCACCTCGACATTGTGCTGGCGGCCGATCTCGGACAGCAACAGGCCTAGGCGCACGCGGCGCTCGGCGATCGCGCGATAATCGTCGCGATCCTTCTCCATTTCCGCGAGCGCGGCGGCCGGGTCTTCCTCGTGGCTGGCCTCATGCTCCAGCTGACGCCAGATCTGCTCGAACTCGGCTTCCACCATCGACGGCGGCACCGGGAAATCGTGGCCCTGCGCGAGCTGGTCGAGCAGCTTGCGCTTCATGTGGGTGCGGGTGAGCCCGTTCAGTTCCTGCTCGATCTGGCCCTTGAACAGCTCACGCAGCTTCTCCAGGCTTTCGAGACCCAGGCTCTTGGCGAATTCGTCGTCGATCTTCGCTTCGCTGGCGACCTTCACGTCCTTGACGACGATGTCGAAGGTCGCGGGCTTACCGGCCAGGCTCTTTTCGCCATATTCGGCGGGGAAGGTCACGTTGAGCGTACGCTCCTCACCGACCTTCACACCTTCCAGCTGGGCTTCGAAGCCGGGGATCAGGCGGCCCGAGCCGAGCTCTACCGCCATGTCCTCGCCGGTGCCGCCCGGGAAGGCGACGCCATCGGCGGTCTTGCCGACGAAATCGATGATGACCTGGTCGCCCTCGATCGCGGGGTGGCCTTCCGGCGCGGAGGTGAAGCTCTTCTGCTGCGCGGCAAAACGGTTGAGCTGCGCGTCAATCTCTTCCTCGGTCGGCTCGGCCGTCAGGCGCTCGAGCTTCAGCCCGTCGATCGCCGGTGTCGGCACGTCCGGCAGCACTTCCAGCTCGACCTTCACCCCGACGTCCTTGCCGGCGGAATAATCTTCTTCCAGCTCGACCTGCGGCTGCATCGCCGGGCGCAGGCCCTGCTCGCTGATCAGCGACTGGACGCCTTCCTGGACGGCCGTGTTCAGCGCATCGCGCTCCAGCGCCTCGCCATGCATCTTCTTGATCAGGTTCGGCGGAACCTTGCCGGGCCGGAAGCCGGGCATGCGGATCGTCGGCGCAGCGCGCTTCACTTCGGCATCCACCTTGGCGGCAATATCCTGCGCCGGGATGGTGAGCTTGTAGGAGCGGCGAAGGCCCTCGTTCAACGTCTCGACAGTCTGCATGATCGCTACTCAAAGCCTTGAAAAATGGGTGGCCGGCGGATCAGGCGAGCTGGTGCGGGCGAAGGGACTCGAACCCCCACATCTTGCGATACTGGAACCTAAATCCAGCGCGTCTACCAGTTCCGCCACGCCCGCGGCACGTAATGTCGGAAGCGGGCGCTTATAGCAGCCCGCGCGTGAGGGCAAGGTTTGCGCGGACCCTGTGCGTCAGCAAATCGTTCTTGGGGGACAAGGAGAGCAACTATGGCCACCCATCCCGACGCGAATCCGGATTCGATCCCGTCCGGGCCATCCGATTCGCCGGAGCAGGTGACCCCCGTCCGCGATCCCGGGCGCGAGAATGTCGAGGACAATCCCGACGATGTCCGCGCACCCGATCAGCGCGACCAGCGGGAGATCTGACGGCGACGGCAAGCCGGCGCTACAGGCGAACTAACCCGCAGGGCGCCGGCCAGTCCGCCTGCCGAGCAGGACGGCTCAGCCGTCCAATGCCTTCCGCAGCAGTTCGTTGACGACGGCGGGATTGGCCTTGCCCGCCATCGCTTTCATCGTCTGACCGACGAAGAACCCGAACAATTTGTCCTTGCCGCCGCGATATTCGGCGACCTTGTCGGCATTGGCGTCCATGACCTTCGCGATCTCCGCTTCGATCGCGCCGGTGTCGCTGGTCTGCTTGAGCCCGCGCTCCTCGACGATCTGGGACGCGTCCTCGCCCGTCTCCAGCATGATCTCGAACACCTGCTTGGAAAGCGTGCCCGACAAGGTGCCGTCAGCCACCAGCGCGATCAGTTCCGCTGCCTGCTGCGGCGAGACCGGACTGTCACTGATATCCTTGCCCAGCCGATTGAGCGCGCCGAACAATTCGGAAGTCAGCCAGTTGGCGGCCGGCTTGGCGACCTCCGTCTCGGGCTTGCCGGTTGCGGCAAGCAGCGCCTCGAACCAGCGCGCGGTCTCCACATCGGCGGTGATGACGCCCGCCGAATAGGCCGAAATGCCGAGCCCCTGCTCGTACCGATGCCGCTTCGCGTCAGGCAGCTCGGGCAGGCTTTCCTCACATTCCGCGAGGAAGGCATCGTCCAGTTCGAGCGGCAGCAGGTCCGGATCCGGGAAATAGCGGTAATCGTGCGCATCCTCCTTGGAGCGCATCGACCGCGTCTCATTCCGATCGGGATCGTAGAGGCGCGTCTCCTGGACGATCTTGCCACCGGCTTCCAGCACGTCGATCTGGCGGCGCGCCTCGCCTTCGATCGCAGCCATGACGAAGCGGACCGAATTGACGTTCTTGGTCTCGGTGCGCGTGCCGAATTCAGCACCCGCCTTGCGCACGCTGACATTGACGTCGGCGCGCATCGAGCCCTGCTCCATATTGCCGTCGCACGATCCGACATAGCGCAGGATCGCGCGCAGCTTGCGCAGATAGGCGCCGGCTTCAGCGGGTGAGCGCATGTCGGGTTTGCTGACGATCTCCATCAGCGCCACGCCGGAGCGGTTGAGGTCGACATAGGAGCGCGTCGGATGCTGATCGTGCATCAGCTTGCCCGCATCCTGCTCGACATGGATGCGCTCGATCCCGATCGTCTTGGTCGCGGCTTCCGGATCCTTGTCGTCCAGGCTGATCTCGATCGCGCCTTCGCCCACCAGCGGATGGTAGAGCTGGCTGATCTGATAGCCCTGCGGCAGATCGGCGTAGAAGTAATTCTTGCGGTCGAACTGGCTCCAGCGGTTGATCTTGGCGCCGATCGCCATGCCGGTGCGCACCGCCTGGCGGATGCACTCCTTGTTCGGCACCGGCAGCATGCCGGGCATGGCGGCGTCGACCAGGCTGACCTGCGTGTTCGGCTCCGCGCCGAAGGCGGTCGCCGCGCCGGAGAAAAGCTTGGCGTTGGACGTGACCTGGGCATGGACCTCCAGCCCGATCACGACCTCCCACGGCCCGGTGGCCCCCTCGATCACATATGTAGCTTCGGTCATCGTTCGATCCTTACCACCACTCGCCGGGGCGCGCGGTAAAGCCGGCGCGCTCCTCGATGGCGAGGCAGGCGTTGAGCACGCCCTGTTCGTCCAGCGGCTTGCCGATCACCTGCAGGCCCAGCGGCAGACCCGCCTGATCCAGCCCGCCCGGAACCGACATTGCCGGCAGGCCCGCCAGCGAGCTCGGTACGGTGAAGACATCGTTCAAGTACATGGCAAGCGGATCGTCCGCTTTCTCGCCAAGCGCGAACGCCGCCGATGGCGCGGTCGGCGTCAGCAGCAGGTCGCATGTTTCGAATGCCTGCGCGAAGTCGCGGGCGATCAGCGCGCGCACCTTCTGCGCCTTGGTGAAATAAGCGTCGTAGAAGCCCGCCGACAGCACATAGGTGCCGATCATGATGCGGCGCTTCACCTCAGGCCCGAAGCCGTCGGCGCGCGTCGCGGCGTACATGTCCTGCAGATTGGCGCCGTCCGGCAGGTCGCGCAGACCATAGCGTACGCCGTCGTAGCGGGCGAGATTGGAGGAGGCTTCCGCCGGCGCGATGATATAATAGGTTGGCAGCGCATATTTGGTGTGCGGCAGCGACACCTCGATCACGTTGGCGCCGGCGTCCTTAACGAGCTGGATGCCGCGTTCCCACAGCCCTTCGATCTCGCGCGGCATATTGTCGACGCGATATTCCTTGGGGATACCGATCGTTTTGCCGCGCAGGTCCGATGACAAGCCGGCTTCCCATTCCGGCACGGGCAGGTCGAGCGAGGTTGCGTCCTTCGGATCGAAGCCCGCCATCGCTTCCAGCATGATCGCGCAATCGCGCACGTCGCGCGCCATCGCGCCCGCCTGATCCAGGCTGGAGGCGAACGCCACCGTGCCCCAGCGCGAGCAGCGGCCGTAGGTCGGCTTGATACCGGAAATGCCGGTGAAGGCGGCGGGCTGGCGGTTCGATCCGCCGGTATCGGTCCCAGTTTCGCCCGGCGCGATGAGAGCCGGGCCGGCTGTAGAACTTCCGCCGGAAGAGCCGCCGGGCGCCAGCGGCGCATTGCCGCCGTCGTTGCGCCGCCAGGGACTGATGACATTGCCGAAATAGCTCGTCTCGTTGGACGATCCCATTGCGAACTGATCGAGATTGAGCTTCCCGAGCATCCCTGCGCCGGCGAGGAACAGGCGTTCCGTGACGGTCGATTCGTAATTGGGGACGAAGCCTTCCAGCATGTGGCTGGCCGCCGTCGTCTGCACGCCATCGGTGCAGAACAGATCCTTGATGCCCAGCGGTACGCCCGACAGCGGACGCACCGAACCCTCGCTGCGCTCCTGATCGGCGGCGTCGGCCGCGGCAAGCGCATGTTCGGGGGTTTCGACGATGAAGGCGTTCAGCGCCTTGGCGCCGGCAACCGCATCGTTGAACGCTTCGGCGACTTCGCGCGCGGTGAAATCGCCGTCGCGAAAGCCATCGCGGATCTGCGCGATGCCAAGATCGGTTAGATCGCTCATGCGCTCACTCCGTTCGGGCTGAGCCTGTCGAAGCCCTGCTTTTCTTTCTCGCTCCCCAAAAGACAGAACGACCCTTCTACAAGCTCAGGGTGAACGGGGGAAGGAAACGGGGGCATCATTCGATCACCTTCGGCACGGCGAAGAAGCCATGTTCGGCCTGTGGCGCGTTGGCGAGCACGGCGTCGCGGATATCGCCATCGGTGATGACGTCGTCGCGCAGGCGCAGCTGATTGTGGATCACGGCGTGCAGCGGCTCGACACCGGACGTATCGACCTCGCCGAGCTGCTCGACCCAGTTGAGGATATTGTTGAGTTCGCCGGTCATCGCCGCGACCTCGCCGTCGGAGACGGCGATGCGGGCAAGACTCGCGATCTTGCGGACTGTGGTTTCGTCTACGGACATAGAGGCGCGGCTAGCAGCCGTACTGCCCTCCATCAAGCGCTGTGCAGGCGCGCCTGCGCGAAGGGCTTTCTCATCCAGGCCTCCCATCTGACGCCGATCGGGTTGGGCGTTGCACCGCCCGTCGACTTCCGCCATCGCGGCGTCATGCTCGCCCGGCGCTTCCTGTACATCATTGCCGCCTTGATCGTGCTGGTGTTGGCGGTCGGCCTCGGGTGGAGCCTGATGCAGGATCGCCTGATGCGCATGGCTTTCGTCCCCGACGTGGCCTTTTCGGCGCTGCCGGATGCCACCGCGCCGGATTATACGAAGCCGGCCGCGTGGCTGGCCCGGCCGGGCATGCGGGATGATCCGTCGCGCTGGACGCCGCCCGGTATCGCGGCCACCGATACGCCGCGGGCGGCGGTCTTCTACATCGCGCCGACCACCTATCTCGATCGCGGGCATTGGAACGCGCCGCTGAATGATGCCCAGGCCAATTATCGGCTCGGCCTCTTCGCCCGCAGCCAGGCCAGCGCCTTCAACGGCGTGGCGGAGGTGTGGGCGCCGCGCTATCGTCAGGCGACCTTGGGCGCGTTCCTTGCGGCCGACGATCCGCGTTCGGGCAAGGCGATCGACTTCGCCTATCGGGACGTGGCGCGCGCATTCGACGCGTTCGTAGCCGCGATTCCGTCAGATCGCCCCATCATCCTGGCCGGTCATAGCCAGGGATCGCTTCATCTGCTGCGTCTCTTGCAGGAGAAGGTTGCCGGTCGGCCAGTCGCCAGGCGGATCGTGGCGGTTTACGCCGTCGGGTGGCCGATCTCCACAACCGCCGATCTGCCGGCCTTGGGGCTGCCTGGCTGTGCGACCGCCGCCCAATCCGGCTGTATCCTGAGCTGGCAGAGCTTCGCGGAACCGGCCGAGCCGACCCTCATCTCGGCCTATTTCGATCAGAGCCGGGGCCTGACCGGCGCGCCGCGCAAGGGGACGCCGATGCTCTGCGTCAATCCATTGCTGGGCACGCCCGGCACTGCCGCCCCGGCGTCCGCCAATCGCGGCGCGCTGGTGCCGCACGCCGATATGGCCGGCGCCGATCTCGTGACCGGCGCCGTCCCGGCGCGCTGCACGCCGGAGGGGCTGCTGCTGATCGGCGGTCCGCCCACGGGCTACGGCAATTATGTGCTACCGGGCAATAACTACCACGTCTTCGATTATGCGCTATTCTGGGCCAATGTTCGCAACGATGTGGCGCTGCGCCTGAAGGCTTTCCTGGCGCGATGATCGGCAGCGATCTCGCCGCATTTGCCGCCTTGCTGCCCATGCGTGGGCGATTGGCCGGGCTCGACGTCGGCACTAAGACGATCGGTATCGCGCTGTGCGATGCGATGTGGACGATCGCCAGTCCGGCCGAAACGATCCGCCGCACCAAGTTCAGCGTGGATCGTGCGATCCTGCGCGATCTCGCCGCCAAACAGCAGGTCAAGGGCCTCGTCATCGGCCTGCCGCTCAACCTGGATGGCAGCGACAGCCCGCGCACTCAGTCGGTGCGTGCCTTCGCCCGCAATCTGGTGGACATGGCGCTTCCCACCTTGCTGTGGGACGAGCGTTGGTCGACCGCGGCGGTCACGCGCACACTGATCGCCGCGGATGCCAGCCGCGCGCGGCGGGCCGAGTTGGTCGACAAGATGGCGGCGGCCTACATCCTGCAGGGCGCAATCGACGCGCTCGCCTCTGCGCACTCTTGAGCTTCCCGGCGCGCGCGCTTAGGACGCGGCTTTAATGTCCACTTCGCCCCCCAGCTTCGACGATGGCCGCGAAGTTCACCCGTTTCCGCATCGCCATCTGACCGGGATAGCCGGTCTCTACCCGCATGAAATTGCCTTTCTGCTGGACGAGGCGGAGCAATGGGTTGCACTCAATCGCGGCACTGCCAAGCATGACGATCGCCTCGCCGGCCTCACGCTGATCAACGCTTTCTTCGAGAATAGTACGCGCACTCTCTTGTCGTTCGAGATTGCCGGCAAACGGCTGGGCGCCGACGTGGTCAATATGGCCGTGGCCCAGTCCAGCGTGAAGAAGGGTGAGACGCTGATCGACACTGCGATCACGCTAAACGCGATGCGGGCCGACATGATCGTGATCCGGCACGAGGCGTCCGGCGCCGTCCAGCTGATCGCGGACAAGGTCGACTGCCCGGTGCTGAATGCTGGCGACGGGCGCCATGAACACCCCACCCAGGCGCTGCTCGATGCGCTCACCATCCGCCGCCGCAAGGGACGGATCGACGGGCTGATCGTCGCCATCTGCGGCGACGTCCTGCACAGCCGGGTCGCGCGCTCGAACATCCTGTCTTTGACCGCGCTCGGCGCCGAAGTCCGGGTTGTGGGGCCGCCGACCTTATTGCCGGCCGGGATCGAGCGGATGGGCGTCAGCCGCTTCACCGATTTCGATGCAGGGCTGGACGGGGCGGATGTCGTCATGATGCTGCGCCTGCAGCGGGAGCGGATGGCCGGCGGGTTCGTCCCCAGTCCGCGCGAATATCACGCTCTCTACGGCCTGACCTATGATCGCCTCGCGAAAGCGGCGCCCGACGCTCTGGTGATGCATCCCGGCCCGATGAACCGTGGGATTGAGATTGCCAGCAACGTTGCCGACGATCTGGAACGGTCCGCCATCACCGAGCAGGTGGAGATGGGCGTCGCGGTACGTATGGCGTGCCTCGATGTGCTCACCCGCGCCCGCCGGGGAATAGCCGGATGGTAGGCGCGCTCGTCATCGTGAACGGAAGGGTCGTCACGCCTGAAGGCGTGATCGATGGCGCTGTGCTGGTGGAAAATGGCCGGATCGCTGCGGTTGGCGCGTTCGACCGTCCTGCGGGTGCTTCTGTCATCGATGCCCAGGGCAGGCTTATCGCGCCCGGATTGATCGATGTCGGCGTGTTCGCGATCGATCCTGCCGCCTTCGCGGCCGGCGGCATTACGCGCGCCTTGTTGATGCCGGATCGCTCCGAAGCGATCGATACGGTGGCGCTGGTTCAGCATGCCGCCGCGGCGGGCAAGCCGCGGGTCTGGGTTCATCCGCTCGCGGCCGCGACCCGGGGTCTCGCTGGGGCCGAGTTGGCGGAGATCGGGCTGATGCAGGCAGGCGGCGCCTGCGGCGTTGCCACCGGCCGCCGGTGGATCGCCGATTCGGGCGTGATGCACCGTCTGTTGGGCTATGCCGGCGCGCTCGGATTGCGCACGGTCGTTCATGCCGAGGATGCCGGGCTGGCAGGCGAAGCCGTGATGACGGAAGGAGAGACCGCCACCCGGCTCGGCCTGGCGTCGGCGCCGGCCGAAGTGGAAGCGATCGCGTTGGCGCGGGACCTGCTTCTGGTGGAGGCCACCGGCTCGCCGCTGCATGTGCGCCAGGTCACGACCGCCCGCGCGCTGACGCTCGTGCGCGAGGCGAAGCGCAAGGGCCTGCCGGTGAGTTGCGGGATCACCCCCGCGCACCTCTTTCTTGCGGATAGCGCCGTCACCGGCTTTCGCACCTTCGCCCGGCTGTCGCCGCCGCTGCGTGGCGAGGATGACCGCCGCGCCTGCCTGGCAGCGATCGCGGATGGCACGATCGACCTGCTATGTTCTGGGCATGATCCGCAGGGCCCCGAAGCCAAGCGCTTGCCCTTTGCCGATGCGGAAGCGGGCATGGCCGGTGCCGAAACGCTGCTGGCCTTCGGGCTGACGCTGGTCCGCGACGGCGTGATCGGCATCGAACGCCTGTTCGATCTGGTGGCGGGGGCGCCGGCACGCTTGTTCGGTCTGCCCGGCGGATCGCTGACGATTGGCGCCGAAGCGGACTTGATACTTGTTGATCCGGACGCGCCATGGCGGATTGAATCGGATAAAATGGCGGCGACGGCGGGGAATACACCCTTTGATGGGCTGCCGGTGCAGGGGCGGGTGATGCAGGTGATCAAGGGCGGGGTGGCGATTCGATGAAGCGCGTCGTGCTGGCGCTGCTGGTCCTGGCGGCGGCCGCCGACGGCGCGATCGTCCCCGAATTGCGCATGGTTCAGGCCAAGGCCGAAGCAGGCGATGCCAATGCCCAATTCGCTCTCGCCGAAGCCTATCGGTCCGGCCGCGGGGTTACGGCCGATCCGGACACGGCGATCACGTGGTATCGCAAGGCCGCCGAGCGCGGACATATCCGGGCGAGCGAGGAACTGGGCTTCGCCTTGTTCGCGCGCGGCGATCGCAAGGAAGCCATGCCCTATATCGAAAAGGCGGCGGCACGCGGCGATGCGCGCGCGCTGTACGTGCTGGGCACCGCCCATTTCAACGGCGACTATACCAGCCGGGATTGGCCGTTGGCCTATGCGCAGACGATGCGCGCGGCGTCGGCCGGCCTGCCTGCGGCCCAGAAGAATCTGGATCTGATGGATCAATATCTTCTGCCGTCGGACCGGGCCAAAGCCGACGAGATATTGGCTACGCTGCCGCCGATCCGTACGATCGCGCAGCGCGAAGCTCTCAACGCCGCCTCAAGCGCCACCCGCATCGCCGGCGGATCGGGCCCGGTTGCCGTCCCTGCCAAGACGCTCAAGCCGACGGTCAGTACGGGCGCACCCGCAACCGCTCTGTCCACCGCGTCTGGCGCGCCGCCGCAGCGCGGCGCCTGGAAAGCGCAGCTCGGCGCCTATGGATCGTCCGATCGTGCCAAGGAGAGCTGGACGCGCCTGTCCGCCAAAGTGCCGCAGCTGGCGACCTATGAACAGCGCGTGGTTGCGGCCAACGCGGTTCAGCGTCTGCAGGCGTGGGGCATATCCGGCCGCTCCGATGCGGATCGGCTCTGCACGCAGGTGCGCAGCGCCGGCGGCCAATGCTTCGTGGTTGCGCCCTGATCGCAGCGCGCTTCGCGCCCTATTCGACCCAATCGGCGCGGCGATAGCCCTGCGCATAGAGCAATGCGGTCAAGTCCCCATGGGCGATCCGGGCGTCGGCCGCCGCCGCCGTGCGCGGCTTGGCATGATAGGCGACGCCCAGGCCGGCTTCCTCGATCATCGGGATATCGTTGGCGCCGTCGCCCACGGCCAGGGTTTGGCTGCGATCCAGCCCTAATGTTTCCCGCTCCGCGATCAGCGTTTCCCGCTTGGTCGTCGCACCCACGATCGGGCGCGCCACCGTGCCGTTCAACACCCCCCCGCCCATGCCGAGATGATTGGACAGCGCGCGATCGAAGCCGATCGCCTGGGCAACCCGATCGGCGAATACGGTAAAGCCACCGGAAACCAAAACGGTTCGTGCACCATATTCCTTCATCGTCTGTACCAGGGTGCGCGCGCCCGGCATCAGCCGCACCCGCTCGGCCCGGCACCGTTCGATCGCATCCTCGTCCAGCCCCTTCAGCAGGGCGACGCGGGCATCCAGTGCCTCTTCGAAATCCAATTCGCCGCGCATGGCGCGTTCGGTGACTTCGGCGATCTGCGGCTTGATGCCCGCATAATCGGCCAGCTCATCGATACATTCGATCGTGATCATGGTGGAATCCATGTCCGCCAGCAGCAGCTTTTTGGCGCGGCCCTGCGTGGCCTGCACCACGACATCGATGCCCGGCAGCAATCCTTCCAGTGCGGCGCGCGCCGCGCCATGGTCGACGCGGCCAAAGGGCAGATCGGCGGCGACGCCTTCGTCGATCCACGCCGTTTCGCCCACCATGGCGCCGATCCCGCCCAATGCGTCGCGGGCCTGGTCGATATCGGCGAAAGACAGATCCCCGTTCGATGCTATCAAAGTCGCAATGTCCACGTCGTCCCCTTCGGATCGCCCCAGGCTCCTGCTCATCGCAGGGCCGACCGCCAGCGGCAAGTCGGCGCGCGCGATCGCCCGGGCTGAGGCGGACCATGGCACGATCATCAATGCGGATGCGAGCCAGGTATATCGCGACCTGCGCATCCTGAGCGCACGACCATCGGTACAGGAGGAAGCGCGCGTGCCGCATCGCCTGTTCGGTCATCGTGACGGGGCCGTCGCCTGCTCGGCTGCGGACTGGGCGGATGAAGCGCGCGCCGCGATCGCACAGGCGCAGGGGGAGGGCCGTTTGCCCATCCTGGTCGGGGGGACCGGCCTCTATATACGCACCTTGCTCGACGGCATCGCCCCGATCCCGCCGGTCGATCCTGCAATCCGCGATCAGGTCCGCGCGCTGGCTGCAGCCGATGCGCACGCGCTGCTGGTCGCAGAGGATCCGCGCGCTGCCGCGCGCCTGCATCCGAATGACACAAGCCGGCTCCAGCGCGCGCTAGAGGTGGTACGAAGCTCTGGCCGATCGATCCTGGATTGGCGTGCGGAGCGCGTGGGTGGGATTCGCGAGCAGGTCGCGCTGGAGATCGAGACTATCCTGCTCCCCACCGCGGACCTTTATGCCCGCTGCGATGCGCGCGTCGATGCGATGATGGCGGCAGGCGCGCTCGACGAAGTGGCGGCTTTGCTGGAACGGGGGTTGGAGCCGGATCTGCCGGTGATGCGTGCCATCGGTGTCATGGAATTGTCGCGCTATATCCGTGGCCTGGACGATATCGCCCATGCGGTGGCGGCCTTGAAGCAGGCCACGCGTAACTATGCGAAACGGCAAGGCACGTGGCTGCGGCACCAGCTTGAACACTAATAAGATGGCGATATATCACTAAGGCACGTAATTAAATTACGCTCGAACCATTGTTACAGAAACAAAATTCTGATCCTTGGTTGACAGCCGCAGCCCAGCGGACTAACCGCCCCGCTCCGCACACATTTGAGCAGAGCAATGGCCCACGAACGTACCGGTGCAGACATATTGATTGAGACGCTGATCGATCTCGGCGTTGAGGTCGTATTCGGCTATCCGGGTGGCGCGGTGCTACCGATCTACGACGCCATTTTCCGGCAGGATCGGATCCGCCACATTCTCGTGCGTCAGGAAGGCGGCGCCGCCCATGCCGCCGAAGGCTATGCCCGCTCGACCGGCAAGCCCGGCGTCGTGCTGGTGACGTCGGGGCCGGGCGCGACCAACGCGGTCACCGGCATCACCGACGCGCTGATGGATTCGATCCCCATGATCGTCATCACCGGGCAGGTGCCGACGGCGCTGATCGGGTCGGATGCCTTTCAGGAATGCGATACGGTCGGCATCACCCGCCACTGTACCAAGCAGAATTATCTGGTGAAGGATCCGGCCGAGCTGGAAGGCGTGATTCGCGAGGCGTTCGCCATCGCCACGACAGGCCGCCCCGGTCCGGTGCTGATCGATCTGCCGAAGGACGTGCAGGTTGCCGCCACCGCCACCGACGTCCCGCGCAAGAGCCTGGGCTATAAGCCGCAGACCGAGCCCGACGCGCAGGCGATCGAAAGCGCCGTGGAGATGATCGCGGCTGCGGAGCGGCCCGTTTTCTACACCGGCGGCGGCATCATCAACTCCGGCCCGGCCGCGAGCGAGGCGCTGCGCACGTTGGTCGCGCTGACCGGCGCGCCCGTCACCTCGACGCTGATGGGGCTGGGTGCGCTGCCGGCATCCTCGCCGAAGTGGCTGGGCATGCTCGGCATGCACGGCACCTATGAAGCCAATATGGCGATGAACAAGGCGGACCTGATCGTGGCCTTGGGCGCGCGTTTTGACGATCGTGTGACCGGCCGGCTCGACGCCTTCGCGCCCCATGCCCGCAAGATCCATGTCGATATCGATCGGTCGTCGATCAACAAGATCGTGTCGGCCGAACTCGGCATCGTCAGCGACGCCGGACGCGCGATCGAGGCGATGGTCGCCGTATGGCGTCAGCGCGGCCACCAGGCGGCGGATCTGTCGGGCTGGTTCGCCGACATCGATCGGTGGCGGGCAAAGCGGTGCCTCGATTTTCCCAGCTCCTCGGCGGAGATCATGCCGCAGCTGGCGATCAAGCGGCT
The DNA here is from genome assembly GCF_048595155.1 of Sphingomonas sp. Taxonomy (GTDB): domain Bacteria; phylum Pseudomonadota; class Alphaproteobacteria; order Sphingomonadales; family Sphingomonadaceae; genus Sphingomonas_I. Next base: position 17,740 of record NZ_JBMDXN010000062.1, read on the forward strand.
GTGGGAGGCGACGCGTCATCGCGCGCCGATCATCTCCACCGAAGTTGGCCAGCATCAGATGTGGGCGGCCCAGCATTTCAACTTTGAAGATCCGAACAAGTGGCTGACGTCGGGCGGGCTCGGCACGATGGGCTATGGCCTGCCGGCGGCGATCGGCGCGCAGATCGGCAATCCCGACGCGCTGGTGATCGATATCGCCGGGGAAGCGTCGATCATGATGAACATCCAGGAGATGTCGACCGCGACCCAATATGCCCTGCCGATCAAGGTCTTCATCCTCAATAACGAATATATGGGGATGGTCCGCCAGTGGCAGGACCTGACCTATCAGGGCCGTCATTCGCACAGCTATTCGGAAGCGCTGCCCGATTTCGTGAAGCTGGCCGAAGCCTATGGTTGGAAGGGCCTTCGGATCGAGCAGCCGGACGCGCTGGACGACGGCATCTCGGAGATGCTGGCCTATGACGGTCCTGTCATGGTCGATTGCCGGGTCGCCAAGCTCGCCAATTGCTTCCCGATGATCCCGAGTGGTGCCGCTCATACGGAGATGATCCTCCAGGCCAATGAAGTGTCGGGCGAGATGGACGACGAGGCCAGGGCGCTCGTTTAACTTTGCATCGTCGCCCCGGCGGAGGCCGGGGCCGCTTGCGGCACGCGACGCGCCTTCCATTACAGCGGCCCCCACCACCGCCGGGGCGACGCGCGTATCAATTCCCATTCCGACAGAAGCCAGCGAGCGGCACACGCTCTCCGTCACCGTTGCCAACGAGCCGGGTATCCTGGCGCGTATCGCGGGCATGTTTGCCGGCCGTGGCTACAATATCGAAAGCCTGACCGTCGCCGAGGTGACGGAGGATGAGACGGTCAGCCGCATTACCATCGTCACGTCGGGGCCGCCGCTCGTGATTGAGCAGATCATCGCGCAGCTCGATCGGCTGCCGCCGGTCCTGCGGGTCCATGATCTCACTGCCGAGGGGCCCCATGTCGAGCGCGAACTCGCGCTGGTGAAGGTCAAGGGCAGCGGTGATCATCGGATCGAAGCCTTGCGCCTGGCGGAAGTCTATCGCGCCCGGGTCGTGGATGCGACCATCTCCAGTTTCGTCTTCGAAGTGACCGGCGGCACCGAGAAGATCGACAAATTCCTCGAGCTGATGCGCGAGGTCGGCCTGGTTGAGGTCGCGCGCACCGGCGTCGCCGCGATCGCCCGGGGGCACGAAACGTTTTGACATGCGTCGCCCCCGGGGGGGGGGGGGGGGGGGGGGGGCACGGCCGCCCCGGCGTAAACCGCGGGCCCCGCGCC
>NZ_JBMDXN010000063.1:0-13322 GCF_048595155.1 Sphingomonas sp.
CCGGTGGCGAGCGGGAGACCGATCAACAGCGAGCGAGCGCGCCGTGCGAAAGGAGTGGTTGCGACGAACATGTGCGAATCCCCAATTGGGGCCGGTTCGCCCCGTTTGTTGCTGATTCATGAATAAGGCTGTTCAAGCCTCAGGCGCAAACGCCACCTGCATGAACGCAACAACTGCCCCAAACCTGTTTCCTTGCCGCAACACCTTATGACAGTGCAGAGAGCGGATACGGCGCTTCAGCGTAGTTTTTTGTTGATCGAGGGAACTTTTCTGCCGCCCGCGAGTGTTGCCGATTGGCAGCAGTCGTAACACCGGGCTGAATTCGGTTTGACGCCCGCAATCAGCGGCTTAGCTTCAATTGAAACCAAGATTTCGCCGTTTGCTGAGCCTGGATCCGGGCGGCCCGTCAGCAAAGCACAACCGGAACATGTCGGTTCTTATCTTTCAACCTGCAGGGCACAATTCACCTGACCTGCGCGTGACTGCGCCTCGCGCGAAGAATATCATCGTCACGAGTCCGATTGCGGCAGTCGCCGCGCCGGCGATGGAGACGGACGGATAGCCCCATCCCATCGCAATCACGCCGCCGCCCAGTGCCGCCCCCAAGGCGTTGCCAAGATTGAATGCGCCGATGTTAACGGCGGAGGCCAGATTGGGCGCGTCGGCGGCCACGGTCATGACCCTCACCTGCAAGGGCGGCACAAGCGCAAAACTCGCCACCGCCCACAGGAAGATCAATAGCGCCGCCGGCGCAGCAAAGGGCATGAGGAAGGCAAAGGCGGTCAGGATGGCGCAGAGCGATGCCAGGGTGACGATAAGCGTGCGGTCAACCGATCGATCCGCGAAGCGGCCGCCCAACCAATTTCCCGCGGTCAGGCCCAGTCCGTAAACGACGAGCATGGTGGTGACGAACCCGGCGGATGCGTGCGTCGCGCTGCGCAGGATCGGCGCTATATAGGTGAACACGGTGAACATGGAGCTGGATCCGACCACGGTCAGCGCGAGCGCGCCAAGGACCTCGCCCCGCATGAGCACGCGCAACTCGGCGCGGGCATTGCCACCGTCCGCAGCCGGCAACACCGGCAGCGTCAAACGCAGCGATGTCATGATCAGAACTCCCAGCAGCGCGATGCCCCAGAAGGATGTCCGCCAGCCGAGATGCTCGCCCGCCCATGTCGCAAGCGGCACGCCCACGACATTGGCAATGGTCAGCCCCATGAACATGGCTGCAACTGCGCTGGCCTGACGCTGCTGCGGAACCAGGCTGGCTGCGACGAGCGCGCCGATGCCGAAGAAGGCGCCATGGTTGAACGATGTCAGGACGCGCGCCGCCAGAAGCAGCCCGTAGCTGTGCGATACCGCGGCAAGCAGGTTGCCGAGCGTGAAAACGCCGGCCAGCAGGATGAGCAGCCTGCGGCGCGGCCAGCGCGCCGTCGCCAATGTCATCACCGGTGCGCCGATCATGACGCCCAGCGCGTAGGCGCTGATGAGCAACCCTGCCGCCGGGATCGAGACATCGAGATCCTTGGCCATGACCGGCAGAAGCCCCATCGGCGCGAATTCCGTAACGCCGATACCGAATGCACCGGCGGCGAGGGCCAACAGCCCGGGGTTGAACTTCGCCATTCCGTTTCTCCTCACACCAGCGCGGGGTACAGACGGGCAAACCCGGCCTGCTGCCGATAGGGCGTATGTGGATATGGCGGCAGCATGTCGCTTGCTGCATCGAGCATGGCGACTTGCGCCGGCGTCAGCGCCCATCCTGCGGCGCCAAGATTGTCGCGCAATTGCTGCTCGTTGCGGGCACCGATAATGACCGAGGCCACCGTCGGCCGGCGCAGCAGCCAGTTGATCGCGATCTGCGGCACGCTTTTTCCGGTTTCCTCCGCGACTTGCTCCAGTGCGTCGATGACGGCGTAAAGATGTTCAGGATCGACCGGCGGAGCGAACTGCTCGGTCGCATGCAAACGGCTTTCAGGCGGAGCGGGCCGGTTGCGACCGATCTTCCCCGTCAGCCGCCCCCATCCAAGCGGACTCCAGACGAGCGCGCCAAGCCCTTGATCCAGCCCGATCGGCATGAGCTCCGCTTCGTAAGCCCGGCCGATGAGGGAATAATAAACCTGATGCGCGACCAGGGGCGGCCACCCATGGCGCCGCGACGCCGCCTGCGCCTTCATGATCTGCCAGCCTGGGTAATTGGAAATGCCGGCATAGCGGATCTTTCCGGCCGCGATCAGAAGATCCAGCGTGCCCATCACTTCTTCGGCGGATGTCGAGGCATCGAAGGCATGAAGTTGGAACAGATCGATATGGTCTGTGCCAAGGCGACGCAGCGCATCCTCGACCGCGCGGATCAGCCGCGTCCGCGAGGCACCCCAGTCATGCGGCCCCTCCCCCATAGGGAGCCCGGCCTTTGTAGAGATCAGCACATCGTCGCGTCGGCCCCGGATTGCCTCTCCCAGGATCCGCTCGGACGCACCGCTCGAATAAACGTCGGCGCTGTCGAACAAGGTCAGCCCTGCATCCAGGCAGATGTCGATCAGCCGGCGCGCTTCCGCGGCATCGCTTCTGCCCCACGCGCTGAACAATGGGCCTTCGCCACCGAAAGTGCCCGTGCCGAAGCTGAGCACAGGCACGCGCAGGCCGGAGGATCCCAGCTGCCGATATTCCATCGATTGACCTTTCACTTACGTCGGTGCGGACAAAGATGGACGCCGATCACGAGAGCGAGTAGCCCCAACAAAGACCAAGGACTTATGCAGTGAACGCAAAGCCGGGCGGCGCCGATCGCGCAAGGGAGATGGCTGTCTTCGAGCTTGTCGCGCAACTCGGCAGCTTCTCCGCTGCCGCACGAAAGCTGGATCTCAGCCCGTCGGCGATCGCCCGTACGATGGATCGCATCGAGGGGCGATTGGGCGTGCGGCTGCTGTTGCGTTCCACCCGTGCACTAAGCCTCACGGCGGAGGGTCAGTCCTATCTATCGGCGGCGCGACGGATTCTCGCAGACCTGGACGATGCCGAACAGCAGATCGCCGACCAGGGTGCGCCGCGCGGGCGTCTACGGATCAGCGCCGCTTTGTCGCACGGCCGCCTGTGTGTCGTCCCCCTGCTCGGCCCCTTTTCCGCTTTGTATCCGCACATCCTGATTGATGTCGCGCTCACCGACAGCCTGGTCGATATTGCCGCGGGCCAGGCCGATGTCGCCGTGCGCTTCGGCCCTCTGGCCGATAGCATGCTCACCGCCCGCAAATTGGGGGAGACGCGGCGGGTGATTGTGGCATCGCCCGATTATCTGGCCGCGCACGGGACGCCACGCACGCCGGAAGACCTGCACGACCATAATTGCCTCAACTTCAGCTTCCGCCGGGCGGAGCCGATCTGGCCGTTCCGGCGCGATGGCCAGGATTTCACGCTGTCTGTTAACGGCAGCATCGAGGCGAACAATGGCGAGACCTTGGGGCAACTCGCCGCCAGCGGCATCGGTGTCGCGCGCGTCGGGGCCTTCAGCGTTGCCCAGGAGCTCGCAGAAGGCCGGCTCGTCCCGATACTGGAGGATTTCAACCCAGGTGACGTCGAACAAATCCACGCGGTTTTTGTCGGCGGCAGCAGCATCCCCGCGCGCGTGCGTGCATTCGTTGATTTTCTGGCCGAACATCTGCGCTGACCGCCTGGCATTCGACAATGCCGATCGCCAGTCGGATCGCCTCCGATGCCCGACCACGGCTGGCGAAGCTTTCGCACAACGATGCCGCGGCATTGCATATGTCGTGGAATTATATCGTTTTCGGTTCGGCCGATCTTCCGCAACGCCATCGCAACCGCTAACCGGTCGGCGGCCATCGAAGATAAGGCGAAGGAGAAGGATAGTGTCGCACGTGCATGCCCGCCACTCGGGTCAGAGCCGCCGCCGCTTCCTCGCCCATGCCGGTGCCGGCGCGATGATCGCTTCCTGGGCTATTCCGATGACGGCGCGCGCTGCTGTCGCCAGCGCACCATCCGCAGAGAGCCAGCCCCGCCCGCAGCTGAAGCCGTTCGACATGGCCGATGTGACCTTGGGCGATGGTCCTTTCCTCCACGCCCAGCGGCAGACCGAAGCCTATCTGATGCGCCTGCAGCCGGATCGCATGCTGCACAACTTCCGCGTCAATGCCGGATTGCAGCCGAAGGCGCCGGTCTATGGCGGCTGGGAATCCGAACCGATCTGGGCGGAGATCAATTGCCACGGGCATACCCTGGGCCATTATCTTTCGGCCTGTGCGCTCGCCTATCGCTCGACCGGTGATGCGCGCTATCGTCAGCGGATTGATTATATCGCCGGCGAACTTGCCGCCTGTCAGAAAGCATCGGGATCCGGGCTGATCTGCGCTTTCCCCGATGGGGCCGGACTGGTGTCCGCGCACCTGCGGGGGGAAAAGATCACCGGCGTTCCCTGGTATACGTTGCACAAAGTCTATGCCGGACTGCGCGATGCCACCCTGCTTGCGGACAGCCAACCGTCGCGCGACGTGCTGCTACGCCTGGCCGACTGGGGCGTCGTCGCGACGCGCCCTCTATCAGACGCCCAGTTTGAGGCGATGCTGACGACCGAGCATGGCGGCATGAATGAAATCTATGCCGATCTGTACTTCATGACGGGCAAAGAGGATTATCGCGCTCTCGCGCAGCGTTTCTCGCACAAGATGATCCTGGAGCCGCTCGCCAAGCATCGCGACCAGCTCGATGGCCTGCACGCCAACACGCAGGTGCCAAAGATCGTCGGCTTCCAACGCGTCTATGAGGCCACTGGCGACGTCCAATACCGTGATGCGGCGGCCTTCTTCTGGAACACGGTGGCGCGCACCCGGTCGTTCGCCACTGGCGGCCACGGCGACAATGAGCATTTCTTCCCGATGGGCGAATTTAGCCAGCATGTTTTCTCGGCCAAGGGCTCGGAAACATGCTGCCAGCACAATATGCTGAAGCTGACCCGCGCGCTGTTCCTCTACGATCCGCAGTCCGATTATGCCGATTATTACGAGCGCACCTTATACAATGGCATCCTTGCGTCGCAGGATCCCGACAGCGGCATGGCGACCTTTTTCCAGGGCGCGCGGCCTGGTTACATGAAGCTCTACCACACCCCGGAAGATTCCTTCTGGTGCTGCACCGGCACCGGGATGGAGAACCATGTTAAATACCGGGATTCCATCTATTTTCATGACGATGATAGCCTCTATGTGAACCTGTTCGTGCCCTCTTCGGTAAGTTGGAAGGACAAGGGCGCGCGGCTGACGCAGGTCACCCGCTTCCCGGAAACACCGTCCACCACCCTGCGCTGGGATCTGTCGCGCCCTACCGAACTGACGCTGAAGCTGCGCCATCCCCGCTGGAGCCAAACGGCAACGATCCTGGTCAACGGCAAGGAGGTGCAACGTTCGAACGCGCCGGGCCGCTATCTCGATCTGCGCCGCACCTGGAACAGCGGCGACGAGGTAGCATTGCAGCTCGTCATGACTACCGGCGCCGAGACCACGCCGGCGGCACCCGACATTGCCGCCTTCACCTATGGGCCGCTGGTCTTGGCCGGCGCGCTCGGCACCGCCGGCTTATCGCCGGGTGCCGACATTATCGTCAACGAACGCAAATATGGCAGCTATAACGACGCGCCTTTTGCGGCGCCGAAGCTCGCCGGAGATCCGGCCACCCTGGCCGCGAGCCTCCGCCCCGGCCCGCAGCCGCTGGAATTCACCGCGCGCGCGACCGACGGCCAGCCGGTGCGGCTGGTGCCTTATTACCGCATCGCGCATCAGCGCTACGCGACCTATTGGGAACTCGAACCGGGCACTGCCTGATCGATGGATCGCTGCGCATCTTAGCCGCGCAGCATCTGCAGGACGTAAGCGCGGATGCGTCCGTAATTGGCCTTCAACGGGCCGAGTATACCGTGCTGCTCGGGGGGCAAATGGGCCAAGGGGTGGCCGGCGCTGCGAAACACATAATGGTCGAAGAAAGCACGCCACGCCTCTCGTTCCGGTTGCGGCCTTTCGGCGATCGCGATCATGGCCAGCAGCATGCTGGTATGCGGCGCATCCGGACCGCTGCTGAACGCATCCCACCAATAATTGATCAGACCGTTGGCGGGTGCCGTCGCCTCGATCTGATGCCACCACAATTTGGGCAGGTAGAGCGCATCGCCGGCCTCAAGCTCCGCCGTCAGCGCCTGATCGCGGATCTGCGCAAAGCGGGGAAAGCGCGGGTCGTCCGGCGCGGCCGATGCGGCCAGGCTCACCGGCTGGCCCGCCATTGTATGGTCGATCGGCCCGACATACAGGTCTGCGATCGCCTCCGGCGGGTAGAGCGTGAAGCGCCGCCTGCCGAGGATGACGCAGGCAAGATTGTCGAACGCGTCATAATGGGTCGCCACGCGGGAGGCATGGCCAAGCCAGATTCGCGGTGCGGCGGTGCCGTCCAGCAGGGAAAGCGCGTTCTCGGCGGCAAAGCCGGGCAGGAATTCCGCCACAGAGAGCGATCCGGCATAGACGGTTTGACCTGTCACCGGCTCACTCAGGATGTGGTCGAGCGCCGCACGCAGCGTCATCGCGCGACGTTCGAAATTGAAGCCGTTGAGATCTTCGGAATAAAAATAACGCCCGGCGACGTCAGCGCTGCCAATGAACGCTTCCATCGTCCTGTCCGTCACGAAGCGGGCGAGGTACTCGCCAAAGGCGGAGGTGGAGACCGTGGCGGCCTTAACGACCGGCCACTCGCGGACCAGGCCGCGCAACACTACCGGCCTGCAAGGCGCGACAATATCCCGGCGAAACGTCTCGGCGTCGATCTGCGCTGCCGCATATTCAACGATCGACGGCATCACCTCCCTCAGGCTAATGCAGACAGGCGATCGTTACGGCGGCGCGCAAGACTGCCAATCTGCTTCAGCGATCCGATCTGCGCATAAGCGAGCTGCAGATAGCCGCGCCGGAACAGATCCAGCACTTGGTCATCCGGCAGTTGCTGCAGCCGATCCGAACTGACGGTGTACAATTCCTGCAGGATGAGCCGCTCGCCATCGTCGAAGTTGAGCGCCACCTCGATCGGCTCGATCAGCTCGGCACCCAGCATCGCCTGCAGAAACTGGTCCGTCTCCGCCATGCCGCTGTTCAGCTGCGCCAGCGCGCGCTGGATGCGCCGGAGCGGATCGGCCGGGCGGCCATCGTCCTCGAACAAGGGCGTGCCATCGCTTTCGCCCAGGCGGGGGTGCGTACGATCCACCGCAATCTCTTCGCCCGAAATGAAGAAAGCCTGACGCTCCAGATCGAGCGGACGATAGCCGGACAGCCGGCCGCGCCCGTCCAGGAACAGGTTTTCGCCCGGTTTCAGGCCCAGCATGGCGCCCGCATAGAATTGCCCGGTATGGGCATTCTTGGTCAGCAGGATCGGGTAATAAGCGGCGGCGGCAGTAAATTCGGACGCCGCGAGCGGAATGAAGTTACGGGACGTTTCCTCCCACGCCCGCAGGTGCAGGTCGCCATGAACGTGCTGATTGAGCAGTTCCAGCTGCGTCATGATGCCCTTTTCCTCTCACACCGCTGAGGCGAACACCCGCCACGCTTGCTCTTTCGGTCCGCAATACAGGGCTCGGCGAGGCCCGCCAAGCGTAGCGCGCGCCTTGGCAATGATGATAAGGGACGGAAAAATAGATCAAGCCGGAGGGCACGGATGAGCGAGAGGGTGCAGCGCCTTGTTATTGTCGGCGGCGGGACGGCCGGTTGGCTGGCCGCCGGGATCATCGCGGCGCGCCACCAAGCCCGGATTGCGGCCGGAACGCTCAGCGTGACCTTGGTCGAATCGCCCAATGTGCCGATTATTGGCGTCGGCGAAGGCACTTGGCCGACATTGCGCGGCACGCTGCAGAAGATGGGTATTCGCGAAACCGACTTCTTCCGCGAATGCGATGCTGCCTTCAAGCAAGGCGCCTGGTTTGCGAAATGGACGACCGGCGAAGAAGGCGACGGCTATTACCACCCGCTGATGCTTCCGCACGGTTTCGCAGACGTGAACCTGGTGCCGCACTGGCTGCACCAGCAGCCGCAAACGAGTTTCTGCGACGCAGTGTGCCCGCAGGGCGAATTGTGCGATGAAAATCTCGGCCCCAAGCTAATCACGACGCCCGAATATGACGGCCTGGCCAACTATGCCTACCATCTGGATGCGGGCAAATTCGCGCCTTTCCTGCAGCGTCATTGCACGACAAAACTGGGCGTTCGCCATGTTTTGGCCGACGTCGATGAGGTCGAGCAGGCGGAAAATGGCGATGTGACGGCCGTCGTCACGCCGCAGGCCGGCCGCATCGAAGGCGATCTTTTCGTCGACTGCACCGGCTTTCGCGCGCTTCTGATCGGCAAGACGCTGGGCGTGCCGTTTCGCGACTGCAGCGACATCCTGTTCTGCGATACCGCGCTGGCGGTACAGGTGCCTTACGCGGACGAGGATGCGCCGATCGCGACGCACACGATCTCGACCGCCCAATCGGCGGGCTGGATCTGGGATATCGGGACGCCCACCCGGCGCGGCATCGGCCATGTCTATTCCAGCAGTCACACCAGCGACGATCAGGCCGAGGCGGCGCTGCGGGCCTATATCGGCCCGGCCGCGGACGGGCTTTCGGTGCGCAAAATCCCGATCAAGGCCGGGCATCGCGAGACCTTCTGGAAGAATAATGTCGTGCCGATCGGTCTCGCGGCAGGCTTCCTGGAGCCCCTGGAAGCGTCCGCAATCGTACTGATCGAGCTGTCGGCGAAGCTGATCGCGGAGCAATTGCCGGCCAATCGGGCAGTCATGGACATCGTCGCGAAGCGCTTCAACGACGTCACAAGCTACCGCTGGGGCCGCATTATCGACTTCCTGAAGCTGCATTATGTGCTCACCAAGCGCACCGACAGCGCGTTCTGGATCGACAATGTCGACCCGAAAAGCGTGCCGGAACGGCTGCAGAACCTGCTCCATTTGTGGAAATATCAGTCGCCCTGGTTCTTCGACGAGTTCGATCGACTGGAGGAAGTCTTCCCCGCCGCCAGCTATCAATATGTGCTGTACGGCATGCAATTCCGCACGGAAGTGGCGCCCGAAGACGTGGTCGCGAACGACCGGCTGGCGCGGCGGATACTCGACGAAAACCGGTCTATGACGCAGAAAATGCGCGCGCGCCTGCCCCGCCATCGCCAATTGATCGGCGCGATCAAGGAATATGGGCTGCAGACCATCTGAGGATCAAGCTCCGCTTGGCAGGGTGTCAGGGCCGCCATAAGGTTTGGCGGTGACCGTGCTGCTCGAAATCTGCGTGGACGATGCCGCAGGCGTAGACGCGGCCGTCGCCGGCGGCGCGGATCGGATCGAACTCTGCTCGGCCCTCGAGCTCGGCGGCTTGAGCCCGTCCCCTGCCCTGCTCCGCCACGCGGTGGGATCCGGCTTGCCAATTCATGCGATGATCCGCCCCCGCGCGGGCGGGTTCGTGCTGCAGGATGGAGATGTGGCCTTCATGGTCGACGAGATCGGCCTCGCGCTGGCGGCGGGTGCGGCCGGGGTGGTGGTAGGCGCGCTGCAGGTCGACGGGCAACTGGATCGGGACGCGCTCGCTGCCTTCCGCGAGGCCGCCCGCGATGCGCATGTCGTGCTGCATCGGGCGATCGACCTCACCCCCGATCCGGTCGCCGCGACGGAAGTCGCGTGCGCGCTCGGCTATGACCACATCCTGAGTTCGGGTGGCGCACCCAACGCGATCGACGGCGCCGCGAGGTTGGCCGAGATGGTGGCCGCAGCGCGCGGGCGGATTTCCATCATGCCGGGTGCGGGCGTTGCGCCGGATAATGTCGCGCACTTGCTCGCACAGAGCGGCGCGCGCGCGGTCCACAGCTCGGCCAGCGTCGCCCTAGCGCATCCGGCCGAACGCGAGGTCCGAATGGGCTTTGCCACCGGACCACGTCGCGCGACGGACGCGGCCAAGGTGCGGGCGCTGCGCAGCGCGATCGACAATCGACACGAACCGCAAGGAGCCTGACAGGATGAGCGACGCGCCGACCCGACGTACCATGATCCGCCTCGGCGCGGCGGCGGTCGCCGCAGCCGGGGCGAGCAGCATATTGGCGGCGGATGCCGATCCCGTCGCGGCGCTTTCCACGTGGGACTTCGGCAAGGCAGCGAATGAGGCGGCGTTGGCGGCCTTCCGGGCCGGCGGCAGCGCGCTGGATGCGGTGGAGGCCGGCGCCAAGGTGCCGGAAGCCGACCCCGACAATCACTCGGTTGGATATGGCGGCTATCCGGATCGGGACGGGCATGTGACGCTGGATGCGATCATCATGGATGAGGATGGCCGGGTGGGCGCCGTGGCGGCACTGGAGGATGTCGTCCACGCCATCACGGTAGCGCGACTGGTGATGGAAAAGACGCCGCACACGCTGCTGGTCGGCGAAGGCGCAACCCGCTTCGCGCTCAAACAGGGCATGCCGAAGACGAACCTACTGACGCCGCCAGCAGAGAAGGCATGGCGGGAGTGGCTGAAAACCTCCCAATATCGCCCGGTCGCGAATATCGAAAATCAGCTGCCAGGCCCGCCCGGATCCAAGCTGAACCATGATACGATCGGCATCATGGCGCGCGGCCGTGACGGCCATTTGGCCGCCGCATGCACGACTTCGGGCATGGCCTTCAAGATGCGCGGGCGGGTCGGCGATAGCCCGCAAGCCGGCTGCGGCCTGTTCCTGGAAAAGGGCGTGGGCGCAGCGGCCTCCACCGGCGTCGGCGAAGAGGTGACGCGGATCGCGGGCACGGCGCGTGTCGTGGCATCGATGCGCGCAGGCCTGTCCCCGCAGGCCGCCTGCCGCGAGGCCGTCGAGCATATCGCCCGCCTGCGCGGCGAGGCGATCAAGGGCATGCAGGTCGGGTTCCTGGCGCTGGGCGCCGACGGTCGGATCGGCGCCTTCGCGCTGCTGCCCGGCTTCACCTATGCCGTCACCCGCCACTCGGGCGCGGCACAGGTTTTGCCGTCAGCGAGCCTTCTCAGCAGCCCAGCCTGAGCGCACTCTACCCGTCGCTGGCGTCGCCATTGGCTTGCGGTATCGGCGCTCCAAGCTTGCGCGCGACCCGCGCCACCTCCGCGTCGCTCGGGGGATCCGGCAAGTCTTCGCCCGGGAGCAGCGCGTCATCCGGGATGCCGGGTCCGGTGCTCGCCAGCGACTCGTCAATGGCGCGCTCATTGGCGCCGTCGGTAATCTTCTCGCGATCCGCCATGATGATGTCCCTCACTTTCGAGGGCTGAACGATCATGGCGCCATTTGGCCGCGTCGGCAGGAGCATGCGAGCGGATGGCCCGCCGGACCACCCGCGGATCCGCTTATTGCGGCTTGTTGCCGGTCCACCGGTCCATCCAGTCGAACACGGTCTGATACCATTGCAGGCTGTTCTTCGGCTTCAGCACCCAATGATTTTCGTCGGGGAAGACGAGCAATTGGGATGGGATGTCGCGCCGTTGCAGCGCGGTGAAGGCAGCTAGCCCCTCGGTATAGGGGATGCGGAAATCCTTTTCGCTCGTGATCACCAACTGCGGCGTCTTCCACTTGGCGACATCGTTGACCGGGTTCCATTTTTCGAACGCGACGGGATCCTCATAATAAGGCTTTCCGCCATGCTCCCATTCGTCGAACCAGAGCTCTTCGGTCTCATACGCCATGGCGCGCGCGTCGAACACGCCGTCATGCTGGACGATACATTTGAACCGGTCCGGCCAATTGCCCTCGATCCAGTTCATCATATAGCCGCCATAGGAGCCGCCGGCAGCGCAGGCATTGTCACCGGCAAGGAAATCAAAGCGTTCGGTCGCGGCCTTCAGCCCGGCCTTGAGATCGGTGAGCGGACGACCGCCCCAACTTTGATTAATCGCATCGGTGAAGCCTTGGCCGTAGCCCGTGCTGCCATGGAAATCGACCGAGACGACGGCATAGCCATGTCCCGCCCAGGCCATCGGGTTCCAGCGATAGGACCAGCTATCGTTGAAGCTGCCCTGGGGTCCGCCATGGACGAGGAAGGCGACCGGTGCCTTGGCGCCTGCCGGAAGTTGCGCCGGACGGAGCGCCCAGCCCCAAACGGTGTCGCCATCGGCACCCTTGAAATTGAAGCGGTTTAGCGTCGGCAGGTCGACGCCCGCCAGCTTGGCGGCATTGACGCTCGTCAGCCGCGTGACACGGCCATTGGGAGCCCAGTTATAGAGATCTGCCGGCGCGGTCAGGCTGTCGAGCGCATAGACCAGCCCGCCATCGGGCAGCACATCGAACGCGCTGACATGCCCGGCGCCGGTGAGACGGTGGGGCTGCCCGTCTGCCAGATCGACGCGGAACAGCGGCACATCCAGCGTATCTTCAGCGGTGACATACAGGCTGGCCGAATTAGGCGCCCATTTGACGGAGCCGACCGAGCGATCCCATTTCTCGGTCACCGCGCGTGTCTGACCGGTCTGCAGATCGCGCACCCACAAGACGAGGCGATCGGCCTCATAGCCCGCGCGCTTCATCGCCGTCCATGCGAGCCAGCGGCCATCCGGCGATACCGTTGGGGCCGTATCGGTGCCCTTATTGGCCGGCGTCAGGTTGACAGGCGGGGTCGATCCATCGGCCGGCGCGGCGAAGATATCGAGGTTGGTCGACAAAGGTTCGATCCGCCCCGCCTCTCGCAGCGCAAAATAGACGGTTTGCCCGTCGCGGCTCCAGGCCAGTTCTTCGCCGCCGCCCATCGGCTTGGAGGGCGTATCGCCGACCAGCGAACCTTCGATGGCATGGCCCGGCCCGGATGCCTTGCCCGCCGTCAGCGGGATGACGAAGAGCTGCGAACGCTGCCCGTCCGCCCAGCTATCCCAGTGGCGCACGAACAGTTGATCATAGGTGCGGCCGCTGCCCGCATCCTTCGCCTTTTCAGGCTCACGGGCGTCGAGCGACGTCGCCCCAACCGGGCGATCGGCCCAGACCAGGATCGCATTGCCGCGCGGTGAGACCTTGAAGCCCGACAGATCATAATCGCCCGTCACCTGCGTCGGTGCTCCACCCGCCATGGTGGTGCGCCACACCGCATTGTTGCCGCCTTTGCGATTGGACAGGAAATAGAGCGCGCCATCGGGTCCGAAGGCGGGATCACTCTCCTCCGCATCGGACGACGCAAACCTCTGCGGCGCGCTACCACGCGTCTTCAGATCCAGTCGCCATAGATCGCGACGCCCCTTATTCGCAGCGAGATCGGTTTCGCGCTGATCCCACACGACCCAGCGGCCATCAGGCGACACGACCGGCGCGCCGACCCGC
>NZ_JBMDXN010000064.1:0-3035 GCF_048595155.1 Sphingomonas sp.
AGCTTGTCGTTCGCGGTCATCGACAGCTTGCGCCAGATCGGCGTGAAGCGAAGCACCATGCCGGTCAGTGCCAAAAGGAAGGTACCCCACATCGGCAATGAGCCGCGCTGAAACCCTCCCCATGCTGTGAGGATGTCCGAGACGCCGCTTTCAGCAGGCACGAGCGTTGATCATGATGCGGGGCGTCTCCGGCCGATCGGATGACGCCCCAGCTATGCCATTGGAAGGGCGCGAGTTACCGCCGTCAGCCGGGTGCTAGGGCAGAACGCTTGGCGAGGTCCAAGTATCATCCGCATAGCGGCCGCCTGGCGCAAACGCTGCGGCCCGCATGTTCGAATCGAGCGCTGCCACAGTCTGGGCGGATCGAGCCGAAACCGTCAGGTCTTCCAGGTAAAGACGGTACACGACCGCCGACATCGACTTGTTCCGCGCATAATCGCCGTAGGAACCGTTGAGGCTGCCAAATCCAAACATGATCGTGGGGCTGAATTGCCCCCCCGCCCCTGCAAGCACTCCGACGAGGCTTGCGGCGTACTGCTCGTGGATCAGCCCGAGCGTGCCGCGCGCGCCTGCCGGGACGGCCTGAAACAGGGGTGCGAAGCTGCCCAAGGGGCCGTTCTTGCCATAATTGAGGAACAGGTTGCTGCTGCCGCTGTTCGCACCAACATACGCGATCGGGCCAGTGTTGCCCGCGTCGACCCGCGTCTCCCAATACCATGATGACCAGAAGTACGTGTGCGACGGATTGGCGAACATGTAGTTCTTGACCGGCTGAGGCAGGCCCACCCCCATGTACCGGCTGTCGCCCGCGCCGGATTGCGCCATGATCGCATGAAGGCCGCCTTTGCTCGTGCGCTCCACGACCGCGTCCTGTGTGAAGCCCGACCGCGTGCCGTCGTTGCGCAGGAAAATCGGCAGGTTGGATGGCGTCAGGGTAATCGCCTGGCTGGCAAAGTTCACCGGGCTGCTGACGCCATAGGTGCCGGCGCCGCCCATGCCGGACCCATAATTGACGATGAACGTCCCGGCAGGAATGCCGCTCATCGTCGGCAGCACATAGCCGGGCCCGAGGACCACCCCAGCCGGCACGCTCGTGACGGTCAGGTTATTGCTGCCGCTCCCGCTGGCGGTGATCGTCACCGGAGAGGCGTCGAGCAATAGCCCCGCTGAGCGCTGAGCGATGTTCGGCATTTTGGTGCCGATCAGCATGTTGGATGCAGGCGCGCCCGTGAGAGGCACCCCCGCAAACGGAAGGATCGGGTGGCCGGGCTCCCAGAGCATCAGAGAACCAGGCGCCAGCAGCCCGTCGATCTCGGCGAAGGGCAGCGTGCCGGCGTTCGTCAGTGCTCCTGGAAGGGTCATATCGAGGCATTGCATGGATCAATATCCCTTCGGATCCGCGATGGACTTGTAGAGCGCCGAGGAAGCGGCCCAGCCGAGCGCGTTTTCGTGGAAGTGGTCACTGCCCAGCGGCGTATTGTTGATGACCTGATAGGTCGTGCCGGCGATGGTATAGGGAGAGGTATAGCCTAGCGGCTGATACCACCCGATCACGTCGGCGAAGTTCAGCGGGAAAAGGTTTCTCAAACCCGTGTTGAATGCGTCGATCCAAAGGATCTTCGCGTCGTCATCGGTCGGGGCATTGTTCACGCCGGAGATGATCAGGCGCTTGACGTGCGCCGGCAGCAGCGCGACCCCCTCGACCATCAATTGCAGTGCATCCGCAAATGGCAGAAGTCCGACGTTGTTGCGCCCGAGCCGGATGATGGTGGAACGATTGACAGTGTCGGCGAGAGACGGGGCTGCGGCGCATCCTGCGACCGTCGGATCGGCGGCAATCACGCTGTCAGCTACCATCGGACGCGCGCCGCCGGCCGCCACGGGCGAACTCGGGTAAACCAGCGGCGTGACGACGTAGTCACTCCCTGCGGTGCCGTCCCAGATAATGGCGCACGGAACGCCCGCGATGATCGCACGCAGTCCCCGCGTACCCCCTGCCCCATCCAGGAACCGAATGCTGGGCGTTGCCGTAGCCGAGCCGCTGGTGGGAATAGCACCGCCTGCGATTGTCAGGGTGGCGGGCGTCTTCAGCAGGTTGAGGCGTGCGAACGCCTGCTGGATAGTCTGCGAGCCGATCCCTGCGTTGTGCGTCAAGCGGTCCGGGTAGAGCGCCGCAAAGGTGGCGCCATAGCCGCTGCCGGGAGCGGTTTCGCTGTCCCCGATGAGGAGCCAATCCTTGCTCGGGAACGCCCGCCAGACCTTACCGCCAGCGAGCGGCGCCGTGACAAGTCCCAGCGCATCATCATGATACAGAAGCCGTCCATCCTCCGTTACGGAAGCACCGTGCTTTTCCGAAAAAGAGGTGGTCCGAAACATCTCGACGCCATCGGCGAGGCGAACGGACCTGACCTGGCATCGTCCGTTACCGTCGTGGATAGGCTCAACCAGGTAGCCGCCTCGGCTCATAGCGGGACCATCCGCCACGCGAGCGCGGGTGACGATCGCCTCAATCGGCATCCTGCCATCGACGGGCACGGCCATTCGAACCCGGCCGTTCGGATCTATCAGGCGATATGCGTATCCGATCGCAGCATCGGCGAAGCTGAGCGGGATGCGTGACTGCGCCGCCGGCGTCAGTGCCTCGAAAGGTACCGTTCCGGGCACCAGGTTAACCGGCATGTAGAAGGTCACGCCCTTTGACGCGTCTTGATCGACGTCGGCCAGCTGGCGATTGGCGGTGTCCTTCAGTCGGATGAGCTTGCCGGATGCGGATTCCGCCTGTGCGAAAAACTGATCGAACTTGACGGCAGCAGCTTGGGCGCCAGCTCGTGCGACATCGGCATCCTGCGCATCCAAGTTAGCGACCCGCCGCCAACCGGCCGGGGAACTGGAATATTGATAGATGCCCGCGTTGCTGACCGTGCCGCCAGCCACAGGATCGACATGCGTCCCCGTATCCGCGGCGACGACGCTGGATCGGTCCCCCGCGACCATGCCGGTCAACGCCGCGAGCGCCGCCCAAGTGACTTGGGGCA
>NZ_JBMDXN010000065.1:0-4524 GCF_048595155.1 Sphingomonas sp.
GCGCCGGCCAGACCAGCCCGTTTCTTCCGTGTTGCATCGGGAGCGCGCCGCCTAGCATCGCTCCGGCCGCAGCCTTATGGTCGCGTGCAAACGGAGGACGATCATGCCACGCGGCCGCATATCGGGCGACATCACTTTCCGGCGTCTTGCGCCGCTCGCGCTGGCCATCGCGCTTGCCGCCTGCCACGGCACATCCGCGCCCCAAGCGGACGGCAGCGCGGCCAACGCAGCCGCGCCCGTTGCACCCGTCGCGCCCGCGCCGACGGCCGATCTTGCCGCTGCCACGCCCGACGGCTTCGTTCCGCTTCAGTCCCCGGAAGTGAAGGACGCCATCCATCGCGCGCTTACGACCGGGCAGGATCAGCGTTGGCAGGATGGGGCGTGGAGCGGCTATGCCGTGCCGTCGCGCGAAACCCTCGCCAATGGCTGCCGCACCGTGCGCTACACGATCGATCAGCAGCCCAACGCGCCCGCCGCCACCATCAACGCCTGCGACGCCGGCAAGCCGTAATCGTCCGGCCGCCCCTAGGCGACGTCCTGCGGCTCCAGCACGATCAGGTCCGCGATCCGGCCGCCCTTGGCCTTCTTCAGCGCGCGCTCGGCCAGCACGCGGATATTGGTCATGACGAAGCGGATCATCTCCCGCGGGCCGCGCGCATGCGGCGCCAGCCGGGCCAGCGCCGCATCGGTGACGAACACGGTCTGGCCGAACTGCACTTCGTTGATGGTGAAGCTGACGCCACCGGGAATAAGCCGAGGCTCTTCCAGCAGAAGAGGGTGGTCCATATCGGATCTATATAGAATGCCGCGCCTGAACCGCGCCAGCACCGGCGGGCGCGGCACCACGCCCCGTCGCGCCACAGGCACGTCCGATCGATGCCACCTGCGCCGTTCGTCGCAAAAGAAAAGGGCGCCGCTCCGGCAGGGAGCGACGCCCTCTGGCGTCCCGCGATCCGTTGCCGGATCGCGGGAGTTCCGCCTCTTATTCTTCTTCCTCGAACGTCACGGCGACGTCGGCATTGGCCGACAGGCGCACCTTGTCGCCCTCGACTTCGGCCACCAGGCCGCCCGAGATATAATGGTGGTGGCCGCTATGGCCGCCCTCGGCGCCTTCGATCTGCGCCGTGCTGTCCTTCTTGGTCAGCTTGATGCGATCGCCCTCGACATGGTCGACCGTGCCGACATGAACGCCATCGGCACCGATGACTTCCATATGCTCACGGATGTTCGACAAATCAGCCATGTGTGAATTCCCTCGCTAGAGTGCCGCAGCCCAACGCACGACCCCGCGGAAAGCCGCATCGGCTATGAAAGGATCGCGCGCAAGCGTGCCGTTTGTACGATCATGCCGAAATCGGCAGCGCGTCGGACAGGCCCGCTCTGGCCCCACAAATCTGTGGAAAAAGCCGTCGCGGCACCTAGACTTTGTGGCGGATCGGCGTAGCCTTACCCTACATATCGGGCCGTTCTTGTTGCGTTCCGCTTTTCTGCTTTTGCGCCGGGGGAGATGACGACGCGATGGATCGCATGGCGATATTCTGGGCGGTTGTGGTGGTGGCGGTGATCGTCATTGCCCTGGCCTCGGCCCGCAATCGCCGCCCGACGCCGCGTTCGTCCTGGGTCGTGCTGGCGGTGGCCGTCCTGATCGCCGCCGCGCTCATCCTGGTCCTCTCGCAGCGGCCGGGCGTTTGAGCCGCGCGATGCCGCTCTCGCTGCGCATCATGGCCGGTTTGGGCCTGCTGTTCGGCCTGATGGGCCTGCCCGTGCTGCTGCGCCCGACGGCGACGCGCGCGCTGCTGGGACTCAAAAATTCGCCCCAGATGGTCTATATATTACGCATCGTCGGCACGATGCTGGCGGCGCTCGGGCTGGTCCTGATCGTCTTCGCCATCACCTTCTGGAGGACGGCGCCATGACCAGCGGATGGCTCATGCTGGGCCTCGGCACCCTTGTCTGCCTCGGCCTGTTCGCCAACGGCATGCGCTTTGCGCGGCTTGGCCAGCCTTTGCCGCACGACAATCCCGGCGAGATCAAGCGCCGCATGATCGGCATGCTCTTCATGACGCTTGCGCCGCTCTTCTGGCTGCTGTTCGCCGCAATCTGTTTCGGGCTGTTCGGGCCCGTCGCCAAAATTCAGACCATTCAGCTTCACTAAGGAAGACCGTCCATGCCCCTCCTTCAAGCCTCGCGCTCCTACAAGCCCTTCGAATATCCGTGGGCCTATGATTTCTGGAAGCGCCAGCAACAGCTCCACTGGCTGCCCGAAGAGGTGCCGCTGGGTGAGGATTGCCGCGATTGGGCGCAGAAGCTCTCCGATCAGGAACGCAATCTGCTGACGCAGATCTTCCGCTTCTTCACCCAGGCCGATGTGGAGGTGCAGGATTGCTACCACGAAAAATATGGCCGTGTGTTCAAGCCGACCGAGATCAAGATGATGCTGACCGCGTTCAGCAACATGGAGACGGTCCACATCGCCGCCTACAGCCATCTGCTCGACACGATCGGCATGCCCGAAAGCGAATATTCGGCCTTCCTCCAATATAAGGAGATGAAGGACAAGCATGACTATCTGAGCCAGTTCGGCGTCGACAGCGACGAGGATATCGCCCGCACGCTCGCCATGTTCGGCGGCTTCACCGAGGGGCTCCAGCTTTTCGCCAGCTTCGCGATGCTGATGAACTTCCCGCGCTTCAACAAGATGAAGGGCATGGGCCAGATCGTGTCCTGGTCGGTGCGGGACGAGACGCTCCATTGCGAAGGCATCATCAAGCTGTTCCACGCTTTCTGCGCGGAACGGAAATGCCTGACGCCGGCGGTCAAGGACGACATTACCGACATGTGCCAGAAGACGGTGCGGATCGAGGATGCGTTCATCGATCTCGTGTTCGAAATGGGCCCCGTCAACGGCATGACCGCCAAGGATATCAAGCGCTATGTCCGCTTCATCGCCGATTGGCGTATGGGCCAATTGGGCCTCAAGCCGATCTATATGATCGAAGAACACCCCCTCCCCTGGCTCGCCCCGCTGCTGAACGGCGTCGAACACGCCAACTTCTTCGAAACCCGCGCGACCGAATATTCGAAAGCGGCGACGCGCGGCGATTGGAGCGACGTCTGGGACAGCTTCGACCGCCGCAAAGCCGCCAAGGCCAACGCCGCCGCCGCGAACGAGGATGCCGGCGCGGGCGAGAGCGGCGGCGAAGGCGGCCTGTTCGGACATGCCGGGGTGGCGGCGGAGTAAGACAAGGAGCGGGGGCACTTGCTGAAAACATGTTTCGTCATTCAGTGTTTCGACAATAGCGTCTATGACAAGCGCTATAAGGAGACATTTGCACCTGCTATAGAGCGCGGCGGCGCCAAGCCGATACGCGCTGACGAGGTTCTTGGAACACGGCCGGTAGTCGAAAAGATTGAAGATGGCTTGCGCTCAGCCGACGTCGCCTTTGCTGAAGTTTCGGAAGATAACGCCAACGTGTTTTTAGAGCTTGGTTACGCGTTGGCCCTTGGCGTGCCTACTGTGATCGTCTGCGACAAGGGTCGTAGAACAAAACTGCCGTTCGACATCGCTCATCGACCAATTAGTTTTTATGCAACAGCTGCTCAGTCAGATTACGAGAACATATCGCGAGATGTCGAAGCAGCTATAGGCGCCGCAATGCTAGAGGTCAGGCCGGACAGTCGCGGACATATCGCAACGTCTCCACCATTAGAAGAACAAAATGCCGACGAAGTTAAGGGCGCCTGCTTAATTGCGCTTCTTGATCAGAGCCTTAGATCGCCAACTGGATCTGGCCTTTGGGAAATTCAAAAGGAAGTCTCCTCGGCGGGCATTTCCGAGCGCATGGTGGCGCTAGCAATCGCAAGTTTGATCGACGAGGGACTCGTCAATCGGATTGAGCTTACGGATCACGACGGAGATCCTTTTAACAAGTTTGCATTGTCTGAATCTGGAACGAAGTTCCTTCTTCGGTCGTACAGCACACTAATTCAGCAAGAACGCGAACGGGTACACGCCCAAGCTTTGGCCCGTAGACCAGCTGCGCTTAACACTGATCTAGACGACGATGTCCCATTCTAGATTTATCAGGTCATTATTAGTAATTTCCAAACATGCCGAGATATTTAAAGTTTCGGGGACACTATACTAAATAGGCCCCCGCCTGCACCTCTGCTGCACCACTCACCATGGCCCGCATCGTCATCTCCGGCGCCCCACACCACGTCACCCAATGCGGCCATCGCCGCCGGCCGATCTTCTTCTCCGATGCCGAGCGCCTCCTCTATCGCGCAGAAAAGTCATCCCGCTCAGGATAAAACCCCATTGGCACCATTCGGGCCGTCAGGCGGGGTCGCCTGAAACGCGTTCATGCTTCCGGCGGAGAGCGCCGTCAGCCACCTGAATGGGTCCGGCGCCCACAGAAGCGGACGCCGGACCTAAGATCAGCCGAAATCTGCAGTGCTGATGGTCTCCGGCGCGACATTGGCCAAGCGAACAGCACTGTCCACCGCGTCGCCGCCGTCTCC
>NZ_JBMDXN010000066.1:0-65765 GCF_048595155.1 Sphingomonas sp.
GACGTTGATCGGGAGGCGCCGGCATGACCGCCTCGCTGGACATGTGCTGACGCCGCATTGGGGAGAGTTCGTGCGCCTGTTCGGCGACAGTAAGGAAGACCGGCTCAGCCAGGCGCGGGCGGCCGCCGCGACGTCCGGCGCAGTCGTGCTGCTTAAGGGAGCCGACAGCATCGTCGCGCATCCGGACGGACGGACGGCGATTGCGCAGCTCGCGCCTCCATGGCTTGCAAGCGCGGGAACGGGCGATGTACTTGCCGGCATCATCGGCGCGCTGCTGGCCGGCGGGCATGAAGGGTTCAATGCGGCGTGCGCTGGCGTGTGGCTGCACTCCGAGGCGGCGCGCAAGGCCGGCGCCGGCTTGATCGCCGACGATCTGATCCGCGGTCTGCCCGCAGCGTTGAAAGCGTGCCTGTGATTCTGTCCGAAGTCATTCGTCTGGCCGCGAGAGGCGACGGCATTACCGCGGATGGGCGCACTGTCGCGCTCGCCGCACCGGGCGACATGGTCTCCAATGCGGCGGACATCATTCCCGGCCCGCATCACGTCGAGCCACCCTGCCGTCACTTTCCACGCTGTGGCGGTTGCCAGCTGCAACATGTTGACGATGCAACCTATTCTGAATATCTGATCGATCGCGTGAGTGGCGCGCTCACGTCGCAGAAGCTAGCCGTGCCGGATATCAGGCCGCCGCATCTTTCCCCACCACGCACCCGGCGCCGGGCGTCCTTGAGCGCCGAGCGTATCGGTAAACGCGTCGTGCTCGGCTTCAACGAGGAGGTGAGCCATCACATCGTGGATATGCGCGAATGCCATATCCTGCTGCCGGAATTGTTCGCCCTCGTCGAACCGATCCGGGCCCTGCTTGGCACATTGCTGAAGCCGCGCACCCGGGCGACCGTTTTCGTGGCGTTGACGGATCAGGGCGTGGATGTCGCGCTGGATAATGTCACAGTCGAGGGACTGGCGGCACATGAAGCGCTGATCGACTTCGCCCAGACGCACAAGCTTGCCCGGTTCGCGGTGGACGAAGGCTATGGCAGCGAGCCGCGGTGGGAGCCAGAGCCGGTCACCATAACCTTGGATGGCGTGGCGGTGGGCCTGCCGATCAAACCATTCCTGCAGGCGACAGTTGATGGCAGCACAGCATTGACCCGCGCGGTTCAGGAAGCGGTTGGCGACTGCGCCAGCATCGCGGATCTGTTCGCAGGGGTGGGGACCTTTGCCGTGCCGCTGGCGCGCAAGGCGAAGGTGTTGGCGGTAGAAGGCGCGCGCGATCCGGCGTTGGCGTTGCAGATCGCGGCAAATCATAGCGGGCGTCAACTGGCGGTCGAGCATCGCGACCTGTTCCGGCGGCCCTTATCGCCGACAGAGCTGGCGCGGTTCGAGGCGGTGGTGCTCGATCCGCCGCGGGCTGGCGCCAAGGAGCAGATCCCTGATCTGGCGCGCGCGCCTGCCAAGCGGATCGCCTACGTGTCGTGCAACCCCGCCACCTTCGCCCGCGACGCTCGGAGCCTGATCGAAGGCGGATGGCAGATCGACTGGGTTCAGCCCGTCGGCCAGTTTCGCTGGTCAACCCATGTCGAGCTGGCCGCAGCCTTCAGTCGCCGAAACTGACCATGGCCTTCCCTGCCCTGAAACCGCGGCTCCATTCGGCGGTTGAGAGGGAAAGGAGGATGCCAGATGAACGTTTCAAAAGGTGACGTAGTCGAACGGATCGCGCGTGTGCTCGCGGGGCAGAGGCTCAGCGCCAATGCCGACGGAAGCAGCCGATCGGCCGGCAGCGAGGTCGACGCGACCTGGTCCGACCATATCGATGACGCCATGGCCGTGTTGCGGACATTGCGGGAGCCGGATGCGCGGATGGCCGCGGCCGGCGATCCCGAAGTCTGGGAGAAGATGATTCTCGCTGCCCTGCCGGAAGGCGATCGCCTGTAAAAAGGGGAGCGGCACGCCGCTCCCCTGAAGGCTCAGTAGAAATCCGCCGGATTGGGCGTGGGGGCCTTGCACGCGCGCGAATTGCCGTGCTTGCAGGCATAGGCCTGGGCGCGCCACACCCGCATGGCGTCGGCATAGGCATTTTGCTGACGCACATAGCGCGCATCGGTGCGGTTCACCGCCCGATCATGCTTGACGAGCGCGTCCATATAAGCAGCGCGATCGGCTTCATATTGGGCCTGGTCTGCCGCGATGGCGGTGTTGTCTGCCTGGCTCACCGCAGCACCCTGGTTGTTCAAGGCAGCTGTGACGGGAGCACCCGCGGCATTGATGGCAGCCTGATTGGGCATGGGCGGCGTACTGTACCCACGCTGATATTCCTCTGCCGGCGTACGCCCGGTCGTGCCGGTCGCAGAAGTCTGGGCGAAGGTGGACGAAACGGCCGTTGCCGCAAGCAACAGCCCGAACATAGGTTTGGCCAGCATAGAGCGCTCCTTGATGGGGGATGCGGCCTTGAACGCCAGCAAAAAGAGGACGTTCCGAGCTGGTCCTAATTTGCGTTAGGCATTGGCCGGAGCGAATGTGCCGCTGTCTTCATCCAGGACATGGAGAACGCCTTCCGCAATCGCGAAATAGGCGCCGCGGAGTTTGAGCGTTCCGGCGCGTTCGCGTTCGGGAACGAACGGGAACGTACGCAGATTGGCCAGGCTGACCTTCACGCATTCATGTTCCAGCGCGTGCGCGGCATCGGGGCCATGGCCGCATTCGGACACGATCCGGTCTCGCACATCGTCGAGCAGCGACACCCAGTCGGAAATGAACCCGCCGCGGCCAGGCGGCTCGCCTTCGAATGCGTGGTTGAGCGCGGCTGCGACACCGCCACAGGCGCCGTGCCCCAGCACAACAACCTCCGCGACGTTGAGCTGCGTCACCGCAAATTCCAGCGCGGCAGAGACGCCATGGTGGCCTTTCGTCGTTTCGAACGGCGGTACCAGGTTGGCAATGTTGCGAACCACGAACAGCGTGCCCGGCGCGCTATCGAATATGCGGGTCGGGTCAACGCGGCTGTCCGAGCAGGCAATAACCATCGTCTTTGGCTGCTGGCCTTCCGCCAATTCCGCCCATCGCGCCCGCTGCTGCGACCAATCCTGATCCCGAAAGCGGCGATAGCCAGACAGAAGACGTTCAAATTCATCCATAGATCCCGCTTAGCGGGATGGTGGGGGGTGGCAAGTGCGCGCGTGCGACGCTATCTGGCACCCCATGAACGAGCCGCTGCCGATCCGCCCTCAGCGTGAACGCAAGCCGGACTGGATCCGCGTCAAAGCGCCTACCAGCCATGGCTTCAACGAGACGCGCCAGTTGATGCGCCGCCTGAACCTGGCAACCGTCTGCGAAGAGGCAGCGTGCCCCAATATCGGCGAATGCTGGACCAAGAAGCACGCGACCGTGATGATCCTCGGCGACGTGTGCACGCGCGCCTGTGCCTTCTGCAACGTCAAGACTGGCATGCCGCGCGCGGTGGACGCGCTGGAGCCGCAGCATGTTGCCGATGCGGCGGCGGAATTGGGCCTCACTCACATCGTCGTGACTTCGGTAGATCGCGATGATCTGAAGGATGGCGGCGCGGGGCAGTTCGTGAAGGTGATCGAGGCGCTTCGCCGCACGACGCCGAGCACGACGATCGAGATCCTGACGCCCGATTTCCGGAACAAGGCCGACAGCGCGTTAGAGGCGATCGTGGCGGC
The DNA here is from genome assembly GCF_048595155.1 of Sphingomonas sp. Lineage (GTDB taxonomy): Bacteria > Pseudomonadota > Alphaproteobacteria > Sphingomonadales > Sphingomonadaceae > Sphingomonas_I. Next base: position 3,684 of record NZ_JBMDXN010000066.1, read on the forward strand.
ACGCCCCGACGTCTATAATCACAATCTGGAGACCGTGCCGAGGCTGTATCCGACCATCCGGCCGGGCGCACGTTATTATGCCTCGCTGCGCTTGCTGGAGCAGGTGAAGCGATTGGATCCGTCCATCTTTACCAAGTCGGGCGTTATGGTCGGGCTGGGTGAAGAGCGGCTGGAAGTGCATCAGGTAATGGACGATATGCGTTCGGCGCAGATCGATTTCCTGACCATGGGCCAATATCTACAACCCACCCCGAAGCATGCCAAAGTCGCGGAATTTGTCACCCCGCAAGCCTTCGCGGCCTATGGCTCCATCGCACGCGCCAAGGGGTTCCTGCAGGTTGCCGCCACACCGCTGACGCGTTCAAGCTACCATGCGGGTGACGATTTCGAACGGATGCGGGCCGCGCGTGAAGCGCAGCTCAAGACCAACCGTGCCCCGGCATAAAGAGACCCGCCGGCTACCCTATACGCCGGAGCAGATGTTCGATCTGGTGGCGGATGTTGGCCGCTATGACGAATTCCTGCCCTGGGTGGCGGCGGTACGCGTGCGTTCCGACGGTCCGGACGAGATGGTTGCTGACCTGATCGTCGGCTTTCGGGCGCTGAAGGAGCGTTTCACCTCGCGCGTATCCAAACAGCGGCCGATGCGAATCCACGTGGATTATCTCGATGGCCCGCTGAAATATCTCACCAACCATTGGACGTTCGAACCGGATGGGGAGGGCGGTACGCTGGTGGGATTTTGCGTCGATTTCGAATTTCGCAATCGCATCTTCGAAGCGCTGGCCGGCCAGATGTTCGGCATGGCTTTCCGCAAGATGGTGAGCGCGTTCGAGGCGCGGGCCGCTAAACTCTATGGGACGACCGGCCCCGTCGGTAACAGCAGCCCGAGCGCGCATAGCGCCGCCTGAAGGCGGATACCGCCCCGGCCTTTGTCGCCGAAATCCTTCTGATCGGTGATGGCGTCTTCCGGATCGTCGCCGGCTTTCGCCAAGGCGAAGACGACCGTTCCGATCGGCTTCCGATCGGTACCCCCGCCCGGGCCGGCAATGCCGGTGATGGCGACCGCGACGTCGCTGCCCGATTTCGCGACTGCCCCGTGCGCCATCGCCCAGGCGGTAGCGAGGCTGACGGCGCCAAAAGTCTCGATCACGTCGCCGGCGACGCCGAGCAAACGCGTCTTGGCCGCGTCCGAATAGGTTACGAAGCCGGCATCAAACACGTCGGACGAGCCCGGTATCTCGGTCAGGGCGGCGCTGACCAGGCCCCCCGTGCAACTTTCGGCGACCGATATGCGCCGTCCGGCCGCGCGATTCTCATCGATCACCCGGCGCGCCAGGTCGACCAGTTCAGGCGGAAGAAGGTTATCGCTCACTGTCGCGCGGCTCCAGCTTACAGATCTTCAGTACCTCGGTCAGTCCTTTGCCCTTACGCTCGGCGACCGACAGAGCGAGCACGGCCAAACGGCCGAGATCGGCTCCGGAGACCGCGCGGGCGCCCTGGATCGCTTCGTTCGCGACGAAGCAATCGTTGCGGTTGACCTGCTTGGCGAGGAAGCCGCCCAGCGCGGGTTCCGCCAGCAGGCGGATCGCGTCGGAGTTCATATCGGGCGGCATGGGCTGGCCGAGAAATTTCTGGAAGATGACGTTGATGGCCCGGCGCGCCTGCGGCCAGGCGGCGGCGCTGTCCGGACGGTAACGGTCGGCCAAGTCCGCGGCATTGGCAACGATATAGGCATTCGGAGCGAGCACTTCGCTGCAGCGATTGCCCAGTTTTTCCACCAATGTCGGTAGGGCGAAAGTGACCAAAGCGGCGGCCTGGGGCTGGGGCAGGCAATCCGGCGCCTGCGCCAGCGCGACAGACGGCATCGTCGCAACCATCAGCGTCAGTCCGATGCGCTTATATACATTCATATATTACCCTCCGGCAGGCGCACCGTTGCAGCTGCCTGGGCCGCAATGCCTTCACGGCGGCCCGTAAAGCCCAAACGCTCGGTCGTGGTCGCCTTGATACTGATCTTCGCCTCCTGGAGCCCCAACAGTTCGGCGATCCGCGCCCGAATCGCGTCGCGATGCGGGCCGACCTTGGGCTCCTCGCACACAATGGTTAAGTCGACATGATCGATCCGTCCGCCCCGTTCTGCAATCTTGTCTGCAGCGTAGGTGAGGAAGCGGTGAGAGGCCGCGCCGCGCCATTGCGGATCGGTTGGCGGAAAGTGGGTTCCGATGTCGCCATCGCCGATTGTGCCCAGCAGGGCGTCCGTCAATGCGTGGAGCGCGACATCCGCATCGGAATGGCCCGCCAGCGCCCGATGGTGCGGGATGCGGATGCCGCCCAGCCAGATGCCGTCGCCCTCTGCGAAGCTGTGAACGTCGAAGCCGAGGGCGGTGCGGGATACCAGATCGGCAGCCAGGCGGCGCTCGGCCGCCACGAAATCGGACGGATAGGTCAGCTTGTCGAGCAAGGGCGATCCTTCGACGGTCGAGATTGTGAAGCCGGCCGCGCGTGCGACCTGGGCATCATCGGTGGCTTCGCGGGCCGCGTCCCAGGCGGCATGAGCCTGGCGGATGGCTTCGGTCCGGAAGGCTTGCGGCGTTTGTACGCGGGCGACCCCGTCGCGCGGAACGGTGGCGCCGAGACTGTCACCGGCATGGGCCAGCGTATCGGCGACGGGAAGGATCGGAACGGCCCCTGGGGCATGGTCCAGCGCCGCAAGCAACCGATCGGTCACGGCAGCCGGAAGGAACGGGCGCGCCGCATCATGGATCAGGACGCGGCGGCCGGTCGTGGCAGTCAGGCCGTTCAGGACGGAGTCGCGGCGGGTGGCGCCCCCAATCACGACTGACCCAAGCTTTCTGTCGCCAATCGCAGTGCGCAATAGCGCTTCCTGCCCGGCGCCGATCACGACGATGATCTCGGAAATGGCCGGGTGGGCGGCGAGCGCATCGACGGCGTGCGCCAGCACGGCCTTTCCGCCGATCGACAGAAATTGCTTGGGCAGGGTCTGGCCAGAGCGCGATCCGCTCCCGGCCGCGACGATCAAGGCGGTGACAGGCTCATGCATCGGTCGCCGCCTAGCGTGTCAAAGGCGCTAAGAACATATCGGCGTAGGTCATGCCGCCGCATGGGCGGTCTGCAGAGCTTGCGCGAACAAGCGGAACTCCTTGTCGCGCGGCGACCCCTTACGCCAGACCAGCGCAATCCGGCGGGAGGGGTGATCCGCGTCCAGCGGGCGGGCCACCACGCCGGTATGATCGAGAATGCCGGCCTCCAGCGCCATTTCAGGCAGCATCGTTACCCCCAGCCCATTGTCGACCATCTGCACCAGGGTGTGGAGCGACGTGCCCATCATGGCGGCCCCGGCTCGTAACTCCGGACGATTGCATGCGGCCAGTGCATGATCCTTCAGGCAATGCCCGTCTTCCAGTAGCAGGAGCCGGCTTTCGTCTATGGCCTCAGCTCGCATCATGTCGGGCAGGCCAGCCCCATCGGCGCCGGGGTAGGCAACGAACAGGCGATCTTCGAACAGGTCGGCGTGATCGATATCGCCACAAGCGTAGGGCAAGGCGAGGAGCACGCAATCGACATGGCCGCGGTGAAGCGATTCGCAGGCGGCTGCCGACGGCTCCTCGCGAAGATAGAGTTTCAACTCCGGCCACTGATCGCGCAGCTTGCCCATGATCCGCGGCAGCAAGAAGGGCGCGATTGTGGGGATCACGCCCATGCGCAGCTCGCCAGCCAATGGCTTGCTGGCAGCCCGGGCCAGCGCGGACAGCTCCTCGGCCTCGCGCAGCACCCGCTCGCCCTTGTCGGCGATACGAAGACCTAGCGGGGTAAAGCGAACCACCCGGCGCGTGCGTTCGACGAGCATAACACCTAAAAGTGATTCAAGCTCTCGCAGCCCGGCGGACAGCGTCGATTGCGTGACGAAACATGCTTCGGCGGCGCGGCCGAAATGGCCTGTGTCCCGCAGCGCGACCAGATATTGCAGCTGCTTGAGAGTGGGGAGATAGACCGCCATTCATCGCTCCAATCGATCAATATCCCATAAATAATCAATTAAGTTTGCGATTGCCACCCGCCCTGCAGAGCCGGTGCGTTTCCCACCCAATCCGGAGAATATCGATGCTGACTGTCGGCGACAAATTTCCTGCTCTGAAGCTGCCCGTGCAGCAGGGCGTGTCCGCTCTCCCCAACGGTGAGACGATCGATACCGGCGATACCGGCGGCAAGTGGAAGATCGTGTTCTTTTGGCCGAAGGATTTCACTTTTATCTGCCCCACCGAGATCATCGGCTATGGCGAGCTCAAGAACGATTTCGCCGATCGTGATGCCGTGCTGATCGGTGCCTCGACTGATACGGATTTCGTGCACTTCGCATGGCGCAAGTCGGACGAGCGTCTCGCCAATTGCGACTTTCCTTGGATCGCGGATAATAAGAAGGACCTGGCGAACGCGCTCGGCATCGTCGCACCCGACGAGGGCGTCGCCTATCGTGCGACCTTCATCGTCGATCCGCACAATGTGATCCAGCATGTGACGGTCAACGGCCTGAACCAGGGCCGCAACCCGGCCGAGGCGATCCGCGTGCTCGACGCGCTGCAGACGGACGAACTCTGCCCCTGCAACTGGCAGCAGGGTGAACAGGTTCTGAAGCCGGCCGCCTGATCATCAGCAATAGCGAAGGGCGCGGGTGGCTACCGCCGCTCGCGCCCTTTTCATGCCTGCAGCAGGAGAAAAGTCATGTCGCTTCGTGAATTTGCGGAGGCCTTGCCCGATTATGCCAAGGACATCCGCCTGAACCTAAACTCGCTGGCCAGTGATCAGACGCTCGGCGACCAACGTAAATATGGGCTTTTGCTGACGACGGCCCACGGGTCCGGCTACAGGCCGTTGGTCGAGGCGGCGGAAGCCGAATGCGCCCCTAAATTGTCGGCAGAAGCGGCTAATGCGGCCCGTGCCGCTGCGGCGATCATGGCCATGAACAACGTCTATTATCGCTTCACACACCTGGCCACGAACAAGGAATATGCGACGCTTCCGGCAAAGCTGCGCATGAACGTGATAGGGAACCCTGGCATCGATAAGGCCGATTTCGAGCTGTTCAGCCTGGCTGTATCGGCCCAAAATGGCTGCGGCACGTGTATCGACAGCCATGAAAAGGTCCTGAAAAGCCATGGCATTGCTGCCGACGTGATCCAGGCTGCTGCGCGGATTGGATCCGTCATGACCGCCGCCGCGACGGTACACGCAACCCGCGTCTAACCCTGTGTGTCTGGCGCGAGCTGCCGCCGTCTTAGCGGCGGCTCGCGGGACATATCGGCCATTTCCATGATCTTGGCGCGCAACTGGGCGCGCTTGTCGTGGATCGACGCAATCACCGGCCCCATGGCCAGCCCCAGATCGACCAGCACGGCCTCAGATAGTTGCAGCGAAGATTCCACGGTTTCCGGGACCGCATCGGTCGCGCCGGCGCGATACAGCTGGGCGGCCTGTTTGGGATCCCGCGCCCGCGCAACGATGGTAAGGTCCGGAAATTGCGCACGAAGCAGCTTGGTGAGCCGGATCACCTGCACCGGATCGTCCATCGTCAGGACGATCGCACTGGCTTTCGCCACGCCCAAGCGCTCGATCATGCCCGGACGAACAATGTCCCCGAACGAGGCATGGTAGCCCCGTTCGCGCGAGGCCGCGACAAGATCGGCATCCGCGTCGATCGCGAGATAGGGGCGCTTGTGGGCATCCAGCATCTGCGCCACCAGCCGGCCGACCCGGCCAAAGCCGATGATAAGGACGCGTGGCTGGCCTTCATCCACCGCAGGCAGCGGCTCCTCATTGCTGCGGCGCTCCACCCGTTTGGACAGCGCGCGTCCCACCTGGGCCAAGACCGGGGTGATGGTCAGCCCGAGCGCCGTCACGATCTCCCAGAAAGTGGCGGTTTGGGGGCCGATCAGGCCTCCAGCCGCAGCCGTACCCAGCACGATCAAGGTTGTCTCGGCGGGCGCCGCCATCAGCAACCCCGTTTCCAGACTGACACCCCGCCGAGCGCCACCGACGCGTAGCAGCAGACCTGTGATTACGGCCTTGACTGTCACAACGCCGGTGAGGGCCAGCAACAGCTCAACCCAGCGATCGGCCACGACCGAGAGATCCAGAGACATGCCGACGCTCAATAGGAAGATGCCGAGCGCCAGCCCTTTGAACGGCGCCGTTATTCCTTCGACCTCTTCGTGATAGTCTGTCTCGGCGATCAGGAGGCCGGCGATCAGCGCGCCGACGATCGGCGACAGTCCTGCCGCGGCGGTCGCGACGCTCGCAAGAATGACGACCAGCAGGCTTACAGCCAGAAAGAGCTCCGGGCTCTTGGTGCGCGCCGCCTGTGCGAACAAGCGGGGCAGGGCGATCCGGCCGAGCAGAAGCATCGCCGCAATGGTTCCGCCGCCGACCAGCAGGGTGCGCAGAAGTTCGGGCCAGGCGCTACCGCCATGGGGCGCGAGTGCGCCGAGCGCGAAGATGATGGGCACCAGCGCGAGATCTTCGAATAGCAGCATCGCAAAGGCGCGCTGCCCGACCGGGCCGCTGGTGCCCGCGATCGGCAAAACCAGCGCGGTCGAGGACAATGCCAATGCGACACCAAGCCCGAAGGCAGTGACGGTTCCTTGGCCGAAAGCGATAAACCCGAGCGCCAGCAGCACGGCGCAGCCGACCAGTTCGGCAGCACCCAGGCCGAACACAGCTTTCCTCATTTTCCAGAGCCTTCGGAACGAAAGCTCCAGCCCGATGGAAAAAAGAAGCATGACGATGCCGAGCTCGGCAAAGGGCTCGATCGCATGGGGATCGCTGATCGTGGCATAGAAGAGCCACGGTGCGTTCGGAACAAAGCGTCCGAGCCCGGTCGGGCCGACGGCGATGCCCACGAGGATGAACCCGATTACCGGATTGATACGAAAGCGTGCGAAGGCCGGAATGACGATGCCGGCAGCGCCCAGAATGACGAGCGCGTCGCTGAATCCCGCTGAATCGATTGGCAGAGTCATGGCGCCGACCTTCGCCCGGATCGTCTCTAAACGCCAGTCAATGATGGTCGCACAGACATGATGGCGTCCGGGCCGCACTGAACTCGGCGCGTGACCGCGCCTTGCGATGGGAGCACGCAGTACGTGCTCCCCCCATAAAGCCGGGCCGAGCGTGCTGCCCGGCCCGTTAGATCAGGCCCAGCTGGCCATCTTCTGCTCGAGGTTGACGCGGACTGCTTCGAAGAACTGCTCGGTCGTCATCCAGGCCTGATCCGGGCCGACGAGCAGCGCCAGATCCTTGGTCATGGCGCCGCCCTCGACCGTTTCCACGCAGACCTTCTCCAACTCTTCCGCGAAGCGCGTGACATCGGGCGTATCGTCGAACTTGCCGCGGAATTTGAGGCCGCCGGTCCAGGCGAAGATGGATGCGATTGGGTTGGTCGACGTCGCCTTGCCCTGCTGATGCTGGCGGAAGTGGCGGGTGACTGTACCGTGCGCCGCTTCGGCCTCGACGGTCTTGCCGTCGGGCGTCATCAGAACGGAGGTCATGAGGCCCAGCGAACCGAAGCCCTGGGCAACCTGATCCGACTGAACGTCGCCGTCGTAATTTTTGCAGGCCCAGACGAACTCGCCGTGCCATTTCAGCGCGCTCGCGACCATGTCGTCGATAAGGCGATGTTCGTAGACGATGCCAGCATCCTTGAACGAATCCTTGAATTCGCTCTCGAAAACCTCTGCGAATATGTCCTTGAAGCGTCCGTCATAAGCTTTCAGGATGGTATTCTTGGTGGAGAGATAGACTGGCCAGCGGCGGCCCAAGCCGTAATTCATACTGGCGCGCGCGAAGTCGCGGATGGACTCGTCCAGATTGTACATGCCCATAGCAACGCCAGCGGCCGGGAAATCGAAGACCTCTTCCTCGATGACCTGGCCGTCTTCGCCCTGCCATTTCATGGTGAGCTTGCCCTTGCCGGGCACGCGGAAGTCCGTTGCCTTATACTGATCGCCGAACGCATGGCGGCCGACGACGATCGGCTTGGTCCAGCCGGGGATCAGGCGCGGCACATTCTGGATGACGATCGGTTCGCGGAAGACGACGCCGCCGAGGATGTTGCGGATCGTGCCGTTGGGCGACTTCCACATCTTCTTGAGGTTGAATTCCTCGACGCGTGCTTCGTCGGGTGTAATCGTCGCGCACTTCACGCCGACGCCATATTTCTGGATCGCATGGGCGCTGTCGATCGTCACCTGGTCGTTGGTCGCATCGCGATTCTCGATGCTCAGGTCATAATATTCCAGATCGATATCCAGATAGGGCTTGATCAGGCGCTCGCGGATCCATTCCCAGATGATCCGCGTCATCTCGTCGCCGTCGATTTCGACGACGGGGGTCTTCACCTTGATCTTCGCCATGAAACTGTTCCCGTAATATGAAGTTTGGGGTGCCTCCTAGGGCGGGGGCGGGACGCGCACAAGATTGTCAGGGCGAAAGGCGACGCCTAGTAAGCGGAACTATGAGCTCGCTTGAAACCAGGCCCGATACGACGCCGAGCGCCCAGTGGCGCTGGCCTTCCGTTCACCCCGAAGGCCGCAAATTCGCCGTGATCGCGGCGGTCATCACCGCCGCGCTGTTCCTGGTGCACGCGCCGATTCTGGCGTGGCCGATGGTGGGCATCACGATCTGGGTCCTGGCCTTTTTTCGCGATCCGATCCGCAGCGTACCACAGGGGCCAGGCCTGATCGTCGCGCCGGCGGACGGGCTGATCACCATGATCCAGCAGGTCGAGCCCCCGGTCGAACTTGGCGGAGAAGGGGGCTTGCCGCCCGGGCCGTGCATGCGCGTGTCGATCTTCATGAGCGTGTTCGATGTGCATATCAATCGGGCTCCGATCTCGGGGCGGATCACACGCGTCGTCTACATCGCCGGCAAATTCCTGAACGCCAGCCTGGACAAGGCGAGCGAAGAGAATGAGCGTCAGCATTTCCTGATGACGGGCGCGGATGGGACGCTGATCGGATTCACGCAGATCGCCGGGCTCGTGGCACGTCGGATCGTGCCGTTCGTTAAATCGGGCGATATGGTCGCTACCGGCCAACGCGTCGGGCTTATTCGGTTCGGCAGCAGGGTCGACGTCTATTTACCGGCGGGAACTGCTCCAAAGGTCACCCTTGGGCAGCGCTCGATCGCCGGGGAAACCATCCTCGCGCGGATCGGTGATACCGAACGCGTGACCGGCATCGTGCAATGAGGCGCGGCGGTTGATCCAGCCACGGGGAACGCGGCGCGGCATTCCGCTACGGGCGGTAATGCCCAATGCGGTGACGGCGCTCGCTTTATGCTTCGGGCTGACCGGGGTGCGCTTCGCCATTGCGGGTGAGTGGGAGAAAGCAATCGGCGCGATCATGGTGGCCGGCATCCTCGATGGGCTGGATGGTCGGGTAGCACGCCTGTTGAAGGCGGAAAGCCGGTTCGGTGCCGAGCTCGATTCGCTCTCGGACGTCATCGCATTTGGCGTGTCGCCGGGGATCATCCTCTATCTGTGGACACTGCAATATGTTCCCAAATATGGCTGGGTGATCGCACTGGCGCACGCGGTCTGCTGCGCCTTGCGACTGGCCCGGTTCAACGCGCAAATCGACAGCGAGTGGCAACCACGTAAATCAGCAGGCTTTCTGACCGGCGTACCTGCGCCGGCGGGTGCGGCCATGGCGTTGCTACCGGTGATTTTATGGCTGGCCCTGGGCGACGCGGATCTCCCGCGTGTCCAGGATGTGTTCGCGCGAAGCTATGTCGTCGCGCCATGGACCTTGTTCGTCGCCTTCCTGATGATCTCGGATCTGCCGACCTATGGCTGGAGCTCTTTCCGCCTCCGCCGCGAGTTCCGCCTGCCGGCGCTGCTTCTGATATGTCTGGTCGGTACCGCCATATTCACCGCGCCTTGGGCAACGTTGGGCAGCCTGATCATCCTATACGCGATCCTGCTTCCCTTGGCCGTGCGCAGCTATGCCCGCGTCAAGCGGCGGCGCGCAGCGGAGCAGACTGCGATCTGATTCGAACCACCCGCGCGCGCCGTCCGGCAGAGCGCATGGCAGCAGGCAGGGGAGCTGGCGTGGCAGTTGGTTTGAGGCCCAATGCTGTGGTCACTGCCTGCCAATCATCCGCGAGGATCGCGACAATGACGGCGATCATGGCGGACATGATCAGAACTGAACTCAGCGTCGCAACACTTTGAAGCATCACACAATCTCCGGCCCGGCCCCGCGTTCCAAGCTTTGGTGCGGTAACTGGCTTGTTGTCAGCCCGTTCCATATGTTCTTGTTTTGTTCGTTCGTCAAGTCTTCGTATCGCGGCAGGCCGTGCCGTTCCGTCGATGGTTGCATTCGAGGTGACAATGCCGCGGATGCCGATCGCGCCGGAGCGCGCTGCCTTGAAAGTCTTGCTTTCTGCCGCGCCACATCCTAACTGCGCCGCATTCCACATGTGGGGCTTCCATACCGGTGCTGCGGTTGTGCCGCGGTTCCTGCCCTGCAGAGGTTCAACCGGGTTAGGAGAATTACCATGGCGGCACGTGCCGTTACCATGCAGCAGTTGCTCGACGCAGGCGCGCATTTCGGTCACCAGACGCATCGCTGGAATCCGAAGATGAAGCCGTACATTTTCGGCGATCGCAACGGTGTTCACATCATCGACCTGTCACAGACCGTGCCGCTCTTTGCGCGCGCGCTCGACTTCATCAGCTCCACCGTTGCCGCTGGCGGCAAGGTGCTGTTCGTCGGCACCAAGCGTCAGGCGCAGGAGCCGATCGCGGAAGCGGCGCGCCAGTCGGGCCAGCATTTCGTCAATCACCGCTGGCTGGGCGGCATGCTCACCAACTGGAAGACGATCTCGGGTTCGATCAAGCGCTTCAAGAGCCTGGAAGAGCAGCTTTCGGGCGACACGCACGGCCTGACCAAGAAGGAAGTGCTGCAGCTCACCCGCGAGCGCGACAAGCTCGAGCAGTCGCTCGGCGGCATCCGCGACATGGGCGGTATCCCGGACGTGATGTTCGTGATCGACGCCAACAAGGAAGAGCTGGCGATCAAGGAAGCCAACACGCTCGGCATCCCGGTCGTGGCGATCCTCGATTCGAACGTCAGCCCCGACGGCATCGCCTTCCCGATCCCGGCGAATGACGATGCCTCGCGCGCGATCCGTCTGTATTGCGATGCCATTGCGGAGGCTGCGACCCGCGGCAACACGCAGGGCCGCGTCGCTGCGGGCGAAGATTTCGGTGCTGCCGAAGCGCCGCCCGCCGAAGAAGCGCTGGCGTAACATTTATTTCGTCGCCCCGGCGTAGGCCGGGGTCGCTGGTGCATTGCGGCTCTGCCAGATCGCAGCGGCCTCGGGTTCAGCCGGGGCGACGTTTCTGTATCGAAAGGACATGACTATGGCGGAGATCACCGCTGCTGCCGTGAAGGACCTGCGTGAACGCTCGGGCGCCGGCATGATGGATTGCAAGAAGGCGCTGACGGAAAATGGCGGCGACATGGAAGCCGCGATCGATTGGCTGCGCACCAAGGGGCTCGCCACCGCCGCTAAGAAGTCCGGGCGCACCGCCGCTGAAGGCCTGGTCGGCGTTGCCGTCGAAGGCAAGAAGGGTGCCGCTGTCGAGGTGAATTCCGAGACCGATTTCGTCGCGAAGAACGAGCAGTTTCAGGACTTTGTCCGTACGGTTTCGCAGCTGGCGCTCACGACGGGTGACGATATCGAAGCCCTGGCGAACGCCGCTTATCCCGGCGGTGGCACGGTTCAGGAAAAGCTGACGGCCAACGTCGCGACGATCGGCGAGAACCAGCAGCTGCGCCGCGTGCGCGTGCTGTCGGTCAACGAAGGCGCCGTCGTGTCCTACGTCCACAACGCTGCCGGTGCCGGCATCGGCAAGATCGGTGTGCTGGTCGCGCTCGAGGGTTCGGCTCCGGTCGACAAGATCGAGGCGCTTGGCAAGCAGCTTGCGATGCACATCGCAGCAGCCAGCCCGCTGGCGCTGCACGAAGAGGGCCTCGACGAGGCTCTCGTCGAGCGTGAGCGCGCGATCGCGATGGAAAAGGCCGCCGGTTCGGGCAAGCCGCAGAACATCATCGAGAAGATGGTGGAGGGTGCGATCGCCAAGTTCCGTAAGGAAAATGCACTGACGTCGCAGCTGTTCGTCATGGATAACAAGACGAAGATTGCAGATGTCATCACGCAGGCCGCCAAGGATGCGGGCGGTTCGATCGCGTTGACCGACTATGTCCGCTTCCAGCTTGGTGAAGGTATCGAGAAGGAAACCAGCGATTTTGCCGCCGAAGTGGCGGCAGCTGCGGGTATTTGAACCACTTAACAGCCCTTCGCTTCGCAAGGGTTTTCAGGAGCGGCGCGCGCCTTTAAGGTGTGCGCCGTTTCCATGTAGATCGGGTCTCGTAAGCGCATGCCGCAGCCGCCGTTTAAACGCATCCTCCTCAAGCTTTCCGGTGAGGTGCTGATGGGGGATGGCGGTCTTGCCATCGACCCAGCCATGACATCGCGTGTCGCGGGCGAAATCGCTGCCGCGCGCGAAGCTGGCTTCGAATTGTGCGTGGTCGTCGGTGGCGGTAATATCTTCCGCGGTCTGTCGGCTGCTGCCAAGGGAATTGAACGCGCGACCGCCGATTATATGGGCATGCTCGCAACTGTGATGAACGCGCTCGCCGTTCAGAATGCGCTGGAGCAGATCGGCGTCGAAACTCGCGTTCAATCGGCTATTCCGATGGCCTCGGTCTGCGAACCCTTCATCCGCCGACGCGCCGAGCGTCACCTGGAAAAGGGCAGGGTGGTCATTTTCGCCGCGGGGGTCGGCAGCCCGTTCTTCACCACCGACACGGGCGCAGCGCTGCGGGCGGCTGAAATGAAGTGCGATGCCCTGTTCAAGGGCACGTCCGTCGACGGTGTGTACGATGCGGATCCGAAGAAGGTCCCAACGGCCAAGCGTTACGAAACGGTGACCTTCGACAAGGTCCTGTCGGATAACCTGAGAGTGATGGACGCCAGCGCTGTGGCGTTATGCCGCGACAATGCTATTCCGATCGTCGTGTTCAATATCCGCGAGCAAGGCAATCTGGCCCACGTGCTTGCCGGCAGCGGCACCGCGACGATCGTTCGTAATTCAGGGGAGTAAATATGGCCGCTTATGACAAGGCCGATCTCGAGCGCCGCATGAATGGCGCCGTCGAATCGCTGAAGCACGATCTGCAGGGGCTGCGCACTGGGCGTGCCTCGACCAGCTTGCTCGATCCGGTGACGGTTGAGGTCTATGGCAGCCACATGCCGCTGAACCAGGTTGGTACAGTCACGACGCCGGAGCCGCGGATGCTGGCGGTACAGGTATGGGATAAATCCAACGTCGGCCCCGTCGACAAGGCCATCCGTTCGGCCGGTCTGGGTCTCAACCCGATCGTCGACGGGCAAAATCTGCGCATTCCGATTCCGGATCTGACGGAGGAACGCCGCAAGGAGCTTGCCAAGCTGGCGAGCCAATATGCCGAGAAGGCCAGGATCGCGGTTCGCAACGTGCGACGCGACGGCATGGATGCTTTGAAGACGGACGAAAAGAAGGGCGAAATCAGCGAGGACGAGCGCAAGCGCGCTGAGGGCGACGTTCAGAAGCTGACCGACGCGACGGTTGCCGAGATCGATGCCGCAGCCAGTGCCAAGGAAAAGGAAATCCTGGGTAAGTGAGCCCGGCGTCGGCCTCGCCAGTGCCGGCAGGCGGGGGCGGCTCGGCTGCCCTACGCCATGTGGCGATCATTATGGATGGCAACGGACGCTGGGCTAAGCGCCGGTTGTTGCCGCGCGTTGCCGGCCATCGTGCGGGTATGGAAGCAGTCCGCAAGACGATCCGTGCGGCTGGCGAACTCGGCATCGAAGCGCTTACGCTCTATGCCTTCTCGTCCGAAAACTGGCGGCGACCGGCTACAGAGATTGCCGATCTCATGGGGCTCCTGCGCTTTTATCTCCGGCGGGAAGTCGCCGAGCTGGATCGCAACAATGTCCGGTTGGAGCTGATCGGGGATTGGCGCGCGTTCGAGCCGGACATCGTTGCCGATTTGGACGCGGCCCGGTCGCGCCTGGCGGGAAATAGCGGGCTGACGGTGGCGTTAGCACTGAATTACGGCAGCCAGGATGAACTGGCACGGGTGGTGCGCGCGATCGCCGTCGATGCCCAGTCCGGCCGCATCGATCCCGCGACGATCAGCGCAGCGACGATCGAGCAGCGTCTGGATACGGCAGTTCTGCCGCCGCTGGACCTGGTGATCCGGACTTCGGGTGAGGAGCGGCTATCAAACTTTTTGTTGTGGCAGTCGGCCTATGCCGAACTGCTGTTCGTCGATACGTTATGGCCTGACTTTGACCAGGCCGCCCTGGAGAGCGCGATCGCCGCATTCGCACGGCGGGAGCGACGTTATGGCGGACGCTGACGGCCGCCCACCCTCCGATCTGCGCCTGCGTGTTATGATCGGTGGAATATTGGCGGCGGTGGCCATCCTGGTCCTTGCGCTTGGCGGCTATGTGCTGTGGGCTATGCTTTCGGTCGGTGCCGTGATCGCGCTGATCGAATGGGGCGGGTTGGTGAAAGCAAGCCGGATACGGCTTGTCCTAGCGCTGCTGGTTCTTCTCGCCGGCCTGATTTACGCTTTGCCCCTGTTGTGGGGCCTGGATCGATCCACGGTGGCGTTGCTGGGCATCGCGGCTTTGCTGCTGGCATTGCTGCCACGCGCGAGCGGCGTGGCTGTTGGCAGCGCGTATATCGGCACGGCGGCGATCGCGATCCTTTATCTGCGGGCACAGGAGAACGGCTTCCTGCTCAGCCTGTGGGCGCTGACGATCGTGTGGGCGACCGATATCGGCGCCTATTTCGCCGGACGGGGGATCGGCGGTGCCAAACTGGCCCCCTCGATCAGCCCCAACAAGACATGGGCGGGCCTGGTAGGCGGGATGATCGCCGCAGCTATTGTCGGCGGCGCTATCGCGATATTCGGCAATTTGCCATCACCGACGCTGTGGCTGGCGGCCCCGCTGGCCGTCATCGCACAACTTGGCGATCTGTGGGAAAGTGCCATGAAGCGGCGCGCCGGCGTGAAGGATTCAGGCAGGATTCTGCCCGGCCATGGTGGCCTGCTGGATCGGATCGACGGTATGCTGCCGGTGGTGATTCTGGCCGCCGCGTTGGTCGCGAACGGCAATATGCGATGACGCGTAGCATCACGATTCTGGGAGCCACCGGCTCCATCGGCCGATCCACGCTGGATCTGATCGAGCGCGAGAAGGATCGCTTCGAGGTAGTGGCGTTGACCGCCCAACAGGATGTCCAGGGGCTGGCAGCGGCGGCGCGGCGGACGCAGGCGCAAAGGGCTGTGATCGGCGACGCCAGCCTCTACGGTGCGTTGAAAGAGGCGCTGGACGGCAGCGGTGTCGAGGCGGCGGCGGGGCAAGAAGCGATCATTTCGGCGGCTGAACTACCTGCGGATTGGACCATGGGCGCGATTGTCGGGACGGCGGGGCTGAGCCCCGTCATGGCGGCTCTGCGCCGGGGGCGAACCGTCGCCTTAGCAAACAAGGAATCGCTCGTTCTGGCAGGCGGCCTGATGATGCAGGCTGCCCACGATGCCGGCGCCACGCTGCTGCCGGTCGATTCAGAGCATAATGCCGTCTTCCAATGCTTCCCGCATGAGGATCCGGCGCGTGTGCGCCGGGTGATCCTGACGGCCAGTGGCGGTCCTTTTCGCAATTTCACCCGGGAAGACATGGCGCGGGTGACGCCGGCGCAGGCGGTGAAGCATCCCAACTGGTCGATGGGTGCGAAGATCTCCGTGGATTCGGCGACGCTGATGAACAAGGGGCTCGAGCTGATCGAGGCCTATCACCTCTTCCCGGTCGGCCATGAGCGCCTGTCCGTTCTTGTCCACCCGCAATCCGTAGTCCATTCGCTGGTCGAATATTTCGATGGCTCGGTGCTGGCGCAACTCGGGCCGGCGGACATGCGCACGCCGATCGCCTATACGCTTGCCTGGCCGAAACGGATGGCAACGCCTTGCACGCCGTTGGACCTGGCGCAGGTCGGCCGGCTGGATTTCGAGGCGCCCGATCTGGTACGCTTCCCGGCGCTCGCGCTGGCCTTTCAGGCGCTGCGGGAAGGCGGGGCGCGTCCGGGCGTGCTCAACGCGGCCAATGAGGTTGCGGTCGCGGCCTTCCTTTCCGGACGGATTGGATTCCTCGACATCGCCTTCATCGTTGAGACAGTTCTGTCGCGCTATGCGCCGACTGCGCCTGCCACGATCGACGAGGCCCTTCAAATTGACGCCGAGGCACGGCGCGTCACGGAAAATGCCCTAGAGCGAAAGGCTGCATGAGCCACGTGCTGACGCTAGCGATCACCATCCTCTGTTTCATTGCCGCGATCGGCCCGCTCATTTTCGTGCATGAGCTGGGCCATTATCTGGCGGGTCGCGTCTTTGGCGTGAAGGCGGAGATGTTTTCGATCGGCATGGGCCGCGAATTGTTCGGCTGGACGGACAAGCGCGGCACACGGTGGAAAGTGTCGGCGCTGCCGATTGGCGGCTACGTCAAATTCGCGGGTGACATGGGGCCGGCGAGCACGCCGGATCCGGCATGGCTGGCACTGCCGCCCGAACAGCGAGCGCAAACCCTGCAGGCCAAGCCCGTGTGGCAGCGCTTTCTGGTCGTGCTGGCGGGCCCGGTGACCAACTTCATCGCCGCAATCGCGATCTTCACACTATATTTCGGGATCAGCGGGGTGCCGCAGACGCCGGCAACGATCGCGCAGGTCGTTCCGGGAACAGCCGCCGCCGCCGCCGGCCTGCGCCCCGGCGACCATATCGTCAGCGTGGCCCGCAGGCCGGTCTCCAACTTCGAAGACATGGCGCAAATGGTCGCCCTGCGTCCCGGCCAGCGTATCGATCTGGAAATCCAGCGTGATGGCCGGACCCTGACCGTCCCGGTGACGCCACAGCGCAGGCATTTTTCGGACGGAGCCGGCAACGAGGGCGACGTGGGATTGTTGGGCGTCGCGTCGGGGCGTTCGGTGCAGAAGCGCGAAGGGGTGCTCGGCACTCTTGGTGCGTCGTTGCGGGAAACGGGCAACATTCTGCGGACGATGACGGACGTGATCGGGCAGATTCTGGGCGGCGAACGGTCCGCAAAGGAGCTCGGCGGACCGCTGAAGATCGCGCAATTTTCGGGTCAGGTCGCGACGTTCGGCTGGCTGCCCTTCATTCGCTTCATGGCCTTCGTTTCGATTAATCTCGGCTTCATCAATCTTCTGCCAATCCCGCTCCTCGATGGCGGGCATCTCCTCTTTTACATCATCGAAGGCGTGCGACGCCGGCCTCTGCCGGCGCAAACGCAGGAGTGGGCGTTTCGTTCAGGGCTTGCTTTGTTACTCGGATTCATGCTGTTCGTAACCATCAACGATCTCGGCTCGTTCGGCCTCTGGCGGAAGCTTGCCGGCTTGATCGGCTGATCGGGATAGGGCAGGGCGACGGGCAGCGCCGGCCGAGGGCCCTGGCTCAAAGCACATCTTGGTTGAAGGGCGGGGTTGCGTGACGGAATTCATGACCAGCGACGGGCGACGTACATCTGGCCGGCTGGCAAGTGCACTATTGATAGGCACGATGCTTGCGGGCGTGCCGGCCTTCGCGCAGGCACCTGCGCCCGTGACAGCGCCGCCGGCCGCCCCCGCAGCGTCGGCGCCGCAGCCGGGTTCCGGCATCATCCATTCGATCAACGTGACGGGCAACCAGCGGTTGGAGCCGGACACGGTCCGTTCCTACATCAAGTTGCGGCCGGGCGATCCGTTCACCCGCGAGACGCTCGATCAGGCGCTGAAGGATCTGTATGCGTCCGAATTGTTCGCGGACGTGCAGATTGCGGGTGCGGACACCGGCAATATCGTCCTGCAGGTGCGCGAGAATCCGGTGATCAATCGGATCGTGCTGGAGGGCAATAAGCGGATCAAGGAAGACAAGATCCGTCCGGAGATCAAGCTCGCGCCGCGCCAGATCTTTACCCGATCCAAGGCGCGCGCGGACGTGGCGCGCATCATCGAACTGTACAAGCGCCAGGGGCGCTATGCCGCGACCGTCGAGCCGAAGATGGTGCTGCTCGATCAGAACCGCGTCGACGTCGTGTTTGAAATTCACGAAGGCGCGAAATCGCGCGTGCGCAGCATCAACATCATCGGCAACGAGCATTTCAAGGACAGCCGTCTGCGCGCCGAAATGGCGACGAAGACGGCCAGCCTGCTCCACATCTTCTCGAGCGGCACCAGCTACGACCCCGATCGTCTGGCATATGATCAGCAGAAGATGCGGCAATTCTACCTGACGCAGGGTTATGCCGACTTCCACGTCGTGTCGGCGGTCGCCGAACTGACCCCGGACAAGCGCGACTTCATCATCACCTACGTGGTGGACGAGGGGGATCGCTACAAATTCGGTGCGCCCAAGGTGGAGAGCGCGATCCGTGATCTGCGGCCGGAGGCGCTGCAATATCTCGTCAAGATCAAGGCGGGGCAGTGGTATAACGCCAAGACGGTAGAAGATACGGTCGACGCGTTGACCGAGACGGCCGGCATCCTTGGCTACGCCTTTGCCGACGTGAGCCCGAAGTTCGATCGCGACAAAGACGCGAAGACGATGACGATCACCTTCCAGCTCGCGGATGCTCCGCGCGTTTATGTGGAAGCGGTGAACATCAACGGGAATACGATCACCCGCGATAAGGTGGTGCGGCGCGAATTCCGTTTGGCGGAAGGTGATGCTTTCAACGGTTTCCGTGTGAAGCGTTCGCGCGATCGCATTCAGAGTCTGGGCTTCTTCCAGGACAAGCTGGAGATTGAACAGAAGCAGGGCAGCGCGCCCGATCGCGTCGTCCTGGAGACCAACCTGGAAGAGAAATCGACCGGATCGCTGCAGGTGTCGGCCGGCTATTCGAGCCTCGAGAAGTTCATCGTCAGCGCGCAGATCGCGCAGTCGAACCTGATGGGCAAGGGCCAGGAAGTTCGCGCCGGCGTCGACTATTCGATCTATTCGAAGTCGGTGAACTTGGGTTTCACCGAGCCTTATTTGTTCGATCATAATATTGCGCTGGGCGTCGACGTCTTCCGGCGCGACTATAACTCGTTCAGCTACAATCAGAATGATCGTAATACGACTTACAACGAATCCACCCTCGGCTTCCAGGTGCGGGCCGGCGTCCCGCTGACCGAGTTCTGGACGGTCGCGCTGCGTTATGGCCTGAGCAATGACGACGTTTCGCTCGACAAGTCGACTTTCTATTCGCGCTATAGCGCAGATGGTACGCTCGACCCCAATGCGCCGCTGCAGTGCGACCCGTTCCGCGCTGGACGTTATCTTTGCGACGCGGTTGGGAAACGATTGACGTCGTCGTTGGGCTACAGCCTCGTTTTCGACAATTTGAATGATCGCGTCCATCCTACGTCGGGTGAGCGCTTTTACATCAGCCAGGATCTCGCCGGGCTGGGCGGCAGCGTACGCTACATCCGCACAAAGGCTGAAGGCCATAAATATTGGAACGTCATCGGCTTTACGCTCTCGGCCAACGCCGAGGCCGGTTATGTCTATTCGCTCGAAGGCCGGAAGGGCCTGGGCATCGACAAGATCCGTCTGACCGACCGTTTCTATCTGGGGCAGCCGGAATTTGCCGGCTTCGATATTCGCGGCTTGGGACCGCGCGTTATTCGCGCGCCCTATAATAGCGACGGCACGTTGAATACGGCTCGCAATCAAGTGCAGGACGATGCGCTCGGCGGGCGGGCTTATTACTTCGGCAGGCTCGAAGCGCAGTTGCCCATGGGCAATGCGGTCAAGGAACTGGGCATCCGGCCGTCGATCTTCGCGAATATCGGCTCGGTATTCGGCGTGACTAAGCCCAATCTCATCGATACGGGCCCGACGGGTCAATTCCGCGAGACGCTCGACGCCAATAATCAGCGCACATGCGTCGACGCCAACACGACGGATACTATCACCCTGCCTTCGCAGACCGTTGCTCCGGGTACTGCTTGCCCGGCCGGCCTTACGCCCAACGGGGACAGAACTTCCGCGTTCAAAGAATTGTTCCTTGGCGACACGTGGAAGCCGCGCGTATCGGTGGGTATCGGCGTAAACTGGAACTCGCCGTTCGGTCCGTTCCGAATCGACGTGGCCAAGGCCCTGGTCAAGCGTAAGGGCGACGATACGAAGTTGTTTACTTTCAACGTAGGGACCCAATTCTGATGAAGACCTTGCTCAAGCTGTCAGCGGCCGCGGCGTTGTTCGCCGCCGCTTCTGCCCCCGCGTTCGCCGCGGGCACCGTGCTGACGGTTGATTTCGGCCGTGTGTTCAGCGATTCCGCCGCCGCGAAGAGTGGCAATACGCAGCTTCACGCTAAGTATGACACGCAGCTGCAGCAGCGGAACACCGCCTTCACGACGGCTGCGCAGAGCTATCAGACGCAGGTTAACGCGATCCGTGCCGCGGCCAAGCCCGGCGTGCAGCCGGCCCAGGCGGCTGTGACTGCCGCCAACCAGGCGGGTGAGCGCGCGCAGGCTGCGCAGGAAGCCTTGAACCAGCTGGATCAGGAAGTTCAGACGGTCGGACGCTATGTCCAGTCGCAGATCGTCGACAAGGTCGGGCCGATCGCCGAGCAGATCCGCGTCGAGCGTAAAGCGGATGTGGTCGTACCCAAGGGCTCGGTTCTCGCAGCCGATCCGTCGGGCGACGTGACGGCTCTGGTGATCCAGCGCCTCGATGCGTCGTTCCCGAACCCCAGCATCACGCTTCCGCAGCAGCAGGCCGCACCCGCGGCTGGCGCGGGTCGTTAATGACGGACGCGGCAGCAGTGCTCGGCCCGCTCGATATCGGGCGCGTCATGGCGGCGCTGCCGCACCGTTATCCGATGCTGTTGGTTGATCGCGTCGAGGAACTCGTCGTTGACGAGCGTATCGCCGCGATCAAGGCTGTGACGATCAACGAAGGCTTTTTCCAAGGCCATTTTCCAGGCCGGCCAATCATGCCGGGCGTCTTGATCGTCGAGGCGCTGGCGCAGGCAGCCGGCGTTCTCGCGGTCGAGAGCCTGGGGCTCGCAGGGTCGGGTAAGCTCGTCTATTTTATGGCGATCGACGAGGCGAAGTTCCGCGCGCCGGTAGAGCCAGGCGTCCTGCTGCGGCTGGAGGTCGAGTTCGTCCAAAAGCGGGCGACGGTGTGCAAATTCGCCGGTCGTGCCCTGATCGAAGGCAAGCTGGTTGCGCAGGCGAATTTCACGGCAATGATCGCCGATCCGCCCAAGGCCGCTTAACCCTTTCATTTTGTGCGCGCAGCCGTTAAGGGCGCGCTTCCTCCGGCTGGTCGGAAACCAGCCATTTCAGGACATTGTCATATGAAGAAGAATATCCATCCCGATTATCATGTCATCAAGGTTCAGATGACGAACGGCACCGTATTCGAATCGCGCTCCACCTGGGGCAAGGAAGGCGATACGCTGCAGCTGGACATCGATCCGACCGTGCACCCCGCTTGGACCGGCGGTAAGACGCAGCTGCTCGACCAGGGCGGCCAGGTGGCGCGCTTCAACAAGCGCTTTGGCGGTCTCTCGATCGGCAAGAAGTAAGCTGTTCGGGCGTTCCGGCTAGCGTCGGAACGCCTGGATCATACCAGCAGCGATCGACAAAGCGATCTCGGCCGGACCGTGCGCGCCGATGGCGAGGCCAGCCGGCGCGTCGATGCGCTGCAAATCCGTTTCACTGAAGCCGGCGGCCATCAGGCGCTCGATGCGCTTGGCATGACTGCGGCGTGAGCCAAGCGCTGCGATATAGCCCGCTGGCGAACGAAGCCCCGCTATCAACGCCGGATCATCGATCTTGGGATCGTGGCTGAGGGTGATGATCGCCGTCGCCTCGTCAGGACGCTGCGCCGCGATGGCTTCGTCCGGCCAGCGATCGTCCAGGGTAGCGCCCGGGAAACGCTCCTCCGTGAGAAAACGTCCGCGCGGATCGATCAGCGTGGGCACGATATCAAGATCACGCGCGATCGACGCCAGGGATTGGGCAATCTGCACCGCGCCCACGATCAGCAGGCGGCGGGGCGGGGCGTAGCGATTGACGAAGCGTCCCTCACCGGCGTCATCCCCGATGCGTGTATCGCCGCTTGCCAGGTCCGTTGTCAGTTGCAGCGTGGTTCCGGTGGCGCGCGCCTCGGCCATGGCGTCGATCAGTTCAGGGCGAAAACCGTCCGCTCCTACGGGTTGCACCAAAACCTCGATATGGCCACCGCACGGCAATCCTACCGCCCAGGCACTATCATCGGCGACGCCATATTCCAGATGACGAGTCCGGCGGTCGGCGATCGTTTCCGCGGCCGCGTGCAGCACTTCGCCTTCGACGCATCCACCGGACACCGACCCTTCAAATCGCCCGTCTTCGTGAACGAGCATGTGGCTGCCGCGCGGTCGCGGCGCCGAGCCCCAGGTGGCGGTGACTGTCGCGAGCGCCATCTTCGCCGGCGCCCAGCTTCGGGCTGCAGAAATCAGGCGATCGAGCTCATTCGTTTGCTTCATGTGTGTCCTTTGCACCTGCTCGACAGGCCGAGCAATTGCCTGGGTTTACGCCGGCGTCGGGAAAGGGCATGGCGCCAAAATGTCCGCACTACGACGCATGTTCGTGTTCGCCTTCTGGCTCGCCGTCATCATCGCCTATGTGTCTGCGATCCTGCCCAGCGCGGAGGCGCCGCACATCGCCGCGTGGGACAAGCTGAATCATATGCTGGCCTTCTTCACGATCACTTTTCTGGCCCGTGCGGCTTACCCGAAATTGGCCGTTTTGCCCCTGTTCGCGTTGCTGGCTGCATTCGGCGCCTTCATCGAACTCAGCCAGGCGGTGCCGTTCATCCACCGCGATGCGGAGTGGGACGACTGGTTTGCGGACGTGTTCGCCATCGTCGTCGGGCTCGTCCTGGCGTGGCCGATTGCGTGGCTGGCGAAGCGGCACCGCGAGGCGAGCGAGCTAGCGCCGGATCAGCGCGCGCAGACGCCTGAATTGTAACTTCGATCGGAGGCCGAGTGCCATCGATCGGTACCGCAAGTTGGTGCGATCATGTCGAACGGCCTCTTCGATGGCGGCCAGCGCAGATAGGATGTCGCCCTGCGCCTCGTAGAGTTTGGCGGCCCAAGCATGGTAGCCAGCCACACTCGGTGCAAGCGCGCGCATGCGCTCCGCTACGATCAGCGCCGCCGCAACGTCACCGCTGGCAACCAGGGTTTTACTCAGCCCCCACAAATAATCGACGATCGGTTCAATCGCGATGGCCTTGTGATGGGCCTCCACCGCCTCGGCATAATGGCCTGCCGCGGCAAGCCGGCGGGCGAGTATGTCGTGAAGGTTCGGGCGGTCCGGCGCCAGCGCAACAGCACGACGCGCAAGGGCAATGTCGCGGCCGCCGGTCGCGCGCGGGTGGCGCTCAGCCAGATTGGCGAGCCAATGGGGCGAATGCCGTGCCTGGCTACGCGCGGAAAGCCGGTAACGTTCGGCATCGAAGCGTCCCTCGAGCACGTCGAGCACCGTGGCGCGCAGCAATTCGACGTCCTGCAAGAAAGGGCCGACGGGGTGGCCGGCAAACGGCAGCGGGAGGGTCTGCAGCTCGGATATCTCGCGGGCTAGACAATGCACATGCTCCCGATCCTCGGGCAGGCTGGGATCATAGGCGACCACCATCAACGGGACTGGCTGGATCGCGCCTTCAAGGCTGTCGATAAAGCGGATGCGCCGGCGATCCGATGCCCAGCGCGTTTCGAAGGGCGCTTTGCGCGGATCCACGGAATATTGCGGCGACAATGCCAGCGCGGCTCCCGCGCCAAGGGCGGAGGCAAAGCGGAGGGCCGCATAACCGCCCATACTGGATCCATAGGTAAGCAGGCGATCGGACTTGCCACAAACGTCGCGGATGATCGAAAGAACCTCTGGTATGTCAGTATGTTGAAACCAGTCATTACTATGCGATAGGATGTGGATGGCGCCAACGTTCTCCCCCGCGAAGAAGGCCTCGCCGAAGCCGGGACGGTCGACCCCGGGCTGCTCATGATAGGAGTCAAAGGTCACCACCTGCCGGCGTCCATCGCCGGCAGGGACGTGCCGTACCTCTAGCGCCGGAGAGCGATAGAGGATGTGGGTCAAACAGAACTCCAATGAGAGCGGGCCTTCGGAACGATCCCGTCCGAAATATTTTCGGCAGGCTACCAGATGGCCCTGCCTCCATCGTCCCGCAGCAGGCGTCCCGCGCGGCCAGATCGACCTGATGGGAGGTAATTGGTCTGCGCGTAGCTAGCAAGGAAGATCGCAGCCGCCGTCACTTCGACAATCCAACTCAGCTGTAGATCGTCGAGAGCCTCGGCTCCATGCGAGCCTGCCGAGCGACGGAAAAGCGTACTATAACGGCGGCATCACCCAGGTAGGGCGTCCTTTGTGAGGTGTCGGCTCTGCAACGCGCAACGCACACTGAATTCATCGCCGGCTGTATAACGATATAAAGATATCTTTATATCTGGATTGACAGGCACCCGGCGATCGTGTTGAATCCGTATGTCGAGGTTCCTCACTCCAGTCATGGAATGAGGCTAAGATGGGAAGCCGGTGGTGCCCTTTGGGCAGAATCCGGCGCTGCCCCCGCAACTGTGAGCGGTGAGCGGCGGTTCCATTCGTGTCACTGGGCTTTTCGAAGTCCGGGAAGGCCGGAGCCACCGCGTTGACCCGTGAGCCAGGAGACCTGCCTCCGACGCGATAACGTTCCTCGGACGGGGGTTCCTCCGGTGGATCGCGCTTGACGCAAGGCTTGTGGCTCGGGCCATCCAGGCCTGCTTACGCCCTGCGCGCTCTTCCTCGGCCCTTGTCCTGCAAAGCAGGTGAGTCATGACGAATAGCGGCTTCACATTCACGATAAGCAGCATCCCGTTCGACGAGGAATATCGTCCTGCCGACAACACGCGGATCACCACCAACTTCGCGAATCTCGCACGCGGAGAAAGCCGTCGAGAAAATTTACGGAATACGTTGGTGATGATCGATCATCGCTTCAATTCGCTGATGCACTGGGACAATCCGGCGGGGGATCGTTACGCCGTGGAACTCAAGATCATCTCGGCCGCGCTGAGTATCGGCGGGAACGAGAGCGGCGATGCGTTTCCGCTGATCGAAATCCTCCAGACAATCGTTATCGACAAACAGACGGGCGAACGCATCGAAGGCGTCGTCGGAAATAATTTCTCATCCTACGTACGCGATTATGATTTCAGCGTCGTACTGCCGGATCATCTCAGGCAGAACGGAAATGGCAGCGCACCGGCCCAGTTCGGCGATCTTCACGGAAATCTGTTCAAGCACTTCCTCAGATCGAAGGCTTACCAGGATAATTTCAGCAAACCCCCGGTCATTTGTCTAAGCGTATCGAGCAAGGAGGTCTACCATCGGACCGCGAACGCGCACCCTATCCTCGGGGTCGAGTATAAGAACGACAAATTCTCTCCCACCGACGAATATTTCGGAAAGATGGGGATGAAGGTGCGGTATTTCATGCCGCCGCACAGCGTTGCTCCGCTGGCGTTCTACCACATTGGCGATCTGGTCAGCGACTACACCAATATCGAACTTGCCAGCACCATCAGTACGATGGAGACCTTCCAGAAGATTTACCGCCCGGAAATCTACAACGCCAATTCGGTAGCGGCTGAACATTATCAACCGAGCCTGAGGTATCAGGACTATTCCCTGACCCGCATCGTCTACGATCGCGAGGAGCGCAGCAGGCTTGCCGTCGAACAGGGGAAGTTCGCCGAAGAACATTTCATAAAACCGCACCGCGCGATGCTGGAGCAGTGGTCCGCGACCTGCGGCCTCTGATCACCCCAAACGCTACAAGGTAATCCATCATGACGACATTGTTGCCGACGACGACCGCGGGCAGTCTCCCGAAACCCTCCTGGCTTGCGCAGCCCGAGACGCTGTGGTCGCCGTGGAAGCTGGAAGGCGAGGAACTGATTGCGGGCAAGCAGGATGCGCTGCGACTGGCGGTGGATGATCAGCGCCAGGCGGGCATCGACATAGTCGGCGATGGCGAACAGACGCGCCAGCATTTCGTCACGACCTTCATCGAGCATTTGAGCGGGGTCGACTTCGCGAAGCGCGAGGTCGTCAGGATCCGCAATCGCTATGATGCCAGCGTACCGACCGTCGTCGGCCCCGTCGCGCGCCCCCAGCCGGTCTTTGTCGAAGATGCGAGGTTCCTGCGCGGGCAGACCGATCAGCCTATCAAGTGGACGCTGCCGGGTCCGATGACGATGATCGATACGCTCTACGACGATTATTATCGGAGCCGCGAGAAGCTGGCCTGGGAATTTGCCAGGATCCTGAACGATGAAGCGAGGGAGTTGGAGGCCGTCGGCGTCGACATCATCCAATTCGACGAGCCTGCGTTCAACGTCTTCTTCGATGAGGCCAACGATTGGGGGATCGCCACATTGGAAAAGGCCGCCGAAGGGCTGAAGGCGGAAACCGCTGTGCACATCTGCTACGGTTACGGCATCAAAGCGAACACCGATTGGAAGAAGACGCTAGGCTCCGAGTGGCGCCAGTATGAGGAGACTTTCCCCAATCTGCTGAAGTCGAAGATCGACATCATCTCGCTGGAATGCCAGAATTCTCGCGTCCCGATGGATTTGATCGAACTCATTCGGGGCAAGAAGGTGATGGTTGGTGCGATCGACGTGGCAACCGACACGATCGAGACCCCTGAACAGGTTGCTGATACCCTGCGCAATGCGCTGCGGTTCGTCGATGCCGACAAACTTTATCCCGCCACGAATTGCGGCATGGCGCCTCTCTCTCGTGATGTAGCGAGGGGCAAGCTGAAGGCGTTGGGCGCGGGTGCGGAGATCGTCCGAAAGGAGCTGACAGCCTGAGCTCCAATCCAGCGGGTTGGGTCTGCAAGATCGGCGCGGAGCCTGGTCGCGGCCATCGGTCTTGTCGAAGCGACGGCTGCGGCAGGGTGGCGAGAGCCGATATCAGTCATGTCTCGACGCGCCTGCCAGACCTGTCAGCCGAACTTTTCGCGGACGAGCCGTGATCTTCCTTGCCATCGTCCGTAACGCGCAGCCTGGATATTCCCGATGAACGTTTTGAGTCACATCTGTGACGATGCAGATTTGCGGCATCTGTTCGGCCGATTCCCGACCGGCGTCACCGCGCTGTGCGTCATGGATCAGGGGCAACCGATCGGCATGACCGCAAGTGCATTCGTTGCTATTTCGATAACGCCGCCCTTGGTATCGGTCTGCATCAAGCACGGCTCTGCGACCTGGCAGCAGCTGCGTGCCTTCCCGTACATCGGGATCTCGTTCCTAGGTGACAGCCATGCTCCGGCGGCGCGGCAGCTGGGACAGAAGAGCGGCAATCGCTTTTCGGGGCTGGACTATGAAGTGACGCCTCACGGCGCTCTGTTTCTGGCGAATGCGGGGGCTTGGCTGGAATGTTCGATCGAGCGGGAAATCACCGCCGGCGATCATGACATCATCCTCTTGCGTCTTCATCGCGCGGCAACAGCTCAGGGGATCATGCCGCTCGTCTTTCACTCCAGTGCCTTTCACACGCTAACGCCCATAGTGTAGCCCATCCGCCCCACAGGCGTGACGACGTCAATCGGTGCTGCTTGCGCTTCGCGGTTCTGACGGGCTGCGACATCGGCCGTTCACGCGCTGGCCGCCGGATGCGGATCAGATCGGCGGGCAGCCCACGCAGCCGGTGCAAAAGCGGCAATTCTCTCCGCTTCTCCAGAGCCGCGGTGCTTGGCATGAATGGCGCAATCCAAAGTATCGCTTGGAATGATCCGGTGCCAATCCGGGCGATACGCTTGTCCGCATCAAATCCGATATGCCGAACCAGCTAAGCCCGAATCGGCCCTACCGATACCAGAATGCAACACTTCCGTAACAGTTTGCGCAGCGGCCCAAAAAAGCTTTGACCTTTGCAGAAAAAACACAGTCGTCGGTAAGCCCAAGAGGTAAAAACCGACGCGGGTGATGGCTGTGCGACCTATGTTTGCAAAAAATGCGAATGGATCTTTCTGTCAATTGACAGCTTTTAGGCGCGGCGTAACCTTTCACGCATAAGAATCAAAATTGCACCTAGTCATTAGGGACAGGATGTCGGGCGGGCTAATTCAGCTCGGGGGACTCGTATGAAGAGGATTCTTAAACAGCGAATTACGCGTACTATTCTTCTCGCAGGAACATCATTCATTATTTGCAGTGCTGGGTCTGAACCCGTATATGCGCAGGAAATCACTACGGTATCAGCGGCCAGTCAGACAGCGGATCGATCCGAAGAGGTTGTGGTAATTGGCACCCGCCGCACCGATCGCACGCTAACCAATTCCGCGTCTCCCGTTGATGTGATCAGCTCCGCCGATCTTCAGACTCAGCCGTCGGCGAATATCCTCGACTCCCTCAAGAACATCGTTCCCTCATTCTTCGTCGCGCAGAATACGATCGCCGACGCCTCCAGCTTCGTGCGCTCGCCGTCATTGCGCGGCCTTCCCGGCGACGAGGTGCTCGTGATGCTCAACGGGAAGCGTTATAATCGCTCCGCGTTGGTGCAGGTCTATTCCGGCGGCGACACAGGCCTGTCTTATGGTGCACAGGCGGCCGATCTTTCGGCCATCCCGGCGATCGCCATCAATAATCTGCAAGTTCTGCGTGACGGTGCCACCGCGCAATATGGCTCCGATGCGATCGCAGGTGTGCTCAATTACGGGCTGCGCCGCGATGCGGGGTTCGAGCTGCAGGGCCGCTGGGGGCAATATTATAAGAATGACGGTGACAGTCGTCAGGTCGCCGGTGACGTAGGCGTCAAGCTGGGCGAGCGTGGCTTCATCAACGTCGCTGCGGAATATAATGACGATCTGGGCACGAGCCGTGGCAAGACGAGGCCGACGGCGGCAACGTTCGCCACGCTCAATCCCAGCCTGGCGGACCAAATCCCCAATTATCCCGGCCCGGCTCAGATATGGGGTTCGTCACCGACGCACGGTTACAAGATCCTGGGTAATGCAGGGTTCGACGTCACGCCCGACAGCGAGCTGTACGCTGTCCTTAACATCGCGCGCTCGCACACCGACCAAAGCTTCAATTATCGGCCGCCGATCACCGTGCCGGGCTTGGTCATTGACGACGGCACGACGACCACCACCACCACCAACGGCCGCAACGGATCGTACAATCCCGTCTATCTGACGCCGTGCCCGACCGGCAACCCGACCTGCCCGACAGGCGGCTTCCTTGCAAATGGGCAGACGTTCAGCGCCGCCAACCTCTATCCCGCGGGCTTCACGCCCCGCTTCGTCGGCGTAACGAAGCAGGCGTACGGAACGGTGGGCTACAAGGGCAAGTTCGAGAACGGGCTGACCTATGACCTGTCGGGCTCGCTCAGCCGCAACGTGCTGTCGCTGTCGATGTACGGTTCGCTGAGCCCGTCCTACGGGCCCGCGACCCAGACGAGCTTCGAGTTCGGCGATCTGATCCAGAAGGAGGCCAACGCCAATCTGGATCTGACCTATCCGCTGGAAGTCGGCTTCGCGAGCCCGATCACGCTTTCGGGTGGTGCCGAATATCGCCGGGAAACCTACAAGGCGACTACGGGAGACGAGCAATCCTATGCTGCCGGCCCGTTCGCCACGTCGGTGCCGCTCTATACCGAAACCTCTCCGGGTAGCGGCGTCTTTACCCAGACTGGCACCTCGTCCGCACAATCGCCTGCGGCGAGCGGCTATGGCGGCACGAGCCCGCAGGCGGCAGGTTCATGGAGCCAGAAGAGCTGGGGCCTCTATGGCGGTGCTGAGACCGACATCACCCAGACGCTGACCGTCGGGATCGCGGGGCGGCACGAACATTACAGCAATTTCGGTAATGCCGATGTCGGCAAGATCAACGCCATCTGGAAGGCGACGCCTTGGTTCTCGCTGCGCGGGACCGTCGGCACCGGCTTCCACGCGCCTTCGCCAGGCCAATCCCACGTTTCGATCCTGACGACCAACTTCATCAGCGGGAACCAGGTGCAGACCGGCACCTATCCGGTCGATAATCCGATCGCCCAATATTATGGCGCGAAGCCGCTGAAGCCGGAAAAGTCGACCAATTTTGGCGTGGGTACCGTGTTGACGCCGACCAGCGGCGCCTCACTGGCAATCGATTATTACAACATCAAGGTGAAGAACCGGATCTTCATCTCGCAGCCATTCGCCGTCAGTGCAGCGGACGTCGCGGCCAACCCGGGGCTGGCCGCAGTCGGCGTCGGCGGCAATGTGAGCTATTTTACCAACGGCCTCGACACGCGTACGCAGGGCGTCGACGTGGTCGGATCCTATCGAACCCCTCTCGCTGGCGGTTCTCTCAACATGACGCTCGCCTATAACTATAACAAGAGCACTGTGTTGAGCACCGATCCCAACGTAATCAGCACCGCCCAGATCATCAACATCAAGCATCTCGCGCCAAACCATCGCGGGAATGTATCGGCAGCGTGGTCGAGCGGTGGCTTCACCTTCAACGTGCGCGAAAACTACTGGGGCTGGTGGGTCAACGCTGTCGACTATCCAACGGTCAAGGACGCGGCCGGCAACACTACGGTAGGGCAGAAGTTCGGCGCCAAATGGACGACCGACCTCGACATAAGCTACACCTTCGCCGAACATTACACGCTGACACTGGGCGCCAGCAACCTGTTCGACACATACCCAACGAAGATCCGGGCAAGCACGTACAATCCGATCTATGCGCTGACCAACAGCACGGCGGATGGCCAGGTATATCCGCGCAATGGCGGCCCCTTCGGGATCAATGGTGGCTTCTATTATGTCCGCTTGCGGGTGAAATTCTGATCCGACACGATCATGATCAACCTTTTGGGGGGGCTCTTGCCCCCCAATTTACGAGGGGAGGGGCATGCGCAGCCTGACGGTAGCCTCCATGGCGTTGCTGATCGTAGCGGCGGTGCCGGCGAGCGCCGCGTCGCCCATGCCGGTGGCGGCCGAGCACGGCATGATCGTATCCGCCCACCATCTCGCGACCGAAGCCGGGCTCGACATTCTGAAGCAGGGTGGCAACGCGATCGATGCAGCGGTCGCGGTCGGTTATGCGCTGGCGGTTACCTTTCCGGAGGCGGGCAATATCGGCGGCGGCGGCTTCATGACGATCCGTTTCCATGACGGCCGGGCGACGTTCATCGATTTTCGCGAGACTGCGCCAACCGGCGCAACCGCAACGCTTTACCAGGATGCACAGGGCAATGTGATTCCGGGGCTTTCAACCCGTGGCTACAAGGCGGTGGCGATCCCGGGAACCGTCGCCGGGCTGGAACTGGCGCGCGAGGCCTACGGCACGAAGATGCGCGCCACTCTGATGGCGCCAGCCATCCAGCTCGCCCGGGAGGGCTTTCTCCTCGATCAGGCCGATGCCGACTTTCTTGCTGAGGGGTTGAACGATTTCCGCAAGGACGCACCAAGCGCCGCCATTTTCACGCACGCCGGCCAAGCCTGGCAGCCGGGCGAGCGGCTAGTGCAGGCGGATCTCGCCAGCAGCCTCGAGCGGATTGCCCAAGACGGAGCGGGCGCTTTCTACCAGGGCCCTATCGCAGCCGCCATCGTAGCGGCGTCGCATACGCATGGCGGGATCATGGCCGCGGCGGACTTCGCTGCCTACAAGGCACGCGAGCGCAAGCCGCTGGAATGCGATTATCGGGGGTGGCACATGATCTCGGCCCCTCCGCCAAGCTCAGGCGGCGTTGTTCTGTGCGAGACGCTCAACATCGTCGAGGGTTATCCGATCCGCCAGTTGGGCTTCCACAGCGCGCAAGGGACGCATTATCTGATCGAGGCGTTTCGTCGCGCCTATCACGACCGGAACCTGAATCTGGGCGATCCGGCGTTTGTGAAGGCGGACGTCAGCCGCTTCGTCGACAAGGCTTATGCCGCAACATTGCGGGCGGGGATCGATCCGGATCGCGCGACACCTTCGGCGAACCTAGCCGGCGTCGGGGGTGGGCACGAAGGGCAGAGCACGACCCACTATTCCGTCGTCGATGCGCAGGGGAATGCGGTCTCGGTCACCTATACGCTGAACGACTGGTTCGGAGCGCGGTTGACGGCACCAGGCACCGGCATCCTGCTCAACGACGAGATGGACGATTTTTCCGCAAAGCCCGGCGTACCGAACATGTTCGGCTTGGTCGAGGGTACCAACAACGCGATTGCCTCCGGCAAACGCCCGTTGAGCTCGATGACGCCGACGATCGTCACACGTGCCGGCAAGCTCGCCATGGTGGTCGGGACGCCAGGCGGCAGCCGCATTCCCAGTGCCACGCTGCAGGTGATCATGAATGTGATCGACTTCGGCATGACGCTGCAGGAAGCGATCGACGCCCCCCGCATTCATGAACAATGGCTGCCCGATCAGGTTGGCTATGAAAGCTTTGCGTTCACCGCGGATACAAAGGCCGTCCTGGAAGCGAAGGGTCATAAGCTGGAAGAGATGCCCTACGGCAACCAGATCGCGGCTATCCTGATGGGCGCGCCTTCCGCCGATGGCAAGCCGATCGGCGCTAACCGTCTTTACGGCTCGATCGATCCCCGCATTCGCACGGGCAATGCCAAGGGCTATTGAGCGCGGATGAGCGACTTCACCCATCGACTGGCACAGCTTGAAGATCTGGACGCGCTGCGGACGCTGATGGCGCGGGCGATAGCACGGTTGCAGACCGACTTCCTGACCCCGGAGCAGGTGTCGGCGAGCCACCAGGTTATGGGCCTGGATACCCAGCTCATCCAAGACCAGACCTATTTCATCGTCGAGCGGAGCGGCGCCCTTGCGGGATGCGGAGGGTGGAGCTTTCGCGCCACCTTATATGGCGGCGACGACAGCGTGGTTGCGCGTGCGCCAGTGGCCCTTGATCCGGCGCGGGATGCTGCACGCATCAGGGCAATGTACACCGATCCGGCTTTCGCGCGGCAGGGCGTCGGGCGGCTGGTGATGGACCTTTGTGAGAACGCCGCCAGAGACTACGGCTTCCGCCGGGCGGAGATGATGGCGACCTTGTCGGGCGAGCCGCTCTATCGCGCCTGCGGGTACGAGCCGATCGAACATATCTCCTCCGCCGCGATCAACGGCATCCGCGTGCCCCTGATCCGCATGGGCAAGTCGCTGGCGCAGGATTGAGCTTCGGGCGAGCGCTTCCCGAGGCTCCGGATCGCGCGGACCTGGCAGTCGATTGGCCGGCTACCGCGGCGTGGCGCGGTTGTTCGATCGATCCCGGTCTGGAAGTTGATGATCCGGATCGATCGTCGCCGAGGCGATCGGTATTTTGCTATCCACGAAGAACGTGGTCGCTTTCTGCCGGATCCATGTTTCCACGGGGAGGGCGATGTCACGACGGGAGCCGTCCCTGAATTCGAGCCTCAACGTCGTCGGCATGATCAGCTTGTCGCGGGCTTCGACGGTCACCAGCGCACCATGGCTAGCGTCATTATCGACATAGCCGAGTTTGGAAATAGCCAAGTCCATCTGCCAGTTGTTGAAATACCAGCCGCGCCACCACCAGGAGAGATCTTCACCCGCTTCGCTCTCCATCGCGCGGAAGAAGTCAGAAGGCGTCGGGTGCTTGTAGGCCCAGACGGCGATGAAGTGCCGGAACGCCGGATCGAACCGCTCTGGCCCGAGGATCCGTTCGCGTAACAGCACCAAGCCGAGCGCGGATTTGAAATAGGTCACGGGGTGGCGGTATTTCTCGACCACGGTGTCGGATCGGGAGAGGATCGGTGGCGCGGCCGGATCGGCAAGGACCGGCAGGATCTCGTCGACCGGATTACCGCCACCCGGAGTATATTCGCTGTCGCGCTTCGGGCCATATTCGCCCCGATTGAAGGCGTCGCTTTCATAAACGTCGATGAAGGTGTTGAAGCCCTCGTCCATCCAGGCATTGCGTCGCTCGTCGAAACCGACGATCATCGGGAACCAGCTGTGCCCGATTTCATGGGCGGTGATCCAGAAAAGGTCCTTACCGGCGTCATCGATGCCATCAAAGATAATACCCGGATATTCCATGCCGCTGGCTGGCCCGGCGACGTTGACCGCGACGGGCCAAGGATAGGGATACCAGCGCCGAGAGAATTCTTCGAGCGCGTGCTTCAGATATTCCGTTGATCGCCCCCAACGGTCGCGCCCTTGGGACTCCGCCGGATAGACCGACATCGCCAGCGCGCTTTTGCCATTCGGAAGGTTCACGCGCGCGGCATCCCAGGCGAATATGGGGGACGCCGTGAAAGCGACGTCGCGGCTATTCTCCATGCGGAAACGCCAGGTGAGCGTGCCATCTTGCTTAGGGCGGATTGCGGCCGTGCCGGCCTCCGAAGGGCTTATGATAGCGATGGTTGCATCGCTGGATTTCGCGCGAGCGAGCCGTTCGCGTTGGATGGCTGTCAGCACCTCTGCCGGATTTTGCAGTTCTCCGGAGCCGGCGACGATCATGTTGGCGGGCGCCGTGATCGCATAATCGAAATTGCCGTAATCCAGGTAGAATTCCTGCGCCAGATAGGGCGCCGTGTCCCAGCCGCGCTGGTCGTCATAGACCGCCATGCGCGGATACCATTGCGCGATGTCGTAAATCTCACCTGCCTTGGCATTGCCCCAGGCTGTTCGGCCGCCGAACGTGCCGGGAATTTGATAATGCCATCGGACACGCAGCTTGGCCGCGCTGTGGCCGGGCAGCCCATGTGTCAGCCGCACCTGCATTCGCGTATCGGTGACGAGATAGGCCGCAATCTGGGCACTATCACCGTCCAGCACCTCGACCCGATCGATGATGATACCCTGCGTCTGGCCGTCGAACCTCCCCGGCCGACCCGCCATACCTTCTGCCGCCTTACTGCGGGAATCAGCGCGGTAGACGTTTTGGTCGAGTTGGAGCCACAGCACGCCCAAAGTGTCAGGACTGTTGTTGGCGTAGGTGATGACCTCCTCGCCGCGGATCGATTTGGTATTCGGATCAAGCGTTGCGCGAATGTCGTAGTCAGCCCGGTTCTGCCAATAAGCAGGCCCCGGAACGCCGCTCGGCCCGCGCGTGGTGCTCACGGGAGTAGGCAGGTCGAGCGGGGCGAAGGTCTCAACAGGGTCATAGCCTGAGGACTGGCACAAAACAGCGGTTGACGACGCCATCATCGCCAGGGTGCAGGCCAGTCGCGCGATCGGCATAGGTTGCCCTCTTGGGAAAGTGTCATTCACGTTACCGCACCTTGGCGGATCGGCAAGGGACACGATCGATCGAGGCGGATGGTGAGCGGCATAGTTCCCACAAGTCGCGGGAGCAGGGAAGATCCGGCGGCCGCGGCTTCTCCCTGCCGGTCGGTCTAGGCCACAAAAGGATTGATCGGACAGCGTGGCTGTCTGGCTCAATTACCTCCTAAAGGAGCGGCGTGGAGCACGAGACGGCGGTCGCGCCGTACTCCCATGGGCGTTGCTCCTGCTTGCAATTGTCGGAGCGCAGCCCGCAGCTAAATCGGAAGAGCGCTAGCCGGGCTCTGAGGCGATGGAGGCTCGAGCACGGTGATCCCGTGGCGTGCGGCCAGTTGCATGAGTGCCTGCATCTGCTCCGCAGTCGGCGGCTGTTCTGGGCGGTCGGAAGCCAGGGGAAGCGGTGTGCCCGCTTCTCGGACGAACGCGTCGAAGCCGCCCGGGGTAGTGACGAGAAGACTGCGCGCGGGGGTTGATCCTGTGTTTCGAAGCCGATGTGGGATGCCACGCGGCGCGAAATAGGACTGGCCTGCCTCCAATCGGAAAGTCATGTTGCCAATGGTAACCTCGAGCGCGCCTTCAAGCATGGTCATGCTTTCGTCTTCCCGTGCATGAACGTGCAACCCACCGTCTCCCCCTGGCGGCATCGTCCCATGGATCATGGTGAACTGCCCGCCGGTCTCTTCACCGGTCAGCAAGATCCTCATGTCCACGCCTAGGAAGCGGTATTCCGCCGGAGTGGCGTTGAAGGTCGTTTTGGGAGACATGCCAGAACCTTTCTTTTCGAACAGCGAGAGGCATGCGCGGGACACACGTCGTCGGCACCGCACGCCAAGTTTGCGAAACCGTCTTTCGAGACCTTGCTGTCGCTCTCGATCCTCTATGTAGCGGCTTATGGCTGTGTCTGTTCTCTTAAGAATTCACAGAACTTTGAGTGAAATTCAAAGCTGTCTCGAGCGATCAGTAAAGGTAAGCTGGGCGTGGCCAGTCGAGCGCACCCGTCACGCCCACAGTTCGCATTTGCGTCCCCCGCGCTGAATGCAGGAACACTGTCTTGCAGCCGTCGAGAATACTGGGACTCGATCCCCTATCGGTATGCGTCAACGGCCAATCGCCTCTTGCAACGAGGACGCTTAGCCCAACCATCCAGCAGGTTGGCGGCCGCTTCATCGGAGGACAATTGGGTCAGATCTGGCAGCTTGCTTGCTATCAGCGACTTACCGATTCCAACACGGTTTCTACTTCCGGATCGCGATGGTCAATGCGAGTTCATCGCGCGAAAGCAGGATCTTGCGCCGCACGTCGATCGGCAAATCGGGCTGGCTGGCAAGGAAGGCGTCTACGGCGGCGAGCGCTGCCGGGCTCGCCTGGCCGCCGATGAAGGATTCGATCCAGGTCGGTAGGAAGAAGATGCGACGATTTTGCCGGATCCATTCCAGCCGGTCCAACGCCGGGCGAAGGAACGGCAGCGTAAGTGCCGCCTGTTCGATCGCGTTGAACGCGTTCAAGCTTTGAAGCGTCCAAGACTCGTTCAGCGTGCTATCGTTGAAATACCGCGCGAAATAAGCGCTCTTCACCGCTGCGCTCGGCGTCGCGGCGCGGGTCACGAATGCGTCCTTAACCGCCTCGGTCGATCGGTCTCGTTGCTGCTCCGCCGCGAATAGTGCGTCCGCATCGGGCGCGCCTACCGTGACGAGGCGCTGAATTATCGTCCAGCGTGTGGGCTGGCGGATCGGCGTGCCCGCGAGCGTGACGCGGCCAATCAGCAACGACCGCAGCCGCTCCAGGGCGAGCGGAGTTCTTGCAGTTTCGATCAGGCGATCCGCCGCGTCTTTACGCAGACCGTAGCTGAGCTTGGGATCGTCCATCCGTGCGATCAGGCCCGTTTCCCATGCAGGACGGAGCGCCATCGCCCGTTCGGCGGGGAGATAGAGATTGAGCGCCGTGGCGCCCCGAGAGACTATGGTGCTTGAGACTTGCTCGTCCGTTTCGCCGGGCAAATGCTCCAGCAGGATCGAGAGATATTGTTCGGGCGCAAGACGCCGATCGCGCACCGCATCCCACATCCCGTTCCACAGCATGGCTCTTAGCAGCGTATCGTGCACGCCAGTGATATTGGTGCCCGACCATGCCAGCGTGCGGTCGTCCGGCATGAACAGACCGTAGCCCTGATCGCCGTCATTTGCCCAGATATAGTCCGGCGCGGCTAGTCCCTGTGCCTGCGCGATATCCGTGATGTCCTGATCTAAATTGACGTCGAACATGGCATCGGTGCCACCTTGATAGCCTAGCCGGATCCGAACCTTCATCGGCCATGCACCGCCGGGATCGCCGGTGAGGATGCGCACAGGCCGCTGCGAAAGCCTGAGCGAAACGATCCGGCCATTTTCGATATCAAGATGCGTGTCGATGCGTGGCAGGCCGGCCCGGAGCATGTACTGCCG
The DNA here is from genome assembly GCF_048595155.1 of Sphingomonas sp. GTDB lineage: Bacteria > Pseudomonadota > Alphaproteobacteria > Sphingomonadales > Sphingomonadaceae > Sphingomonas_I. The sequence continues at coordinate 41,534 of NZ_JBMDXN010000066.1, forward strand.
ACCAAACAAAGTAAGGTCGACCCCTGAGGCCTCGGCGACCGCGCCGAGCAAATTCTGCCAGGTCGCATTGCCGTAGGCGTACCGCTCCAGAAAGAGGTGAAGGCCGCGGCGGAAGCTGTCCTCCCCGACGAGAAAGGCCAGCTGCTTCAGGACGGAAGGGGCTTTGCAATAGACGATCGCGCCATAGTTGCTCTTGGCTGCGTCCAGGTTGGTAAGCGCCTGCCAGAGCGGTTGTGTGCCGCTGGTCGCGTCGGCTTGGTAGGCGAGGGTCTTGGTAGACAGAAGGAAAGTCGTCCAGGCGTTACTGTCAGGCTGCAGTTCGGCCTGAATGCGCGCCCCCATATACGTCGCAAAGCCTTCCTTCAGCCACAGATCGTCAAACCAGCGCATCGTGACGAGGTCGCCAAACCACTGATGGCTGATCTCATGGTAGATTATGCCGTCGCGCCTCAGCCGCCTTGGCAATGTCGGCGGCTCGCGGAAGACGAAGCGGTCCTCGTTGTAGAAGATAGCCCCGACATGCTCCATGCCGCCGAATGGGAAGGCTGGGGCGAGCAGGACATCGAGCTTTGCAAACGGGAACGGCACGGCAAACCACTCGGCCAGCCAGTTCAACGCCGCACGATTAGCGGCCATCTGCATGTCAGCGTCCACCTCCGCCATGCGTGAGGCACGCGCGTAGAGGGTGATCGGTCGCTGACCGACAGGGGCGGACGACCACTGCGCCCAGGGGCCCGCTGCGAAAGCGGCGAGATAGGTGGAAATTGGTTGGGTTTCGGCGAAGGTCCAGCGGGTCGTAGCGCCTGATGCTTCCTTCGTTTCGACCGGGCCATTCGTCAGTACCGTCCACTTGGTCGGCGCGGTCACCCGCCAGCGGAACCTTGCTTTCAAGTCGGGCTGATCGAAACAGGGAAAGAGCAGATTGGCGTCCGAGGGTACGAGCAGCGTGTAAAGATAGGTCTGCTTGTCCGTCTCGTCTTGGAAGCGGATGATCGCGGCACCGCTCGCCGCGATTGGCGTCGTAAACCGTGCGGAAACAGTATTGGCGCCGGCTCGCAGCAGCCTTTGCGGCATCAGCAGGTGGCCGTCGGCCCGCTGATCGGTCATCGCCTGGGCATTTACAAGGATGTCGGTCAGCGTGGTTCCGCGAAAATCGAGGATCAAATCGCCGCTGTTCGGATGACGATCGAAACTGATCGACACCGTTCCGCTGGCATGGTCTGCAGCCGTCACGTCCAGCGCAAGATCGTAGTGGATGTTCGCAATCTGCGTCACGCGCTTCCGCGCCAACGCAAGCGAGATACCGCGCGCCCTGACGGCCGGCACAAGGCCAGATGGTGCGGCGAACCCCGTCGCTCCCGCTGCCGCTGCGCCCAAGAGCAGGCCCCGACGTGTTGCCTTCGGTATTAGGTTCACGGTTGGCCGCTGTGCATCGCTGCTTCCCTGGTGTTGAAGCGACCAACCTGAACATTAGCCGCGTTGTAGCTGCTATATCGGTTGCCTCTCGCGGTGCCAGTTGACGGGTGCAGATAAGCGAGTGTTTGGATTACGAGTGACACCAACGGTGGTCGCTGACGGCGATAAACGCTCACGTTGGCTATTCTTATTTTTCCAGGAAGACAATTAAGGCGCGCCCCGGGGCGGGCGCGGCTCGCGTTAGGCCATGTTGGCGTCGTCATCCGACTACTGGGCCGCATGATAACCAAAGCCGTGTCGCGCAAAAAGCTCGCGCCCCACCCAACTATGTACCTATCAGCCGGTCATGCCCGCACTATCCGTAGCGAGTTTGGGAGTGGAGCCCTCGGCCTTCCCGATCGTAGCTGCCGCTTTCTGGCTCGGCATCGCTGTCAAATATTGAACGATCGCAGGAATATCCGTTTTTGCGACGGGTGCGTGATAGGTCTCGCGCATCTTGGTGACGATGGCTTTCCATTGATCGGCGGACAGAGCGGGTTGGGTTAGCGCCATGCTGGCCGAGTGACAGGATGTGCAATTGGCATTGATAATGTCAGCATGAGGCCCGTCCGGATAGGTGGCCTCGTCGATCGGCAAGTCGACATTTGTCGAGACCAAGGTGAAACCTCTAGCGGACACGCTCGACGGCGGGGCCGGCGCCTGCGCCGGCGTCTCTGCTATCGGCGCTGGCGCCTTGCGGCTCCTTGGCGGGCCAATGGCGATGAGGGCGAGGGCGGTGAGTCCGATGAAACCGGCAGCCAGAGCACCGGGTGACAAGGCCTTCATGGTTGGGCTCCTCAGACTGCGATGATATTGGTCGTTTCAATATTGCCGCGCATGAACCCGCCTGGGTTCCAGATCGGTTTCATCGGTTGCGCGACACGCTTGGTGTTCCAGCAGCGGACCATGATGGAATTGGCGCCTCGCCGCAGCGGAACGCGGCCGTCCCAGCGGCGTAAGCCGTACGTGCCTTCGTCCGGGCCCAGTATGGTCTTGTACCAGGTGCGACCGCCGTCGGAGGAGACATCGACCTTGGCCACGCCGCAGTCGCCGCCCAATGCGATGCCGCCGACGGGGATCGACGGCTCGAATGCGATTTGTTGCCCTTCCGGCAGGCTGGTCACCCAGCTGCGCGGGATCATGCGGTTGATCGGTACCGTCGGAAAACCCTTCTGCCCCGGCATCACGTTGGCACCGGGCGTTGCCGGGACCCGGTAGGCCTTGGCCATCCAATAGTGATCATCCGGGGCCGGCAGTACCTCGATCGAATTGAGCATCTTGACCCAATAGGTCGAGTACCAGCCTGGCACGATCAAACGGCAGGGAAAGCCGTTAAGCAGTGGCAATTGCTGACCGTTCATTCCGAAGGCGATCATCACCTCGCCATCTCGCGCATGATCGATGTCGAGCGACTTCTCGAAATCCGGCGCTCCGGCGACGACGGGCTGATCGAGCGCATTGAAGCGTACCTGCACCGCGCCCGCCTTCACGCCAGCAATGTCGAGCACGTCGCGCAGCCGCACGCCCAGCCATTTGGCGTTGCCCATCGCACCATGCCGCCATTGCGCCCCCGGAACGGGGGGCTGAAACAGCCCACGGCTGTTGCCCGAGCATTGATTGACCGCCGCCATCTCGACCCGCGGGAGCTTTAAAAGCTGCGCCAGGCTGATCGAGAGGCGTCGATTGACATGCCCAAAGACATTCAGGCGAAAGGTCTCGACATCGATTGAGGTCGGGATGTCGGCCCAATGCCACCGCACGAAGAATTGATCGTTGGGTGTGAAGACAGATCGATCGAACACCTCCATCGGCGTCTCCAGCAAGGGCGGATGCACGCGCTGGAGGATCATGTTGCCCTTGCCGGGAAAGGCGCTGGTGAGGGTTCGCTCGGCATTGCCGCCCGGGAGACGCAGGTCGACCATTTGCTGCGCCAGCGCGGGTGCGGCCAACAGTCCGGCGCCGCCCAGCGCAGCACGACTGAGAAAGCGGCGTCGACTGGTCTCGCTGGCCAACTTCGCGTCTAAAATGTCCATGGCAAATTCTCCGGTCGCCAGCGTTGCTGGCGGAAAAAGCTGGTTTTCGGAGGTGATCGGACGGGCGGCTGGGCTGATCCCGCTCAGCGCGCCTGTTCCTTGATCAGATCGGTAAACGCGTCGGCCGCGCGGGTGCGATAGCGCTCCTTGTGGCGGAGCGCATGGAAGGGACGGTCCGGCAAGTCCATCGGAAGCTCGGCCAGATCGCCTGCCGCCAGCGCGCGTTCCACCACCAGGCGGGACAGAACGGCCACGCCCGCGCCGGCCTCCACGGCGGTGCGGACCGCCTCATTCGAAGGCAGGGTCATCGCAACGCTCAACAAGGCCGGATCGAAGTCGCGCGCGTGCAGCACGGCCTCGAAACTGGATCGGGTGCCCGAACCCTGTTCGCGCACAATCCAGCGCGCCCTACGCAGCCACGCCGCGTCCACCGCGTCCACTGGCTCGCGACCGACCAGAACCATCGTGTCGTAGCCGACGACCCAGTGCGCCAGCGCCGGTTCGTCAATCGTCCCCTCGACGAAGCCGAGATCAGCTATCCCGTGCAGCACCTGCGCGGCGGCACCTTCGCTATTGTCTATCGCCAGCTCTACGGCGATCTGCGGGTGGCGCTCATGGAAGGTAGCAAGCTTGGGCGGCAACCAGTAGCTGGCGATCGTCTGGCTGGCGACGATGCGCAGCGTCCCGCGCTTCAGTCCGGCGAAGTCGGCGAGCATCGTTTCGGCATGGGCGGCACGCCCGATTACCGCGCGGGCTTCGTCCAGAAACGCGCGGCCGGCCTCCGTCAATTGGATGCCGCGCCCTACCCGGTGAAATAGCGGCACCGCATAGCGTGCTTCCAGTGCGGCGATTGCTCCGGAGGCGGCGGATTGCGTGACATTCAGCGCTTCCGCGGCGCGCGTAACATGTTCGCGTTCGGCCACGGCCACAAAGATCTTCAGTTGCTCAAGGGTCACGATCTGTCTCCCGGATCCAGAGATAAGACCGAGGAAGCCATCGGTCCAAACGTTTGCTCGGTTGGTTTCGATCGGCATATCCGATCATTTTGAGAAGCTGACGAGACATGGGGGAAGGGAGAATATCGCGAAGCCGTGGCGGTCGATCGCCCTCTCGGATGGGAACGACAAGGAGGATCGGTTGGACCGATCGGCGGGCGCAAGCCCATCTCCGTATCCACGACGCCGCGCATTTCGCGCTGCGCTGATGAGGAGATACGAAATGGCAACCCTACCGATCTTCGTCGATCCGGACGCGCCAGAAAGCGACGACACGCCACGTCCGATGCTGACCTTGGTGCACGATGCCGATAGCTATGATGTCATCGAGCGCACGGCGCCGGGTGTCGCGTCGCGCGGTGTCCATTCCGGCGCATTGATCGCGCTCGTTGCGCTTTATGCCATGCTGCTGACTAGCTTCTGGACCTTCTTCGCCCGCGACACATCCGCGGCGCTGGTGATGACCATGGTGACTGTGCTGATGATCATCTATTTCGGCCTTATGATCGGGGGCATCCTCGTGGCTGATGCCGCCATGCCCGGCGAATTGCGGCGCAACTTCGCTGACTTTCTGAACGGCCCGGTCGAGACGTTCAATGATGTGATCACCGGCCGGCAGGCGGTCGTGCAGATGCTCTTTCTCCCGGCGTGCATGGTGATGCTGGCGACGACGATCGGCATCGTCGCACGGACAGCGCATTCAGGATGAGAAGATAGGAGGGTTGGGGCTGTGCGGCAGCAACGTCCCATGTCGCCTCGTCCGCGTGAACAAGGCCTAGCGGACGTGCGATTCTGCGCCTCGCACCGAATTCACTTCTTCTCCGTCGGATGCGGTGTCGATCATCCTGGCGCGCGGATAGCGCAAAATGGCGCGCAAGCCGTTCGGTACCCGTTGTTCGAAGACAATCTCGGCGCGGTCGCGCGCGGCCAGAGCGCGGACGATCGCCAGGCCCAGTCCTGCGCCGCCCGTCTCCCGACTGCGCGACGGATCCAAGCGTTGGAAGGGCAGTCCCAGCCGTGAAAGCGCTTCGTCCGGCACGCCCGGGCCATCATCTTCGACGATGATGTCAATGGCGTCGCCCCGATCATGAGCCGCCACTGTCACGCAGGTCCCATGTCGCAGCCCGTTTGCAATCAAGTTGTCGAGCACGCGTCGCATTGCAAGCGGAGTGGCCGATATCGTGAGATCTTCGGGTGGCAGCACCAACAACACCTGGTCACCCAGTTCTGCATGAGCGTCAGCGATTTCGCGGAGAGCAGGACCCAGCAAGACATGTTCGGGGCGGGCTGGCGGAGCGCTCTCGCGATCGGCCAGGAACAGCGTGTCGTTGACGAGCGCCGTCATCTCGCTGAGATCGCGTATCGCGCGCTCGCGATGCGCCGCGTCCTCGATAAATTCCGCGCGTAGGCGAAGGCGCGTCAGATAGGTACGCAGATCGTGCGCGATGGCGCCGAGGAGCCGTGTCCGCTCTGCGAGGAGAGTGCGGATCTGCGCTTTCATGTCGTTGAAGGCGGTCGCGACTTGATGAACCTCGCGCGGCCCCGCGACAGGCAGATCAGGCGCATCGAGATCGTCGGCGAACTGACGGACGCCGCGTGCGAGCGCGCGGAGCGGCCCTGTCGTCTGGCGCACGGCCAGCATCAGCACGCCGAGGAGGGTCAGAGCACCGAGCGCGCCGATTATGGCACGGCTCTGAAGATAGGTCCGCAGATCGTCCGACGGCTGGCTCGTCAGGACGAGGATGTCGCCGTTCCGGAGCCGGATCGCGACACGAATCGGGGCGAGGAAGCGTGCCGGCCGCGCGGCGTCTCCGATCCATCGGCTCAGCCGGGGCCGCCGACCGTCAACGCTGACGGGCCGCCCCTGCGAGGCCGATTGATAGAGGCGGGCCAGATCCCCAAGCTCGTTTGAGGAACGCCAACGCGCCGGAAGCCTCTTTTCAAGCCTAAGCGAATAGAGGCCGCTGTCGAGCGCTTCCAGCAAAGCCTCGCGCTGTCCCGATGGCGCGCGCTCGATCGAACCGGCGATGGCTGCGACCTCATTTGGCCTCGGTAGGCCGTATGATTTGCCGGCGTCGCCGGATGGTCTGAGGATCACGGCCGCGATCGACAATTGGACGAGAATGAAGCTGATCAGCAGGATTGCCGCCAGCCGTAGCGAAAGGTTAGAGCCGATGGTCACGCCTGCGCCACGACCGCGGTAAATTGATAACCGCCGCCACGCACTGTCTTGATGACCATGTCGCCGCCCGGGGCCAGCGCGAGCTTGCGGCGTAGCCGGCTGAGCTGAACGTCAATTGCGCGGTCGAAGGGGACAGCGCTGCGGCCGCGCGTCCAATCCAACAGCTGGTCGCGGTTCAGCACGCGCTGGGGGTGCTTGACAAAGCAGTGTAGCAGATCGAATTCGCCGGCCGTCAGTTCTACGCCGCTACCGTCCGGAGCGGTTACGCCGCGCGCGCCCACGTCCAATGTCCAACCGTCAAAGCCATAACGCTCGTTTCCGAGTGGCGGTGATATACGGTGTTGCCCCCGCGTCCGGCGAAGGATTGCGCGAACGCGGGCAATGAGCTCCCGCGGATTGAAGGGCTTGGGTAGATAGTCATCGGCTCCGATCTCAAGCCCGACAATCCGGTCGATGTCGTCGGCCTTGGCGGTGACCATCAAAATTGGAAGGTCACCGGTCGCGCGCAATCGCCGACACAAAGAGAGACCGTCTTCGCCAGGCAACATCACGTCGAGCACAGCGAGGTCGATGCGCCGGCGATCCTTGAGCTGATCAAACTCAGCCGTGGTACGACAGCCCACGGCTTCGAAGCCCTCGCGATTGAGCAGATCGACAACGAGCGCGCGGATCTCACGATCATCCTCGACCACGGCGATGCAGCTGCGTTCCATGAAGCACCGATAGCGCGGCCTGTCCGCGACGGAAACGCGTCCTGAAACCGCGTTACACTCTGTTACACTCTGTTACACTTTGTCACTGCTTGGTCGCAGAGGAATTACACCCCGCCTCCATTAGCTGCGTCAGCGGCGACGCGAAGTCGCCTGTACAAGGAGCCTGAGATGTACAAGCATGTTCTGCGCCTAGGAGCGATCGCTGCCGGTCTGTGCGTTGCGGCGGTTCCAGCCGAGGCGGGGGTTCGCCGCGGCCATGTCGTAACGGCCAGGGATATCAGCGGACGTGGCTTCGCTCAGTGGCGCACGGCGTCCCGCGAGGCGGGATCTGCGACGATCCGGCGCGGTTTGCAGACAGCGGACGGCCGCGGCTACCGGCACGAGCGCAGTCGCGAATATGGCCCGGGCTTTTATTCGGCAGATCGAAGCACGCAGTTCAACAATGGGCGCGGCGCGACCACCACACGCGACGCGCGCTGGGGCGCTGGGCAGTTCAATGGTAGTCGTACTACCACGTTCAACAATGGCAACATCTTCGCCCGGACGCTCAGTGCCACCAATAATGGTGACGGTACCGCGACTTACTCGAGCACACGTAGCGGGCCTCAAGGTGGGACGCGCACCGTCAGCGGGACCGTTCCCCGTCGCCCCTAGCCCGCTGCCCAGAAGGCTGTCTTTGATCCCGTACGCCTGATCCCTCTTTTGGAGACATTATCCATGAAGATGTTTCTGACGCTGCCGTTAGCGTTGCTCGCCGCCAGCCCCGCCTTGTCTCAGCTGCCGCAGGCCCCCGGGGCCGCGTTTGCCAATGCCGATACGAACGGCGACGGCATAATCACGCGCGCCGAGTTCCAGGCTTCGCGAGGCGCCCGTTTCGACAAGGCCGATCGCAACCATGACGGCACTATTAGCCGCGATGACTTCAAGCGGTTGGCCCGCTTTCGGCCTGATGCAGCTGATCGGCTCAACGCGCTCATTAGCGAGGCAGATGCCAATGGTGATGGCCGCGTCACGCGCGACGAACTCGCCAAGGCACCGATGCCGCTATTCGATCGGGCTGATATCAATCACGACGGCAATGTCGACAAAAGCGAGCTTGCCGCCTTCGAGGCAAAAGCTGGCGAGCTGCGCAGGCAGCGTTAACGTGAGTCGCGGTGCCAGCACCGCGGGCAGCAGGCAGGTTGGCCGCCATCTCAAAGCAGGAGAAGCCATGATCTGCGCGCGCGGCTTCCCCGTTGGTGCTGGCGCCGCCGACAGCCGCGGCGACTGTTTCGCCGATCTTTCACGGGCGCCCTTTACGAGCCCCGTCTTGCCCGGCTCAATCCTCGTCCTGCCATCTGCGTAGATCGGTTTGATCGTGGTAGGGCATGCGGTCCGGCGTGGTGATGAATTCCATTGTCGTGCCCCAGGGCATGCGGCAGTAGCAGACCTTGTTTCTTGGACCTTTCTCGGTCGCATAGGGAATTGGACGAGGTGCCGTGAGCAGAGCGCCTCCGGCCTTTTCGAAGCGCTCGATCGATGCGTCGATATCGTCGGTGTAGAGGGCGAAATGGGTGATGCCGAAGTCGCTCGCGCGGATCGGGCGGGCTTGTTCGGGGCCGTGCATCTCGAACAGCTCGATATCGGGTCCGGTGCCGATCTTGACCATTGCCTGCGCACGAACGACCGTTCCTGGAAAGGCGTCAACAGCCCGCTCGAATTCGGGTCCTTGCCGCGGCGGATCCTGGGGGCCGAAGGATTGATAGATCACCTGGCCGCCAAAGGCCTCCACCAGGAATGATTTTGCGGCTTCGATGTCGGGAACGGTGATGCCGATATGATTGACGCCGCGGATGACAGGTGCGGTCATGACAATGGTCCTTTCTGTGTTAATGAGTCGAAGGAAGAGGCAGCGTTCACAGCTTCGCTGCGGTGTCGCGATCCGGCCGGCCCACCACGGCGCGGCCGCAGTTTACTTGACGAAATCGATCAGCGCGGCCGCGACGTCCTCCGGCCGCTCGTCCGCGACATAGTGGCTACAGCGCGGGATGGAGCCACCCGTCACATTGCCGGCAAACTCCCTGAGCATCGGCACCATCTGAGGGCCAAAGCGCTGATCCCCACCGAGGCCCAGCACCGGAATCTCGAGCGGGTGCTTCTTATATTCGAGCGCAGCCGCATGATCGGCGCTCAGGGTGCGATACCATTCCATGCTGCCGCGGGTGCGGCCAGGAAGCGCCATGGCTCTCGCGTAAATCTCGATGGTCGACGGATTAAAGCTACTGTGATCGTAGAACCGCTCCGCCATGAAAGCAGAGATATAATCATATTCCCGGCCTTGGATCAGGCGTTCGGGTAGATCGCGATTGCTATGGAAGCTGAAGTGCCACAACCGCGCAGTCGCCTCCTCCCATCCGCTCCAGCCGGGAAGCGGAACGTCGAGAACGGCTAGGTGCGTGACAGCTTGCCGATAGATAGCGGCCTGGGGCAGGGCGACCATGCCACCGATATCATGCCCGCACACGGCGTAGCGCTCATGGCCGAGGGCCGTCATGACGTCATGCGCGTCGCGCGCCATGGTCGCCTTGTCATAGCCGCCCTGCGGACAGTCGGAGAAGCCCGCGCCGCGCAGATCGATGGCCACGACGCTGAAATGGTTGGCCAGCAGCGGCATGATAGTGTGCCATTCCCACCATGTTTCCGGCCAGCCATGCAGCAGCAGGATCGGCGGCCCAGAGCCACCCGTGACGGCGTTGATCTTGATGCCGTTCGCCCGCACCATCTGCTGCGTAAAGCCCTTCAAGGCTGCAATCATGATCGTGATCCAATCAAATTTCTGTGACGTTCAAGCGGGAAGGGCGGCTGGCGCTCAGGGCTGATGGAAATCGGTCGCGATCGTGACGTCTCGCCAGGCGTCGATATCGTTGCGGAAGGCCGTCAGCTTTCGCTCGGCGATCGCGTGCGCAATCGGGCCAAGCGGTAGATGGAGCGGAGCATCCGCGGCGTCGACGGCCTGCAGGATCACCGCAATCGCTTTGTCGGGATCGCCGGGCTGATGGCCGTTGTTGGTCTCGCGATATTGTCGGCGTGATACCGCGGAATATTCCGGCATCTCTTTGGCCGCTATTGCGATCGAACGGCCAAGGAAGTCGGTGCGGAATGGACCAGGCTCGACGATGAGGACGCGAATGCCGAACGGCTTGAGCTCGGCGGCAAGCGCTTCGGAAATCCCTTCCACAGCGAACTTGGCGGCATTGTAATAGCCGCCACCCGCGCCGCCGCCGATGCCGGCGCTGGAGGACATGTTGACGATCGTCCCGCCAAAGCGTCGCAACACGGGGAGGGCGGCTCTGGTGGTTTCGATCAGACCGAAGACGTTGACTTCAAACATCGGCCGATATTCGTCAGGCGTGCCTTCCTCGATCGCGCCGAACAGCCCGTAACCAGCATTGTTTACCAGTACGTCAAAGCCACCGAATGCCTTCACCGCCTTTGCGACCACAGCCTCGGCGGCCGTCGCGTCGGCCACGTCCAACGGCAGTGTGATCATCCGACCATCGAAAGGCTCGGCCATCGTCTCGATCGTCTTGACGTCGCGCGCGGTCGCGATGACCCGATCTCCGCGCTGTGCCGCCGCGAACGCCAGCCGTTTGCCGAAACCGCTTGAGCAGCCAGTAATGAGCCAAGTCTTCATTGATTCTTCTCCAACGACATCGATTTGCGGGCATCTGTCGGGTTGCCGCATCCTCTGAAAGCTAGAAGGAGTGCAGTCGAAACTCGATAAAGTATCTAGTATGATTGAACGTGTTCGTTCACTGACATGATTGAACAATTCGTGTTCAGTTTTGTGTGGGCCTTGGTCAAATCAGCTAGCCAAGGATATTTCTGGACATCGCGAAGTATGGCCGATTGGCGGTGCCACGCGACCTTTTCTGACAGGCAATTTAGTTCGGCGGGCGCCCAGTCCACTTGAGCGGGCGATCATCCCGACGATGCTGATAGGTTTAATCCCGCGGTTTCGGGCGCCGAGACAACGCGGTAAGGCTGACGGCAGTTAGTTCGCCGCAGCCTTTTCGATCACCGCCGCGACCTCGGCCGGGTGCGAAATGAAGACGACATGGCTGGCCCCGGTGACCTCGGTAACTTTCGCGTTGGCGCGCTTGTACATGAAGTGCAGCAGCGTCGGACTGATCGTGTGGTCGCGTGTCCCGAGGATGCCGTAGCTCGGCTTGTCCTTCCAGGCGGCGACCTTCGTTTTGGTGCCGAACGCCTCTTTGGAGATCATCACCTGGGAATCGGCCATGAAATCGGTCTGGGCTTTGGGGAGGTCGGCGGCGAATGCATCATGGAAGCGCGCAGGATCGATCATGAGAAAGCCGCCGGGGGCGGGCCGGATGGCATCGCCGCTGGGCGAGGGCACGGCCTTGAAGAGGTCGGCGAGGCTTTCGCCGACTTCGGGAATGGCAGCCGAAACATACACCAGTGCGGTGACCTTGGGATCCTCCCCGGCTTCGGTGATGAGCTGCCCGCCATAGCTGTGACCGACCAGAACCACAGGCCCATCCGCCAAGGCGACGGCGCGTTTGACGGCCTGCACGTCGGCTTCCTCGCTGGTCTGCGGCTCCTGCACGACCTGGACCTTGAAACCCTTGGCTCTGAGGCGATCATAAACGCTCCTCCAGCCGGATCCATCGGCCTGCGCGCCATGCACCAGGATCACGTTACGGGCGGGCTGGGAATAAACAGCGGACGCAGTGAGGGCGGCTGACAGAAAGGCGGTGCCAATGATCAGGCTTTTGCCCAAGCGGCTGAACATGGGAATATTCCTTTATCTCAAAGCAAAAACGCCATTCACATCAACCTAAAGAGAAGATGGGAGGGCATGGTGCTTCATTCGCGTCGGACACGCGTTCGGTCACACACGAAGAAATTCGTGATTACCTTCGATGACGCGCTCTTAATTATTGCCGACGGCGGGCTGCAATCGCCGCACGCGAGGGAAGCTCCAGTGGCGAGCTTTCGTGTCGGCGGAGGTGCGACGGACGAGCGCCGGTCTCGCCTAGCCGGCTTCAGGGAGTGGGCTGTTCCGGTTGGCGTGCGGATCCGGTGCGCATGCGCGCAAGAAACGCATCCACCACCAGGCTGAACTTGCCGGGATCCTTGTAGGCGCGCGCCATCACCATCGCGCCGTAGACAGCGGTCTGGAAGAATTGCGACGACATTTGCGGTTCCAGTTCAAGCTTTATAGCGCCCTGTTCGGTGCCGAGCGTCAGCACGCGCTCAATCCAGGTTCCGAGATCGTTAAAATGTCCCTGTACCGAGGCGCTGACCTCTTTCGGCAGACCAGGCAGCTCGGCCGCTAGCACGCCCGCGAGACAGAAAGTCGCGGATTCGTCCTCGATGCAGCGCTTCCAATAATCAACGTAAGCGGTCAGTTGCGCCATTGCGTCCGGGTTGCCGTCTTCCAATGCTGCAAGCTGCGCGCGAATCTGCGCGCGCTGCTGCTCTACGACCGCCACGACGAGATCAACCTTCGTCGGGAAATGGTGATGGATACTGGGTTTGCGGATCCCCAGTCGCTCGGCCAGATCGGCGTAGCTGAAGCCGTTATAGCCGACGTTGGTGATGAGCTGACTGGCCTCTTCAATCAGCTTGCTCGCCGTACCGCCGCTTATGACCATTCCCCAACTACCTTCCACGCCCGTCAAGATACGAGGATTGCGCCTTCATTCAAGGCGCTCCATCGGCGCGTTCGGGACGGAACATTCCTAAGCTGCTGAGAGATATAATATAATCGAAACCGGAGGCATTAGCCGCCACCTCGCCCGACACAAATTGACAGCCGACCTACTGGAAGGTAGGCATTTCTCGATGCCGGCGCACAAGGCGCCTCCGCATGCACCGGAGCAGGTATGCGAAAAGCTGATGGGAACGCGGGCTATGCTTTGTGGGCGACGTTGATCGCGCTGTTGGGGGCGGCGGCACCCGCCAGCGCGCAGGAACAGAACCATGTCATTCTGGGAGCCGGCGTCTACGTTGCACCCGCCTTCCAAGGCTCCAAGAAGTCGCGAGTGAATTTGGTGCCCGCGATCGATGTCAAACATGGTTGGCTGTTCGCGAACCTGCGCAACGGCGCCGGAATCGCACCGATCAACACCGAGCAATTCACGGTCGGTGTCAGCGCCGTCCTGATGCAGGGCTATCGCCGCAAGGACGTGCCATCAGGTGTGCGGCGGCTGAGCGATGGTGTCGGTGCTCGGGCCTTCGCCAAACTTCGTGTAGCAGACCTTGCCACGACAATTGGCGTGGTGAACGGCGTATCGGGTCAAACCAGAGGCTTCATTGCCGATGCAACGATCGCCTATCCGATCCCAGTCGGCGCTCGGCTGACCCTCACGCCAAGCGTAGGCACGACCTGGGTGAACCGCAAATATAATAGCAGGTATTTCGGGATCGATGCCGGGGAAGCGACAGCGTCGGGTCTGCGCCAATTCCGTCCGGGTTCCGGCTTCAAGGACGTGAGCGGGTTCCTGACCGCCAGCCACCAACTCACCGAGCGGCTCATGGTCAGCGCGACCGGCAGCGCGGTCATGCTTGTCGGCGATGCGCAACGCAGTCCCCTGATCGATCACAAGACACGTCCGACCGGGTTATTTGCAGTCAGCTATCGTTTCTAGCCCGCATTGGCCGCCCTCAAGCAAGTGCTGTGCGCGTGCAGCTCGAAGCAGCTTTGCCGGTCCTTGCTCAGCCCGCTGCAATCCCAGCTCGCGAGCATGAGGGCATGCCCCGCTCCCCCCATTCAAAGATCAAACACGAACAGGAGGTGTCGCGTGAACAATAGCTTGGAAGCCGTGCGGCCGATTGAACTTCACGAAATTAAGGCCGCGCGCGAGCGTATTGCCGTCACCGTCCTGCGGACACCGCTCGTGCCGTTGGATTTGGGCCCGGAATTTCCGGAAACATATCTGAAGATGGAAAATCTGCAGCCGACCAATGCGTACAAGCTGCGCGGCGCCGCCAATGCGATTGCAATGCTTTCGTCCGACGAGGCGCGCGCGGGTGTGTGGACGGTCAGTGCCGGAAACGCCGGCCAAGGGCTCGCTTATGCCGCCCGTGCCGCTAATATTCCGTGCACGGTCGTGGTCATCGAAACGGCGCCGATTGCCAAGATCGAACGCATGAAAGCCCTTGGCGCGCGGCTGGTGCCCGTTTCATACGATGTGGCGTGGCAGGCCATGGAATTACGAACCCATGCTAGCGTGGAAGGCACCTTCGTCCACCCGTTCGACGATCATAATTTTGTCGTCGGGCACGCCACAATGGGACTGGAGATCATGGAGGATCTGCCGGGCGCATCGACCGTGCTGCTTGCGATCGGCGGGGGCGGCCTGATCTCCGGCGTGGGCCGTGCGATGAAATTGCTTCGCCCTTCCGTTCGCGTGATCGGCGTGGAGCCGGAGACCGCGTCTCCCGCCAAATTCTCGTTCGACAGCGGATCCCCGCAGAAATTTCCTGGTTGGACGCGGTCGTTCGTCGATGGCGCAGGGGGAAAGAGCCTCTTCCCCCGTATGTGGGAACGGATGAAACCGGTCGTGGACGACACGCTGGTCGTGCGCATCGATCAGGTGCGGCGCGCGGTCCGAACACTCGCGGAACGAGCTCGCATCGTGGCCGAAGGCGCTGGGGCACTTCCTGTTGCGGCGATCCTGTCGGGGCAGGTCAAGGGAGGCCCCTTGGTCGCCGTGATTTCGGGCGGCAACATCGATCTTGATGTCTTTGGTGTCTGCCTCGCTGGA
Organism: Sphingomonas sp.; assembly: GCF_048595155.1. Taxonomy (GTDB): domain Bacteria; phylum Pseudomonadota; class Alphaproteobacteria; order Sphingomonadales; family Sphingomonadaceae; genus Sphingomonas_I. The sequence goes on from NZ_JBMDXN010000066.1 coordinate 56,687, forward strand.
GACTGAGAACAACTCTTGAGCAACGTCGGTCGAGACGACCTTCGCTGCAGCTGGCGTGTCCAGACACGCATGGGCGTCGGGGCTGGGGAAGGGCGCTCGTTGGCGGCTGGGTGCGCATCCGATCGCCCTACTACTCAAAGCGGCCGCTTGCCGGCCGGTCGCCTGGATAGACGCGTGCAAGCGGGAATGGAGGTAGCCAGGCTTCACGACGGACCGTCCAGAGCTCATAGGTAGGCGGCAACTGGCTGGGAGCGTCGAGCGCTCCCAGACTTACTTCCATTTCGTCGCCGCTCTGCTGGAGGACGGACGATCCGCAAATCGGGCAGAAGCGCCTCCCGCGGTAGCTGCTGGTTTCACCGGACACGGTCACGGCGCCCTGCGGAAAGATCGCTGAAGCATGAAACAGCGAACCGGTATGCTTGCGACAATCAAGGCAATGACAAAGTCCGACGCGATACGCGGGGCCTCGCGCTACGAAGCGAACTGCACCGCAAAGACACCCTCCAGTCAAATCACTCATCCGTCATTCCGATTCAAATGCGAACGGCGGACCGCAGTCAGCAGTGCTCCGGCCTCGAACAAGATTTATGCCTTGCAAATTCGGAGGCAAAACCTTTCATTCCGCAGTCCGATGACGAACGCGCGGGCTTCAGCGTTGATACAAGTTCAGAAAGCACGATCTAGTCCCCGAACGTCCATTATTCTTCCTTAAAGACACCTATAAGCTCTGTTGCTCCGCATGATTAGCTGGCGGTATGACGCGCCATGGCTCATCCCGTTCTCCCGAGCATCTGCGTCTTCGTGTTTCCGGCATTGCCGATGCGTCGGAATTCGGCAGTTCCGGCTGGCAGTCTGCCGCCGATTTTCGGCGCGCTTTGTCAGGCGTCGGTGTGCATATCCCGAATGTCGGCCGCATCCTGGAGTGGGGGTGCGGCTGCGGGCGGATCTTGTCTCATCTGCCTGTCGACCTCGACAAGCAGGAATTGCATGGTTGCGACATTGACGGCGACGCGATCCGTTGGCTGCAGGAGAATTACCCTGGCATCCGAACAATCCAGACCGACGGTCTGCCGCCGCTTCCCTATGAAGATGGCTATTTCGACCTTATTCTGAACCACAGCGTCCTCACGCACCTGGACGAGATTATCAAGACGCCTGGCTTGCCGAACTTCAGCGCATCCTCTCGCCCAAGGGCGTGCTGGTTCTGACCGTACATGGACCGTTCGCGCTGCAAAGATGGTTGAAGTCACTACCCCAGGATGATCCGCGAACGCAGGAGCTGGCGCGCACTGCGACGGAAAGTGTCGGACGCAGGGGCACGTATTTCCACGTCGATGATGTTTGGGCCGCTGACTTCCCCAGCTATTATCAGAGCATGTTTCACGCACCCTGGTACGTCTTCGAACATTGGACGAACTATTTTGATATCCTGAGCTATGTGCCGCGGGGTTCGCTGGCCCACCAGGATATGGTCCTCCTGCACCATAGGCAGAGCGCATGACCTTCCCGGCGCGCTCCCGAGCAGGCGCGCGCCGAAGTAACCTGTTCGCGCGCTTCGCTTTAGCCACGGAAGCGGCAGAAGGGCGCGACCGGAGCCACCGCTGGTGTTGGTCGATCACGGTGGCCCACATGCCCTTCGTGTCATCCATGATCCGGCGACCGGGCTATATCCTGCAGCAGTTGATCGATCTTCGCGCTGGCCCACTGCCGGACATCGTCGCCGAACACGAGCCGTGCTGGCGCCTCACCCGTGGACGCAAGCGAGACAATCCACGCGGCGAGTTGTTGCGGGTCCCCCGGCTGGTTGCCGTTTGCCCCATTCACTGAAATCGGTGCGCAATATCGCCGGCTCGACAAGGAGCGAGCGAACACGCAAGGGTGCCGGCACCCACCGAGGCCGCCAGCCTCGTTCGACTACAAGGGCGCTCCGCCTAAAACCTGCCGCCTGATCAGTGCCTGGCCGAAATCATCGCACCGGCCGACATCACCAGCTACCGACGTGCGCAATCGGGCCATCGTTGCCCGTCCTGGTCGAGCTCGCCTCGGAAGTTCTCTCTCGGTCACGTGCGATGAGCATGTCGAGTTGCCGACGCTAAATGATCCCACAAAATCCGATACATTCTGGATTGGTGGCGCGTTACCACTCGGCAGTATGCAAATCGGACGAAAAGAAGCCATGTGGAATGACAAAAGTGAAGGTGCCGGACGGATGATGAGCTGGCTGGCTGATGATGCCGAGATGAGCACGCGCATCCGATGGGTGGCGCTCAAGCGACGGGCGCGCCGCTCCCGTTATCTTGGGACGCAAGGGAATTGCAGTGACCAGCGCTTCTGATCCTGTTCCTTCGCCCGGCAGAGTCGACGACGTCCTAATCACCACCGAGCTGGCGAGCCGACCCTTCCGAGCTCCAGACTACGAAGCCGAGAGTCGGGCGCTCGGGCTGCTGGCCCATGAGATGGCTACAAATCCGCGAGGCGTGCTCCAGAAATGCGCCGAATTGGTCATGGATCTGTGCCATGCGGATTCAGCCGGCATCAGCGTTCTGGAGCCCGGGGGAATGAGCGGTATGTTTCGTTGGCACGCCGCGGCAGGAGCGTTTGTGTCCAACCTTCATGGCACGATGCCCTGGGAAGCGAGCCCCTGTGGGACGGTGATGGAACGCGACCGCGTCCTCCTGTTCACCCAAGCCGAGCGGGTCTTTACCGCCCTTCGAGATGTCGAGCCACGCATCTATGAGAACCTGCTCGCTCCGTGGCATGTGAAGGGCGAGGCGGTCGGAACTCTTTGGGCCATCAAGCACACGCCGGAAGGTCGGTTCGATGCAGAGGATGCGCGGGTTCTGCAAACCCTCGCCCGCTCCGCTGGAGCCGCGTTCCAGATGATCTCGGCGATCGACGCGGCGACCGTCCGACAGGTGGAACTGGAGCAGCGCACCGATGCCTTGGTTGAAGTCGAGGAGCGGCAATCGTTCCTGCTGACGCTTTCCGACGCTGTCCGGCCGCTCGCGGGCCCCGCCGACATACAGGGGGAGACCACCCGCCTGCTGCGGGAAAAACTGAACGTCGGTTGGTGCTACTATGTCGATTGGGACTTGGACAGGAAGATCGGTCTGGTGCTCCGCGACTCCGCAAGGGAGGGCCTACCATCGCTTGCGGGCGCTCACGACGTGTCCGACGCGCCCGAATTCCTCCGGCTCTTGGCAAGCGGCACATTGCTGACTGTTTCCAACTACGAAGGGTATGAACAGCTGCCCACGCGGATCCGCCAGAATTTCACTGGCCTGGGATTTAGGTCGATGATGCTGGCGCCCTTGGTGAAGGAGGGCCGTTTGATCGCCACGTTGATCGCCGGCGATACGGAGATTCGTGACTGGTCGACTAGCGATGAAACGTTGTTGGTTGAGGTTGCTGAGCGCACCTGGGCTGCTGTCGAGCGTGCCCACGTTGAAGGGGCGCTGCGCGAAAGCGAGGCGCGGCTTGCCCAAGACCTCGAAGCGACGCAGGTGCTGCAACGTATTGGCGACGAACTCGTGTCGACGAGTGCCCTGGACGGTCATTTTGCCAGGATCTGCGAGGCGGCCCGCACGCTCATGCGGTCGGACGCGGCCAGCGTGCAGGTCTATGACCATCCGAGCTCAAGGCTTAGACTCGCTGGCCATGTCGGCTTCCATCTTGATTCCGCTGCGTTCTGGGCGTGGGTGGACGCCGGGACGGCGTCCGCCTGCGGGCGGGCTTTAAACGCTGGCGAGCGCGTGGTCCTCGCCGATGTCGATACTTTCGAGGCGGACCCGGGCGATCATGAGGCTTGGCGCAAGTCCGGCATACGATCGGTCCAATCGACTCCCCTCGTGACACGTCGCGGGCAGATGGTGGGCATGATGTCCACCCATTGGCGCCACCCTCATCAGCCGACGAACGGCGACTACCGCTTCTTCGACATTCTGGCGCGGCTGGTCGCCGACTTCATCGAGCGAACTCGGGCCGAAGCCGCCCTTGCAGAGAGCGAGGAGCGGTTTCGCCAATTCGCCGACGCTTCGGCCGCCGGTCTGTGGATCAGAAAAGCAAACCGCCTTGAGATGGAGTTCGCCAGCCCGGCCCTGGCCACGATCTACGGAGTTGATGATGCTGGGCTGCTCGGGGACGTCAAGCGTTGGGCGGCACTGATCGTGCCCGAAGAACGCGATGCCGCGGTTGAACACCTGGAAGCTGCGCGCGATGGCAAGACCGCCCAACATGAGGTTCGCATCCGGAGGCCCTCTGACGGCGCCTTCCGCTGGATCAGGGACACCAGCTTTCCTCTCGAAGACGTCGAAGGGAAGATAGAACGGATCGGCGGTATCGCCGAGGACATCACCGAGGCCAAGCTGGCTGTCGGACACCAGGGTGTACTCCTGGCGGAGCTGCAGCACCGGGTGCGCAACATCATGGCGATGATCCGGTCCATGGCGCTCCGGACGGCAGACGGCGCTGTCGACGTCGCGGACTATCGGTCACTGCTCGAAGGGCGCCTTATGGCGCTGGCGCGGGTGCAGGTCCTACTGACCCGCGAAGCCAATACCGGCGGATTGCTTCGAGACATCGTCGCGAGCGAGGTCAGTGCCCAGGCGCAGCGTGATGATCAGTTCGAATTGGATGGGCCCGAGATCAGGCTGTCGCCGAAGGTGACGGAAGTTCTGACCTTGGCTCTTCACGAACTGACGACCAACGCGCTCAAGTATGGCGCCTTCTCGGTTCCCGACGGGCGCCTGCGCGTCTCATGGAAGCCCTTCGAGAAGCGTGGAAGGGCCTGGCTCGCGCTGGACTGGACGGAGACCGGGGTCCCATCTCGGCAACCGTCCATCCGTCGCGGGTTCGGCAGCGATCTGATCGAAGGCCGCATCCCGTATGAGATTGGAGGAACAGGGAAAATCACCCTCGAGCCCGGTGGCGCCCACTGCCAGCTGAAGTTCCCGCTCAAGGAGGGAGAAAGCGTCCTCGAAACTGATGCGCCGATGCCTACAACGCTATTTGGAGGAAGCTTGGACATGAAGGACGCGCCAGACCTGACTGGTCGCAAGGTGTTAGTCGTCGAGGATGACTATTACATCGCGGGCGACACTGCCGCTGCCCTGCGCGGCGCGGGCGCCGAGGTGCTTGGGCCTTGCCCGAGTGAGGACGCGACGCTTGATCTTCTGGAAACGCGGACGCCGAGCCACGCAGTGCTGGATCTGAACCTGGGAGGAGGAGGGCCGAGGTTCGAAATTGCCCGCGTCCTAAGCAAGCGCGGTGTGCCATTCCTATTCATGACTGGGTACGATCCCGACAAGATTCCGCCGGAGTTGGAAGACGTGCCGCGGCTCCAGAAGCCAGTTACATTTCGCACGATTGTTGAGGCCGTGGCGCAGCTGCAGTGATGCGCGTCACGGGCGAAGCCAACGGCAGGTATCCGCGCTTGGTCGCCGCAACCTGCCCGTCGGCTAAGTCACCAATAGCCGCTCTGGATTAGGCGGCGTAGCTGCGGCGGCTCAGATGCCGGAGGCGTCGGCAAACGGCGGAATGGCGGACAGGGTGGGATTCGCACTTATTCGCTAAGACGTTGCTATAAGTACTGAAATCACGCTTTATGTCCGCCGGGCATACCACGCAATGTGCCATGCCCAGCCATTTTCTCGCAATACCCGCCTTGTCCGGTCAGGTTGACTTGGTCGAAATTAGGGGGCTCCTGGCCAACGCGCAAGAAGGATCACAGGCTCGATGGCCGACGCCGCCTCTGCCCCATGGCAGCGGGGCGCTGACCGTCTTCCTGACATACATCAGATCATCATTGAGAGCGATTGTCTCTCTCCACGGCGCAACGCTCCGATCAGTCGCCAAACCTCGCAATAATGCGCCAGGACGATCGGGAGCGGGTTTTTGCCCAGCAGCCGACGGGGGCCCGGCCGAGAACAGCCTACGTCGCGCGTCAACGGCCGTAGCCGCCCATGACCAGATAGTCGGTGCGTTGCGACGCGATCGCGACGAGCGGCAGTTCCGCCACGGATTCCCCATTGGCGCCGCGCGCCCCGCGGCGTGGACGCCGTAGTTCGAGAGTTATTCGGCAGCCGCCTGAATCGAACCGCCGTCGATCTCCGTCATATCGGCGTCTATGATCGGGATGCGCGGGATCGTCCAAAAGGAAAGCGCGGTCAGCCATGTCATCATCCAAACATCGGAAATTATAGCGATCTGCTGGAGCGGTGGACGAGACGGAATAACCGTGCCGGGCTGATCTAGGTGACGGTACGACCTATGCCGGCGGGCCCTGTCCCTGCCACCGTTTGCGAAAGTCCGAGCCGCGCGACCTTACAGGCCGCCCCATGCGGGCGGTACCGATCCGGAAGGTCTTCCGCATCAGGGCGCGAAACCTCAGCTGATGGACAACCCGTTACCGCACCATCAACGCCTCATCGTCGAACTTTCGGAAGATTGCGCGCGGCCATTGGCCGGGCGCGGCGCGAGCGTGTCGACTGCCGGTAGGGACATCTGGCGCTGTGCTGCTTGCGGCATCACCGCCCGAACCGCTGGTCACTGGACTCTTTTGGGACGCGATTGCCGGATACGAGCCGATAGGGCGGACTCAAGGCTACATAACTTCCGTCAATGGCATTGTGCGGCAGCTACGTCAGCGGGCAGGTTACCCTGAAATCTGCTCGCCTCACCCGCTCTGCTGCGATGCTCTAATGACGGCGCGCGTCACATCACCCATCAGCCGCATGCGTGTGGGTATCGGTACCTGCGTGCTGCGGATCATGACAGCGATGGCATAACTGCGACCTTCCGGGGATCGTAACAGGCCGACATCGTTGTACCCCGTCGAAAGGGTGCCAAGATCTTGTCCGGTGCCAGTCTTGTGGGCGAATGTCCATCCGGGCTGCAGGCCTGACTTGAGCCTGAGCGGCCCGGTCTTGCTAGCGCGCATCAGCGTGAGCAGATGCACGGTCGAATTGTTGCTCAATAGCGAGCCGCTTTGCAGCAAGGCCAAGCCGCTCGTAATGCCTGCTGGAGAGGCCCCGTCCGGCGGCGCCGCGAGATATTGCCTCAGCGCCCGATTGCGTGCCGCAAAACTCATCTTTGCGCGCGCTTGCAGAAAACCCCAGCCTCCGGCCCATTGCGGCTGCCAGCTTAGTCCAGCGGTGGTGGCTTGGAGAATGCGTTCGCCCGGGCCGAACCCGACGCCAAAGATCCCCCGTTGCGCCAACACGCTGCGGACCGCGGACGGACCTCCGATTTTCCATAAGAGAATGTCATTGCAGGTATTGTCGCTCCGCGTCAGCGCGTCGCGCAAAAGCGCGCCGATGGTTGTGTGATAACCATCCTTGCCGACCAAGGCGCGTATCGGCTGGTGGAAAAGCGTCAGATCGGAACGCCGCACGATGACTGGGTCGGATAGCGACATTCTTCCTCGATCCACCGCGTCCATCAGCGCGATAGCGACCCAAAGCTTGCTGACGCTTTGCTGCGGATATGGTTCGTCCGCCTTGTAGCCGACGGTCCATCCTTTCGCGACATCGCGTATCGCGATGCCGACCTCGCCCTGAAAACCCGCACCTAGAGCGAGGACAGCTCGCGCCAGATCCGGCGGCGGCAGATCACGCGGTGCCGGTTTGGGAACGGGGCGGTCGACGGTAGTGATCTCATGGAGCGAGGCAGGGGCGGGCGTATTGGAGCTTGATCGGGAGGTCGATGGTCCGGTGGACATGCATCCCGTTGCAAAGACGCTCAGGCCAAGAGCAAAGAGTGCGCCAAGGTGATTGCGAATGTGATGCAATATTTAGTCCCGTTTATTCAATCATTTTTACTGCGATGTAGTGTTAATGCGGGTACGATGACACTATATATCTTGGCTTCTACGTAATTATTATAACAAATTTTTCGGTCTCGTTGAGCCATCTCGCTGGAATCTCCAGCTCATGCTCATTGCTCGTCGTGTCAGGATTACCCCGCATGGCCACATTCCCTCAAGGCGGTGTCTTCGACGACCAACGCGCCGCAAGGGGGGGGCGTCGCCGACCGCCCTCTGCGGTAGACTCCAAGGATGTGAGCTCGATCTTGACCTGCAGTGCTGTTCACATCCTAATGGCTGGCAGTGCTCGCTGCCGTACTCCCGCTGATTTGGCTTTCAAGCGCGGTGGCGGTCGTTCCGATATACGCGCCCTGCGGACCGATGGCCAAACCGGCACGCGGAATCTTTACTAGCTGTCCCGAAGACAGCTTCAACGTCGCAAAGTCTGCATCAATGGAATCCAGTGTTCCGACCACTGCACCTTGGAGGCCAGTCACGACCACGCCGGGTACCAGCGCCGCGCCAGCCGCACTGATCTCTCGCGCGAGCGTCTCATTGAGTTGCTGCTGAGTCATGGCAAAGAGAAGCGCGTTCTTTTCAGGCGTGAAGGAGGTTTTCGGTAAACGTGCTTCGTACCGATCTGTCTTTACATTGACGAAGGCGCCGTCGACCGACGTCACAATTCCTACCACGCCGCCGCTCGTATCCTTGACGACCATGCCTGACGTGATCGCGGGTGGGGGGGCTGCTGGCTGTGTATCAGCCGCAGCGGCCAAAGATGTGCTCGCTGCCAGCGCGACCAATAATCTTCCTGTGACTTTGATACGCACTCGCTTCTCCAATTTCATCATCATTCTCTTCCTTCAGGAGCTATCTGCGCGCGCCGACCTCTGACCCGAACGGCCCGGTTCGCTGGGAGATATTGGGGCGCCAAGCGAGGCGCATCCCCTCCTGAACTCGATCGATGCCGTTGACGTATCAGGAGCATCCTCCCCGTCTAAGTGAATTAAATTTCACTTAGCCGGGGAGTCACAGATGTTATGTATGGCCGGCGATTGCGGCGACTGCCGGGATATCCAGTCGTTCTACGAACGATCGCTTAAATATCGGCGCTTGATTTGGCAGCTATGGCCCAAAACACATCGAACTTTGGTACGATTATATGATGAGCGACCCGCAGCGATTTGCTTTCACGCGACGTTCTATACTTGGCCTCGGTGCTGTGGGATTTGGCCTGCAGGCGGTGGCGGCGGTTGCGCGGGACCGTTTGCTAATTCC
>NZ_JBMDXN010000067.1:0-21442 GCF_048595155.1 Sphingomonas sp.
TTATTCTCGGTCCCTCAGGTGCATAGTGTCAGCTGCGTCACCGCCGCCGCGGCCACGCCGCGCACGTCCATTACCGGCTGGCTTCGCAGCAGCGCTTAGCGCGGTCCTCCGCAATCGCAGCGCAGACGAAAAAGGGGCGGCCAAATGGCCGCCCCTTCTCGTTTCAGACGTTTCGTCCGGGCCGCGCTTAGAAGCGGATCCGACCGGAAACGAAGAACGAGCGCCCGAGCACGTCATACAGCGTCGGGAAGGTATTGCTCTGTTCGCCGTTGCCACCGTTCTGCTGGGATGCAGCCAGCGGCGGCTTCTTGTCGAACAGGTTGCTGACACCGGCGGTGAGAGTGAGGTGATCACCCGCGTCGCCGCTGACAGTGGCGTCAAAGTAGTTGCGCGCCTTGAACTTCTCGGAAGCGTAAACGACGGTTGGATCGTCGTCGTGCGCCTTGCCGATATAGCGCCACTGCACCGATCCGGTGATCGGACCGACGGCAAGCGTGGTCCGCATCGAGTGACGCCACTTCGGCGTCGGCACGCCGCAACGCGCACCAAAGGCGCCTGCGCAATGATATTCGATATCAACGCCGACCAGCGGCCGGAAATTGTTCTTGATCAGGCGCGTCCCGGCGAACGACAGGCTGAGCTTCGCATCATTCGAGAAGATCTGGCCAACGTTCGTACGATAACCTGCCGTCACGTCGATACCGGACGTCTTCAAGCCACCGCTGTTGATGTAGACATCCCGGAACGAGTCAATCTCGCCGAACGAGTTACGACGGATGATATCGGAACCGCAATAGGACTGAATGAAGCTCTGGAAGCAGGCCGTTCCGATTGTCTGCGTTCCGATGCCATGGGTGATGTAGTTGCTGATCTTGATGTTGTAATAATCAACCGTGGCACTGAAACCGCGCAGGAAGGATGGCGTGTACACCGCACCGACCGTGAACGTCTTCGCCGTTTCCTCACGGAGGCTGGAATTGCCGCCCAAGAAAGTGACCGGATTGACGTTGTTCGGATCCTGGATGGACGGATCGCCGATCCGGCTCAGCGGAGCACCTGCGGCAGTGAACTGCGCGACGCAGATGTCGTGCAGCTGGCCCGCGCCGACGGCCTGCGAAGTACCGCAGAAGTCTGCATTGCCGCCGAAGCTGACCGTCTGACCCAGGTACAGCTCGCTGACGCTCGGCCCACGGATTGCGCGCTGATAATTACCACGGAAGGTTAGATCGCTGAACGGCGACAACTCCGCGCCCGCCGACCAGGTGAATACGTTACCCGGCGCATTGGAATAATTCGTGTAGCGCGCAGCGCCATTCAGCTCGAGGCGATGCACGATCGTATCCGACAGCAGCGGTACGTGAACTTCGGTGAACAACTCCTTCACGTTATAGCTGCCCGACGTCGGCTGACCCGGATTGAAGCCGGCGACGTTGCCGCTGGCCAAATACGTGTCCGGGGTGACCGCGCCATGCTCGCTGCGCCACTCGGCGCCCGCCACCACGCCGACGCCGCCGGCGCCGAGGTCGAAAAGGTTCGAGTTGGTGATCACGAAGCTGGCGACCTGAGTCGTATATTCTTCGAGATTAGTCGCTCCGACCGAGATGTAGTTCGCAGCTTCAGGGCTCAGCTGGTTGAGGCCGAAGATGTTAGCTGGCGCACAGCCTGCGGCACGCGCCGATTCACTGGCACACTGCAGGTTGCCATTCGCATCGAACGAAGTCGTAACTGCGTTAACAAACTTATCGATGGCGACGTTGCCCAACTGACGCTGCGAATTTTTGGTCCGGGCATACATGTAGTAGCCGTCATAGCTGAAGCCGCCGCCAATATCGCCCTTCATGCCGGTGACGACGCGGAAGGCATTACGCTCGTCGAAGTTATAGCGTGGGCCGATCTGCGTCGTGCGGAAGTTGAAGTTGCTGCTCACATAGCCGTCGCCGTCCGTATCCAGCGACCGCAAAGCTGCCTGCAGCTGCGGATTGAAATACGGCGAATTGGTTTGCAGCTGAATTGCACCAATAACGCCGTCACCGAACGGCGTGCCGTTGCCAATCGGCGTTGCCGCCAATTGCGTCGGCACACGGTTGTTGGTGAACTGCGCTTCCATATAGGGTTGGAAGGCGTCGCTGATCTCATAATGCGCCATCGCCGAAACAATGAAGCGCTCTTGCGGAACCTGCAGATAGTTTACCGGTGAATAGTTATAGCCGTCGGCCGCAGTATAGCAGCGCGACGGGCCAGCAGCCGTGGTCCCAAAGGTCTGAACGTCGCATCCAGCGCCTTGTCCAAGCGCGGCACCCAGACCGGCAACGTTGATACGGCCCTGTGGTACCGATGGCGAGCCACCAGCTGCAACCAGCGATGTTCCGTCGTCGCTCAGCGCGTCGCGGCTAAAGCCGCGATCGCCCGCGAAGGTCGGCTTGCGCTTCGAATATTGCGCGAACATCGTCACGTTACCGCGACCGTCGTCGAAGTTCGAGCCGATCGTGCCGTTCAGATCCCAGATCTGGCCATCGCCGCGGCCGGTTACATTATACTGGCTGTTCAGTTCCACGCCCGAGAAGTCGCGCTTGAGGATGAAGTTGACCACACCCGCAATCGCGTCCGAACCATAGACGGCGGACTGACCGCCGGTGACGACGTCCACGCGCTGGATCAGCGCGGACGGGATCGTATTGAGATCGACGACCTGGTTGACGTCGTACGACATGTAGCGCCGACCATCGACCAGAACGAGGGTGCGCTGATCGCCCAGGTTACGAAGGTTAACCGTTGCAACACCGCCGCCGGGGTTATTCGACGTCGACGACGTCGTCGGCGTGACCTGCGGAAGATCGTTGAGGACGTTTTCAATGTTGGTAGAGCCTGCGCGCAGCGCGATATCTTCGGCGCCGACGATCTGGACTGGGCTGGTGCCGGTCAAATCCGGGCGCGCAAGACGCGAGCCAGTAACGATGACTTCCGACCCTGCTTCATCACCGCTTCCCTGAGCCGACGCGAGCTCGGGAGATGCTGCCGGCGGAGCGGCTTGCGCAAGAGCGGCGGTCGAAAACATCAGGCTCGCGATCATCGACACGCTGCCAAGCGCAGTCCGACCGAGCAATTGATGACTTTTGATCACAATGTGTCCCCTTTTGTGGAGCAATCCTTCTGGATGTCTCCGTGTTGCCGGCTCGACACAGGCGTGTGTGCCGGCGAAGGCCGAGACATGACAATGCTGTACTGCACTGTAAAGCTGGCGTTCATGTGGATTGACCGGTAACGGACAGTGTGTAGCGAAATCGCAACACAAACGTGCCAGCCTGACAGTCAAAGGAAGGATATCCTTTGTTTTCAAATATTTCCAGAATGTTGCTGGTCGTTGGCCTGTCTGTGCCGACGATTGCGATGGCCGAAGCCGGACAATCGGTGGCGCTCGAACCACTGCTAAGTTGCAGATCGGTAACGGAAACGACTGCGCGGCTGGCCTGTTTTGATACCCAGGCGGCGGCGCTCTACGCTGCGACGCAGAATAAGCAAATTACGGTCGTTGACGCCGCTGAGATGAAAAAGGTGCGCCGCTCCCTGTTCGGCTTCCAGCTGCCGCGCCTCAACCTGTTGGCGCGAGATACCGCCGGCAACGATCCGGAAAAGGATATCGACGAAATCCAGTCAACGATCAAAAGCGCGTTCCAGCGCGGCGATGGCCGTTGGGTGGTGGTGCTGGACGATGATGCGCGCTGGGTTCAGAATGACAGCACGACGCTTCGCTTCGATGCGAAGGCCGGTGATCCCATCCGCATCCGCAAGGCGGCCATGGGCAGCTATCTCGCCCGGATCAACAATCAGACTGCGATCCGCATGATGCGCGAGAACCGATAATCGCCGGTCGTTGCATGTCCGGCTTAGCCGCCGGACGCGCGCACCAGTTCACGCTCCGCCGTGCTTAAATGCGGGTTCCAGCAGTCGAAAATCAGGATGGCGCGTGGCCGATCGCTGTCGTTCCACGCCTCGTGCTCGATTGTGTCGTCGAACACCCAAGCCTTGTTCATCTGCCAGCTGCGTGTCTCGCCGCCCACGCGGAAGCGGCAATTGCCAGGCAAGACCAAAGGCAGATGCACCGTTCCCCGGATATTCGTCGATCCGGTGTGGGGCGGGATATGCGTGTGCGCATCCAGGATGGAAAAGAGCGCCGTCGGCCCTTTCCCGGGCAAATCGAGGATGGGCAGCCGATCCAGCAACGCAGCCGTACGGGGGCAACGCGCGAGATTATCCGCCTGCGGCACACCGTCGCGCCATAGGAAATAGGCGCCCCAGCGCGGCGATCGGTTCAGATCGGCCCACTGGTTGACGGGCGCTCCTTCGGGAAAGTCCACATAGGGCGCCGGCTGATCCGATGCTTCCTGCCAGCGGGCGAGCAATTCGCTGCGGATCATGTCCGTCGCTTGCTCAAGCTCGTGAAGCCACGGGAACAGATCGTCCTCAAAAAATTCGTCGGCCGGCAGAAAAGGAAAATGGCCCCCGACGGGCTGCTGCGGGTAGATACGCCGCGTGCCGCTGAGATGCGCGAGATAGGCAGTCGCACGGCGCCAATTCTGGTCCGGATGCGCCGCCAGCGTGGACGCCGTGGCCGCCCTGAGCGTCTCCGCCGTACGTGCATTGGCCTGGCCGACAACCTCGCGCGCGCGGCCGACCGCAGCCTGCACCGTTTCCGGCATTGTCGAAACATCGGGGTAGGATGCCAGTAGACCGCGATAGACTTTGACGGCGGCGTCTTCTTCGCCGAGCGCTTCGAGTGCGGCGCCCTTCGCTAACAGCGCCGGCAGCAGATAGGGGTCGATGCCTAGCGCGCGATCGAGCGCGGTAATTTCGTCCCCGCGCGCGCCGGCCCGCCGATGGGCATCGGCTAGGTTCAGCCACAAGGGCGGCGCGCTTGGGTCCAGCGCGGTCGCCTCGCGCAGGGCCAACACCGCCTGTTCGGGCCGTCCCGCCGCCATCTGGCTCAGGCCGAGCTGGTTGAGCGCAGCCGGATGCGGCGGCACACCGCGCAAGGCGGACTGCAAAATCGACACCGCCTCCTCAAACCGGCCACCACGTTGAACAAGACGCGCCTGCTCCATCGCCGCCGCGAGCTGGGGCGCGATCTCCGCCATCACTTGGCCTGTGATTGCGGCATTGGCCCCACGACCAGCAAAGGATCGATGCGAACGCCGTTCCAGGTCATGCCCCAGTGCAGATGCGGCCCGGTCGCGCGCCCGGTGGCTCCGATCAGCCCGATCGATTGGCCGCGTTTGACGTGATCGCCCGTTCGCACGTCGATACGCCGCAGATGCATCATCGCGCTGACCAAGCCGAAGCCGTGGTCGATCATGACCAGATTGCCCTCAAGGCTGAATGGACGCGTTGTCGCAAGCACGATGACCCCGTCGGCCGGCGACAGGGCCGGCGTACCTTCCAGTGGCGGCGCGCCAACGGCACGGGCAATGTCGAGCCCGCTATGCGGTGCACCAGCCACGCCCTGCGCGTAGATGCGCTGCGATCCGAACAAGGTGCTGATCCGGCCCAATGCCGGCCAATGGAAGGTCTGGCGCCAGCCATCACTGTCTGCATTGGTGGCGCGGGCGGCCTCGATCTGCGCCACCTCCGCGCTGCGGATCCGCTGATAGGCGGGGCTTGGGGTTGTGCCGCGAGACAGCGTCGACAGCCTGGAAATGTCCCAATGCCGCGGCAGAACATTCATCGGCAAGCGCAGCAACCGTCCGTCCTGCAGGCGTGCCTCCAGCGTGGCGGACGGGGTCGCATCCCGTCCGAAGCCGATGATGAAGCGCCCGTCGGCGGCAAAACGGACCGGCTTGTTGTCCAGCAGCAGCAATGCCGTCCCAACCGGCGCGGTACCGCTCAGCAAGGCCCCCTGCTGGGGCGTCGCGCTCAGCCCGAAGACCCGTGCATCCACCACCTGCGGCGGTGGCGGGATGATGGGCTGCCCTACCGGCGGAGGGGTCGTCGCCGGCCCTGGCGCGGCCGGCCGTGTCGCGCATCCGCCAAGTCCGAGCAAGACCAGCAGCGCCCAGCCGGCCCTCAAGCCTTGCGCTCCGCCGCGCTGGCGAGCTCGGCGGTCGCATAGGCTTCCTGCCGGCTCACGCTCCAATAGCGCAGATCCTCCAGCGAAATCGCCTCGCCCGATTTCGCACACACGACGTAGTCGCCGGGCACGAGCACCCGAAACCCACCTGCAAGATAGTGAAGCTTGGCCTGCTTCCCTTGCGCCATCAGCATAGTCCTTACGCCTTTCCACTCAGCCCTATCGGCCGCCCCGTCACAGCAATGTCGGCTGCTCGGGCTTGGCGCGTTCCATAGCAGGGCGAGGACTTCCCTCAACCCGCGCCGCGATCCGGCCATCGGCAAAAACCAGCGTCACTCCCCCGGCCGCACGCGCGGCCGGCACCGAACCGACGACCTTCCCGTCGCGCGCTTCCACCCGCGCATAGCCGCGCGCCAAGGGACGATCAGGATGCAATTGTTCGGCGACCCGCCACAGCCGGTGGAGCCGGTCACGCGCCTCCGCCACGCGCCGCTCCACCAGCGCCGGGCGCAACCGCACGGCCGCCAGCCGCTCCCGCCCACGCGCCACCTTGGTGCCGAGCAGACCGGGTCGCAGCGCTCCCGCCGCTTCGGCCAGATCGCGCCGCGCATGCGCCAGCGCGGCGGATAATCCGCGCGGCAGCCGCTCGCTCAGTTCGTCCAGTTTCTGTCGCTGCGGTGCCAGCAGGCGCTCGGGCGTGGGCAGATGGCGGGCGACCGCAGTCAACCGCTCGCCCGCATGATCGCGATAGCGCCGCGCGCATCGACCGGCGCGCAGGCCGAGGTCACGCACGCTGGCCAGCAATTCGACCCGGACCGGTACCGCCATCTCGGCCGCCGCCGTCGGCGTGGGCGCCCGCACGTCGGCGGCGAAATCGCACAAGGTCACATCCGTCTCGTGCCCGACGGCCGAAATGACCGGGATCGGCGAGCCTGCGACAGCGCGCACCACCACTTCTTCGTTGAACGCCCAAAGGTCTTCGATGGAGCCGCCGCCGCGCGCCACGATGATCAGGGACGGGGGTTCGGCCATCGCCGCAAAGCCGCTCACGGCCGCCGCCACCTGTGCGGCCGCGCCCTCCCCCTGCACCGCCACCGGCCAGACAAGAACATGGGTCGGACAGCGATCTTCCAGCCGATGCAAGATGTCCCGAATGACCGCTCCGGTCGGCGAGGTCACAACACCGATCTTGCCCGGCAGGAAGGGCAATGGTCGCTTGCGCGCACCGTCGAACAGGCCTTCCGCCGCCAGCTGGCGGCGGCGCTGGTCGAGCAGCGCCATCAAGGCGCCCTGCCCCGCCAGCTCCAGCCGCTCGATCACGATCTGGTAGCGCGATCGGCCCGGGTAGGTGGTGAGCCGCCCGGTCGCGATGACCTCCGCGCCGTCCTCCGGCCGGAACGCCAGTGGCGTGTTCTTCCAGATGACCCCGTCCAGGCAGGCCCGATCATCCTTGAGCGTCAGATAACTGTGGCCGGATGCCACGCGTTTATAGCCCGAAATCTCTCCCCGCACGCGCACGTGAGAGAAGGCGTCCTCGACCGATCGCTTAAGCGCACCGGAAAGCTCCGACACAGAAAGCGCAGGCGAATTGTCGCCGCGCGACTCCTCCGCTAACAGCGCCGCAGTTTCCGGGGGAAGTGAAGACGCCATGAAGGTCCTGCTCATCGGTTCGGGTGGGCGCGAGCATGCCCTTGCATGGAAGCTCGCGCAATCGCCCCGGCTCAGCAAACTGTTCGCCTCGCCCGGCAATCCCGGGATCGCGGCCCATGCCGAGCTGGTCGACATCGCGCCCGACAACATCGTCGGCTTTGCGCGCGAGGAGAATATCGGTCTGGTCGTCGTCGGCCCCGAACAGCCATTGGTGGACGGACTGGCTGACGCCTTGCGCGCACATGGCATGCTGGTCTTCGGCCCATCGGCGGCGGCCGCTCAGTTGGAAGGATCGAAGGGCTTCACCAAGGATCTGTGCCGCCGTGCCGGCATCCCCACCGCGGACTATGATCGCTTCCAGGATGCGGCTTCGGCCAAGGCGGCGCTGCCGCGTTTCGGCCTCCCCGTCGTGATCAAGGCGGATGGGCTGGCCGCCGGGAAAGGCGTGGTGATCCCCACCACGACGGCAGAGGCGGAGGCTGCGATCGATGAGATGTTCGGCGGCCAGTTCGGCAGCGCCGGCACGGAGGTGGTTATCGAAGAATTCATGACCGGCGAGGAGGCAAGCTTCTTCGCGCTGACCGACGGCACCACGATCGTCCCGTTCGGATCCGCCCAGGATCATAAGCGCGTCGGCGATGGCGATACCGGTCCGAATACGGGCGGCATGGGTGCGTACAGCCCGGCATCGATCGTGACGCCGGAGATCGAGGCCCAGGTGATGGAGCGGATCATCCGGCCCACCGTCGCCACCTTGGCAGCGGAGGGCATGCCTTACTCCGGTGTCCTCTATGCCGGGCTGATGCTGACCGAGGACGGTCCTAAATTGATCGAATATAATTGCCGCTTCGGCGATCCCGAGACGCAGGTGTTGATGACCCGCTTCGATGGCGATTTGGTCACGCTGCTGGCAGACGTCGCCGAGGGACGGCTTGATGAGATCGCACCGCCGGTCCTGGCGGATCGGGCGGCGCTGACCGTCGTGATGGCTGCCGACAATTATCCGGGCACGCCGATCAAGGGCGGTGCCATCGGCGGTATTGACGTCGCGGAGCGCGACGGCGCGCAAGTCTTTCAGGCCGGCACCGCAGAGGTCGGCGGCCACTTGGTCGCGGCAGGTGGGCGCGTGCTGGCGGTGACGGCCACGGGCCACACAGTGGCGGAGGCGCAGCGCCGTGCCTATGCGGCCGTCGATAAGGTCGACTTTCCGACGGGCTTTTGCCGGCGCGATATTGGCTGGCGCGAAGTGGAACGGGAAGCGGGGCGGGTTGCCTGAATCGGCTCCGCGCGGCTAGGGGCGTCGTCCATCCGGTCAAGGTCTTCGCGTCAGGCCGTGACAGGCTCAGCCTAGCCGGAATACTGGCCATCCTGAGCCAATTCACGATCCGACCGAACAACATTGCGCATTAACCAGATGATCGCGTTTCAGAACGGCATGATCAATCCGAGGGAGTACCGATGAGCACCACCACGATTATAGTCATTGCCGTGATCGTGGTGATCGCGTTGCTGTTCCTGTTCCTGATCTACGGCCGCAAGCAGCATGTCACGTTAGGCGATACTGCGCCGGCGGCGCGGCCAGCTCCCCTCCAGCGCACTGCTAGCCCGCCCCCTTCGGCGGCAGCGACGGCGGAAGGGCATGATGTCGGGACGGAGATCGCCGACGCGGTCGAAGATGTTGTCGATCAGTTCATGGGCATCCAGTCGCATGCGACCGACCTGCCGCCTGCAGCGGGCGACCGCCTGACGCAGCTCAAGGGGCTCGGCCCCAAAGCGGCGAGCCTGCTGCAAGATCTGGGCGTGACCCGGTTCGAACAGATTGCCAGCTGGAATGACGCGGACGTCGCCGCCATCGACGCACGTATGGGCGCGTTCAAAGGGCGCATCGCACGCGATCGCTGGGTCGAACAGGCACGGCTGCTTGCAAGCGGCGATACGCAGGCATTCGAGGCGGAATTCGGCAAGCTGGGAAGCTGACCGAAAGGGCTCCATCGGCGGGATGAGCGGTCGTTACGCGGGCAGCTGCGATACGAGCAGCTTGTCGATCTTGCGACCGTCCATATCGATCACTTCGAAGCGCCAGCCGCTCTCGTCGAAGCTTTCGCCCACCGTTGGCAGATGCTTGAGCACCGACAGGACGAAGCCGGCTGCGGTCGCATAATCCCTATCTTCGGGCAGATCGATGCACAGCCGTTCCGCCAGCTGATCCGCGGCAAGCGAGCCGGACACCAGCCAGCTGCCATCCTCGCGCTGCACCAGCGGCGGATCGGTATCGTCGTCCTGATCGGACACGAACGCGCCCACGATTGCAGCGAGCAGGTCGGCCGGCGTTACCAAACCTTCGAAATGGCCATATTCGTCGTGCACGAACGCCATCGGCACATCGGCCTCGCGGAGCACGCTGAGCACATCCATCGCGTCCATCTGGTCCGACACGACCGGCGCCGGCCGCATGACCTCCAGCAGTTCGATCGATTTGCCTGCCATCATCACGGCGAGCAATTCCTTCGCCTGAATGACGCCGATCAGCTCTTCCACCGATCCGCGGCCCACCGGCATACGGCTGTGCGGTAATTCCTCCGGCAAGGGCTTAGGATCGTCCAGGTCGATCCACTCGACTTCCGTACGCGGCGTCATCACTTCCCGGACGGGTCGATCGGCCAGCCGCACCACGCCCGATATGATCGCGCGCTCATTCTCTTCGATCACGCCGGCGGTCGATGCCTCCGCCACCACCAAGTGCAATTCCTCCGCCGTGACCTGGCTCTCACGCCGGCTGTGCATGCCGAGCAGGCGGATCAACAGCGCGCTCGAATGCTCCAGCAGCCACACGAACGGTGCCGCTATCCGGGACAGCCACAGCATGGGCCGGGCCGCGATAGCGGCGATCGGCTCTGGCGCGGTCAGCGCGATCTGCTTCGGCACCAATTCGCCGACCACCAGGCTGAGGTAGGTCGTGATGACGATGACGAGGCCAAAGCCCCAATTTTCGGCTGCTTCATGGCCCAGGCCGAACAATTCCAACCGCTCCGCCACGGGCGAGCCCAGCGCGGCGCCGGAAAAGGCGCCGGAGATGACCGCGGTCAGCGTGATGCCGGTTTGAACCGTCGATAGAAATTTACCCGGATCGGATGCCAGATCCAGCGCGACCCGCGCGCCGCCGCGCCCGCGCCGCGCCATCGCTTCCAGCCGCGGTTTGCGCGCCGACACAATGGCGAGCTCCGACATTGCAAAGGCCGCGTTGACGAGGATCAACGCGATCAGGATCGCGAAGCTGAACCAGGGGAATGGGTGAAGTGGCATGATGATGCGCGAACCCTATCGCGTACGCGGGCCGATTGAGCAAGCCGAAGCGTGCGTGCTGACCGTCAGACGCGATATCCCAGTCGTTCCGCCCACGGCGCCAGGATCGGCAAGATCGGCTCTAGATGCGATCGATACCGCTCCCACCGGCCGCTGGCACGCTGGTAAATCGGCTCTGTCACTTGGGCGTAGCTCGCCGTCGGCACATGCGCGCGGCGTTTCGCACTCGCCTGGTTGTCGAGAACCTCGTCGCGCCACGGCACGTCCAGGAACGAGAGCAGCGGCCGGATCTCCCCTGCCAGATCCGTTACCATGCGCTCATAGCGGATGACATGCGGGCGCAGGTCCAGCCGCTCGACCGACTGGGTCCAGACCCGCATGGCAAGATCGTACAAGCGTGCGGCGCTTTCCAGATCATGGAAATGAACCGAGGCACGGTTGGTCTGGAAGCGCGCCATGAAGCAGCTGAGCACCACGTCGCAGGGATGCCGTTCGACCATGATGAAACGTGCTCTTGGAAAGATCCGGTGGATGAGCGGCGCCCGCGCGAGGTGGAGCGGGAATTTGTCCACGATCTGGCGGCCCGACCCGATATCAGGGCGCAAGCCGCGCAGGGCTTCAAAATAAGTGGTGCGTAACCGATCCGCGTCTGCATCATTGATGTCGCTCAGCGGCTTCGCACCCAGCTGCGCCTCGCACCGCTCCACCATCGGCATCTCTTCCAGCACCTCCAGCTCGGGCACGGCCATCAGCAGCGTGTCGAGCAAGGTCGTTCCCGACCGGGGGAAGCCCACCAGGAAAGAGGGCACGGGCCTATCGTCGGCGCCTTCGCGATGCGGCCAACGTGCCAGCCGCTGCGGCGCCAGCTCGTCCTCCATGCGGCGGATCGCCGCCGGGAGATCGAGCGATCGGGCGAAATCGGCGGCAGGGCCGATCGCGCCCAGCCGGTTCATCTCGGCAAAGGCGCCAAATGCCCGCTCCGCATCGCCCAGCCGATCCCATAGATCGCCTAGCAGCTGCGCATGGCGGGAAACGTCGACGCCGTCGCGTACCCGCTCCGCCAGCGCGAGCGCTTCCGTGAAGCGCCCTCTGCGCTTCAGCAACCATGCCTCGAGAAAGTCGATCGCTGGCGCGTCGATCGCCTTCTTGCGCGCCTGCTCCACCAACGCCTGCAGTTCGTCGAGCCGGCTCAGGCTCTCCAGCATCATGCCATATTCCAGATAGCTGGCGGGTAGATCGGGGGCGAGGGCAAGCGCGCGGCGATAGGCCGCTTCCGATGCAGCGAGATCGCCGGCCGCGCCTTCGGCCAAGCCGAGTTCGATCAGCAAAATCGCCTGGTTCGGCATGGTCCGCACCGCGCCGCGCAACAGTCGCTGGCGTTCGTCATGGCGTTCGCCCCGCGCCAAGGCGCGGGAGAGGTTGATCACGATATCCGGCTGTGGACGTAGCGCCATCGCGCGCTCCAGCGCATCGACCGCGCCACCAACATCGCCGGTTTGGGTCAGCACCAGACCCAGATTGTTCCAGCTTTCCGCATCCTCCGGAAAGCCGGCCAGCACGCGACGATAGCCGCCGATCGCAGCGGCATGACGGCCTTGTTGCTGATCGACGAAGGCAGCGATCCGGGCCAGCTGCGGCACGTCGGATCCGGCCGCTACGGCGCGGGCTTGGTCCAGCTCGCCATTATTGACGAGCGCGAAGCCAAGTCCGATCCGCAGAGGGACGTTGTCCGGAGCGGCAGCCACCGCGACTTTCAGAAAGGGTATCGCCTCACCGGGACGGCCGGTCTGCGCGGCGACCATGCCCAATATCGCATTGAGCGTCGGATCGCGCGGCATGCTGCGCAGCAAGGGGCGGCCCAGCCGCTCCGCCGTTGCATAATCCCCTGCCTGATACCGCTCCAACGCCTGGGTGAGCGTGGCTTGTTCCGTCAAAATCCTGTTCCCCGCAAAAGCGATGCCGCGATACCGTCCCGGGCGGGGAACTCAAAGCGCCTCGCCCATCGCCTCCGCGGCCAGTGCTTCCGCTTCGATCAGCAAAGCATCTTCGGTATTGTCCTGCGTGACGCGTTCCCGCCCGATCAGCACCAATACGGGCACGGCGAGCGGCGAGACGCGGTCCAGCGTGACGTGCAGCATCGTGCCCGCCGCGCGCTCCAGCAGATCGGCGAGGCGGCCGACGTCCGTCATGCGCGCGCGGGCATCCTCCCACGCGGCGCGCATCAGCAGATGATCGGGCTCATATTTGCGCAGCACGTCGTAGATCAGGTCGGTCGAGAAAGTGACCTGACGGCCGGTCTTGCGCTTGCCGGGGTGCTGGCGCTCGACCAGCCCGCCGATCACGGCGACTTCGCGGAAGGCGCGCTTGAGCAGGCTGGATTGCTGGACCCAGTCGACGAACTCGTCTTCCAAGATATGTCGGTTGAACAGCGACGCCGGGTCGGTCACAGGTTCGAGGCTGTAGGTGGCGATGGCGTAATCGCTGGCGACGAAGCCGATCGGCTTCAGTCCCGCCGTCTCCATCCGGCGCGTGATCAGCATGCCGAGCGACTGGTGCGCGTTCCAGCCTTCGAAGCTGTAGACGACCATGTAGTGCCGTCCGTCGCGCGGAAAGGTCTCGATCAGCAACTGGTCCGGGCGCGGCAGGGTCGAGCGACGCGACTGCATCTCCAGCCACTCGCGCACATCCTCGGGGAAGCGCGGCCATTGCGACGGATCGGCAAAGTAGCGGCGCACGCGATCGGCGAGGTTGGTCGAGATCGGCATGCGGGCGCCGCCATAGGTCGGGATGCGCGCGGGCTTCTTGGTGGCGTGGACGAACAGATCCTCGCCGTCCTGGCGTTCGACCTCCACCGACAGGCCGGCGAAGAAGAAGGTGTCGCCGGGGCGCAAGGTCGCGGCGAACCCCTCCTCCACCTTGCCGAGCGAACGGCCATTCTTGAACCGGACGTTGAGCATCGTCGCCTCGACGATGATGCCGGCGTTGAGGCGGTGCTGCTCGACGAAGCGCGGGTGGCTGACGCGCCACAGACCATCCGGCTCTTTGGTCAGGCGGCGGAAGCGATCATAGGCCTTGAGCGCGTAGCCGCCGGTGGCGATGTAATCGAGCACCTGGCCGAACAGTTCGGGCGACAGCGCGCTGTAGGGCAAGGCGTCGTGCAGCTCGGCGAGCAGATCCGCTTCGTAGAAGGGCGCGGCGCAGGCGCAGGCCATGACATGCTGGGCGAGCACGTCGAGCGAGCCGGAGCGGAAGACGTCATTGTCGAGTTCGCCCTCCTCAATCGCGTCGAGCGCGGCGCGTGCCTCCAGATATTCGAAGCGGTTGCCGGGGACGATGACGGCTTCGGACGGGTCCTCCAGGCGATGGTTGGCGCGGCCGATCCGCTGGGTGAGGCGCGAGGCGCCTTTCGGTGCGCCCATCTGGATGACGAGATCGACGTCGCCCCAGTCGACGCCAAGATCGAGGCTGGCGGTGGCGACCAATGCGCGCAGCCGGCCCGCGGCCATTGCCGCCTCCACCTTGCGCCGCGCCTCGATCGAGAGCGAACCGTGGTGGATGCCGATCGGGAGCGTCATCGCGTTGACGGTCCACAGATCCTGGAAGATCAGCTCGGCGAGGCTGCGCGTGTTGCAGAAGATGATGGTGGTGCGGTGGGTCTCGATCTCCGCCATCACCTGTTCGGCGGCGTAGCGGCCGGAATGGCCGGACCAGGGGATGCGATCCTGCGGGATGAGGATCTGGAGATTGGGCTCGGCGCCGGGATCGCCATTGACCTGGGTGACCGCATCGATGTCGCCGCCGGGGGCGAGCCAGGCGCGGTAGGCATCGGGATCGGCGATGGTGGCGGACAGCGCGACGCGGCGCAGGTTGGGCGCCAGCGCCTGCAGCCGCGCCATGCACAAGGACAACAGATCGCCGCGCTTGCCGTTGGCGAAGGCGTGGACCTCATCGACGACGATGGTCGAGAGGTTCTCGAATAGGGTGCCGCTATCCTTGTGGCTGAGCAGCAGGCTCAAGGACTCCGGGGTGGTCAGCAGCATGTGCGGCGGCTTGACGCGCTGGCGCGCCTTGCGGTCGCTCGGCGTATCGCCGGTGCGGGTCTCGACGCGGATGTCGAGGCCCATCTCCGTCACGGGATCGATCAGGTTGCGCTGGACGTCGATCGCGAGCGCCTTGAGCGGGGAGACGTAGAGCGTGTGGAGACCATCGACCCGATCGCCCTGAGCCTGTCGAAGGGTCAGGTCGACCAGGCTCGGCAGGAAGCCGGCGAGCGTCTTGCCCGCCCCGGTCGGCGCGACCAGCAAGGCATGGCGGCCGGCGCGCGCCGCATCGAGCATCTCGAGCTGATAGCGCCGCGGCGCCCAGCCGCGGGCGGTGAACCAGGCGTCGATCTGTGGGGGGAGGGTCACGGTGCGTGAGATAGGGTGTGCGGCCGCTCGCGACACCCTTCCCGTTCGTGCTGAGCTTGTCGAAGCACTGTCCTTTCGCTCGACCAAGACAGGACAGGCCCCCTTCGACGCCGCCTGCGGCGTTGCTCAGGACAGGCTTCGACAAGCTCAGGGCGAACGGTGGATTTGGTGGCCGCGCCAGCCTCAGAAGTTTTTGGTATCGGGGTCGCTCGCTTTGTCTTCGGCGTCGGTGCGTTGGTAGAGGTTGTGCGTGGCCTGTTCGGTGCGCTGCACATCGGCGCGGCTGCGCTGGCGGTTGCGCAGTACCGCGAAGACCAACACCACCAGCAGCAAAAAGCCGCCGATCGCCGCGATCAGGCCCAGGCCACCACCCATCTTCCGTCTCCCTCTGTTCGTGCAGGACAACGCAAGGGGCGGCATTGGTTTCCGGGCCCGCTGGAACCGAAAGACGTGTCCGACCATATAGTTGGCGATGGCGCGCCTGGGATCCTGGATCGAACCGCACCCGCATGGGCTATATGTGCCGGCGGCGGATGCATGGATCGATCCATCGACCCCACAGGCGCGCGCGCTGGTGACGCACGGCCATGCCGACCATGCGCGCGGCGGGCACGGCGCGGTGCTGGCGACACCCGAGACGCTGGCGATCATGGAATGCCGCTACGGCCCGCAGAACGGCCAGCCGGTGGCCTATGGTGAGAGCCTGAAGCTGGGCGACGTCGAGGTGAGCTTCGTGCCGGCGGGGCATGTGCTGGGATCAGCGCAGATCATCCTGGAGCATAAGGGCGAACGGATCGTGGTGTCCGGCGATTACAAGCGCCGGCCCGACCCGACCTGCGCGCCGTTCGAGCCGGTGCCGTGCGACATCTTCATCACCGAGGCGACGTTCGGCCTGCCCGTGTTCCGCCACCCCGATACCGGATCGGAGATCGACCGGCTGCTGGAGGCGCTGCACGCGAACCCGGAGCGGTGCGTGCTGGTTGGCGCCTATGCGCTGGGCAAGGCGCAGCGAGTGATCATGGAGCTGCGCGGGCGCAATCATCACGCGCCGATCTTCCTGCACGGCGCGCTGCAGCGGCTGTGCGACCTGTACCGGGACTGGGGCGTGCCACTGGGCGAGTTGCGGCCGGCGACGGGGCTGAAGGCGGCGGAGATGAAGGGCGCGATCGTGCTGGCGCCGCCGGGCGCGCTCAACGATCGCTGGTCTCGCCGCCTGCCCGACCCGATCACGGCGATGGCGAGCGGCTGGATGGGAGTGCGCCAGCGCGCGCGGCAACGCAATGTCGAGCTGCCGCTGATCATCTCCGACCATGCCGACTGGGACGAGCTGACCGCGACCATCCAGGAAATCGCACCGAGCGAAGTGTGGGTGACGCACGGCCGCGAGGAGGCGCTGGTCCATTGGTGCATGACCCGCCAGATCAAGGCGCGGGCGCTGGCGCTGGCCCATTATGAGGATGAGGACGATTAGACGATGACGCTGCCCGCCGACGAGACCGCATTGCTGGACGGCGCCTGCCATTGCGGGGCGATCCGCTTCCAGGTGCGGCTGCGCGGCGGGCTGGCGGCGGCGCGGCGCTGCAGCTGTTCCTATTGCGGCATGCGCGGCGCAGTGGCGCTGACCGCCGCGATCGACGACCTCAGCCTGCTGGAGGGCGCGGACAGGCTGGCGACCTATCAGTTCAACACGATGCAGGCGGAGCATCATTTCTGTTCGGTCTGCGGTATCTACACCCACCATCGGCGGCGATCGAACCCAAACGAGCTGGGGATCAACGCCGCCTGCCTAGGGATCAGCCCGTTCGATTTCGCGGCGGTGACCGTGGTGGATGGGGTGAACCATCCGAACGATACGGGCCGCAGCCGGGTGGCGGGGATTTTGCGGTTCGAGCCGGCGACGGACGGTAGCGACTGAGCCATGGGGCGGCGCATCGGACGGCTGGGTAGCGCGATCCCCTCATGAGAATTTTTTTCTGTCGTCGGCCGCGTGGCGGCTGGCGAGGTTTCAAAGAGCCCGAAAACGCAACGAAAACCTAAAAAACACCAGAAACGAACTTGATGATGTGGGGAATGCTACGGCATTTCCGGATGGAACATATAGCGAACATACGACGATATGTCAAGAGGATGGGGCGGTTTTTGGTGGGGTGACGCGGGGATGTTTGCCCCCTGCCTTCATCGGCTGGTGGCGGGCCAGGTTCGTGGATCCCAGCCTGCGCTGGGATGACGGGTTGGGCGGCGTGGAGATGCCCCCGTGCGCGAGCGGAGGCTGGCGTCGGGACGCGCGGCCGCGCTTAATGGTGTGCGGTTTTGGCGTCCGCTGAGGCGCCGGAGAAGCCGGCGCCCTCCTGCCCCGCTTCGCGCCCGGATGCGCGCCGGCCTGGGCTTGCACGCCGCCGGACGCCGCGCAGATAGCGCATCAGCCGGTCGAGCGGACGACCGCCGGCGCCAAGCCCGAAGTCCACCGGCATAGACCAGGTGCGCGGATCATCAATGTTGAAATCCTGTGGAGTCACGTGGGGCATCCCAAGAGAGTGACCGCCTATTATCACAAATATTTTTCAGAAAAACGCCGACTGTTTCATTTGAAATAGGTCCACGGTCAGGCGAACAAGAGATGAGGATGATCCGAAAGCGCGGAATTCCCTCCATATTGTAGCGTTTCCAACATCCTTTAACAGTCGCCGTCCCCGCTCGCCCGGTCACCCGGCGTCTCCAGCGGCCCCGGTCTCCGCCGGGGCGACGGCGGGCGTCCCCTGCCCCGCTTGGCCGTGCGGGAACCGCACCGCCGCCGAAACGTCTCCGCCCCATGCCCAAACGACAGACCTTCATCGACCTGCCCGAGGCCGACCTCAACGCGCTGGGCGATGCCCGTGTCGTGGTGTTCGGCGCCTCCGAAGCCTCCCCCTATGTCGCCGGCGAGCCCAGCCATTCCGCCGATGGCCCGGCCGCGCTGCGCAAGGCGTCGGCGCAGTTCGGCAAGAGCCTGGGCCAATATGATTTCGATCTGGACGCGACGATGTTTCCGGACATCAAGGCGGGCGACACGCGCGGGTGCGTGGATGCGGGCGACGTGGCGACCAATGCGTGGGATGCCGCGCAGAACCGCGAGCGGATCACCGCGGCGACGCGCAAGGTGCTGGAGGCCGGCGCGGTGCCGATATTGCTGGGCGGCGACGATAGCGTGCCGATCCCGATGCTGGCGGCCTATGAGGGGCACGGGCCGCTGACGGTGTTGCAGGTGGATGCGCATGTCGACTGGGCCGACGTGCTGCAGGGCAACCCTTATGGCTATGGATCGACCATGCGGCGCGCGGCGGACTATCCGTGGGTCAAGCATATGGTGCAGGTGGGCATTCGCGGGTTGGGATCCGGCGAGAGCTGGCAGCATGACGATGCCCGCGCGTGGGGATCAAAGCTGATCAGTTCTTACAAGCTGCACGATGAGGGTACGGCGGCGGTGACCGACCTGATCGAGCCGGGTGCGAAGGTGTTCCTCTCGATCGACTGCGACGGGATCGACCCGGCGGTGCTGCCGGCGGTGAACATGCCTACGCCGGGCGGGCTTACCTATGAGGATATGATCCGCATTTTACGCGGCGTGGCGGCGAACGCGGACATCGTGGGGCTGGCAATGGTGGAATATGTGCCCATGCGGGATGACCGGCATTTGATGTCGGGGCTGGTGGCGGCGCGGATTGCGGCGATTACGATGGGGTTGGTATTAGGGACTAATAAACCGCAAGCTATCCACGCCTAACCTCGGTCGCACAAGGGCCTTTATAGTTTTCGCCAAGGCTGAACGTCACGGCGTCGCCAGGAGCAAGCTGATCAAAGTTTGTATCATCCGTCAAATCGGAACGGTGAAAGAATAGATCACCGCCCAGCTTGTCTGTAACGAAGCCATAAGATTTTTCTGGTAACACTACCTTTATTATCCCTGACAGCGACACGCTTGCTTCTTGACCATTATTTCGGCGAACCTGCATTGCGCAAATCTTTCCTTCACGCAGCTCAGCCTTGAACCGCACCGCGACTCCTACCTTGGCCTGTGAAATGGCGTTTGGAAATTCAGAGAAATGAAAGAAAATCTCCTTCCCATTGAACCGAATGAACCCGAAACGCCTGAGGACATTAACTCGTTCTACTGTCCCGTGAAACGCCTTGCCGATATCATCTTCGTTGCAAGGCAGCACATTGCCCCGCAAATTAAACGGCTGTTCCATGGAAAGTAGTGGATCGAACCGCAGAGCCTCCACATCCTCGTAACAGCGCTCGACATCCGCCCTCAGACCGCTGACAGAGAGCTTATCGGCAAGTTGTAAAAGTATGTGCTGCGAGCGGCGTATTGTTCCGAATATCCGCTCATCATGAAGTTCGCCCGGGATGGTTTTGAACCGTTCATAGGCGGAGCGCACATCACTCAAGCTTTCCGAGTAACCACCTCGATCGAACGCGTTACTCGCGCTACGCAGCTTGACTTGTATCCACGTGTCAAAAGCCATACGCCGGTGGAGTGTTGGTAGTTGGACGTCGTGCAGCAGTCGGGCGAGGCGAGTGTCGGCCTCCTCAAACTTCCCGAGATACATTTCAACCCGGGCCAGCTCGAGCAAGATAGCGGGAGCGTCAGGATCCAGCGACTCCGCGATTAGGAGTTGCTCGGAGGCCAGCTTAGCATCGTTGAATCCGCGAAGCAGAAATCCGGCGTACCAATATCTAAGCGGTGCCGAGTTTGGCTCCAAAGCGACGGCATTCTCGTATGCCTCTGCTGCAGCTGGCGGCCGGTCGCCATACGCCTCGACCAATGCTTCGACACGATATACCTCCGAAAAGGTAGGATCTAGCTCTTTGGCTTGAGCGACGAGGCGCCTTGCCTCTTCAAATTTATGAGCAGCACTCTCTCCCAAGGCCTGCGTTAAAAATTTCGCCGTGATTGCATCCGCCTGATTGCGGCAGGCGATGCTTTTTTTGTTGTAACGGTTGTTACCGCGATCCGCCAACAGGCGCTCAAACTGCATCGAGACTTCGTTCCTACGCTGCTTGAAGCTAAGGCTTTCCTGGGTCGACGGCGCGTGGTTCCTGAGGATGTACAACCTGGGGAGCTCGTTTAGCTCGTATACGGTCTCGCTTCCCGCTTCGGTTAATACACTCGACATGGAAATCAGGTTCGCGGACTGCAGCGCAGCGAGCGCCTGCTGCAGTACATCGCCATTTAGCCCAGATAGATAGGAGATCATGGCGAGTGGATGGCGGCCTGGAACCGCTATCATCGCCTTGCAGATTTGCTCCCCTGCTGGCGATACGTGCTCGTACACATTGGAGAGACAGAAATCGAGGAACGTCTTAGGATTGGTAATTGCAACATCAGGGCGACGTCCGCACTGAACGCAAGACACAAACCATTTAATGAAACCCGGGTTGAGCTTCATGCCGGTGACATAGCTGCGTAGCACCTCGGTTTTCGCCTTGTAGATGTCTGGGATACGCCGCACTTTAGCCGCAGCCCGCAACAGTTGCACGGCCTCTGCAACAGAGAGACCGCTCAGTCGAAAAGGATAGCTCATCTCGCCTATTCCGACGCGCGAGGTTGCCAATATCTTACTTTTCCCGACCGACCGCCGAATAAATTTGGTTAATAGCGGATCTAAAACTGTCTCAAGATTGTCCAGTATCAGCAAAATTTTGAAGTTATTTAAATATTCTGCAACCTCGTCAATTACTGTGTCTTCGTCAGTTCGAGCGCCTAGCTGTATCGCCGCAGACTTAATCAGCCCAAGTGAATTTTGGATAGCTCCGTCAATCGTTTGAATATCATCGAGAGTCAGAATGGTGCGCTTTGCGGTTACCCAAACAATAGCGTCAAAGTCGGAGGTTGCGTCATCGAGCAACTCATAAGCAACCTTAAGGGCAAGGGCCGTTTTGCCAAAACCACCCTCCCCAACAACAGTCACGACCGGCCAGTTTGAACGGCACGCTGCCAGCAATTCCGAGGTCTCCTTCTCTCGACCGAGGAAACCCG
>NZ_JBMDXN010000068.1:0-12078 GCF_048595155.1 Sphingomonas sp.
TCATCGAAAAGACGAAGGGTCCGTGCCTGCAGGCCATCAAGGATGCCGGTCTGAAGGCCGCCGAGATCGACGAAGTCGTTCTCGTCGGCGGCATGACGCGCATGCCCAAGGTGCATGAGGTCGTGAAGCAGTTCTTCGGCAAGGAGCCGCACAAGGGCGTCAACCCGGACGAAGTCGTAGCCATGTGCGCGGCCATCCAGGCCGTCGTACTTCAGGGCGATGTCAAGGACGTGCTTCTGCTCGACGTGACACCTCTTTCGCTCGGCATTGAGACGCTGGGCGGCATCATGACCAAGATGATCGACCGCAACACGACCATCCCGACCAAGAAGTCGCAGACCTATTCGACGGCCGACGACAACCAGAACGCCGTCACGATCCGCGTCTTCCAGGGCGAGCGTGAAATGGCGGCGGACAACAAGCTGCTCGGTCAGTTCGACCTGGTCGGCATTCCGCCGGCGCCGCGCGGCGTGCCGCAGATCGAGGTCACGTTCGACATCGACGCCAACGGCATCGTCAACGTCAGTGCCAAGGACAAGGGCACCGGCAAGGAACAGCAGATCAAGATCCAGGCCTCGGGCGGCCTGTCGGATTCCGACATCGATCAGATGGTGAAGGATGCCGAGCAGGTCGCCGAAGAGGACAAGAAGCGTCGTGCCGCGGCTGAGGCCAAGAACAACGCGGAAAGCCTCATCCATTCGACCGAGGGCCAGCTCAACGAGCATGGTTCGAAGCTGGATGCGGGCCTGAAGTCCGAAATCGAAGCGGCGATCGCTGCCGCCAAGACGGCGGTCGAGAGCGGCGATCCGGATCAGATGACGGAGAAGACGAACGCGCTGACGCAGGTCGCCATGAAGATGGGCCAGACCATTTACGAGGCCGAACAGGCCGCGGGTGCGGCTGCCGCTTCGGGCGAGACGGCGAAGCCGGCGGATGACAATGTGGTCGATGCCGAATTCTCGGAAGTCGACGAGACGAAGTAAGCGATACGTGACTGGCCCCTCTTCTGGTCTGAAGAGGGGCCTTCGCATCTGGGAAGTCGATGGCTGAAACCGATTTTTACGAGCTGCTCGAAGTCGAGCGGACTGCCGACGATAAGACGATCAAGTCGTCCTATCGCCGCCTAGCAATGGAATGCCACCCGGATCGCAATCCGGGGTGCGAGAAATCCGAGGCCAAGTTCAAAGCGATCAGCCAGGCCTATGATGTCCTGAAGGATCCGCAGAAGCGGGCCGCCTATGATCGGTATGGCCATGCCGCCTTCCAGAATGGCGGCGGCGGGCACAGTCATGGCCAGGGCTTCGAAGGCTTTTCGGATATTTTCGAGAACATCTTCGGCGAATTCATGGGCGGCGGACGCGGCGGTGGTCGCTCGTCGGTCCAGCGTGGCGCGGATCTGCGCTACGATCTTGAGATCAGCCTGGAAGATGCGTTCCACGGCAAGAGCGAGGAAATCCGCGTCGATGTCGCGGCGATCTGCGACAGCTGCGACGGTACCGGCGCCAAGCCCGGTACCTCCGCGCGCGGGTGCGCGACCTGCCACGGCCACGGCAAGGTGCGTGCGCAACAGGGCTTCTTCGTGGTCGAGCGCGTCTGTCCGACCTGCCACGGCCGGGGCGAGGTGATTGCCGAGCCGTGCGGCCAGTGCCGCGGCGAGGGCCGCGTCGAGAAAACCAAGACGCTGCAAGTCAAGATTCCGCCGGGCGTGGACGAGGGCACCCGCATCCGGATGACGGGCGAGGGCGAAGCCGGCGCGCGTGGCGCGCCCTCGGGCGATCTCTACATCTTCATTCATGTCGCACGGCACGGTCTTTTCCAGCGGGAAGGCACCACGCTGTTCGCGCGTGCGCCGATCAGCTTCAGCACCGCCGCGCTGGGCGGATCGATCACCGTGCCCGGCCTCGACAAGAAAGCGCATGAGATCCGCATCCCGGCCGGCATCCAGTCCGGCAAGCAGTTGCGTCAGCGCGGGGCGGGCATGCCGGTGCTGAACGGCCGCGGCCAGGGCGACCTGGTCGTCCAGATTGAGGTCGAGACCCCCACTCGATTGACGCCGCGACAGAAGGAATTGCTGGAGGAATTCCGCGCCACCGAGACGGGTGAGGAATGCCCGGAGGCGAGCGGCTTCTTCGCGCGGCTCAAAGGGATGCTGGGCGCCGATTAAGCCTGGCGGCCGCAGCGGCTTCCGGGCGGTCAATCCTTCGGCTTGCCGAGCACGAACGGCTGGTACGCGTTGCTGAATGCGGGAAGCGCCTCGCAGCTATCGGAATGCTGGCGAAGCGCAGGGAGCGTCGTCAGGTCAAACCGACCCGGCAGCGCCTCGCGTACGAAGCACAAGACTGTCCCGATGATGATATCGGCGTGGCTGAGCTGTTCGCCGAACAGCCACGGCGTCGTCCGGCCTGCGCGTTCCTGTTCGAGGAGCGCCAGCGTGTCCTGCACCTGCTGTTCCATGCGTGCGCGCCAGAAAGGCTTGGCGCCTTCGTGAAAGGCGCCTTCGTAGATCAAAGCCACGCCCTTCTCCGCTACGCCGGCGGCGAATGCGGTGAGGCGTAGGACGTCCCCCTGTTCCGGCCACGCGCGGCTTAAAAACGCGTCGGGGCCGGCTTCATGATCAAGGATCTGCGCGATCGTGCCGCTGTCCGTGAACACGGTGCCGTCATCGGTGATCAGCGTCGGCACGCGGATCAGCGGGTTGACCGCGGCAATCCTCTCGGCATCGCCAACCGCCGACCAGGGCCGATGCTCGTACTCCACGCCGTAAAGCTGCAGCGTTACCGCGATCCGCCGCACGAACGGCGAGTCATATTGGCCGATCAGGATCATGAAATTCGCCCCCGCGCTCCGCCTATAGCGCAAGTAAATCATAATCGCGCCGCCCGGACCAGTCGCAGTCGGTAGCAACGTGGCGCGCGGGCGTTTATGGGATGACCATGCCCCGCCGTCCCACGCCTGGTCTCCCGTCCCGCGAGCAGATCCTGGATTTCATCGCGACCAGCCCCACGCCCGCGGGCAAGCGTGAGATTTCACGCGCTTTCGGCCTACATGGCAATGACAAGATCGCGCTCAAGGCCTTACTCAAGGACATGGCCGACGAAGGTCTGATCGACAGCGCCCCGGGTCGTGCTTTCCACAAGATGGGCGGCGTGCCGAAGGTGACGGTATTGCGCATCGTCGACGTCGCCGATGACGGGCAGGCCTTTGGTGTGCCGGAAAGCTGGCATGCGGATTCGCCGCCGCCGAAGCTGCGGGTGATCGAGCGTGGCAAGCGGGATCGGGCGCTCGGCCCGGGCGATCGCATCCTGGCGCGGACCGAGGAGGCCGGGAAGGGCTGGGTCGCGCATCCGATGAAGCGGCTGGCGCGCGGCGAGGAGCAGATACTGGGCGTCCTTCATCAGGAAGGCGACCGCCTGTGGCTGAAGCCGGTCGACAAACGCGAACGACGCGAGCTGATGGTTTCCGATGCAGGGGAGGCGGAAGCCGGCGACCTCGTGCTGGCGGAGAAGGCCGGCCGGCCGCCGCGCATCACCGCGCGCGTCGTCGAGCGGCTGGGCGAGCCGTTCGCACCGCGCAGCTTCAGCCTGATCGCCATTCACAAGCACGGCATTCCCGACCGCTTCTCCGAAGAGACGATCGCAGAGGCGACCCGCATCTCCAAAATACCGCTGGGAGAGCAACGCGAGGATCTGCGCCATCTGCCGATCGTGGCGATCGACCCTGCGGATGCACGCGACCATGACGATGCGGTCTGGGCCGCAGCTGATGAGGATCCCGCCAATGCCGGCGGCTTCAAGGCGATCGTCGCCATCGCCGACGTCAGCTTCTATGTCCGGCCGGGATCGGATCTGGACCGCGAGGCACGCCGCCGCGGCAACAGCGTCTACTTCCCCGACCGGGTCGTGCCGATGCTGCCCGAAGAATTGTCGGCGGACATCTGTTCGCTGAAGGAAGGCGCGGATCGGGCGGCGCTGGTCTGCCACCTCGTCATCTCCGCCGAGGGCGCGCTCAAGAGCTGGACTTTTACGCGAGCGGTCATTCGGGTCGCTGCCAATATCGCCTATGAAGATGCGCAGGCCGCGATCGACACAGGTTCAGGCCCGCTGCTGGAAGAGGCGCTCAAGCCGCTGTGGGCGTGCTGGGCGGCGCTGGCCAAGGCGCGCGACAAGCGTGCGCCGCTGGAGCTGGATTTGCCCGAACGCCGCGTGATGCTGGACGAGAAAGGCCATATCCTGTCGGTGGCCCCGCGCGAGCGGCTGGACGCGCACCGGCTGATCGAGGATTATATGATCGCGGCCAATGTCGCGGCGGCCAAGGCGCTGGAAGCCAAGAAGGCGCCGGTCATGTACCGCATCCACGAGCCGCCGAGCCGCGAAAAGCTGGTCGCGTTGAAGGATTATCTCGACACGTTCGGGATCAGCTTTGCGCTGGGGCAGGTGATCAAGCCCAACACCTTCAATCAGCTGTTGGACCGCGTCGGCGAGCGCGACGAGCGCCCGCAGATCATGGAGCAGGTGCTGCGCACGCAGACGCAGGCCTATTACGGCCCGGCCAATGCCGGCCATTTCGGGCTCGCGCTGGGCAGCTATGCCCATTTTACCAGCCCGATCCGGCGCTATGCCGATCTGCTCGTCCATCGTGCGCTGGTCGGCGCGTATACTCTCGCCCCGGCGGTCAAGGAGACGCGACTGCCGGTGGAGGACGAGACCGCCTTCGGGCGGATCGGAGAGGCGATCAGCGCCGCCGAGCGCCGCGCGATGGAGGCGGAGCGGGAGACGATCGATCGCTATGTCGCGGCCTATCTGTCGACCAAGGTGGGCGAGCTGGTGGATACGCGCATTACCGGCGTGCAGCCGTTCGGCTTCTTTGCGACGGTCGAAGGCTTGGGTGGCGATGGGCTCGTGCCGATTTCCACGCTGGGCCGCGAATATTTCCGGTATGACGAGGCCGCGCAGGCGCTGGAGGGCGAAGAGACGGGCATGCGCTATACGCCGGGTATGCGGCTCAAGCTGCGGCTGGCAGAGGCTAATCCGATTTCGGGCGCGTTGCGGTTCGAGGTGGAGAATGCAGACGGTGAGGCGTCGCCACGGCAGCGCAAGCGGAGCGATCGTACGGCCCCGCGGCGCGGCCGGCCGGCGAACATACGACATAGCAACAGGCGCAGGTAAAGGGCGAACAATGCAGGGATTGTGGAGGGGTTTGGCAGCGTTGCTGATGGCGGCGACGGCGGCAGGCGGCGTGCAGGCGAAGCGGCCGACGCCGTCGGCATGGGATCAGGCGCGCCAGCTCGGCCGGGGTGTGAACATCCTGGGCTATGACCCGATCTGGAAGGATTTTTCCGCCGCGCGCTTCAAGGCGGAGCATTTCACCAAGATCCGGGAAGCCGGCTTCTCCTCCGTCCGGATCGTGCTGCAATCCTTCGCGCACATGGATGCCGGCAACAAGCTCGACCCGAAGTGGCTGAGCACGCTGGATTGGGCGATCAGCGGCGCGAGCAAGGCGGGGCTGAACGTCATCGTCGACGAACATGATTTCAATCTGTGCAGCGAGGCGGCGGATAGCTGCCGCGACAAGCTCGTGGCGTTCTGGACGCAGGTGGGACGCCACCTGCGCAAGCGCCAGGCGAGCGTGATGTTCGAATTGCTCAACGAGCCCCATGGCCAACTGGATGCAGCGCGCTGGAATGCGCTGCTCAAGGAACTGATCCCGATCGTGCGCAAGGACAATCCTACGCGCACCCTGATCATCGGTCCGACCCAGTGGAACAGCCTGCGCCAGCTCAATACGCTGGAGCTGCCGGACGATGACAAGCATATCATCGTGACCTTCCATTATTATGATCCGATGCGCTTCACCCATCAGGGGGCGAACTGGACGCCGGAATATGCCAATCTTTCGGGCATCACCTGCTGCTCGCCCGAGGAGAAAGCCAAGATCGACAGCGACTTCGATCAGGTCGAGGCGTGGTCCAAGGAGCATCATCGCCCGATCCTTTTGGGCGAATTCGGTGCGCGCGAGGGCGGTGACATGGCGTCGCGCGTGGCGTGGACGAGTGCCGTCGCGCGGTCGGCCGAACGCCATGGCTTCGCCTGGTCCTATTGGCAGTTCGACAGCGATTTCGTCGTCTGGGACATGAAGGCGAACGATTGGGTGCGGCCGATCCTCGGTGCGTTGATACCGGGTAAAGGCTGAGCGTTACTTCCTGACCGCTGCCAAGACGGACGGCGCGGTCAGGGCCGCTTCGGCGGAGCAGGATGCGGCATCCGGCGCCAGGGCGGGATTGGCGCGGGCGGCGGCCAGCTCCCGCCGGGCGGCCGCGAGATCGCGTTGATAGGCGTCGGTGGCGCGGATGGCCTGCATCGTCGCGCTCGCGCCCGTCCGGCCGGCGTCGATCGCGCTCATATTATGCGCGCCGCACACGATCCGGCTTTCGCCATAGGCGCGGGCGCGGATCAGGATCGGCGTTGCCCGATCGGGCTCGGCTTCCGACAGGATGAGGCCGAAGGTCCAGCCGCGGGTGGCATGGCCGGACGGGTAATCATAGCTCTTGGCGAGCTCTTCCTTGGAGTCGCAGACGGGGCCTTTGTCGATCAGGAACGGCCGTAGCCGCTGCCAATGATCCTTGGCGGCATTGTTCGCGCGGGCGGTGTCGGCATTGGCGGCTGCCAGCAGGCGATGCGTGGCCGGCGTGGTCTCCGGCGAGAGCGTGACGGCGGCTGCGCAGCTGAAATCCTTTTCGACCGCGATGACCGAAGAGGGTACGTCCTCGGTTGCGAGCGTCCCACGCGGCGTGCCGAGCATTGCGCGCGTCGCCTTGAACACCTTGCGGTCGGCCGCGTAGCGGATGTCGCCCTTCACCGGCGCGGGCGGGACGATCGTGGTCAGGTCGAACACGCCATCGAGATAGCCCGTTGCCGGTGCGGCCGCGATCGAGGCGCCGGCGAGGGCGAGCAGGCCAAACGCGAAGGCGGCTTTCCTTGTCATAGCCGCGGCAGCGTGACGCCTGTCTGCGCCATATATTTGCCGGCGCGGTCGGCATAGCTGACCTCGCACGGCTCGTTCCCCTTCAGGAACAGGAACTGGCAGGCGCCTTCATTGGCGTAGATCTTGGCGGGTAGGGGCGTCGTGTTGGAGAATTCCAGCGTGACATGCCCCTCCCAGCCCGGCTCCAGCGGCGTCACGTTCACGATAATGCCGCAGCGCGCATAGGTCGATTTGCCGAGGCAGATGACGAGCACGTCACGCGGCACGCGGAAATATTCGACCGTACGGGCGAGCGCGAAGCTGTTGGGCGGGATGATGCAGACGTCCGTCTTGCGATCCACGAAGCTGTTATGCGCGAAATCCTTGGGATCGACCAAGGCATTGTCGACATTGGTGAAGATCTTGAACTCGTCGGAGACGCGCGCGTCATAGCCATAGGAGGACAGGCCGTAGCTGATGCAGCCGTCACGACGCTGCGCCTCGACGAAAGGCTCGATCATGGCGTGGCTTTGCGCCTGTTCGCGGATCCAGCGATCGGATTGAATGGACATGAGCGCTCGCGGTCAGGGGGATGAAAGCCAAAGCTTTTGCCGGAAAGGGGGCCGAGGGCAAGGGGAGCGAATGCCCGCTCGTGCGTTCGTACGGCGGGACGCGGCGCCGGCGATCGTGCCTCTCGCCTTGTCGCCACGCGCCGGGGCCGGTAATGTTACGACGCAGTTGAGGGAGAGCGACTTGCTTCAGGGAATGTCGATGGAGTGCCCGAGCGGCTGGCGCGACAAGTCGATGCTTGTGCTGAGCGCGTCCGAAGCAGGCCCGTCGGGCGTGACGCCGAACATGGTGGTGATGCGCGATGTGCCGCCCAAGGACCTTCCGACCGATCCGCAAGCGCGGATGAACACGCTGATCGATCGCCAGGTCGCGCAAATGTCCGAACAGCTTGCCGGCTTTCAGGAGGTTTCGCGCCGGGTCGATGCGCGCGGCGCCTCGGCCCTCGCCGAGGTGAAGGTGGACTGGCACAATGCGCAGGCCAAGCTGACGCAGAGCGTCACCTTCGTACAGGATGGCGACGAGGGCCTGGTCATCGCCACCGCCACCGCCGGGCGGGGCGAGTTCGACGATGCGGAGCCGACCTTCCGTGAAATGCTGAAGAGCTTTCGGATCGCCTGATGGGTGCTGCCGCCGCCGCACGGGTCGACGATCCTTTCGGCCATAGCTCCGCGCTGGACGGGGTGAAGATCGGCCTCGCCATCGGGGCGCTGGTCGGCTTGGCCATCCTGACCGGCGGAACCAGCCTGATCGCCGTCGGTGCGGCCGTGGCCATCACGGGTGGTGCCGGCATGGCCGGCCAGGCGATCGGCGAAACCATTGAGGGCCCGGAGACCGGCGTCATCAAGATCGGATCGCGTAACGTCTTCATAAACGGCCGGCCCGCCGCCATGACGGTCCTCGCCACCGGCCCTTGCAGCAAGGATTCGGGCCCACCCATTCCGGTCGCGACCGGGGCGGAGACAGTGCTGATCAACGGACAACCGGCGGGGCGCGTCGGCGAGAAGATGGGCTGCTCGGCGGTGATCCGCAAAGGATCGAACGATGTCTTCATCGGTGGTCCGTCGAAGGAAGTGATCAAGCCGACGCCGGAAGTGCCGGTGGCGCTGCAGAATGTAATGCTGGCGATGACGATCGGCGGCACCGCCATTGCGACGCTGGGTGTCGGCCTGACCTACGGGGTCGGTGCGGCGGTCGGCAGCCTCGTCGGCGGCGCGGGCGGAAGCTATTTAGGCGGCCAAGGCGCCACGGCGGCGGCCAAGGCGATGGGCTATGGCGAAACCGGTCAGGCCGTGGCGGGCGTCTTGGGGAGCTTTGCTGGAGGCGCGGTTGGCGGAGGGCTGGGCTTCAAGGGCGGCCAGGCGGGCGAGGCGGCGATCGGGAAAGCCCTGGCGTCCGGGCGGCCGCCGGTCAGCACGCCGCCGGTAAATACGCCCAAGTTGACCCCGTCCGAAGAGGCGCAGTCGTGGCAGGGCAAAGGCGATTATCCCGGCGTCGATCAATATCGCGACATCACGCTCAAGAAAGGCACGGTCATTTACGCCGGCGATCCGGGCCAGAGCAATTATTACACGACGCCGCGGGCTGTGCAGCGCTCGGGCGGAGATGCCGAAGCGCTCTTCAAAGGGCTGCAGGTCAAGCCGCACGAGCAATTCGGCTACCGACCCAATGTTCGTGCTTACGAGGTTACGGAGGATACGCCCGCGGCCTTCGGCATCACTCGCGCCAACCCGCAATATGGTGAGGGCGGACTGCCGCAAATCTATATTCCGGAATATTCGACGCTAAAGCCGCTGGACGTGACACCGCTGAGGAAACCGTAAGACATGCTTGATTTCGATCGAAGCCGATCGGCGTTCCTCTACAACGGTGTGATCATTGGACCCGCCACCAGGCTGAGCGACCTTGAGACGCAGCTGGAAGGAGAGGCTGGTCCGATACCTGGCCAGCCAGGTTGGAGCCAATTCAAGACCAAGGGCGCCCCAATCAACCTGACGCTTACTTTCTACGACGACATTGCCCATAGCGGCTATCTTTGGGCCAATGTTCCCGGTGGGGGCTCATGGGACGAGGCGGAGAAGACCGAGGCCGCGCGACGCGCAGAGCATGAGAAGATCGCGTCTCGCCTCTTCGGAGCAGATCATTTCGACGATGCGCGGATCAAGGTGTCGCTGGTTCGCGATCCACGCTCTTATCTGGAGCAGATCTTCTTTGAATTTCTGCGAGACGCCTAACCGCCCCGTGCGGGCCGCCAGGAGATACTGGATCAGCTAATCCCCAGGTCGCCCGGCCCGAAGGCGAAGGGCAGTAGCTCTGACAGGAGGTGTCGCCGGACGATCGCCCCATCGGCGGATCCGCAATAGACGGTGATGTCGCGGCGGCCCATATCGGCGGCTTCGTTGAGGATCTGGCGGCAGCGGCCGCACGGATAGATGGGGGTGTCGCCCTCCAGCCCGGTCTTCGTGATCGCACCGCCGACGATGCCGATCGCGACGACGTCCTTGAACCGGCCGGCGACGTTGGTCGCCGCAAGCGCCACTGTCTCCGCACATAGCGAAAGCCCGTAGCTGGCATTCTCGAAATTCGTGCCGGGGACGATCGTCCCGTCCTCCAGCAGCACGGCGGCGCCGACGCCGAACTTGGAATAGGGGGCGTGCGCGTTCTTCGCCGCCTCCAGCGCGTGATCGATCAGCACGCGGCCGGCGACATCCTCCATCGCGATCTCAGCCACGGATGTGCAGCGCCGTAATCAGGGTGAAGAGCCGCCGTGCGGTCTCGAAATCGATCGCCACCTTATTCTCCAGACAGTCCATCAACAATTCCGCGCCCTGATTGTGGATCGCGCGCCGGGCCATGTCGATCGGCTCGATCTGGGCCGGCTGCTGCTGCTCCCCGAGCGCGCGTAAATAGCTTTCGCAGATCGCGAAATAATCTTTGATCGGGCGGCGAAACCGCGTCAGGCCGAGCTTGATCGTTTCCAGCAGGCGGTCGTCGGCATCGGCGATGTCGATCGCGAGGCGTCCTTCCTCGACCCGCA
This sequence comes from Sphingomonas sp., assembly GCF_048595155.1. Lineage (GTDB taxonomy): Bacteria > Pseudomonadota > Alphaproteobacteria > Sphingomonadales > Sphingomonadaceae > Sphingomonas_I. The sequence continues at coordinate 10,565 of NZ_JBMDXN010000068.1, forward strand.
GCTTGACCCGGTAGGGCCCGTCGAAGCCGTTCTCCATTGGCCGGCGCGGCGCGAAGCGGTTGCCGGCCAGCAAATCGTGGATCGCCACCTGCCGCTCCCGATCGGCCGCAATCGCGCGGGTTGGAAAGGTATCGTCGTCTAGTTCCAACGCGATGATACGAGGGTCGGCCATCCACGCGCGCTTATCGCGCCCATACCGGCTTGGCAAAATATGCGCGTTATCCACGCTATCCACAGGCCATAGAATCATTAGCCGTGTCGCGCTTTTTGGCTCAATGATCCCTCCCATGGCCGAACCGATCAGACTTGTACCGCCCTCGCCGGAGGGCGGGCCGCCCGCGCTTCCGCAGAATGTGGAGGCGGAGGCCGCGCTGCTGGGCGCGCTGATGATCGACAACCGGCTGGTTGAGGACGTGCAGCTGAAGCTGCGGCCGGAGCATTTCTTCGAACCCGTTCATGGTCGCATCTACGAAGCGATCCTGCGCATGACCGATCGCAACATGGTGGCGAATCCGGTGACGTTGCGCCCGATGTTCGAGGCCGACGTGGAGCTGAAGGAACTGGGCGGCCCGTCCTACCTTGCTCAGCTGACGGGCTCCGGCGCGGCGCTGATCGGCGCGCGCGACTTCGCGGCACAGGTCTATGATCTTGCCTTGCTGCGGGCCCTGATCGGCGTCGGACGCGAGATGGTCGAGAAGGCGGTCGACACGTCCGAAGCGGTCGATCCCAAGAGCCAGATCGAGGAAGCCGAAGTCGCGCTCTACCGCGTCGCGGAAGAAGGGGGCGAACAGGGATCGGTCAAGACATTCGGTCAGGCGACCAAGCTCGCGGTGGAGCAGGCGGAACGCGCGCTCAATTCCGGCGGCCATGTTTCGGGCGTCACCACCGGGCTGGACAGCGTCAATGCCAAGATGGGCGGTCTTCATCCGTCCGACTTGATCATCCTGGCGGGGCGGCCCGGCATGGGCAAGACATCGCTCGCGACCAACCTTGCGTTCAACGCCGCGCGGCGTCTGGTGCGGGATCGCGAGGACGGGATCCCGGACGAAAAATCAGTCGGCGCCGCGGTCGCTTTCTTCAGCCTGGAAATGTCGGCGGATCAGCTGGCGACGCGTATCTTGGCCGAAAATAGCGGCATCAGTTCTGAAAACCTGCGCATGGGCAAGATCAGCCAGCAGGATTTCCGCAACCTGGCGCGCGCGGCGGTGGAGCTGGAAAGCCTGCCGCTCTACATTGACGATACGCCGGGGCTGACGATCGCGGCATTGCGCACGCGCGCGCGCCGGCTGAAGCGTCAGCGCGGCATCGGCATGATCGTCGTGGATTATCTCCAGCTGCTGCAGGGTTCGGGGCGAAATGGCGGCGAAAGCCGCGTGCAGGAAATCTCGGAAAACAGCCGTGGCCTGAAGCAGCTCGCCAAGGAATTGTCGGTCCCGGTCATGGCCCTCTCGAAGCTCAGTCGAGCGCTCGAAAGCCGCGAAGACAAGCGCACGCACCATTCGCAACAGCGAGAA
>NZ_JBMDXN010000069.1:0-63590 GCF_048595155.1 Sphingomonas sp.
CGCGCAGAATGGCCGTGTCAAACTCGATCGTCATGCCCAGATAGGGTGTCTCCGGACTGGCGCCGACCATGCGCCCGATCGCCGGAAGCTCGACGTTGACGATCAGGCATTCCATCTCGGCATAATCGAGCGTGACGCCGCCGAACATGATCTGCTTGGCGCCCTTGAATACGATGCAGAGCGACGGTCGGTACATATTGGGTACGGGCATGATCGTCTGGAACGACCGCACGAGAAAGACGCCCGGCATTCCGGTCTCAAACCGTCCCTGCCCGCCTCCACGCGATTCCATCAGCTCCAGCGCGGCCGTCATCAAAGCGGGCGGCGCCTTGAACAGGCGGCCATCCACGCCCCCTGTAGGAAAAGGCAAGATTTCTGCGGTATTCGCCATTCTGGTCATCGACCGATCCTTCTAGCTTGAGCGTGCCAGATCAAGCGAGGAATTCAATTATGTCATCTGCTTCCAAGACGTCAACTGGGAAACAAATAAGAAGCGTCAGCAATATTTTGCAATCTTTCAGCAACAATTCCCGAGGATGGCGGCTTATTTACATTTATCCGCGCTTCATTCTCTTATCCCCATTCTTCGACGGTAGACTTGGGGTCAGTGTCGCAACTGCGATACCAGCCTGATCACCGCCAGACTGATCTTATATTCTCGACCGCGTCTCGCAGCAGCTTGACGCTGCGCAAGCATGCTCGCCGTCACCGTAGGACCCTCGGCTTGCAGGCGCGCGCCCCATGCCGCCCCACGTCCCTATCTGAAAGGATTGCCCGCGATGCGCCACCTGCTGCGTATAACGATCCCTTGTGCCGCGCTTCTTTCTGTTAGCGCGCAGGCCCAAGATGTGCCCTCCAGCAACACACCTCATGGCCAGATCGCGGTCGGCGTCGGCCTTGCGCCGCGCTATGACGGATCGGACGAGCTACGCGCCATTCCCTTCTTCCTCGGCGACGTACGCTATCGCGGCGTGACATTGGAACTGCGCGGCTTGCGCGCGCGTGTCGACCTGGCATCTGACCCGCGGCTCTCTATCGGCCCGGTTCTGGGCGTGCGGCGTGCCCGCAACGACGTCGACGGGCCGGTCGGTCTGCTGCCAACAATCGGCACCGCGATCGAGGCCGGCGGCTATGTCGGCTACCGCTTCGGTGGCGACGCGCTCGGCCAGGGCGCGATCCAGACCGAGCTCACCGTCGTCCATGACGTATCACAAACCTATGACGGCCTGATCGCTACGGGAAGCGTGAGTTACGCGCCGGTTCGGACGCGGGACACCTTCCTCTCGGTCGATGTCCAGGCGAGCTGGGCGGACAGCAACTATAACCGCACCTATTTCGGGATCACGCCTGCGGACGCAACGCGCAGCGGCCTTCCCGTTTACCGTCCGGGATCCGGCTTTCGGGACGTCGGCGCCGGGCTGACCGCGGGTTACTATTTCAATCGACATTTCGGGGTGATCGGCCGGCTTGGCGCATCCTACCTGATCGGCGATGCGGCAGACAGCCCGGTCACCGACCAGGGGCGTCGCTGGCAGCCGCTTGGCGGCCTCACGCTCTCCTACCGCTTTTAGGCGCACCAGCACCAAAGTTTTGGCTCACCCGTTTGCGCGAGCCGAACGCATGTTCCCCTCCGCGCGACACAGTTTCGCCCGTTCCGACGATAACGGAGATCCGCCCTTCCGCCTATTTCCGGAGACACCGGCTTGGACGCGCCACATCGTGGAGGCGTCAGAGCTAACACCAGACATAATCAACAAGGTGCTCCTATGGTCAATCTTGAAGGAAAGCGCGCCCTCGTAACCGGCGGATCTCGTGGGATCGGCGCGGCTATTGCCTTGTCTCTGGCCGAGAACGGCGCAGATGTGGCATTTACCTATAACAATGCAGTGGAAAGGGCGCGTGCGACTGCCACATCGATCGAGAATGTGGAACGACGCGCCGTGGCTATCCAAGCCGACAGCGCCGATCCGAACGCTATCGCGCGATCGGTCGGCGAGGCCATGTCGTCGCTGGGCGGTATCGACATCCTGGTGAACAGTGCCGCAGTCGGCCACGCCGGCCTGATCGCCGACATCGATCTGGATTCCTATCAGCATGTCATGGACGTCAACGTGCGAGCCCCGGTCCTGTTTGCGAAGGCTGTCATTCCTCACCTCGGCAGCGGCGGTCGCATCATCACGATCGGCTCTGCGCTGGGTGAGCGCGTTCCCTTTCCGGGCACAACGCTCTACGCGATGTCGAAGGCGGCCCTTACGTCGTTCACGCGCGGGCTTTCGCGTGAACTTGGCCCTCGCGGCATCACCGTCAACCTAATCCAGCCGGGTGCCACAAACACGGATTCGAATCCGGCCGACGGCGAAACCGCCGACTTCCAGCGAAGCCTTACATCGCTGGGTCGCTATGCCGAGCCGCAGGAGATCGGCAATGCCGTCGCCTATCTTGCGAGCCCGGCAGCCGACATCATCACCGGGGCCACGCTGACCGTTGATGGTGGCGCCATAGCCTGAACTATCCCTGCTTCAAACTTGGAGAACAAGATGAGCATCGAATTGCGCCGTGCCCGCTTCCAGAATGACGGGCGCGATATCGTCGGTCATCTGCGCCTGCCGCCTGGCTTCGAAGAGGATGGTCGCTATCCGGCGATCGTCGTCGTGGGGCCAGGGAGTTCGGTGAAGAAGCAGGCTGGCGCGGTTTACAGCGAGAAACTTGCCGAACGCGGCTACGTGACCATCGTCTTCGATCCCTCTTACCAGGGCGAAAGCGGTGGCACGCCGCGCGATACTGAAAATTCTGCCGTTCGTGTCGAGGATATACGGTGCGCCGTCGATTATCTGGTGACGCTGCCCTTCATCGATGAAGAGCGGATCGGCCTGCTCGGGATCTGCGCAGGCGGCGGCTACGCCATCAATGCGGCGCTGATCGAACGGCGGTTCAAGGCCGTTGGAACGGTTGTTGCCAACGATCTCGGCACCGCATTTCGGCGCATGCAACCACAAGCCGACGCAGTGGAGACGATGTTGGCAGCGATCGGCAAGCAGCGCACGGCAGAGGCGCGTGGGGCGGAACCCAAGCGCAACGCCTGGCTGCCGAGCGAAGCAGAAGCGAAGGCGACCGGCATCGCCGATCCCACGCTTCTGAACGCGATCGATTATTACCTCACGCCGCGCGGTCATCACCCCAACCGAACCAACCAGCGTCTCTTCACGAGCGACGCCCTTTTGTTGGGCTATGACGGCTTCCATCTGGTGGAAGAATTGCTGGTACAGCCGATCCAGGTCATCGTCGGCGGCAAGCTTGGAACGACCTTTTCGCATGAGGCCGGCAAAAGCCTGTGGGAGCGGGCGCGAAACCGGAAAGACTTCATCGTCATCGAGGGCGCCGATCATTACGACATGTATGACAAGCCCGAATATGTGGATCCGGCGGTTGATCACCTCGTCGCGCTCTATGATGAGCATCTGCATGCTTGAACGGAGTTCTCCACACCCGCCGGCATGATTGCCGTCGCTTATGCCGGCTGTTCAAACACGCAGGCGCAATGCCATCCTCATGAGCCTTCTGCGCAGCGCAAGGCCAGGCATGGCTGCTTTAGCTCTCATGAGCTGCACGTCGCACTATAGCTTCGGCACCAGCGTGCATAGGCCTTGCGCCAGGCGTCGACTCGGTCTCGCGTGGTTGTCGAGTAATTGCCTCTGCCTTGCGCCGCTGCCGCCAGAACGGTTCGCGCGCTCGCGTTCACGCCCGGCCCGTCCGTAGGAGTCATCCTGATAGCAGTCATGGAATAATCGATGGCCCAGCGAAGCCGGCTATCTTCACCTACGGCGGCCTCGGCGGCCCGCCGCGCCCATCGTACGGCGAGAAACGTATCGCCGCGCTGCGCCTCTATTTGCCCCAGCGCGCGCATATAATAAGCGGGCACAGCAGCATGGCTGAGGTCGTTTCCGAGTATACGAGCTGCCTCCCGCGCGTCGCCGGCTTCCACTAGAATGTCGGAAATCGCCTCAAGTACGGATTGCCGCAATGCGGGGGTATGTGCGGCCCGCTCCGCCTGCCCGATCCGCCGGTAAATCCTGGCGACCACAGCCGCCGGAATACGGCCCCCATTATCGGCTTTCGCTAAGACGATCTCGGCATCAAGGGTCCGCACGCGATCTGCGAGGCCGAGTTGTTCATCCTCCGCTGCCTTGTCCAACACGCGCAGCAAGTGGTTGCCTAGCGCGGTGCGCGCGGGGGAAGGCGGCAGCGCCGCAATCAAGCGGGGTGCGACATAGCCGAGATAAGGCAGATTGGAGCTTACCTCCTGCTCGCTGCCGATCAACTCCGGCAGGATCTGCCACACCTCACTCTGTTCTGACGCAGACAGCGTCGTGCTTGCGGCAATCGTGCGCGGCGTCAGCGCATAGATTGCAAAACGACGTGCCAGCTTTGGGTCCGGCGCTACCACCGCGAGCCGTTCAAGCATGTGCGCGTTTGCGGCCCGGTCCGCGAAGCGTCCGCTCGTGTCCAACCAGTCGTAGGCGGCGATCGCTTCCCACTGGTCATGGGTAAGTTTTCCCGGGTCGGCGAGCGCCTGCCCTAGCAAGGCGCTAATTGGCGCCGCCTGCGCCGCCATCGCCCGCAATGCCGCGGCAAATTGCGCAGGTGCAGCGACACGGGACAACCGCATCACTTCCGAACCGTCGGATCGAAGGACGATGATCGTGGGATAGCCCCCGATGTGGAAGCGATCGCCCCACCGCTGCGCGCCTTTCGCATCCCCATCCAGATGGACAGGCAAGAAATGGCGCATCTCAGCGACGACGGACGCGTTCCGGAAATGGGTCGCTTCGAGAGCACGACACGGAGGGCACCATTTCGCTCCCCAGTAAAGCAGGATCGGCTTGCCCGTTTGCCGCGCATCCCGGAATGCCGCATTGACATCGCCTTCCCGCCACGCGATCGACTCCGGCGTTGCCGTTACCTGCGGCCCAGCTTGTTCAACCGAGCGCGGCCGACAGCCGATGACCACAAGCAACCCGCCAAGGATCATGCTGGCTCGAAGCCGGTTCAATTGCGAGCGTCTTGCGATGTGCACGGAAAGGCAACCTGCCCTTCTCCATACCGTGGCACGAATGAAAGATGCTCATCTGCGGTTGAGGCTTCAGCTGTGACGGTCCAGCCAATGACTGATGGCGGAGACGACGCTGCGTTCGATCCCATAATAGCCGTGCGGCGCCAGCGAACCACACGCGTTCGCTGATCGTATAAGCCCGCCTGATACTATCAGAACCTGCACGTCGCGGCTTGTGCGTAGCGCTTCGCTGATCCGGCGCGCCGCCCCCGGTGGTGCCACCCGGCATTGATCGTCTCGATTAGCGACGATCAGGGCCGGAACATGCACATCCCCTGGATCGGCGTCGAACACGGTCTCGCCGCTTCCGCCTTTGACGGAGACCGACTCGGTCAGGACCACACCCGCGATGGCGCCTTGCTTCGCGTGCGCCGCGCCGTTCATAGCCGCGATCGAGCCTTGGCTGGTGCCTAACAGGAACACCGGGCCCGGATTTTCCCGTTTGGCGAGCGCCACGACGGCGCTGATCAGCTGCGCATAATCTGGCGAACTGCGTTCGCCGCGAAGATTGAGATGATCGATCGTGTCAGGAATGAGCACGCCGTAGCCCTGGCTGTTCCAGAGCGCGCGCGTGCGCACCACAAAATTATCGCCATGGAGAATATGGCCGTCACTCTGCAGGTCGAGCTTGCCGTCTCCACCGGGCAGCATGACGATTGTTCCGCGAGCACGGGCCGGCGCCATGTAAAGGAGGCGGTCAAAACCGATCGCGGAACGGAGGTGTAGGACCTTGACCACATCGCCGACGCTGGGGGTACTCCAACGCGCCTCATCGCCGGACTGCGCTGACAGTCGGCCTGCCAGCGGCGTCAATCCAAACGCGATGGCCAGCATGCACAGAGGGAATAGCCGCCGTACCATCTTACCTCCTTCGACGCCGCGTCGAAAAAGCTTCTTTATCTCGCATCGAGAGGAAAGATCGGGAATTCCGGATGAAGCCGGGTCCACCGCGTATGAGAAAGGATCAATCCCTTGGCTCAACGTGCTCCAGTAGGCGCCACCCCCATAGAGGTTCGAGGTGATTCATCTATGAAGAAAGTCTTGGGGCGATCGGCATTGCTGCTGCTCTCGATGTTGCCCGTCGTGAAGGCACGGGCGCATACCACACCGAGTGGGCCGACCTTCATCGCCGGCCCGGCCGGTCGGCCTTTTTCCAATGCGGTTTTGGTCGACAACATTCTCTATATGTCGGGCCAGATCGGCACCGACGGCCAGGGCAAACTGGTCGATGGGTTCGGCCCGCAAGTACGCCAAGCCATGGACAATATCATGGCGGTGAACCGCGACGCCGGCGGTACCGCTCAGGATATCTTCAAATGCACCGTGATGCTGGCGAACATGCAGAATTGGGGCAAGTTCAACGAGATCTATACCGGCTATTTCGACCCGGCGCATCTTCCGGCGCGGAGCGCCTTTGGCGCATCGGGCCTGGCCTTGAATGCCGAGGTGGAGGTGGAATGCTGGTCGAGACCGAGCAACCACAGAAAGTGATCCCCCTTCCCTTCTGATCGATTACCCGAGGATTATGAAATGACCGATGATGCGCATGGCTTGACCAAGGTCGCCGCAGGCGATGGCCAGCACTTCGCCGTCGCTGGAGCGACACTTACTTGGAAAGTCCGGAGCTCGCAGTCGGGCGGCGCTTTCTCCTTTTTCGAGCAAACCCTTGAACCGGGTGAAGGCGTGCCACTTCACGTACATGGCTATCCCGAGGCATTTTACGTATTGTCGGGATCCATCATCTTCTCTTCGGGCAACGACCCTGAGCAGGTTGAGCATTGCAGGACCGGCGATGTCATCCTGGCATCTCCGGGAACGAAGCACAGCTTCTACAATCCGGGACCTGACCAGGTCAGGATGCTGAGTATTTCCTCCGGAGCTCACGAAATATTCTTCGACGCAGTTGAGGCTGCAGACCGAGCGGCACCATTTGGAGCTTTACCGCCCGATCAGGCCATGACCCGCGTTGTTGCGATTGGCGCACAAACCGGCACCCATTTCAGCATCCCGTCCAACTCCTGACCGTCGCAGGTAAGGAGGTGTGAGGTGCGAGCGTCCGCCAACGCTTGCAATTCTCGAAACAATACAGAGGAAAGCTTAGCAAATCGACCGGGAAGATCATAGAGATCCCATTGCCATCGTGATCTTCCGGAAGCCTTTGATGATTGCTGCTCGTCCGCGCGTTAAGAGCGCTCCGATCAAGGCTATGCTTACGGGCTGCGTAATCCTCCTGGCCGGACACGCCATGCCGGCCGCGGTGGCGGAAGGGCTGTCCGTTCAACCTTCACGCTATCGGCTGGATCTCACCATCCGTCCGGAGCAGCCCCGTTTTGAGGGCCATGTCGAAATCGACGTGATGGTGCGGGGCAGAGGCCGGTCGATCGCCATTGACGGACATAAGCTGCATGTCAGCCATGCGGCACTTCGGCAAGGCGCGGCGACCATAGCGGCGACGTACCGCGAGCTCGACGATGACGGGCATGCACAGCTCGACTTGTCCAGGCCTGCCCGCAACGGCCGCGCGACGCTGGTGATGGACTATGATGCGGCTTTTCAGGATGAACTGGCCGGCCTGTACCATGCCCGGGTCGGGGACCGCTGGTACGCCTGGACCCACTTCGAATCCCGGTTGGCGCGCTACATGTTCCCAGCCTTCGATCGGCCGCGTTACAAGACGCCGTTCACGCTCTCGATCGCTAGCGCGCCTGGCCAGATCGTTGTGAGCAACGCGCCTGAGGTTCGACAGACCGCAGCGGGGCCGCTCGTTCGTCATCAGTTCGCACCCACGCCGCCGCTGCCGACCTATTTGCTGGCGCTTGCTGTGGGTCCGTTCGCCACGTCCGCCGGCGCCATCGCGCCCGACGCGCAGCGCCATCATCCGCTACCGCTGCGTATCATCTCGCCGCAAGACGGTGCCGGCAAACAAGCGTTGGCTCTTTCGCAGACCGGACCGATCCTCGCACAGCTGGAGGCCTATATCGGCCGCCCCTATCCGTTCGCTAAACTCGACCAGATTGCCTCCCCTTTGATGTCCGGCGCAATGGAGAATGCGGGGGCGATCATTTACGGCCAGGATGAGCTGCTGCCGGCCGATCCGGCGTCGCCCCTGGCGCAGGCCGCCTTCGTGCGCGACGTCTCACACGAACTTTCGCATCAATGGTTTGGCGATCTCGTATCTCCGCGAAGCTGGAGCGATCTTTGGCTGAATGAGAGCTTTGCCAATTGGATGAGCTACACGATCGGCGACGCCTGGCGACCCGATCTCCAGATTGGCACCCAATTGACCCAGGAAGGCCTGGACGGAATGAAGCTCGACGAGCTGTCGGCCAGCCACCCCGTGCACATGCCTGTCGGTGAAGATCAGGACGGCTTCTTCGACGAAATCACCTACGGCAAAGGCAGCCAGGTCTTGGCCATGGTCGCCAATTATATGGGCGATGCCCGTTTTCGCGCTGGCTTGCGTTTCTACCTGCAAAAGTTCGCGAACAAGAGTGCGCAAAGTCAGGACTTCTTCGCCTCGCTTGCCCACGCGGCACATGATCCGAAGATATTGGCGGCGTTGACGAGCTTTGTCGATCAGCCGGGCGTGCCGATCGTCCGCTTCGAACGGACTGCTGACGGTTTTCGGGTGAGCCAGGCGCGCTATGCGTTGCTGGGCGGCAAATTGCCACCACTGCGCTGGACCATCCCGATCTGCTACCGCACCGATCTACGCCATGCTTGCGTGATGCTCGACCAGCCCGCAACCGAGATTGCTGAACGAGACGTCCGGCACATCATGCCGAATGCCGATGGCAAGGGCTATTACCGCTTCGCGCTGTCGGCGGCTGATTGGCAGGCGCTTATTCACACTATGCCGGCCATGGCGCCCGCCGAGGCGCTGATGAGCACGGACAGTCTCTGGGCCGGCTTCGCCGCCGGAGAGACGCCTGCAGACCTGCTGATCCTGGCTGCCGAGAAGATGGCGAAATCCTCCTTTGCGCCCGCGGCGGTGCAAGGCGCGAAAGGTTTCTCCGAACTTCACAGCGAAGGGATCATCGGCGGACCAGCATTGGGTCAATATGAGAATTGGGTTCGCACAACCTATCGCCCTGTTCTCGATGCGCTTGTCAAAGACGGCCCATCTTCGGGCAACGACACGCCCGAACGTCAGAAGCTCCGCGCGGAGCTGCTACGCCTGCTGGCGAGCGAAGGGAATGACCCGGACGTGCAAGCCCTTCTGGCGAAGACAGCCGAGGACGATATTGCTGGGAAGCCGGCAAGCCTCCAGCCTGGACTGGAGATACCCGCTTACGCAGCATATCTGCACGCAGATCCCACCGCGCGGACCCCTCAGCTATTTGCAATATTGCTTTCGAAGCGAGGGCCGTCGGAGGTGCTCAGCTATGCGCTGGGCGAAGGCGCCGATGATGCTGCAACCACGTGGCTGCTCGATCATCTTACCGATCCGGCGCTCACCTTCTTCGATCGCTGGCATATCCTGATAAGTCTCAGCGAACGGGAAACTGGCCGCACTCAGGCGCTTCGCTGGATCGCCGCGCGTATCGGCACTTTCAAGGACGGCGCAGAACTGGAATTTCTCATGCGGACCAGCCGATATGGCTGTTCCGCCGATCAGGCGGATCTGTTCAGCAAAGCTTTTCGGCAGAACGCATCCAGACATGCCGGGCTCAAAGCCAGCTACGATCTTGGCATGGAACGCATCTCGACCTGCATGCGGCTCCGCCAATCCCGGCCCGATGTCACGGCAGCATTTAGCCGTAGCTAGAACTCGCCCGGCCAGATGGCGCCGCCGCTTCTCGAGATCCCAAAATGAGAAGACTTCATGACTGCCTGAGCAGAGCCAAGCTGCAATGACGTGTTACGCGGTTATACCCAAAGCCACGGGGCGCGTATTATTGGAGCAGCCGGTGAGCGTAAGCGCGACCGCCTTTGGCGTAGCAACAATCGACAGTGTCGGTGGCATCCTCGATTGTTGGTTCCCCACCCCGCGTCTGGGCGAAGGGCTGCCGAGCGAGCAGCGAGTCCCGGACAGCAATGGCGACGAAATTGACGCGCTGAGCGACGTCTATGCGGGCGCGATCGGCTATGATCCGATACGCAACGTCCGGCGCGTCGGCATAACGGTCTCGATCGAAGATCTGGATGGCGCCATATTCGGCAGCGCGGATGCTTTCTTGAGGCTGCACCTGCTGAGCCATAGGCTGGTCGCGCCCAATACAATCAACCTCGACGGGCTGCTCACGACCCTGCGACAGGACGTCGCATGGACCTCAGCCGGACCGTGTTGCCATGCCGAATTGCCACGCATCATGGCACGTGCTCGCGCCGCCGGCATTCCGCTTCACGTTCGCAGCATCTTCCCGGTGCCGCCGATGCTGGATTATGTTTGGCCTGAAGGCGTGATCATTGCCGACGGCCTGCGTGTATTGCTAGGCGCCTATCTCTCGCCGGGAACAACCCTTACGCCGGAAGGTGCCTGTGGCTTCAACGCCGGCACGCTCGGCCGCTGCATGGTCGAGGGCCGCATCAGCATCGGGGTAGTGGTCGGCGCGGAAACCGATGTCGGCGGTGGCGCGTCATTGATGGGCGTGACCTCCGGTGGTGGGCGCCAGATTGTTTCGATCGGAAAACGCTGCCTTCTCGGTGCAAATTCGGGTGTGGGCATTGCGCTGGGCGATGACTGCGTCGTCGAGGCAGGATGTTATGTAACGGCTGGCACTTTGGTCCGCTGTCCGGACGGCCAGGTCGTAAAAGCGTGGCAACTGGCGGGACGCCCTGACCTCTTGTTCCGTCGCCACTCCCAAAGCGGAGCGTTGGAGGCAGTTGGGAATAACAGCCGTTGGAACGGCCTGAACGCCGCCTTTCATCACGCAGCTTGAGCCTTCCTAGATCCGTGCTGGGCCTCGCGGGCTGCCCCCGCGATGCCCCTTTTTGTCAGCGACCTGCGGGCCCACCGGGCGGCAGACCGCCAACGGGCACTATTGAGCAGACGCAGGCTGTCCAGGAACGGCCCATTCGGCGGCCGGAATGCTGACCAGACCATCGTCTGTTCTCATTTCAGCTCGGGTGGTCGGAACATAGGCGCTACGAAGATATTGTCGGCCGCGCTTCACCGTCATTTGGATGCTTCGAATGTTCCGAATGTCCACCGATGGATCAGCACGCAGAACCACGAAATTGGCTAGCTTGCCCGTTGCCAGGGAGCCCATATCCGCAGCCTGACCGGCCGCCTCTGCCCCGACCAACGTTGCAGAGTGCAAGACCTGAAGAGGTGGCATGCCGACATCGCGCGCAAGAAACAGCAGTTCGTCATGCACTTCGGGCCAATCCTGGCTGGGTGCGGCCGTGTTGTCGGTGCCGGTTGAGATGGCGAGCCCTGCCCGCCACGCTTGTGCGGTGATGCGCGTAGCCACGGCTCCCGTGCAACGGGCAGGCCGATGGGTGGGATCCGCCTTGAAGGCCTGTTCGTAGGCCACGAAGACGCGCCCGGTGGCATCCAATATCTCGCCGCGCCGCTTCATCTCCCGAAAAAGCCCGGCCAGGACAGGATCGTCGCCTTTGGTGGCAATCAACGCATCCGGTACCGGCGTATGATCTTCATAAGCCGCCGGCATTTTGGGGAACGCCTGATAGGCGAGGTAGCAAGCATGACTGACCACATCCACGCCTGCCCCAATCACATCGGCGGGTCTGGCCGGAAACACCGCACCGTGGGCCCATACGAGCATATGTTGACGATGCGCCTCGCGGGTCAGCGCGCCTACCTGCTCCGGCGATAAATCGGCGTAGATCTTGATTGCGGTGGCAGAGGTGCCGCGCGCTAGCGTGATCGCTTGACCGATGTCAGCATGCGTGCCGATGGCTTGCATCCAGGGTGCAGTGCCTGGGACAACGCCCCGACTCTCGGCGATCACGCGCTCGTCCCCGAAGAAGGGTGGCCCCGCGACCAGCGCTGCGTAAAAGATATCCGGTGCAGGAATCTCTCCGACCAGAGCCTCGCGCTTCAACTCGCCGACCGGACGCAGATCGTCGGCCATGTCCCGCACGGCCGTTACACCGCCATACAGATCACGTCGCAACATAGCCTTGGCAACAGCATTATCTGGCGGGGTCTCGAGATGAACATGGCTGTCGATCAGGCCCGGAATGATGAAGCGCTGGGAGACATCGACTTGGCGGGCATTGCCGCCGCGGGCAATCGAGCCATGCGCACCAATGGCGACAATGCGTTCGCCGTTGACCAAGATATCCTGATGGGGCTTCGGCGGCGATCCCGTTCCATCGATGATGGTGGCGTCGGAATAGAGCGTATCGATGGAAGGGCCGTCCGTCGATACCGCCGCCACTGGCGCACACGCCATGCTGATCAGCAAAGCAGATGCGACGGCCCGCAAGGCAACACCAGCACCGCGCCGAGCCAACTTTCCTTTGGGCACCCAACAAGCTCCTTTGTTCGTCCTGGATCAGCAGCAGCCGGCATCACGGCGAGATTTAGAAAGTTCGCCGGCGCCCGTGCACGGGCGAATGATTACCATGGTTCCTACGCGAACGTACGTGAGCTGGCCTCAGCTGCGCTTGAACACAGCCGGCTTGCGGAAATAATCGCTGAGGCCCGATAGCGCCCCTCAGCGCCCCAAGAGCATGACAGCATGCTGATCCTATGCTGCCTTCCCGAAGACGGAAATAGCGACGTGAGGCCTGTCCGCGGCTTTAATTGCTCAATGCTGATCGGGCCTGCGCAATCTCGCTTTCGACCATCTTGCAGAGGCCAGAATGAACTTCCCCAGAAGATTCGTTGAACTTTCCGGTTCTGTCATGAGCGTCATAGACGTCGGCTCGGGACCGGCCGTATTCCTCGGCCATGGATGGTTGTGCGACGCGGCCATGTGGTCGGAACAGATTAACGCACTGTCGAGAAGATTCCGCATCATCGCACCCGACATGTGGGGCCACGGTCTTTCCGCTCGGCTTCCGAAGGGCACAAGCAGCATGGTCGATCTGGCACGCCAGCATCTGGCGGTGCTGGACAGCCTGGACGTGAAGAAAGCAGCATTGATCGGCTTTTCTCTCGGGGGACTGTGGGCCGGCGAGCTCGCCTTGCTGGCTCCGGAACGCGTATCCGCTTTGATCTTGATGGCCACCTCGCTCGGCGCGGAGCCGCCGGCCTCGCGCGACGCCTATTTGGCCGTCGTAGACACCATTGGCGACACTGGTAAAATTGCACCCGAACTGGCCAACAGCCTCGTCTCACTATTCTATTCCGAGGCGTTTCAAACCAGCGCACCCCATATTGTCGATGCACATCGCGGTCGGCTGGAGGGCTGGCGAGCAGACCGCCTGAGGGACAGTGTCGCGCCGATCGGTCACCTCATTTTTAACCGGCGCGATGCACTTGCGGATCTGAAGACGCTGGAGACGCCGATCCTGTGCATGGCAGGAATGGACGACCGTGCCCTTGCGCCGGCCAGAGTAGCCTCGATGGCAGAGACGATAGGCAGCCGCTTCCTCTCCCTCCCGCATGCCGGCCATTTGTTGCCGCAGGAAGCAGGGCCCGACATCAACACGCTGCTGGCCGACTTTCTTCAATGAAGATGTGCCCCCCGACCAGCGCATCTCTGCGTCGTGGGGGCAGTTTGCCCGCATTGATGCGCCGGAGCACGGGCGTGGCATCAACCTGAGCAGCCGGTTGATCGAAGCACGCCGCGTCCTTTCCACATGATTTACCAACATGGCGTCATGACGATCTTTCAGCAGCATTTCAGCCCACCAGAGCCCAAGACTGCGGCGTCTCAACCCTAGGTTCAGGATAGGATAAATGCAGGTCGCCCCTCGTTCGCGCAGATTGAGGCCAGGCCGCCACGACGACCCCATTGTGCCAAAACCTTGAAATTTTGTTCAAAACGGGCCTGATCCTGCTTCAGTCGCGCGTTAGCTCGCCTCAATTGCTTTAAGACCGACCTCTGCCCAAATGCCGCCGAGTGCTGCAACGCAACAGGGTCGGGAGAACAACGACCGCCCCTGCTGTCCGGAGACGCGCGTGTCGCGCCGGTGATTAGGGTAGATATGACGAACGGACAGCTGACCGACCTCGATCTGCGGCTATTACGCGTCATGAACGCACTGCTGGAACATGGCAGCGTCACGCGAGCCGCTAGCGCCCTGGGCGTCACGCCATCGGCAGTCAGCCATTCGCTGTCCGCCCTTCGTCTCCGCTTCGGCGATCAGCTGTTTGTACGCCACGCGGGAGGTCTCACCGCCACGCCCCGCGCCTTGGCGATACAACCCAAGCTACAACGCGCGTTGATCGACTTGGAAAATGTCCTTGTCGAGGATGCGATATTCGATCCGGCGACGTCCGAGCGGCAATTCTCGCTGGCATCGACGGATTTTCTGTTGGAGCAGCTCCGCGCGCTCGTGTCGAAAACACGTGATGTCGCCCCCCGCGTGGGCATGAGCCTGTTCGGCGTCAACGGTCCGTTGAAGGAGCAGCTTGCCTCCGGCGAAATCGATCTGGTGCTGACTTATGGTCATCTGGAGAAGTTCTTAGGGCTCGATCACGATACGATGCGTGTCACAGCGGCTGCGGACCGGTTCGTGTGCATCATGCGGCCCGATCATCCAGCCGCGCAGGAAGGCTCGCTCGACCTCACCCGATTTGCCCAACTTGATCATATCCTCCTCCGTCTCCCCAGTCAGGGGCCTGGTCTGATCGACCGTACGTTGGAAAGTATGGGCAAGCCCCGGCGCGTGATGCTGACGGTGACCAGTGCCGCCGCCGTGGTTAAATATGTCGAGAGCTCCGATCTGATCGCGACCATCCCCTACTGGCATGTCCACGACGCCGTTTGCGCAGGCAAGATCATTGCCGTTCCTCCCCCGCTCCACCTGCC
The DNA here is from genome assembly GCF_048595155.1 of Sphingomonas sp. GTDB lineage: Bacteria > Pseudomonadota > Alphaproteobacteria > Sphingomonadales > Sphingomonadaceae > Sphingomonas_I. The sequence continues at coordinate 15,004 of NZ_JBMDXN010000069.1, forward strand.
GTCGGCCGACATTTATTTGTGGTGGCACATGCGGGTCCATAATGAGCCCGCGCACATCTGGTGGCGTGGCATGACACTGAAATATCTTGTCGGAACCGTCCCACAGCCAATCCACCGCGCTACGGATCGCGCTTCGCTTCCTTCGAAGCATCCAAACCGTCCCCGGCTCAATACAGTTCGGCTGCCCCCTCATCCACCCCCCTCCAAACTTAACTAGTCATTTACACAAATTTATTGCAACTCACCAGATGATAACCATTCATTGCAGTATGATTTAGTTTTCATTTTCTATTCGCAGCCATGCCGATATCGCAATCGGGAAAGGAAGTGCGAATGAATGAGCGCTCGATTGATATTGCTGTATTCGGCGCGACCGGTTTTACCGGAAGTCTAGTTTTGCAATACCTCATTAAATACTATGGAGACCAGCTTCGTCTCGCCGCTGTCGGCCGCAACGCAGAAAAGCTCCAACGGCTGCGCGAGGCAGTCGGTGGAGAAAAGGTCGCGGCGCTAACCGCGGATGCGGCCGACCCGGCTTCGCTGAGGAAGCTAGCTCGCAGCGCCCATGTGATCGTGTCCACCGTCGGTCCCTATCACGCTCAGGGTTCGCCGTTAGTGCAGGCCTGCGCAGAGGCAGGAACGGATTATTGTGACCTGAGCGCCGAGCCGGACTGGATCCTGGGCATGATCCACGAACAAGGAGCTTGCGCAGAGCGCACCGGCGCCCGCCTTCTTTTCTCTTGCGGGTTTGACTCGGTGCCGTCGGAAATTGGCGTCATGGCCATGCAACGCCAAGCAATGTCTCGGTTCAACATGCCGCTCAGGCACATCGGCTATCGGTATCCAGCCGAACCGCCTCCACTTTCCGGGGGAACGCTGGCCAGCCTGCGGGGCAACCTTGAGCGCGCCCACAACAATCGGCAAGTCGCCGCCCTGCTCGCGAACCCGTTCAGCTTGACGCCCGGCTTCCGCGGACCTGTGATTGACTGCAATCCGGTCACCTATGATCCTGTGATCAAGGAGTGGACCGCCCCGTTCATGATGAGCTTCATCAACGTGCCCAACGTACATCGAACAGCCGCCTTGCTCGGCCATCCCTGGGGCCGCGACTTCATCTATGATGAGCGTATACGAGCCGGAAATGGCCCGGCTGGTCGAATGTTGGCGGAAGCCATCGCCAAAATGCCCTCGCTTCTGGAACTGCAGGACATGCCCGCCCCGGGTGAAGGTCCGGATGCGGCGACACGCGATGCCGGATCTTGGACCATTCTTTTCTATGGGGAAACCGCAGGCGCCGATCGCATGCGCATGATGATGCATGGCGTGGGGGACCCCGGCTACGGATCGACGAGCAAGATGTTGGCCGAAACCGCCATTTGCCTGCGGTACATGGCACGGAAGCGCGGCGGCGCGCTCACGGCTGGCGCGGCACTGGGACAGCATTTAGAGGCGCGCCTTGTCGCGCATGCCGGAGTGACGATCCTCTTCGACTAAGCGTGCAGCCTGCAACTTCAATGAAACGTGAGTAGGCCTCATTTTCTATTGAGAGATGATCGCGTTCAATAGCGCCGTATCTCGCTATTCCATCGTCACAATCTGAGGATCACGACGATGACGCGATCATCACACCGTGTCTTTCTGCAATCGAACCACCAAAATTCCCGTGATGCTGACAGGAATGATTTATCGAGCCGCTCGATCGAGCGCACGATCGTCGATCGAAGAGCATTATCCCTGGGGATTTTTTTGGGATCTCTCCTGACAGGAGTGTCCACAGCGGTGTTTGGCAAGCCGCTTTATTCAACGCTGCCTGCGCCTGATCCTGCAGATTGGGATCCGCCAATATCGCCGGTCAGCGAGGACATGGTCCAAGGCCCCAACGGTGAAATCTATGTGCGCAGCTACGGCCAGCCAACGTCGCGCACCCCTTTGATCGTGCTGCATGGGGGGCCTGCCGCGGGGCATCGCTACATGCGCCCTTATGCGCGGCTGGCCGCCGATCGCCGCACGATCTTCTACGACCAAAGCGGGTGCGGCCGATCGGCACGGCCGGCTGACCTCGGCAGCTACACGGTCGATACCTATGTGCGCGAGCTGGAGGCGGTGCGTGCCTGGAGCGGTGCCGCCCAGGTGATCCTGCTCGGACATAGCTGGGGCGGAGCGCTCGCCTTGGCGTATGCCGCAGCCTATCCGCAGCATGTGGCAGGCCTTGTGCTGGCGGGCACTGCCGCGCGTATCGCCGACTTCGAAACTGCCGCGCAGCGCTGGCTGGCCGCGATGGGGCCGGACGCCGTCAGGATCGCCGCTACCGAGGAAAACGTCGGAGGCGCGCCGTCCGCACGCTTCCAGGCGCTGCAGGACGCCTATTATCGGGAACATCTGCTGCGCCTGCCGAGCTGGCCCGACTGGTTCACGCAGGTAGCAGAAGAGGCGGCCGGCAATCCCGTCTACCGCTATCTTAACGGTCCGAGCGAATTCCGTTTCACCGGGGCACTCTCCTCGTTGGACCTTACCGATACCCTTCCCGCCTTGCGCGTGCCGACGCTCATCACCTGTGGTGAGTTCGATGAAGCGCCGCCGTGGGTTGGCAGCAAACTCGCTGCCCGTATCCATCTCGCCCGCCTGCACACGTGGCCGGGCCTCTCGCACATGGCCCATATCGAAGCGCCGCAAACGGTCGTGCCGGCCACCGCGCACTTCCTCCACTCGATCGATCGAACCGCCTGAGCTTGGAGCCAAAGGATGCACAGCCCGATCCCGCCGCAGCGAACCGAGCGCCTGCTCTCCACGCCACACATCATCTTCATGGTCATAGCGGCGGCGGCTCCTTCGGCCTCGATGATCGGCAACCTTCCCATCGCGATCGCGCGTGGCGCCGGGCCAAATGTGCCGGGCGCCTTGATGATTGCTGGCCCGATATTGATGGCCCTCATGGCGGGCTGCGCGCTGCGCGCCCGGCGCACGATCGCCCGATCGCGCTCAGCAAGACGCGCGGAGCTGAACGACGCGCGAACTGTCATCGAACGGCTGTACCGACGAATTCGGCCCAACCCCGGCGGCTGTGCTTAGGAGCGCGGCTCGCTATTCGATCATGATCCGGGGCCGAAAGCGGGATCATGATCCGATATCTACGTGTCAGGAAAGGATTATCCATGCGTAGCTCGATCTTAAAAGCGCTCGCTCTGGCGATCTCTACCGGAATGGTGGCACCGATTGGTTCGGTGATGGCGCAGGACGCACCGCCGGCTATCCGCATACCGATTGCAGGACTGGACCTCACCTCAGCCGCGGGCCGCAAAATACTCGATTTCCGCATTAAAATGGCCGCTGAACGACTGTGCGGACCCTATATCGTGGGAACGTTGCTCCGGCCTACCCGGTGCATCAAGAATGCGGAGCAAAGCGCTCAACCCGCACGCGATTGGTTGATCGCTGAGCGGCAGGCCGCTTTGAACACATCGTCCTCGGTTCCCGCCCCAGTGCGAACCGCTCAGATCCATGCCGATGGTGACAGCTTCCGGCAAAGGTGAGCGGCCAGCGAACAGACACCTGCGCGGATCCCCTTGATACCCTAGCCGATACTCCCGCTTCTCAATCCCGCGCTCATCGCCGGAGGTTGAGAAACGGAAGTTCGGTTAAGCCTGCATCGCGCCGGACGGCGATGATCTACAACCGCCCGAGCCGCGTCAGCAGCTCCGCGCGCTGACCTTCCTCTTCGCTGGTGGCGTGAGTAAAGCAGCCTTCCTGCAATTCGCGGATCACCCGCATCGTCGTTATCGCCAACAGCCCCGGCTGAGGCGGCGGTGATAGTAGACCCTGCCGCCCGCCGTCGAGAGTGGCGGCAGACAGGCTCGGTTGAGCCGCGGGTGCTTGCCCTGATACTGCCCCGCCGGGCGCAAGCATCGGCGTGACGCGCGCGACGGCGATCGCCTCATCGCGATCGCTGACGCGCGCCAGGACGTCTATCCTGTGGCCAAGTGCTTCAAACGGCGCGAGAGCCGTGTCGATCGGGCCCGGCCCTGGTGCCTCCAGCATGGCGGTGTCCGTGTAAAAATGGATGCCGAAAGTGGCCGCCGCCGCGACCATCTGCTTGATCTCTTCGCCCGCCAGCGGCCGCGGCGGCGTATCGGGATCATCGACCCGGGGACTGACCGCACGGACAAATTGCTCGAACCCGGCGGGCGCGCACAGCAGAAGATGCGCCTCCGCGGTTTCGCCGGCGTTGAGAAGACGATGCACATGACCGGATGGAAACTGGATTGCCTCTCCCACCTGTGCAACCTTCGCAACCCCGTTCGTTTCCGCGGTCAGCGCGCCTTTCAGGACGACCGAGATTTCCGTTTCGATATCATGCAGGTGGGGCGGCGTCGCATGCCCGGCCGGTACTCGGGAGACGAGCAGGGCATAACGTCCGCCCGTCTCCTCTCCCGAGATGAGGATGGTCATGACGACGCCGGCGAACAGATAATGCTCTTCTTGAAAGCGTGCAGTGAGTGTCATTTCGATTTCCTGTGAGGGGAGATCGGTTTACCGCCGCGCGCCCGTCAGCCGAGGGCATGACGGCTCACATGCACGTGAGCCAATGACAGCATCGCCTGGCTCGCTCCGTCGCAGTCAGTCCCGGCGGTACGGCCCGAGCGCGTCGATCAGCCGCCTGCGCCACCAGACGTGACCCGCATCATGCTGATACCGCGGATGCCACCATATATGCGCCGTGCTGAACGGCAGGTCGATCGGCGGACGCCGGATGACGCCGCCCGCCCGCTCGGCGGCACGTGCCGCGACCGTCTTAGGCAACGTCGCGATCATGTCGGATTCGGTCGCGTACCAGGCGGCGGCCATGAAGCTCGGCACCGCGGCACCGATCCGGCGGCGAGCTCCCACCCCTTCCAGCGCCGTGTCGACAGCGTCGACGGTTTCGCCGGCGAGGCTAACCATCACGTGCGGCGCTTCAAGATACGCTTCGAGCGTGAGTTCCGGCGCCTGCGCAGCGGGATGATCGCTGCGCATCACGCAATAATAAGGCTCGCTGATGACGCGACTGCGCATCAGCTCACGATTAAGGCCCAGCACGGTTTCCAGCTCGGAGCCGGCCAGCACCAGATCCAATTCGCCGGACGCCAGCTGTTCGAACACGTCCAGCCCGACTGGCCGGAAGCGCAGATCGACGGACGGCGCGCTTCGCCGGATGTCGGCAACCACCGGCGGCAACATCATGAACAGGTAATAGTCGGGCGCCGCGAGGGAAAATTGGCGACTGGAGGAGGCCGGATCATAATCGGCTTCCGTCTGCAATAGTACGGCGAGTTGGGTGAGGCTCTGCCGCAGGGCGGGTTGAAGCGCATTGGCTAGCGGCGTCGGCTCAAGCTTGCCACGGGTGCGAACCAACAGCGGATCGCTGAACCGTTCGCGCAGCAATCGCAGCGAATGGCTCACGGCTGATGGCGTAACCGCTAACAGTTCTGACGCCCGCGAGACGTCGTTGGTTTCCAGCACGGCGTCCAGAACCCGCAAGAGCCTGAGCTCGCTGTCATTCACTTTGAAATTCTTCATCGTCTCGCCAATCCGCAGCAACCGGTCCATCGGCGCCGATCCAGCGGAACGGCTCGCACAAGAGGAGACGACGCGCCGCCCGCTTTATTCCAACCCGCAGAATTTTAGCTATATTGTGGCAGGCAATGCCATCGGCTCATCCTCGACTGAGCGCCTTTTCGTGCGCGTCGGCACACTCCATCCCAGAGAGCAGACGTACGCTAGATCTGCCCATCAAACCTCGTGCCGGCAGTGCGAACGATCAAATGCAGGAGCGCGCCGGAGCCGCTGAGCGGCATTTCCAATGATTACTGGCGAGCGCATGCGCAATCAGGCGATTTGCACGTCTGCATCCAGAACATAGCCGATCGCCCGCTCCGTCCGGATCAGCGGGGGATGTCGCCCGTCATCTCCCAATTTACGCCTAAGCCGCAGGATCCTCACGTTGATGCTGCGATCATCCACGTCCTCATGGATACGCGTCGCTTTGAGTAGATGTTCGCGCGTCAGAGGCCGGCGTGGCGCGACAACGAATGCGCTCAGGAGGGCGAATTCACCTTTGGTCAGGGTTACGCTATGACCGACCGGATTGGTAAGCTGGCGCGTGCGCTGGTCGAATTGCCACCCGGCAAAACGATAACATTGCCCCTCCCGCCGCATCGGGTGCAGCATATCCATCGCCCGCCGTCGCACGTTCGCACGGACACGTGCCAGCAGCTCCGGGAGGCCGAATGGACGCGTAACCACGTCATCCGCGCCAAGCTCGAGGGCAACGATCCGATCGGTTTCCTCATAGCGTTGGCCCGCCAGCAGGATCACCGGAACGACGCTCAGTGACCTCAGTCCGCGCAATAAGTGTAGCGCGTCCGTGCCGACATGCGAGCCAATGACGACTAGATCGGGCTCACGGCACGAAACCACCCGCAACATTGTCTGGTTGTCACCAGCCAATACCGCGCGCATGTCGTGATGGTTGAAATAGTCTGCGATCGTCCGCCGCGTGACCAGGTCGTAATCCACGATGAGAACACTGGGCTTTTTCTTCGTGAGACTTACGCTGCCGAAGTCCATAACACCCATGAGCTGCTCCACGATCGCCCAAAGCACAGGATCTGCCATGGCAGCGGGTCGCGAAGCAGGATGAAGCGACAGCTAGACCGCCTTCATCCGACGCCCCACCGCCTGGAAGATTTTCGCCTTGGCTCCTAAGGGACGATCGAACAGCGAACCATAATGTCCCTGCTCATGCTTATGTGAGCCATAATCAAACCAGCAGGGCGATGGGCGTGAAAGGAAATCATATGATCGACGGCCCCCGCCTTGTTCCACTTTCCGGCGAACGAGCCAATGCGCTGGTCGTTCTCGTTCACGGCTACGGGTCGAACGGTGACGATCTCATATCGCTCGCGGCGATGATCCAACCGGCCCTGCCCGCTGCCGCCTTCGTTGCACCCAATGCGCCCTCGATCATACCCAACATGGCCAACGCGCATCAGTGGTGGCCGATCGAGACCTTCTCGGCTGCCGAACGTGCCGCCGGCGCCGCTATGGCCGCTCCGGAGCTCGACAGCTTTCTGTCACGCGAACTGGAGGCACATGGCCTGCCGGACGAGAGGCTGCTTCTGGTTGGCTTCAGCCAGGGTACGATGATGGCGCTGCACGTCGGGCTGCGCCGGACAAGGCCCGTCGCCGGTATAATAGGGATCTCCGGAATGCTGGTCGCTCCCGACACGCTTGAAGCAGAAATTCGAAGTCGGCCACCCGTCTTGCTCATTCACGGAACGGCAGACGATGTGGTGCCGTTTCGCTCTCTCCAACTCGCGCGCGACGCGCTGAGCGCGGCGGACGTCCCGGTTGCCACGCACGTGTCTGCAGGTGTTGGACATTCGGTCGATCAGGACGGACTGGCCGCTGCCACAGAGTTCGCAGCCCGCGTGCTCGCCTAATCTTCTCTTCAACAACACCCGCACCATATGGGACTGGTCAAGAAGGAGGGTGGCATGGCAACGGCAACCAGCAACGCACTGATCGTAACGTGTCCCAGCTGCGCCGCCCCTAACCGCGTTCCCCGCGAGCGGATCGGTGAAGGCGGCTCTTGCGGCCGATGCAAGACCGCGCTGTTTTCGGCGAAACCAGTGACGCTGACAACTTCGAATTTCGACGCCCATGCCGTCCGATCCGACCTTCCCCTGCTCGTCGATTTTTGGGCATCATGGTGTGGGCCGTGCCGTCAAATGGCACCCGCGTTCGATGCAGCGGCCAAACAGCTGGAGCCCTGGGTCCGCCTGGGCAAGCTCGACACCGAGGCGGAACAGGCCATCGCCGCTCGCTATGGCATCCGCTCGATTCCGACGATGATCCTGTTTCGCAAAGGGAAAGAAGTGGCGCGCCAGTCTGGCGCCATGCCGGAGCGCGCAATCGTTGATTGGGCCCGGGGCGCCGCCCGATAACAGCCGTGCGGGATTGATTGGCTTCGACACCGCTCAGGAGAAACCGTGATGACCACCCATCTGAAGATCGATTTCGTCTCCGATGTCTCCTGCCCCTGGTGCGTGATCGGCCTCCGCGGCCTTGAAGAGGGGCTGGCGCGAGCGGCAGACGCCGTCGATGCCGAGATCGTGTTTCGACCTTTTGAGCTGAACCCGGCAATGGTTCCGGAAGGGCAGGATCTTGATGACCATATTGCTGAGAAATACGGATCGACCAAAGCCCAGTCGGCAGCCAACCGGCTCATGATCCGGGATCGCGCGGCGGAGTTGGGGTTCACGATGTCGACCGCGAACGGCAGGCGTATCTACAACAGCTTCGATGCGCATCGCCTCCTGCATTGGGCTGCACAGCAGGGCCGGCAAAAGGCGCTCAAGCAGGCGCTGTTCAAGCTCTACTTCACTGATGACGGCGATCCATCGGATCATGATGCGCTTATCGCCACGGCAGAGGCTGTCGGACTGGATCCGGACGAGGCGCGGGCGATCCTCTCCTCGGATCGATATGCCGAGGCGGTGCGTACCGAAGAAAGGCTGTGGCAGTCGCGCGGGATCAAGGCGGTGCCTGCCGTCGTCGTCAACGAGCGCTATTTGATCTCTGGTGGCCAGCCACCCGCCGCCTTCGAGGAGGCACTCCGCGCCATTGCCAAGGAGATGGCAGCGGCTTGATGCGATCAAGCTCATCGTAAGTGACGCGGGCGGATACGATCTCGCTGCAGATGCGGTTCGCGCCATCCCCCAGCAGAACAGACGGCATTCGATACGGCGCCGAGAACAAGCTCCTCGTCAGCTTCTTGATGATCTTGCAAGATCCGGCTGAACCGGCCGATAGCCGCTGCAGGAGACGGTTATTGCCTCTATTGTTCCGGCGCATCAAGCGATTGAAAAGTGATGCTTAATTACTGACTGAGCCATTGTCGCCGCGCCCGAGATCAGCAATCTTGAAGGAACGCCATCGCCGACGCCGCGTTCGAGGCGGAATTAGGGGCATGGACGACTGACGGCGCAGTGCACTATCGCTATTGAGGAAACGGAGAGACCGTTAGGAGCCTGATGCCGACACTCTATTCGTTGAAGCCACGCTTTCAGGCCCTTTTAAGACCATTAGTCAAAAGGATAGCGGACGCAGGTATTTCTGCGAACCAGATCACGCTTCTCGCGGCGATCATCTCCGCCATCGCTGGTGCAGGCATAATCTGGTCGGACAGCCGACAAGCCTTCCTCATCCTGCCTGTGTGGTTTTTGCTCAGGATGGGATTGAACGCCATCGATGGCATGCTGGCACGCGAGTTCGGCCAGAAATCGACATTGGGCGCCTATCTCAACGAGCTCTGCGACGTCGTCGCGGACGCGGCTTTGATCGCACCCTTCGCCCTTGTTGCCCCCTTCGCGCCCGCCTGGGTATTTGCCGTGATCTTCCTTGCCGCCCTGAGCGAATATGCCGGCGTGATGGGGCCGCTCGCCGGAGCTGGCCGGCGGTATGACGGGCCTTTCGGCAAAAGCGATCGTGCCTTGGTGATCGGAGCGCTTGGAATGTGGGTGGGCATTGGCGGCCCTCTCCCGCCATGGACCGCGTGGATCATGCCCGTCTTGGCGCTGCTGCTCGCGGTGACGGTGCTCAACCGGGTGCGGAATGGCGTCGCCGAAGCCGCCGCCAGCAGCAAGGAGCCGCAATGACGCGTGAATGCCTGGAGCTTTCGTTCAAGACCCATGACGGGGTCGAACTTTTCTATCGGCATTGGCCGGCCACTGACCCTGATGCGAAGGGCGCCGTGCTGCTGTTTCATCGCGGACACGAACATGGCGGCCGCATGGCGCATGTGGTCGACGAGCTGAACCTGCCCGATCATCATTTCTTCGCGTGGGATGCGCGCGGGCATGGCAAATCGCCGGGGCGGCGCGGCCACTCGCCGTCCTTCGCGCACAGCGTCCGGGATCTGGAAACCTTCTCGCTGCACGTTGCGGAACAGCATGCGGTCGAGCGCGAGGACATGGCGGTCGTTGCGCAATCGGTGGGCGCTGTGATCGCGGCGACCTGGGCGCATGATTATGCACCGCCAATCCGGGCGCTGGTGCTGGCGGCTCCGGCTTTCTCGGTGAAGCTCTACGTGCCGTTGGCGCGTCCGGGCCTCGCCCTGATGCGGCGCTTGCGCGGCCCCTTCGACGTCAATTCCTACGTCAAGGCGCGGCTTCTCACCCATGATCCGGTGCGTCAGGCCAGTTACGAAACAGACCCGCTGATATCGCGCGCCATCTCGGTCGATATCCTGCTGCAGCTTTACGACGCCGGGGAGCGTGTCGTCGCCGATGCGGCTGCTATTACCATCCCGACGCAGGTTCTGATCGCCGGATCGGACTATGTCGTCAGGAAAGGCCCGCAACAGGACTTCTACGATAGGCTTGGAACACCCGAGAAGGAATGCCACTCCTATCCAGGCTTGTTCCACGATATATTGGGCGAGGCGGAGCGTGCGCCTGTCATTGCCGACATGCGACGGTTCCTGCTCGACCATTTCGCCCGACCGCGGGCAACGATTGACCTCACCGGGGCGGACAAGGCCGGATATACCAAAGCGGAATCGGACCGATTGACGGCACCTTTATCGATCGCGTCGCGCAAAGGCCTATGGTGGTCGCTCTACCGCGCCAATCTGCGGTTGGGCGGTAAGCTGTCGCGCGGCATTGCGCTTGGCCATCAGACCGGCTTCGATTCAGGATCGACGCTGGATTATGTGTATCGCGACCGTGCGGAAGGGAAGCTTGGCGTCGGGAAGGCGCTGGACCGGACTTATCTGGATGCGATCGGCTGGAAGGGCATCCGCCAGCGCAAGCTGCATGTCGAAGAGCTGATCCGGCTGGCGTTGGGGCGCCTGCGCAAGGCAGGCGCGCCCGCGCACATCGTCGACATCGCCGCAGGCCATGGCCGCTACGTGCTCGAGGCTTTGACCGAGGGCGCAGAGGCGATCGATACGATCCTGCTGCGCGACTATTCCGACATCAACGTGACGGCGGGGCGCGCGCTGATCGCCGAGAAGGGCCTGTCGGCAATCGCCCGGTTCGAACATGGCAACGCCTTCGATGCAGATTCGCTCGCCGCAATCCAGCCGCAGCCGACGCTGGCGGTCGTGTCGGGGCTGTACGAGCTGTTCCCCGACAATGATCTCGTCGGTCGTTCGCTCGCCGGTCTGCGCCGTGCGGTGCCGGAGGGCGGCTATCTCGTCTACACCTGTCAGCCCTGGCACCCGCAGCTGGAGATGATCGCGCGGGCGCTGACCTCGCATCGCGCGGGACAGGCCTGGGTGATGCGTCGTCGCACGCAAGGAGAAATGGATCAGCTGGTCGCGGCCGCTGGCTTCCGCAAGGTCGAGCAGCGAATCGATCAATGGGGCATCTTCACGGTGTCGCTCGCCATTCGCGAGAGTGACACACAGCGTTGAGCGAAGCAGCTATCGCCGCGCAGAGGCCGCCGGTGCTGCGCGCGCTGGCGGCGCTGATCGCACTGGGGGTGCTGTTCTACAGCAGCTACGGCTTGTCCAACTGGCTGGCCTCGTTGCGCGACCATGTGCCGTCGATCGTGTTCGGCTGGGAGCGCGCCGTGCCTTTCGTGGCATGGACGATCATCCCCTATTGGACGACAAACCTCTTCTATGCGGCGTCGCTGTTCCTGTGCAAAAGCGCGCATGAGCTCAGCGTCCATGTCCGGCGGCTGATCTTCGTTCAGCTGATTGCGGTTGCCTGCTTCGTCGCGTTTCCGCTTAGATTCTCCTGGCCGAAACCGCCGACCACCGGCCTTTCCGGGCGGCTGTTCGAAGAGCTTGCCGGCTTCGACATGCCGTTCAACCAGGCGCCCTCGCTCCACGTCGCGCTGACCGTCATCCTTGCCGACTTTTATATCCGCCGCCTGCCGCGCTGGCTGCGGGTACCATTCTTGGGATGGTCGCTGCTGGTCGTCATCTCGACCATGACCACCTATCAGCATCATTTCATCGATCTGCCGACGGGCGCGCTGCTCGGCTATCTGATCGTCTGGGCACTTCCCTACGAAGGGCTGTCGCCGCTTGCACACGCACAGGCGACCACTCAGCCGGATCGGCGGAAGCTCGGGCTACGTTACGCTGCAGGGGCGGCCTTGTCGGTGCTGCTAGCGGCTTTGGGTGGTGGCTGGCTCTGGTTCCTGTGGCCGGCCGTGTCGCTGGCGCTGGTGGCGTTAGCCTATCTGTTCATCGGTCCTGCCGTTTTCGCCAAATCCGATGACGGGCGGATCGGATCGGCGGCCCGCATCCTGCTGGCGCCCTATCTGGTGGGTGCATGGATCAATTCCCGATTATGGACGTGGCGTGATCCCGATCCGATCGAGGTTGCCCCCGGTCTCTGGCTCGGCCGCTTCCCGTCGCGTGCGCGGATGCAGGGTGCAAGGCGCGTCGTTGACCTGTCGGCCGAGATGTCACGGCCGTACTGGGCAGGCGCAACGCGCTGGCAAAGCTTTCCTTGCCTGGATCTGGTCGCACCCGATCCGCGGGTGCTGGCGCGTGCGGCGCGCGAGATAGGGCCTGCCGATCCGGCCAATCCAGTCATGGTCTGCTGCGCGCTGGGCTACGGCCGCAGCGCCGCGACGCTCGCCACCTGGATGGTCGTCAACGGCACCACGGACAATGTGGATGACGGCATTGCCCGTCTGCGCAGCATCAGGCCCAAGCTGGCGATCAGCACAAGCCAGCTGTTGGCGATCAAAGCCGCAAGCGGTAGGGGCTGAGATGAGGGATAGGGCTCGCTGGCAGTCTACCATCGCGCACGCCGTCGCGGCTGCTACTGTCCCTTGGCAATATGCGTCGCTGGCGACCGGACTGGTCGGGCTCGCCGCGATCGTGGTCCGGCGTGCCACGATTCCCTTAGCCGCTTGTCTTCCCTTTTTGGCGCTTCAATTGGCCCTGCTTGCAGCCGGACTGTGGCTGAGCCTGCGGCTGCGGATTGACGCCGCACTGTTCCAGGCCTTGGCGGAAGAAGACGGTACGGGAAGCTTCGACGAGGCGATGGTGGCGCTGGGGATGCTGAGCACGGCCAAGGCCGGCCGGCCGATGCCGGAGCGTATCGCGGGGCTCATGCGGCTGGTTCGCCTGTTGGCACTCGTGGTGGCAGGGCAATTGGCGGTGCTGATCGTGACGGGATGGCTGTTATGGCGATGATCCGGACCGTCGCGGCGCGTGCCGTCGCACGGCTGATTGCCGGCTTCGCTCGCTTGGTTACGGGGGTCGTCGGCGACTGGCGTGGTTGCCCGCCTGCGCTCAACCAGCGTGTCTACTTTGCCAATCACAGCAGCCATGGCGATTTCGTGCTGATCTGGACCGTATTATCCGTTCGCGCGCGCCGGCAGACCCGCCCGGTCGCCGCGGCTGATTATTGGAACGTGCCCGGGCTCCGGCGCTTCATCGGCGCCCACGTCTTCAATGCCTTGCTGATCGATCGAAAGGCTGGTGGCGGTAGCGCGATCGCGGCGATGGCCGATGCGCTGACGCAGGGTGACTCGCTCATCATCTTCCCGGAAGGCACCCGCAACACCGGGACCACGCCGCTGCTGCCGCTGCGACCGGGCATCCATCATCTCGCCCGTGCCTGGCCGGCGGTGGAGTTCGTGCCGGTGTGGATCGACAATATCGCGCGGGTGATGCCGAAGGGGGAATTGCTGCCCGTGCCTTTGCTCTGTTCGGTCATCTTCGGCGAACCGATCGCGCTGGCGCCGGACGAAACGCGGGAGGAGTTTCTGCGTCGGGCGAGCCAGGCGCTGCTGCAACTGAAACCCGGTGAGGAACCGTCATGATGTATCTCACGGACCGGCAATGGATGCTGGACCATCCCACTGTTCTGGTGTTCGCCGGGCTAGGCCTGGTGCTGCTGGTGGCGACGCTGATCGGCAGGGGATTGGCGTTCCTCAAGGGTAACACGTCGACGATCGACAATCTCAACCAGCGAATCGACGCCTGGTGGATCATGGTGGCGGCGATGGGGGTCGCCTTCATCTTCGGTCTGACCGGGCTGGTGATCCTGTTCGCCCTTCTGTCCTTCTGGGCCCTGCGCGAATTCCTGACGCTGACGCCGACCCGGCATGGCGATCATGGATCGTTGCTATTGCTGTTCTTCGTTGGTCTGCCGGTTCAGTATTGGCTGGTCTGGGACCAGTGGTACGGACTCTACTCGATCTTTCTGCCTGTATACGGATTTCTGGTGCTGGCGATTGCCGCCACGTTGCGCGGAGACACCGAAAACTTTCTGCAGCGCGTGTCGTTCGTGCAGTGGGGCATGATGATCTGCATCTATTTCCTCTCCCACGTCCCTGCCCTCGTGACCCTGCCGTTGGTGTCGGAGCGGCCGACGGGTGGCCTGTTGCTGATCGCCTTCCTGGTGATCGTCGTGCAGGGGTCGGACGTGCTTCAATATATCTTCGGTAAGATTCTCGGCCGCCATCCGGTTGCTCCGAAGCTGTCCCCGTCCAAGACATGGGAAGGGCTTGTCGGCGGTATTCTCAGCGCCACTGCATTGGGCGCCGCCCTGTGGTGGATCACCCCCTTCAGTGTTCCTGTTGCCGCAGGAATGGCGTTCATCATCTGCGTGACGGGGTTCTTCGGCGGGCTGGTCATGTCGGCGATCAAGCGCGATCGCGGCGTCAAGGACTGGGGCCGCATGATCCGGGGGCACGGCGGCGTGCTGGATCGGCTGGACAGCGTGATCTTCGCCGCCCCCGTCTTCCTGCATCTCACGCGCTACTGGTACACCACTTAGATTTGGCCGGCCGGTCGCCGATCTACCGGGAGAGTGAATGCGTCTTTCCTATACCTATTTGGCGGCTGCAGCCATCGCCCTCGGCACCTCGTCGGCAAAGGCATGTGATCCGGCCATCACGCCGTTGAAGGATATTCTGACGCGATCAGGCGTAAATTTCGTAGCGGGTCGCTATAATCCGGACGGGACGTTCCTGGTCGATGACGCCTTGGGCACCAGTGTCCCCCCACAAGCCTACCAATTGTTCGAGCGCGGGCCGTTCGGGAACCAGTGTGAAACAGCAGTTATGAAGGTCTCGCCGCCGTCATCGCAACAGGGGGACGGAAAGCGCCGCTTTCTTCTTCCCATTGAAAAGGCGGATCCGGTAAAACGCCAACTGCTGGTCATCATGGGATTCCCATATCGTCTGGTCCTCACGCGGAACAACGTGACCGATCAATATTCCGGGACATCCATCCCCATGTCTAAATTCCGACGCGCGGCGGCAAACTTTCCTTCTCTACCGCGACGTTAGGATTCAGGGTCGCCGCCAGGGCAACTCGATTCCTCGACGGTCGTCTTTCGACATGCGCCGGCAACTTGATTCAACAATGCGTGCCAGCAACGTTTTCCATCGATATTGCCGGTCAGGCCAGGTCGACCGCGACGACTTCGTGCAGACGTACGCCAGGAACGTGAACACTCAGGAAGTTGGCGTCCACCCGCGCCGCCACTTCGGCGTCGCTTTCCAGCAGCCGTACCCGTTTCACCTTTGCGCCCGCCGGCAATCGTAGGGTGACATCCTGCGGGCCGATCGGCGTGATCTCCCGAATATAGCCGCCACCCATCGCCATCGGGCTGCTCAGGTTCACGATATGCGCGGCAACCGATTGTGCCTGCCGCCAATAGCTGATGTCGATCATCCCGGGGCCACGTACGGTCAGCGGCACATCCCTGTTCAGCGTCCAGTCGACCGCGTTGCGCAGCAAAGAAAGATGGTCGCCGCTGGAACATTGCCAGAAGCTGGCGTCGATATTCTCGGGGAAGTAGACGACGTGACCTTTGCCATAGCGCCGCGCGAATACGGCGGGTGCGGCGCTGTCGCGCGATCGTGGGAAGGCCTTCTCCATCGGCAGATCCGGGTAACGCGGCGCTATCGTCAACGGCGCTGGCGGTGATCCGGCGCGCGCCGCCACCTGGACCCGGCGGGTGCCTCCCATGATCCGGGGCGTATCGTCGAAGCCGTGCGTCAGCGGGTGCGGACCATTCACGATCAAATAGCCATTCTGGACGCGCTCTTCGATCGCACCCGTAAAGTCGCAACCGAACAGGTCGGCCAGCGCGAAATTGGCACGGCGCTCACCCCATTCATTGTACAGCGACGTCTCATGCGTTGCGACGATCGCTCCGCCGCGCGCCACATAATCGCGCAGCTGCGCCGCCTGCGCATCGGACAAGGCGGCGATATTGGGCAGAACGATCACCCGATAGGGCGCAAGCGCCGCTGCATCGAGCCGTCGTTCATCCACAAAGGCGAAGGGGATCCGGGCTTCCAATAACGCCTGATAGAAGCCGGTTGCCGGCTCATCGGTCCGGTGATTCGAGCGCGCGGTGTTGGCCGAACCGCTCGCGCTCCCGTCTGACAGTGCGCCCGGAGCATAATAGGTGTTCGTCTGAACCGAACGCAGCATCGCCACATTGGCCAAATTCTCGACATTGCGAAAATAGTCTTCGTGCTGCGCGTGCCAACCATAGGCCCTTTCGACCAGCGGCACCCAGCGCCGATCGAACACCTCCGCCTTGAACTTCGTCATCCAGGGCCGAAAACCGTGCGCCAACCCGTCGTGCAGGTATGTGGCGATCTCGGCATCGCTCTGCCTGGAATCGACATGACGGTAACCGGTTGACGTCGCGCCAACCGCGAAGATTCCGCTGATTGGCCGGTCCGGCATCATGCATTGGGTTTCCTTGGCGCTGCGGCCATTGACCCAGATCGGATCGCGAACGTTGCGCCCTTGCCGATCCGCATAGAGGGAGCGGATCGTGCCGCGCATATGCGCGGGATCCAGCCGCCCCCATGTGCCCGGGGTAAAGAAGGCGGTTGGGCGGACGGCGCGCACCACCTCATTCCACAACGCGATCTGCGCGTAACGCTGCTCGTCGTCCCAGCGCAGATACGCGCGAACGGCTGGGTCTCGCGCGTCGCTCAGCGCCGCCGGAACCGCGAAGCCGGATGCCTTCCGAAACGAACCGGTGCAGGTGGCGCAATGGCACATGCCTGCGCCTCCGGCCCACCGATTACCAAAAACCCCGTCGACCGGATACTCCGCCACGATCTCGCGCAGGATGGCGGGCATCCATTCGAACGTCACCGCGCCGTTCGGACAGGTCAAAAACAGCTCCGGGTCGGTCGGATGCTGCTTTGGTCGCCCATCGGCATCGCGCGCCACCCATTCCGGGTGCGCCGCCAGCGCATCTGCGCGCATCGCGTGCGGATCGACCCGTGCAAGCACGCGGATGCCCATGGCGGCGCATGCCTTGGCCAGTTCACCGAACATGTCGCCCTCGCCCAGATAAGGGCTGCGATAGTGGAACGGCACCTTGGTCGGATAGAAAGCGGTCACCCCGCCGGCGCTCAGACATACGCCCTGCGTGTGGGTGCGGCGAAGGAAATCCAGCCAAAACTGAGGATCATATCGTCCGGGGTCGTCCTCCGTGGCACAGATCTGCACCCAGCGCATTGGCTCCCGCTCGCGCCCGTCGGCTGTCCCCGCGCCAGCCGCTTCCGATGCCGATAAGCCCGCCCCGATGGTGGCGGCGGCCGCAATCAACGTGCGCCGGTCGATCTCCATCGTGCCCCATTCCTTCCAATGACATGCCTGAACGCCACGGCCACGACATAGTCACGCATCTTCCGGGCTTGAAAGCGATACGTCGACTGCGACCATCGCCTTGGTTGACCGCCTCATCGGCGTTCCCGCTTAATATCGCCAACCGCCGCCCGTCAGAGGTCGATCGGTCAAGACGCCAACGTCTGCCGCCGACTGGCTAACTCAAGCTGTCAGGCAAGGATGCACCCTTGCGACTTACGGTCACATCCTGCACGCCGGGCAATTCACGCAGGCCTGCCGCCCCTTTGCGAATATCGGCCTGGGAGACACGGGCGAGATGCACGGTCAGCAGATCAAGGTCATCCTCGGCCGGCGTCACCAGCAGTCGCCGCATCTGCCCACCACGCACGCGCAGAATCTTCCTCAACTCGTCCTCGTCAAGCGTCGCCCGCTCCGCGCGGATGCGGATGACGCAGCTTTGAACGCGTGCACGATAGGCTTCCTCCAAGGGCTTCAGGCCCGCCAGGATCACCAGGATTATGATCGTTGCCACACAAGCGGCAAAGTAAAGCCCGCCTCCAGCGGCGAGCCCGAGTGCAGCCACCGCCCAGATGCTGGCAGCAGTGGTCATACCTCGCACGGTGTTTCCCCGCAGGAGGATTGACCCGGCACCCAGGAACCCGATGCCCGAGACCACCTGTGCCGCGATGCGCGAAGGGTCCAGCACGACGTGCGGCATCTCCTTCGCGCTTTGAAAACCGTAAGCGGAGACGATCATCAGCAGCGCCGCGCCAACCGCCACCAGCATGTGCGTGCGGATTCCGGCCGACCAAAGCAATCGCTCACGCTCAAATCCGATCAAGCTGCCGACGAGCGCGGCGACCCCTAATCGCAAGACGATGTCCGCATCGGAAATCATAACGACGAGAAGGGATCAGTCAGGCGGACGTTCCACGGGTGCAGGCCATCACGAGCCGGTGTGAGGGCTGGATCGGCTCACACGCGCGCTCGCGCTAAGAATGCAGCTCGAAAATCCGGCGATCCGCCTTATGGTAAGCCATGCGCCGCTATGGGATGCGTCACCGTCTGCTCGCTTATGGGCTGGCTCTGCTTGCGGGCTTTGTCGATGCGCTCGGCTTCCTGCAACTTGGCGGGCTCTTCGTATCCTTCATGAGCGGCAATTCGACCCAGCTGGCGGTCGGGCTGGCCGGCGGGATGCCGGCGAGTGCCTTGGCCGCTGCAGTGATCGCGATGTTCGTAGGCGGCGTCATGGCCGGCACATTCATAGGCCGGCTTGCGGGCGGATGGCGCAAACAGTGGGTGTTGGGCTTTGTCACCCTTATCCTGACCATCGCCGCGACGACGGTTCCCTTGGGAAGAAGCGCATTTTTGGCGCCCCTATTGATGGCGTGCGCGATGGGATCGGCGAATACCATATTCCAGCGCGACGGAGAGGTCAGCGTCGGCGTGACCTATATGACTGGAACCTTGGTCAAATTCAGTCAACATCTCGCGACAGCGATTGCGGGCGGTCCGCGTTTCGCTTGGGTCCCTTATCTCTTGCTATGGCTTGGCCTCGTCGCAGGAGCCATGCTCGGCGCAGTGAGCTTCCACGCCCACGGCTTGGAAGCGCTGTGGATCTCCGCTGCAGGCGCCGCGATATTGCTGGCGTCAGCGACGTCGCTGGGGCCGACGCGCGAGGAGTGATCAAGGATTGCGCGGCGCGAATATCCAGGAATATGGCGGCTCACGCAAAGGGGGAGCAATGCTGCGCACGTCCGTGATCTTCGCAGTCGTCACGGCCACCGCGTTGGCCAGCCACGCCGCGCCGGCGGGCCACGCCCATCCGCACCTTGGCAGCCATATGATCCGCGTGCTCCACGTGAACGGCCTCGCCTTCCGCGATCTCAACCGGAACGGGGTGCTCGATCCTTACGAGGATTGGCGGCTGCCGACTGCGCGCCGTGCCGCCGATCTGCTGTCGCGGATGACGATGGACGAGAAGATCGGCCAGATGATGCACGGCTCGCTCCACACGTCGGGAGACGATTACGATCTCGCTTTCGCCCGCAGCGAAGTCCTCGGCAAGCATGTCACCGCGATGATCACTCGGCTGGCGACCACGCCGGCAAAGCTCGCGGCCGCCAACAATGCCCTGCAGGCCGTGGCAGAGGAAGGCCGCCTCGGCATCCCGCTGACGTTGAGCTCGGATCCGCGCAATCAGCTTGAGGGGGTCACGGGGGCCAGTGTCGCTGCGGGGGGCTTCACGCCCTTCCCCGATCCACTCGGCTTCGCCGCGATCGGCGACGTCGCCACCACCCGCCGCGCCGCCGACATCGTCCGGCAGGAATATAAGGCGGTCGGCCTTCGCGTAGCGCTGTCCCCTCAGGCCGATATTGCGACCGAACCGCGCTGGCCGCGTACAGATGGCACGTTCGGGTCCAACCCCGCTCTCGCCGCGCGCATGGTCGGTGCCTATGTGGCCGGTATTCAGGCCGGATCAACCGGCATTGGGCGCGACAGCGTGGCCGCGGTGGTCAAACACTGGGTCGGCTATGGCGCCGTGGACAATCAGGGGTTTGACAGCCACAATTATTACGGGCGGTTCACGGGCGTGACCAACGCGGCGTTGCCGCAGCACATACGCCCGTTCGAGGCTGCGTTCGCTGCACACGTCGCGGGCGTGATGCCGATGTATTCGCTCCCCCATCGACTGCATGACGCGGCCGGCGGGCCGGTCGAGACGGGCGCCGGCTTCAGCCGCTACCTGCTGACCGATCTGCTGCGCCATCGATACGGTTTTACCGGCCTGATCCTGTCGGACTGGGCCATCACGAACGATTGCGGGGAGGCCTGCCGCAACGGCGCGAAGCCCGGCATCGAACCCAGCTGGGCCGATGCGGATCCTGCGTGGGGGGTCGAGGATATTCCCGAAGAGGACCGCTTCGCCAAAGGGGTGGATGCGGGCATCGAGCAATTTGGCGGCACCACCCACGTCGACCGACTCGCCGCCGCCATCGGGGACGGCAAGATCTCGACCCAGCAGGTCGACAGCGCTGTGCTGAAGGTGCTGACCCAGACCTTCGCGCTGGGCTTGTTCGAAGACCCTTATGTCGATCCGCAAGCGGCCGCAAAACTGGTCGGCAATGCTGGCTTTCTGTCGGAGGCGCACCGTCTGCAGGCGCGATCGATCGTCCTGCTTCAGGTCAACCGCGCTCTGTACCCGCTCGCACCCGCGACACATCGCCGCCTGTTCCTGCGCGGCCTGGCGGCCGAACCATTCACCGCGCGTGGCTTCACGATCGTCGACCGACCCGATCGGGCCGATGCCGCAGTCGTCCGCCTCTCGACGCCGCATCAATTGCTGCACCCGAATTTTCCTGCTGGCCGGGTGCAGCATGAAGGCGCGCTCGACTTTCGCGATGGCGGTTCCGATTTCGAAGCCGTCAAGCGCATTGGCGCCGCCGTCCCGACCATCGCGGTCGTCCATCTCGATCGCGCCGCCGTGCTCACCGAGCTCCGCCCGCACATCTACGTGCTTGCTGGCGATTTCGGGGCAACGGATGCTGCAGTGGCGGACGCGCTGACGGGTCGCATCCGCGCGGAAGGTCGCCTGCCGCTGGAACTGCCCTCGTCTATGGCAGCGGTCGAAACACAGCAGCCCGAACTGTCCGACGACTCGAGGCAACCGCTTTATCCCTTTGGCTACCGCGCCGAGCGCAGAGACACCGCAGCCCCCAAGCGCTAGGGCAGCACGCTGACCGGCCCCTGCCAGGCCACGCGGCGCCACCTGCAGCGTTCCGCGGATTGCGACACTGCTTTGCAGCGTCGGTGACTACCCGCCGTGCCTAACGCGCCATAACCTTCCTGGATCGCAGCGAACCAAGAGGATGTATTCTATGAAGGGAATGGAGACGATGTCGGGCAAGGTGCCTGCCCAGCAGAACGTCGAGGATGTTCTTGCAGCGTATGAGAAGGCGTTGAATGGATCAGACATCGACGCGGTTTTGGCGGCATTCGGGCCCGAGGCCGTCTTCATGGCTCCGAACAATCCATCGGCAGTGGGGCTTGAGCAGCTTCGGGCGGCCTACACAGGCATTTTCCAGACGATCGCGTTCGAGACCGAGCTGCAGGTGCAGGAATTTGTGCAGGTCGCGCCGGATTGGGCATTCGTCCGAACCGACTCCGCAGGCTTCGTGACGATCCGCGCGACCGACCAGCGCGTGCCCGATTCCAATCACGAGCTATTCATCTTCCACAAGGACGATGCCGATACCTGGAAGATAGCGCGTTACGCATTCTCGACGACGAACCCGCTGCCGCAATAACCTCCTAAGACGGCGACAGCGCCAAAATGAGCAGCGACAGGACGGCGATCGCAGCCAGCAGCGGCATCGTACGAACCGCAGTGGTGGGTGATCGTGCAACTCCGGCAGAATACGAAGGCGATAGGGCAGGCGCGCTATGAACGTTCCTTCCGCGCGGCCCTACCCACGGAAGGTATCAGCCCCTTCTACAGCGATCCGGCTGTCCGCGAACATTATGGTATCGCACAAGTACGTCGCAACCGACTTTGCTGATCGCGAAAGATCGTTAGCCGCCTCCGCGCCTGCCATCAGGCAGCTATTGCGCCCTACCTCCCTCTGCCGTCGCTTCGACAATGCCATCCTCGCGCCGATACAGCGAGAAGGGTATCGTCCCCTCGCGCGCCAGCTTCACCATCACGCGCTTCACCGCGTCGCCGTCCTGCTCGTCGGCATGGCCCGCATCGGCGATAAGCCGGTCGAGCTCCATCTTGCCGGTGACGTAGCTCGTCCCATAGCCCGGCTGGCGCAGGTAGAGCAGCTGTTCAAAGCCCACCAGGTCGCTCGACGCGTCGGACCAGCCGCGCGGCGTCCACCGCGCGTGAAAATGCCCGGCCTGGGCGAGGCTCCACTCGTTGGACTGAACGTAGAGCGACGCCAGCCCGCGCGCGGCGCGATTGGCCAGCATGATCCACACCAATTCGCGCGCGCGCGGCGCATCGTCGTACAGCCCGGCATGCATCACCAGCTCTTCGAACGCCGTGGCAAAGCCCTCCGAGCGCGACTGGAAGATATTGAACAGCGGCGCGCCCCGTCGGATCGGATCGGGGTTCGGATCATGCTTGATCCGCGCCAGTTCGACCCAGTGGATGTCGTGCGAATAAAGCGGTCGCGGGTCGAGCGCGGTGACGTGATAGAAGAAGTTACGCTTGGCGGGCGGAATGTAGCCGACCGTCTGGGCAGCCAGGGCTGCGCGGTAATAAGGCCTGTCGGGAACGAACCCGCTAGCGATGATGAAGTCGGTGAAGCTCTTCATCTTGGCTGCGGAATAGGCCTGATAGGCGGCCGGATCATCGATCGCCGCGATCGGCGGCAGCGCAGCGTTACGCTGCTCCTCCAGCTTGAGGCTCGACCAGGCGCGGTCGAGCTCGCGCCGTAACAGCGCAACCTGGTCGTCCCAGGTGAACGGCACGAGCTGCACATTCTTCATGTACCAGTCGTAATTGGCCTTGCCGACGCCCGACGGCCCCGTCTTGGTCGGTGCTGCCTCCTTCACCCAGCGGCCGAAGGCGGCGGTGGCGTCGCGCGCCGCGATGGCCGCGCGACGCAGCTCAGCCGGGGCACCTGCCAAACTCGCTTTCTGCTGGCCCTCAAGCGTGCGCATCGACAGCGTCCCGTCGATCAGCGCCGTCAGCACCGCCTCCTGCTCGGCAAAGGCGCGGCCGCCATAGCGCCACAGGTCGGCAGCCTGGCTGTCGGCCAGGAAAGTACGCGCACGATCAAGCAATACCGGCACGCCAGCCAGCCGCGCGGTCAGCACACGCGCATCGCTGCGCGAGAGCGGCCAGCGATAGGTAAACAGGTCGATCACATCGGCGAGCGGCCCTTCGTGCGCCGGCACGTCGCTCTCTTCGCCGATTACCGTGGCGTAATAGCTCGGGTCCCGCGCCCACGGCTGGCGGACGCGCAAATCGAAATCGAGCCCGTTCATCTCGGCCTCGATCAGCTGTGCATCGGCAACGATGTAGGGCGACCAGCCGGTCCGGTCGAGCGAGGCCAGCCGCTGCCGCATCCGGATCAGTCCGTCACGTTTGCGCCCGAGCGCCGCCGGGCTAAAATCGACGACGCCGGCACTACGTTCGGGGGCGGCGAAGGCGCGCCAGTCGGTGAACAGGCTGACAAGAGCGGGTGGCGGGAGCGTTTCGGCGGCGGGCCCGGCTGCTGCAGGTGCAGCCACCACTGGCATGGCTAGGATAGTCGCACATAGCAGTCCGGCCAGACCGGCAGCCTTGATCCCCCGACGCATCGCGCTTTCCCCTTCGCTTCCTGCCCGATCTTACCCCGGCAGCCTGTTCAACAGCCGGCCGATCCGGCCCATCGCTTCTTCGATCCGCGGCAGCGGCTCCGATCCGAAGCAGATGCGCAGATGATCGCTCCCCATCGGCCCATAGAAGCTCCCCGCCTCCACCACGACATGTGCCTGATCGAGGATCAGGTCGGCAAGCGCGGCGCCGGTGTGGCCGGTGCCAGCAATGTCGGGCCAGGCGTAGATCGTGCCCTCTGGGGCGGCGCAGCGCACCCCCGGCATCTGGTTGAGCGCGCGCACCACCACGTCGCGCTTGGCCCTATCGTCCGCGACCATCGCGCGCATCGTCGCGCCGCCCTGCTCGAGCGCTGCGAGCCCGCCATATTGGACAAACGGATTGACATGCGTGATGTCGTTTGCGGTGACCTTCAGCATCGCCCGCAGCAGCGGCTCCGGTGCATGCGCATAGCCCAGCCGCCACCCGTCCATGGCATAAGCCTTGGTAAAGGCGAAGAGCGAGATCGTGCGGTCCGCCATCCCGTCGATGGTCGCGATGCTGGTGTGCGCGCCGTCGAACAAGATATGTTCGTACACCTCGTCCGCGATCACGATCAGATCGTGGCGGATGGCGAGCGCGGCCAGCTCCTCTAGCTCAGCACGGCTATAGACCCGCCCGGTCGGATTGCACGGATTGACCAGAATGATCGCGCGCGTGCGCGGCGTGATCCGCGGTTCGATCAGCGCTGGATTGATCCGGAACCCTGCCGCGGCATCAAGCGGGGCCGTCACGATCCGGCCGCCGGCAAGCTCGACCTTGCCGACATGTTGCGGATAGTAAGGCTCCAGCAGGATCACCTCGTCGCCGGGGTCGATCGTCGCCATGATGGCCGCATAGGATCCGTGAGTCAGGCCGTTGGTGACGAGCACGTCCTCCGCCGTCGCGGGGATGCTGTTATGCTCGCGCAACTTTGCGGCGATCGCAGCGCGGAACGCCGGCTCGCCCTGCAGATCCGAATAGTGGACATGGCCGGCATGGAGCGCTGCCGCAGCGGCGGCTTTGATAACCGCCGGCGTGTCGTGGCACGGCCGCCCAAATTCCAGGTGGATCAGGTCGATGCCCGAGGCCTGCAGACTCAGCGCCTTTTCGTACATTCCGAACGACTTCTTCGATCCTTCGGTAATGCGACGTGCGGGGCGGGTCATGCGGCGGTCTCCGGGCGGAGGTGCGGCGCGGCCGCGCGACGGCGCAGCCACGATACGGCCGGGATGCCGATCGCCATCCCGATGAAGGTGTTGATGATCATCGGCAGCGACATGTCGTTGCGGTGAAGCAGGCTTACCGCGACAAAGATCGCGGTGCCTTCCTGGCGAACGATATGCTCCATGGCGATCGCGACGCGCTCGGGGCGGCGGATGCCGCCGGCCCAGGACACCAGAAAGGCC
The DNA here is from genome assembly GCF_048595155.1 of Sphingomonas sp. Lineage (GTDB taxonomy): Bacteria > Pseudomonadota > Alphaproteobacteria > Sphingomonadales > Sphingomonadaceae > Sphingomonas_I. Next base: position 40,379 of record NZ_JBMDXN010000069.1, read on the forward strand.
AGACCGAGATTGACGACGTTCATCGCGACGACGATCGCGAGCACCACCCCGAACGAGGAGGCGATGGTCGCCCATTCCTGCGCGACGATCAGGGCGAATACCGTCACCAGCACGATCGTCGCAGCAGATTTAATCGTCGGCTCGATCCGCTGCGCGATGCGCGCGGCGAGCCGGTTGACCAGCATCCCGACCGCGACCGGGATCACCGTCACCATCATGATCTTCGCCAAAGCATCGCCTGTCGGGATCGCGATCGCCTGTTCCTGCGCGAAGATCAGATGAAGCGCGATCGACGCTGTATAAGGCAAGGTGAAGACATAGATCAGGCTGACGAACAGGCTCATCGAAAGCGACAGCGCCACATTGCCGCGCGCCAGATCGGTCATCAGGTTCGAAAGGATTCCGCCGGGACACGTCGCCAGCAGCACCAGCCCCATCATCAAGGCCGGCGTCGGGGCGAACGCCGCGGCCAGCGCCACCCCGGCGATCGGCACCAGCAGGATCATGCTGCCGACCCCCAGCAGGAAGGCGCGCGAATTGACAACGATGTGGCGGAAGTCGCGAACGGTCAGGCTAAGGCCCATAGAGAACATGATCAGCCACAATGCGGCCGGCAGCAGCCAGGAACCGGCGACCGCCATGACCGCGTCCATCATGCGCCGCGCTCCGCCCGCCGGTAGGTCACGCGACCCCCAATCGACGTTTGATGCGCTTGGCAAAGAGCGCCGAAGACAGCAGCAGCCGCGGCAGATGACGCGCGAGTAGGAAGCCCGATACAGCGCGCGGCGGCTCGGCCTTGATCATCGCATCCTGGGGCCGTCCCGCCAGCGCCTTCGCGAGTTCGCGTCCCAACAGCACGTTGGTTGCGAGCCCGCGGCCGTTGCACGCCTGGGCTGCGATAAGGCCATCGTCCAGCTGAACGATGCGCGGCAACAGGCTGGCATTCACCCAAGCGTGGCCAAGCCAAACATACGCCAAAGCGAGCGGGCGGTGCGCGACGAGCGTGTCGGCCAGCCGCTGGTTGACCCGGCGTTCGATGTCGGCGGGCGTGTCGCGCCCGCTCGCCGGAAAGGCCGTGATCAGGCGGTAGTCCGACGTGTAGCGGATCGAGAAGACATCGGGCTCCAGATCGGTCAGCGCATGCCGCTCGGGCAGGATTGCCTGCAGCAGATCGGAAGGCAAGGGCTCGGTCGCGACTTCAAGCACAGGAAGCGGCAGGATCGTGCCGGCCAGCCGTTGGTGCAACAGCGGATTGCCGCCGTTCGCGGCGAGCACGACCCGTCGTGCGCGGAGCTCGCCCGCATCGGTCAGGACCGACCACAGCCCGCGATCGCGCACGATCTGCGTCGCCGGGCTGTCTTCGTAGAGACGCGAGCCCATCCGCTCCGCCTGATCGGCGAGCCCGCGCACCAGCGCGAGCGGATCGACCGATCCGCCGGTCGGATCAACGATCGCCGCGCCATAGCCGCCGCATCCTGTCAGACGTTGCGTTTCTTCGGCATCGCTCACCCGAAGGTCGGGCCGCAACCCGCCCCACTCACGCACCCGCTCGTTCAGAACGCGGTCGGCCTGACGCCCGGTGAGCGGTGCGATGAACCCGGTTTCGGCCGCATCGCATGTGATCCCATAACGGCGAACGAGATCGAACAGATAGGTGCCGCTCTCCGCTACCAGCCGCAGCATGCCGTCGGCCGCATCTCCCAGCTTGCGGCGGACGTCATCGGGCGTCGCGCGCACCAGTTGCGGCGCAATAATCCCGGCGCTCGATCCGGCGGCCCCGCTGCCGAGCGTGCCGGCTTCGATTAGCGCCACGTCAACGCCCCGCTCCGCCAGGTGAAGCGCGGTCGACACGCCCGCCACCCCGCCGCCGACAATCGCAACCTCAGCCGTGATTGCGCTGTCCAGGCTCGGGCGCGGCGTCACGGGTGCGGACCGGCTCTGCCAGATCGGGTGTTCGATCGCGCGCCCGCTGCCTTGCGCCAACATCACGCGCCGCGCGTGATCGTGATCGCGCAGCCGCCATTGATGCGGATCGTGCGGCATGCCGCCGCCGCGGCGGCAAGATCTTCGTCCACGATCCGGGCGCAGATGTTCGCCATAATCCAACCCATCGGCATCAGCAGCCGCCCGCCAGCAGCATAAAATAGCCCGACATCGACCAGGTCGAACGATGGTCCGTCACGCCAGGTGCCGCGGGGCGCGCAGACCAGCGCGATGTCGCCGGCCTGCGGGTAGCTGGTGGCATTCTCGACCGAAATGGCGCGAAGATCCTGACCCGGTAGCGCCTTCGCGCCGTCGATCGGCAGCGATATTTCAGGCCCCGTCCACATGGCATGGATTGCCGAGAAGGACAGGCCTGTGCCTGCCAGATCCCACAGTAGCCCGGCACTGGCCGGCGCAAGCGTGTCGAGCAAGGTCGCGCGCGCATGAAGGCCCGACTGTGCTTCGCTGAACAGCACCGTACGCTGCGCCGGGTCGCACAATTCGGCCGGCCCCTTGGCATCATCCGTCAAAGCCGCAACCTCGCTTATAAACGTTCATATTCACGTGATATTGATCGATTATCGGCTTGTCAAACCGATCTGCCACGGTGGATCATTTGGCTTCCGCGACATCGGGCTGGAGGTGCCGATCGAAGAAATCGACCAGCTTGCGAAAGGCGAAACGGGTCTGCGGGAGGCCTTCCATGTCCCACGCATGGCCCGATCCCGGCAGCGTGACCAGTTCGAACAACTTGCCCTGTGCGATCAGCCGCTGCGCCAACGCGATCGTATCCGAATAGAGCACCACCTCGTCGCGCGTGCCATGGATGATCATCAGCGGGTCGGACAGACCGGCGGACTGGTACAAGGCGGACTGGCGCTCATAGCGCGCTGGAAAATCGCGGCCCGATGGGATGCCCATGATCCACTCCTGTTCGGGATAGGCATGTGCAACATTGCTGGCCGGGGCGCCCGCCACCCCGGCCGCGTAGAAGCCGGGCTTCTTGAACAGGGACATCAGAGTCATCAGCCCGCCATAGCTCGAGCCCCAAAGTCCGATCCGCTTGGGATCGGCATAGCCCAGGTCGACCAGATGCTGCGCCCCGTCCTGGATGTCGTCGATATCGAGCGTGCCGTAGCTGAACTGCATCGGCGCGTTCCACGCCTTGCCGCGGCCGAAGCTGCCGCGAATCCCAGGATTGATCACGATATAGCCGTGCGCGACGAGATATTGATCCAGTCCCCAGGTCGGATGCGCGACGCGCCCGCCCCATTGGTCGCGCACGGCGTCGGAATAGACCGAGCCGACGATTAACGGATAGCGGCGCTTTGGATCGAAGTCCGTCGGCAGCATCACGCGCGCGGTCAGCGCGGCACCATCGACATGGGAACGGTACTCAACGTAGCGCACATCGGCCCACGCCTGCGCCGCGAACGCCGGCAGCGGCGAGTGGGTGACACGTGTTGCCGCCAGTGTGCCGTTGAGCGGCGTGATATAGAGTTCGGGCGGCGTGCGGTCATCGCTTGCCCGATCGGCAAGCGCCGAGAAATTTGGCGCGAAGACCGCATCATGCGTGCCTGGCGTGGCCGTCACCGGCATAATCGCGCCGCCGCCAAAGCCAATCCGATACCATCTCCGCTCCGCATAGCCGGCCTGGTTCGAGCGAAAATAGAGCCGGCGATGCGCGCCATCGACTTCAAACGCGTCGATCTCCCATCGGCCGCGCGTAATCTGGCGCCGCGTTCCTGCCCCGTCGACGCGATAAAGGTGATTGAAACCATCGCGATTGGTGAGAAGGAAGATCGCCTTGCCATCGGGTGCCCACGCCGCCTGCCAGTCGGGACGGATCTGATCGCGATCGTCAAAGGCGTAGACACGCGTCCGGCGCCCGTCGCGGAGACGATACACGTCGACGAAATGATGCTTGATCGTCAGGTCGCTGGCATTGACCAGTAGCGATGAGCCATCAGGTGATAACTGGTAGTTCCAGATCGGATCGCCGGGATCGGGGCGATCGAGCCAGCGCGGCGCTGCGCCGACGCGCGCATCGATGACGCCAATGGCAAAGGCAATATTGCCGGGATCACCCGGAAAGGCGCGCGCAACGACATCGCGATGTGCGCGACCGTCGGCATCATAGGCAATCTCGATGCGGCGCATGGCGCGTGTATCGGAAACGACGAACGCCAGCCTTGCACCGTCATGCGACCATTGCACGCTCTCGATCGAGCGCTTGTCCTGCGGCGGAACGACAAGGCGGCTTGGGCCCGGCTGATCGACACCGCGCAGCCACAGCCCGCCCCCCGCGGCATAGGCCAGCTGCGTCCCGTCGGGCGATGCAACCAGGGTGGATATGCCCTTGGCCTGATCGTCGAGCGGGCGGAGCCCGCCCGCGGCGTCACGCAGGTGGAGGACGCCGCCGCGTACGAACGCGATCCGCCCGCCCGACAACCAGACCGCTGCGTCAATCCCGGTCTCGGACCCGTCTGCGAAGGTGGTCAGCCGCTGTCGGACGCGCGTTTTGCGGTCGTAGCTCCAAATATCGCGCGCACTCCGTGCGTCCTCGTTCCACAGAAACAGCAGGCGCGATCCGTCGCGGTCCCAAGCGACGCTTTCAGGCGAGGTGCCAATGATGCTGCGTTCGCTATAGAGGCTGTCGATCGTGAGCGGCGGAGGCACCGGTGCGGCGATCGCGGCTGTGGAGAGCAGCCCGATAGCGACCGCCCCCCCTCGCACGCGGCGCCCTAGCGCCGCGAAGAGGCGGCTCGACTTGGCCCGAAACATTGGTCTAGATGGCATGATAGAGTTCAATTTCACGTGAGTTTCCACATGTTAACAATTTGCCATCCGCTATAGGCGCGGCTGTGAGGGGCACCGCCGCTGAGCCCGATCGGCGCGCCCCTCCGCCAAATGCAACCCGACGTTAGCGCTGGACGCGCGGCGCCGCTTAATGGGAGACTTGCACGCAATCGTATCGATGCAGGTCGATCTCCGTGGGAAACGTTCAGCACATGCCCAAGAAGAATATTTACGATCCCGGCGATCCCGGCTTTACCTTGGCCGGCTCGCCTTTTTATCTCATGGCGCATGCCGATCATAAATATCATGAGGATATGGATCAGGTCCTGGTCCGGCGCGGCATGTCGAAACCGGTGTATCGGATCCTGACCGTATTGCGCGAGCATGAACCGGCCAGCATCGGTACGATCGCCACCGTCGCGCTGATCAAGCGACCGACTGTAAGCCGCATCGTGGACCGGATGCTGGCGCAGGGATTGGTCACGGCGCAGGCCGGCGAGGACGCGCGGATCACCGAAGTCAGCCTCAGCGCGGCGGGCAAGGCTAAACTTCAGGAACTGACCCCGATCGTCAATCGCCAGTTCGTCCGCGCGACGCAGGGTATCAGCGAAACTGAATTGAAGACTCTGGTCCGCACGCTGCAGCAGATCGGAGAGAATCTCAGCAAATCGCCGATCGAGTGACGGACGTGCGTGCCGAACGCTTATTGGCACGGGCCAGTTAGCTGCCGCCGGCTTGCCGACTATTCCCCCGAAACCGCGCGTTGTGCCCCCGGTGGGCGCGCGGTGTATAATCATCGTGCCTTGCCGCCAATCTGGCGGATCAGCGCGTCCCAATAGTCGAGTTCTTTATAGAAGGAGGCGAGCGGGATGCGCTCGTCCGTGCCATGCGCGCGTGCATCCTGCGGCATCACCATCCCCAGACTGCCTGCCCCATAGGTCGGGATACCGGCGCGACGGTATTCGCGTCCCTCGGTCCCGCCCGACGACATGTTGGGCGACAATGTCGCGCCAGGCCAACTTATTTCGAGCGCATGCTGCAGCATCGCGACCAGGTCGGGTCGGACCGGAGACACCGGGCTTTCGACCGCTTCGCCGACCAGCGCGACGCGCAGCGTCGGATTGGCAACGGTGCGCTCGATCGCGGCCTGAACGTCCGCTACCGGGGTTCCGGGCAGGATCCGGCAGTTGACCGTCGCCACCGCATTCTGCGGCAAGGCGTTCGGCGCATTGCCCGCGCGCAGCATGGTTGCGACGCAGGTCGTCCACAGGATGGTGCTGGTTGAGGGATATTGTCGCGCGACCGCGATCGCCGACGCGTCGGTCGGATTGGTCAGTAGCGTGCGCAACGCCGCCGCAAGTCTACCGTCCGCCTCACCCGCCGCCTTCACGGTCATCGCGCGTGTGATCGGATTGAACTGAACCGGGAAGCGTAATGCGCGAAGCCGCGCCAGCGCGTCTGCCAGATCATAAATCGCATTGTCGTCGCGCGGCACCGAACTGTGACCGCCTTTGTTGAGCGCAGTAATCTCAAACGTCGCGTTGGTCTTTTCAGCGGCCTGCATCCCGAAGTCGATCGGCACGCCCTGCGCGCTCACGGATCCACCGCCGGCATCCGCGTTCAGCGCATATTCGGCGCGAGCGACCAGCGGATTGGCGATCACCCGACGGGTCGAAAGCATCCCGGTTTCCTCGTCCCCCGAAAAGGCGAGCAGCAGGTCGCGATCCGGTGTCCAGCCTGATTTCTTGAGCCGGGCAAAGGTCGCCACCAGCACAGCCACACCGAATTTATTGTCCTGCGTGCCGCGGCCATAGAGATAGCCATCCTTTTCGACTGGCCGATAGGGATCGGTCGCCCAATTTGCCGCGATCGCATCCACCACGTCCATGTGTGCCAGCAGCGCGACGGGCCTGCGCGCCGGCGAGCGGCCGGCATAGCGGACGATCAATCCCATTGTCTGCTCGCCGTCGATCGTGATCGGGACGCGAACGATGTCCTGGTCAGCGAAGCCGGCCGCCTTCAGTCGCGCTGCCAGTACGTCCACCAGCCGGGGAACGCCGGCACGCCCTTTGGCGGTCGGGATCGCGACGATCTGCTCGAGCAGTGCGCGCGCGTCGGCCCGGTCGGCGTCGGTTGCGTGCCATGCCACCGCGGGCGTGGCCGCCTGCGCCTGCATGGAGGGTGCGAGCAGCGCGCAGGCCGTCGCCAGCAGCATTTGGATCCGTGACGCGACCAACGGTTTTACTCCCTTGATAGGTGTACGGCCGGCCCCGCTAAGCGGAACCGGCCATACGATCGATCAGAATTTAAACGACACGCTCGCGAACAAATACCGGCCCGTCGCATCGTAGAATTGCGGGTAGGTATTGCCGTTGCCGCCGTCCTCGATCGCCGCCGTGGTTGTGAGCGGTGGCTTCTTGTCGAGGACGTTGTTCACGCCGACGGTGAGCCGCGCATTGTCGAGCAAGTCATAGCCCAGCGACAGATCGAAATAGCTGCGGCTGTTCAGCTTGCGGTTGAGCGTCGCATAGCTGCCCGACAGCGCTTCCTGGCTGCTGGTCTGCGAGATCTTGACCGACGACACGTATCGCCAGGTCACTCCGACATCCAGCTTGATCGGCGTCGACCAGGTGGTGAGCAACTTGTGACGCCATTCCGGACGCGGACGGCCGCACAACCCGCCGTAGAGGCCAGAACATTCGTAGATGTCGGCCGCTGGCGACGTCGGCAACGGCTTGGTCTTGTAGCTGTCCAGATAGGTGCCGACGAGGTTGAACGACAGCGTACCGAGCTGCTCGAGCGGCTGACGATAATCGAGCGAGACGTCGATACCGCTGGTCTGGAGCGAGCCGGTATTGAGGTTGAAGCGCTCGAAATAGCTGTCAGAGGTCAGGAACAGCGAGCCGCCCGGACCGCGATGGATGGTCGAGCAGGACAGCGGATCCGCATTGTAGAGGCAGTTCTTGAGCGCGAGGTTCGGGTTCACGCTGCCGATCAGGTTCTTAACCTTGATGTTGAAGTAATCGACCGACAGGGTCAGCCGCGGGATGAAGCTCGGCTGGAACACGCCACCGAAAGACCAGGTATCCGCCTTTTCAGGCACCAGATTGGGATTGCCACCGATCAGCGCGTTGAATTGGCCGGCCGGGTTGTCGATCACCTTGCCATATTGCGCAGCCGTCACCCCGGTATTGGCGCACTGCGCGGCCGTCGCCAGCGGCGTCTCGCCCGAGCAGGGATCATAGCTGCCGTTGGAAAGTTCGGTCAGCTCGACCTCGAAATTGGACTGCGAGGAGAATAGTTCGACCACGTTCGGCGCGCGGACGGCGCGCTGATAGCTGCCGCGCAGGCGCAGCGCGCTGATCGGTGACCAGTTCAGGCCGAGCTTATAGGTGTCGGTCTTGAACCCGGTATCGTAATCCGAATAGCGATACGCGCCTTCGAACGACAGCAGCTTAAAGAACGGACGGTCCTCCACCAGCGGCACGTTCAATTCGGCGAACAGCTCCTTGGCGGTAGTAGAACCGTGCACCGGATATTCCGGCTCGGTCGACGTCTGGTAGGCTTCGTCCGGATTCAGATCGAGTGTGTTCTTGCGATATTCGACGCCGAAGGCAATGCCGATGCCGTTGGTCGCCCACGGCAGCACCGCGCCATATTTGCCGAGGTCGCCACTGACCGACGCGACGATGTTGGTCAGCGCCGTCTCACCCGTGATCTGCTGCTCCTGCCCGATATAGGCGATCGATGCAGCGCTTGCTGCATTGCCGCTGATCAGGTCGAGCGGTGCGCAACGGGAGTCATCGTTGGTGCTGATCGCATCGGCGTTGATTGCGCACACGATCTGGCCGTTGGTGGACGATCCGGTGCGCCGGTCCACAACCGCATTAAGCGCATTGGCAAAGCGGGTGTTGTTCGCATTGCCGACGAAGCGGCTGTTGTAGCTGACCTTCGAATAGGATCCATAGACGTCGTAGCTGAACGCCTCGTCGATCTTGCCGCGCACGCCGCCGACGATGCGGAACGTGCTGTGGTGGATACTGTCCTGACGATTACCGCCTTCGACGTTTCGGCGATTGACCACGATCCCGTTGGCAACTGCGCTGCCTAGATAATTGCCGTTGGCATCGTAATTACCGACCGTCGAGAGACCTGCCGCACCACACACGAATTGCGCCTGCTGTGCGCTGAGGAAGGCGTTGTCGCAGTTCAGCCCGCCTGCGCTGCCATAAATGCCGCCGGTGATGACACCGGGGGCGATCTGCGCCGTCGATTTGTCGTCCATGTAGCTGACTTCGAAATACGGGACGGCGTGCTCGCTGATCTCGTAATGGCCGATCGCGCCCAGCGTGTAGCGTTCGTCGGGCCGCTGGTAATAGTTGGCCGGAGCGAAGTTATAGGTGCGGCGCCCCGACACGAACTGGCCGTTGTCGGCGCGGAACTGGGTGGGGACGTTGACCAGCCCGCCCGTGTTGGCAAAGTTGGCGGGGAAGTTGTAGCCCGAGCCGCTGCACGAAAATTGATCGCCATTGGTCCCGGTGGTGCCGAGCGCGCAGGCGCTATAGTCGTAATCGGCCTGCAGGATCGGCTTGATCTTGCGATATGATCCATATGCGGTGACGTTGCCGCGACCGTCGGCCATGTTGCTGCCGACTACCGCCGAATATTCCTGCGTGAAGCCGTTCCAAACATTCTTGTCGGGCTTCGGATAGGCTCCAGGAACGAGCGCGTCGTTTTGGTCGAGCAGGTCCCGTAGCCCGCCGGAATCATTGGTATGCTGATAGCCGCCGATGTTCGCGCTGATCTTGAGCCCCTGGAAGTTGTCGATCAGGTTGAAGTTGACCACGCCCGCGATCGCATCCGAACCGTACACGGCCGACGCACCGCCGGTGAGCACTTCGACGTTGCGGATCAGCGCAGTGGGGACTTGGTTGATGTCGGACGGCGTCGACTTGGGCGAGCCGTAGGGCAAGCGCTTGCCGTTCACGAGCACCAAGGTGCGCGCCGGGCTGAGGCCGCGAAGATCGACCTGCGCGGTGCCGGTGGCTTCGTTGGAATTGGCCGAGCCCTGCGCGGCGAAGACCTGCGGCAGCTGGTTGACCAGATCCTCCGCGCGCGTCACGCCGCGGTTCGTAAACTCCGCCCCGCCGATCTGCACGACCGGACTGACGCTCTCCATATTGGCAGAACGGATGCGCGATCCGGTGACGACGACTTCGCCGCCCTCCGTCTCGGCCGCGGCCACTTCCGACTGTACGGCATTTGCCGGCGGAGATGCCGGAGTTGAATCCTGTGCGTGCGCGATCTGCGCGGTGACAAGCCCCATAAAGGCCGTGCCCGCGAGCAGCGTTGTCCGGTGAACCCTGCGTATCATGAGAAACCCCTTCCCCGTTGTTGCGCGCCATTGCGGGACGCGACGTTCCGTTCACGGACGCCCAGCCGACGCCCGCATTCTCCCGTCCTCTCCATGTTTCGTTCGTGCGGCCTTTGCGGCCGTCAGTAGCGCCAGCTTGTCAGATCAGCCCCGGCAGGTGCCGATGCCTCGATCCGCTTGAGGATCTTCGGCAGGTAAAAGGTGTTGTAGCGAAGTCGTGCGATGGCATTGGGATTGGCATGGTCGCCATTCCAGCAATGTTCGGCCCGGTCGCCATAGTCCACCTCGCCCTGATAGGTCGGGTCTGCTTTCTTCAAAAACGCTTCGGTCAAATATACTGCGTTGTTAAGGTAGAAATTGTCCATGTCGCCGACATAGAGATGGATCTTCCCCTGGAGCTTTGGCCCCAGTGTTTTCCAGTCCCGCTCCATGATGTACCGGAGATCGTAATTGTCGCGCCAATATTCGGCGACCTTGGAATTGATTACGCCGGTGCGCTTGTCCCAAATCCGCTGAGGATAACCGTCCGCCCCGTTAGGCGAGAATACCGCTTCCCAGATGTCCCACTGCCCGCCGGAACGGGTCTTGTCGCCCATCACCAGCTCCCAGCGATTTTCCATCTCCATCGTGTAGGGCGAATTGTCGAGATAATCGCGCTTGCCGGCGCGCGCGACGCGGGCGAACGGCCCTTCCAGATAATAGGCATTCTTGTCGGTGTAGATGTTGGTCAACATCATCTGCCGGAAGTCGATCGGATCAGGGCACGCCGCGAACGCGCCATTATATTCGGTCGGATATTTGACCTGGACACCCAGCGCCTCCCAGCCGCCGGTCGACCCGCCGTACAGGAAGCGCGCCCACCCCTGCCCGATCCCGCGGAACTTCTTTTCCAGCGCAGCAATGAATTCGTAAGTGATGGCATCGCCATAGGGGCCGATATTGGCCGAATTCACCGCATAGGAATCGTCGTAATAGGGATTCGAATGGTCGATCTCGACCACCAGGTAGCGCGGAAACTTGTCGGACACCCATTGGCGATAGAAGTTGTAGGCCTCTTCCTGCTCGGTGCGGTTGTAGCAAGGGAGATTGAACCGCTCGCTCGGCTCGCATTTCAAGTTCGGATCAGGCGGCGTCGTCCGGAAACCGCCAAAATCCTCCGGAAAATGCCCATGGAAGACCATCAGCGGATAATGCGCCTCGGGATGCTTGTCGAAATCCTTGGGCACCAGCACGTGCCCGCGCAGGAAAACGTCGCGGCCCCAGAACTTTGACAGCTGCGGACTGCGGAAAGTGAAGTGGCGGATGAACTCGCTATCCTTGGGCTCCGCAATCGGCGGATTCACTTGGTCGAGCGTGAGTTCCACCTCGCCCGGCCGAGCAGGATCGAAATCGATCATCCGCGGCGTGCTGACAAGGTTGCCGGGCTCCTTGCGCCAATTCTGGCCCGCGCCGCGCGGGGCGGGCAGCTTGACCGTTTTGCCGTTGGCGAGATGATAGGTGTCGTAACGGTGGAGCACCGCCTGCGCGTAATAACGTCCGGCCGGCACCTTGCTCATGGTCTCGGCAGGGAAACCGAGCACATCGCTGCCGATCGTGGTGCTGGCGCCGGGCTTCAGGCCGTCGATCGTCACTCCGAACATCTGCGCCCCGAAATAATCGGGCCGCGTCTGGAAGCGCGGTTCGGTCTTTCCGTCGGGCGTGAGTATCACCATCACGCGCCCGTCAAATGGACCGGCCTTGGCGGTTGCCGGAACCGTGACCTTGAATGTCTCGGCGAAAGAAGGCCCCGCTAGTGCCAGTGCGGCCACCGCCGCGAACCCCCAAGTCTTGCGTATCGCCATTGCCAGCCCCCTTATCGCTGCCGCCGTTCTGTCAGTTCCCGCTTGGGATCAGCGTGATCGCCGTCTGCCGCCCATCCAGGAAGCGCACCCTGCTCCCGTCGTAATAGGCATTCTCCTCCGCCCGGAACTGCACCTCCTGCCCGCCCCATTCGGGAACCGGCGCAGAGGCGGCCAGCTCGATCGACCAGGTCGTGTTGGGATGCACCGGATAGAGGCCGCGTTCGTCGCCCTTCTGATTGTCCCAGAAGCCGATCGCCGTACCCGCGGCGTGGCCGTGATAGCCGAGCGGGTGGGAATAGATGGACGGCTTAAGTCCCGCTGCGACCGCCTTGGCGCGCGCCGCGGCCAGCACCTCATTGCCCGTCGCGCCGACCTTGAACGACGACAGCAGCGCGTCCTGGACGGCGTTGGCGGCCTTCAAGCCCGCACGCAGCCCGGCCGGAGCCTGCGTCTCGCCTGGCTTCAGCACATAGGCCAGATGCTGGGTATCGGTGTTGAGCCGTAAATAGGTGATGCCAAAGTCGGTCCAGAGCATGTCGCCGGGCTGGATGACGGTATCGCCCTCCAGCATCTCCTTTTGCCCTTGGCGCAGCACCGCAACCGAAGGCTGGAACCATGGCACCAGCCCAAGATCGGTCAGACGCTGGCGATACCACCATACGACGTCGTCGGTGGTGGTCTTGCCCGGCGTGATCACCTTGCGCGAAAAAGCGTCGGCGATGACCGCATGCGCCATGCGGACGATGCCCGGATAGATCGCCATCTCCATCGGTGTGCGCGTTTCGAGCCAGCCGATCGCGAGTCCCTCGCCCGACACGATCCGCGATTGGTAGCGCGCAGGGAGCGCGGCGGTCATGTCCTTATACTGGCTGAGCGTCATGCCGTCGGCGAAGGCGGACAGGGAAGACGTGTTGATCGCGATCGTCGCCGGGTCGCGCGCGGCGATGATGTCTGCGACCGCCTTCCACTGATCCGGCTGCTTGTCCGGATCCCATGCCGGCTTGAACAGCCCGCCAAGGCCGTAGCGGCTGACGGTGATCCGCTCGACCGGCTGGCCGTTGCCGGGATCGAAGAAGATCAGGATCGTGCGACGCCGGGCATGGAGGCTCTCGGCATTGAGCATTGTGTTGACGACCGGCTCTTCGAAATATTCGCGCGCCATCAGCAGCCACATGCTGATCTTCTGCTTCCGCATCAGCTTCGGCACGACTGTGTCGAGGCGGTCGGCCAGGATCCGATTCTCCAGCTTGGCGCGCTCGCGCATCGGCAGGATCTGCGGCAGCTCGGGATGCATCTGTTCGCTGTCGCTCATCGCGATCGCAGAGAGGGGCAGCTGTGCCGACGCCGGCAGGCTCGTCCCGGCAAAGAATAACGCCGCGGCAATGACCGAGCGGAAACGCCCCTGCAACGCGTAACGATCAGCCATAAACCCCCGGCTAATTAAGTTCATTATTGCGTGAGAATGACCATATTACATTTGCGTGTCAATTGTCATGTCATTGGGGGCGCGGCGTCGGCACGTCGGTCCGGGAGCTTTTCGACGAGCACCGACATTCGCCTGCTCCGGCCCGAGAGGGGGAGGACAGGACGTGCCGCTTATCTTGTCGGTGGAGCGAACGAAGGGCAGCCCTCCGACAGAGAGCATATACGCCCTCGTTCAACCTTGCCTAAGTGGTGGGCTCACGCGCCACGCGTGCGAAGCTGACAAGATGGCCGCGATCCAGCGTCGTGGCGTCGTCAGCATGTTCGCTATTTCGGGTGATCGCTTCGGGTACGCAATAAGGTACGGCCTCGCGATTGCGGATCCACTATGCTCTTGATCTAACAAGGCTTGTATCAGCGTCAAACCGCTGGCGGAGAGGGTGGGATTCGAACCCACGGTACCTTGCGGCACAACGGTTTTCGAGACCGTCCCAATCGACCACTCTGGCACCTCTCCGTAGCGGGGTCCGGCCGAAAGAGCGGTGCCCCTAACGCACCAAGAGGCGCTTGCCAAGCGTGGCTTGCACAGGAACGATGCGACATTAAATTAAAGTCATGATTCCTCCCCGCAGTACGATCACTCCGCCGATCGGTCTCGACACGATGCCGCCTGTATCGGAAGCACGCTTCACGATTGGCGACGTCGTGCGTCACCGCCTGTTCGCTTTCCGCGGCGTCATTTTCGATGTCGACCCTGTCTTCGCCAACAGTGAGGAATGGTATGCCGCCATTCCAGAAGACGTGCGTCCGAAGCGCGACCAGCCTTTCTACCATCTTCTCGCCGAAAATGCGGAGAGCAGCTACATCGCCTATGTCAGCCAGCAGAACCTGGAGCATGACGAGACGGAAGAGCCGATCGACCATCCCGCCATCCCCAATCTGTTCGAGCCGTTCACGCAGGGCCGCTATGCGCTGCGTCGGGAGCATCGCCACTAAGGGCAAAGCCTCTCCGATTGCACGCGATGCGCCCGACAGTTTAGGGTGCAGGCCGTAAATGCTTTTCCCCGCCGCCAAAGCCGCTAAAGGTCCGGTGGAATTGGAGAGGATGTGCATGACGGCTCGTTTCTATCGTTGTTTGGGCTTGGTCGCGCTCGGCGCCGCTGCGGTCGGCTTCACCGCACCAGCGCAGGCCTATCTGTTCTGGTCGCGTCCCGCTTTGGGCGGCACGCCCGCCGTTGGAGGCGAAACCGGCATCACCTTGCCGATGCCGGGGGCGCAGCCCAAAGAGCTGGAAGCGAATCTGGTCTGGACGCTACGCGCCGGGCTGAACGTCGCCGCTCTACAATGCCAGTTTGCGCCCACGCTGCGCACGGTGGAAAATTACAACAATATGCTGCGCCAGCATTCTGCGGAGCTGCAGGCGACCTACGCGACGCTCACCGCTTATTTCAAGCGCACCGGCGGCAAATCGTGGCAGACCGCGCTCGATCAATATACCACCCGCACCTACAACAGCTTCTCCACGCTGCAGGCGCAGTTGATCTTCTGTGAAACCGCCGCCTCGATCGGCGAGCAGACGCTCGATGAGACACGCGGACACCTGGCCGACGTCGCCGTCAGCCGCATGCGCGAATTGCGCAACAGTTTGATTCCCGCCGGAGACCGCGGTCTCGCGACGCAGAATGCAAGCCTCGCGCTCGCGCCGATCGCCGATCCGCGCTGCTACAACAAGCGGGGCAAGGAAATCCGCTGCAAGAATTGATAATGGCCGCGCCTTCAGGCGATATGATCGTCTGGGGGCGGCCGCTCGTACGAGGCCGCTCGCGGCGCTAGCGCAGTCCCGCTACCTTATGCGTCTGGATCGACAGCCGCCAGCGCGGGTTGCGCAGGACGAAGTCGATCGCCGCCGCCCGCGTCTCCAACGCATGCACGCCATCCATCGGCTGAACGAGCAGATGGCGGAAATCCCAGCTTTCCAGCAAGCCCACATCCACGCCCGGCTGTGGCCATACCAGTTTCAGCTCGTCGCCCGAACGCTGGACGATCTTCGTTCCCGCCTTCGGGCTCACGCAGATCCAGTCCAGTCCATCGACGACCGGCAGCGTTCCGTTCGTCTCGATGGCAACGCGGAAGCCCTGCGCCTTCAACGCCGCCACGAGCGCCGCATCCAGCTGCAACATCGGCTCGCCACCGGTGATCACGATCAGCGGCTGGCCGCCTTCCCCGTCCAGGCCGGCAGACCACAAAGCCCAGGCACGCTCCGCCACGCTGGCGGCATCGGCAAACCGTCCCCCGCCATCCCCATCGGTACCGACAAAGTCGGTATCGCAAAAACTACAGTCGGCCCGCGCCCGATCCTGTTCGCGCCCCGACCAGAGATTACAGCCGGCAAAGCGCAGGAACACCGCGCGCATGCCCGCCTGCAGCCCCTCGCCCTGCAGTGTCAGGAACATCTCCTTGATGGCATAGCTGCCCATCAGGGGGCTGCGACGTAGCGGGTCGGATCGGGCAGGCCGGCTTCGGCAAAGCCCTTGCTGCGCAAACGGCAGCTGTCGCACTGGCCGCAATGGAGATCGCCCGGCTGCGGATCGTAGCAGGACCAGCTCATGCCGGCATCGATGCCCAGCCGCGCCGCTTCCGCCGCGATATCGGCCTTCGTCATGTGCAGCAGCGGTGTACGCACGACGAAGCGGTCGCCCTCCACGCCCGCCTTCGTCGCCAGGTTCGCCAGCGTTTCGAACGCCTCGACGAATTCCGGCCGGCAATCCGGATAGCCCGAATAATCCAGCGCATTGACGCCGATATGGATGGCGCGCGCACCGGTCGCTTCCGCCAGCCCCAAGGCGAGGCTCAGGAAGATTGTGTTGCGCGCCGGCACATAGGTGCTCGGGATGCCGGGCTGGACGCCGTCCTTGGGTACCGCCAGGGCAGCGTCCGTCAAGGATGATCCGCCAAAGCGGGTCAGGTCCAGCGGCAGCACGATGTGCCGCTCCGCACCCAGATGCCGCGCGATCCGGGCTGCCGCCTCCAGCTCGATCCGGTGGCGTTGGTTATAATCGATCGTCAGGGCGATCAGCCGGTGTCCAGCCTCCACTGCCAGCGCCGCCACGACCATCGAATCGAGGCCGCCGGACACGAGCACGACCGCGCCGTTTTCTGCGTCATTCTTTTGCATGGGCGGGATATAGGATGGAATGTCGTCGTGTAAAAGAAAGGGCCGCCTCACGGGCGGCCCAGTATGCCGGTTAGGGCTGTCTAGGGAGGACAGTGCCCGGATGGCACAAGAAAAGCGCTATCACGGCTAAACTAAACCCCGCCTTAACGATCCGCGAAGACGCTGTGTTGCGCTGGAGGATGAGCCGCTAAACAGCCTTACGGTTGCCAACCATGCTCACCTTCGCCGATGGCCCGCTGATGGAGGGGATCCGCTCCGTTAGGCTGGAACCGGCTCGATCTTGAAGGCGCGGGCGCAAAACTCGCAATTGACTTCGATCAGCCCGTCCGGCCCCGCCATTTCCGCCCGTTCGTCTTCCGGGAAGCGGGCGATGACGCGCGCGACATGATCCGGGTCACAGCGACAGCCGCGCCGCGGTGCAAGACCTGCTGTCACACGCACTTCGTCCTCGTTGAACAGGCGCCACAGCAGGCTTTCCAGCGGCAGATCGCTGTCGGCCAGTTCTTCGTCGCGCACGCTGCCGCCCAAGGCTGCGACATGGCCCCATTCCGGATGGTCGAGCCGGGTGTGGATGCGATCGCGCCCCTCTTCGCCCTCGGGCAGATGCTGGAGCATCAAGCCGCCGCCAACCACCTGCCCGTCCGCCGACCGGCCGATCCCGATCCGCACCAGGCTGGGGATCTGCTCGGATTGGGCGAAATAGGATTCCGCTGCCTCGGCCAGGCTGCCGCCTTCCAGCGGCACGATGCCCTGATACCGCTCGCCCGACACCGCCTGGTCGAAGGTGATGGCCAGATAGCCCTTGCCGAACAAGGCGAACAGCGACGGATCCTCCGGCAGCTCGCCCAGCCGTTCCGGATCATGGCGCAGATAACCGCGCATCTCGCCACCGCGATAGTCGGCTACGAGCAGGTCGATCACGCCATTCTCCGTCTGCGCCTGCAGCGTCAGCTGACCCTCGACATCCTTCAGCGTGGCGCCCAGCAACGCTGCCAGCACGATCGCTTCGGCCAGCACGCGCTCGATCGCCGGCGGATAGCCGTGCGCGGACAGGATTTCATTCAGCGCCGGTCCCAACCGCACCAGCCGCCCACGGGCATGGCGCTGCGGAATGGTGAAAGCGAGCGATGTGTCGAGATTTGGGGAGGTCATGCCGCCCATGTAGGAAGCGGTTTGGATTTGGCCAACCGCCGCCCCGGCGGGCTAGATCTTGCCGAAACACCACAGCAAGACCGCCTTCTGGGCGTGCAGGCGGTTCTCCGCCTCATCCCAGATCGCCGATCGTGGCCCGTCGATGACCGCGTCCACCACTTCCTCGCCGCGATGCGCCGGCAGGCAGTGCAGGAACAGGCCGTCGCTACGTGCCTGCGCCATCAGCCCTTCCGTCACCTGGAACGGCGCCATCGCCGCCATTTTGGCTTCGGCATGGTCCTGGCCCATCGACACCCAGGTGTCGGTCACCACCACGTCGGCGCCCGCGACCGCAATCTCCGCGTCCCGCGTCAGCACGAACGGATGATTGCCCGCACGTTCCTTGGCTGTCGCCACCACCGCCGGATCCGGGTCATAGCCTTCCGGGCAGGCCGCGGTCACATCAAAGCCCAACAGGCTGCCCGCCTCGATGATCGAGTGCAGCACATTGTTGCCATCGCCCAGCCACGCCCAGCGCGAGCCTTCCAGACTGCCGCGCCGTTCCATCACGGTCAGCATGTCCGCCATGATCTGGCAGGGATGGCTCTGGTCGGTCAGGCCATTGATGACCGGCACGGTGGCATAGTTCGCCAGCGCCTCGACCTTGGCATGATCGTCGGTGCGGATCATGATCGCATCGACGTAACGCGACAGGACACGTGCCGTGTCGGCGATGCTCTCGCCGCGGCCGAGCTGCATCGATCCGGCATCCATCACGATCGTCGTGCCGCCCAACTGACGCATCGCCATGTCGAACGACACGCGTGTGCGGGTCGAATTCTTCTCGAAAATCATCGCCAGAACGCAGCCGTCGAGCGGCTTGTCGACATCAGGCTTGCCCTTGGGCCAGCCCGCCCGCGTCACCTTGCGGCTGCGCGCATCGGCGAGCATCTCCTGCAGCCCCTCAGGCCCCGCATCGGCAAGATCGATGAAATGACGGGTCAAGCTATTAAACTCCGTTCACGTCGAGCGAAGTCGAGACGCATTTTCGCGCGAAGCGAAAAGTCTCGGCTTCGCTCGGCGGCTTCCCTCGACTTCGCTCGGGACGAACGGAAGCGGGCGATCTCACGCCGCCTCCGGCACCTGATAGCTGCGGGCGCCGGCCGACAACTTCTCGATGCACTCCGCAACATGGCTCTCATCGATGTTGAGCGGCGGCAGGATGCGCACGACATTGTCGCCCCCCGCCACCGTCAGCAACCCATGATGGTCGCGCAGATGCGCCACGAAAGCGCGACTGTCGCTCTTCAGCTTGATGCCCAGCATCAGGCCGACACCACGGACGCTGTCGAACAGATGGTCGTGGTTCGGCAGCAACTGCTCCAGGGCCTGGCGCAGCCGGTCGCCCATGCGCTGCACATTCTCCAGGAATTCCGGCTCACCGACGATGTCGAGCACCGCTTCGCCTGCCGCCATTGCCAGCGGGTTGCCGCCATAGGTCGATCCGTGCGTGCCGATCACCATGCCCTTGGCCGCCTCTTCGGTGGCGAGGCAGGCGCCGAGAGGGAAGCCACCGCCGATGCCCTTGGCAACCGTCATGATGTCCGGCGTGACGCCATATTGTTCATGCGCAAAGAAGGTGCCGGTGCGCGCATAACCGCACTGGATCTCGTCCAGGATCAGCAACATGCCATTCTTGTCGGCCAGTTCGCGCAGGCCCCGCAGGAAGTCTTTGGTCGCGGGCAGGATTCCGCCCTCGCCCTGGATCGGCTCGATCAGGAAAGCGGCCGCATCCGGTCCGATCGCCGCTTCGGCCGCGGCCAGATCGTTGAACTGCACCACCGTGAAGCCCGGCAGCAGCGGCTCGAACCCGTCGCGCATCTTGGCCTGGTTGGTCGCGGAGATCGCACCCATCGTCCGGCCGTGGAAAGCGTTGGAGAAGCTGATGATGCGGTTCTTCTCAGGCGCGCCGTTCACATAATGGTAGCGACGCGCGGTCTTGATCGCGCACTCGATCGCCTGCGCCCCCGAATTTGTGAAGAACACCGTGTCAGCGAACGTCTTGTCGACCAGCCGCTGGGCAAAATGCTCGCCCTGTGGTGATCCGTAGAGGTTGGAGACATGCATCAACGTCGCCGCCTGATCGGCGATCGCCTTTACGAGAGCCGGATGACCATGGCCCAGGATGTTGACCGCAATGCCCGCCGCCATATCCAGATAGCGCTCGCCGCGCTCGCCGATCAGATAGGCCCCCTCGCCGCGCACCGGACGCACACCACACCGCGGGTAGACGGGCATGAGAGGCGTGATCGGCATCGCAACTTACTCCTTGGTCGGGGACGAAAATCGTTCGGAACGGCTCCGGAATAGAAAAGGCGACCCAAGCGGGCCGCCCGAGGCGCGCCTATAACGCTGCTCCAAAAGCCGCGCAATCGTTACGCACAAATCATCAACGGTGCGGCGCATATTCTGGCCCTGACGTCCCACATCCCTTGACATTTGCGCCTCATGTTGTACCGATCGGTACAAGTCGATGGCCCCAAGAGAGTCGCACCCATCGGCTTGGTTAAAAATCCTTCAGTTCCGCTGGGGCAGCGGCTGCTCAGGCGCTTGATCAACCATGTCCACGAAGAAAGGAAAGATAATGTCCAGACCGCCTTTACCCCCATTCACCCTGGAAACCGCGATTGAGAAGGTCCGCCTCGCCGAGGACGGCTGGAACACGCGCGACGCGGCCAAGGTCGCATTGGCCTACACGCCCGACACGCGCTGGCGGAACCGGGTCGAGTTCGCGACCAATCGCGAGCAGGCACAGGCCTTTCTCACCCGCAAATGGAACAAGGAACTCGATTACCGGCTGATCAAGGAGTTGTTGGCCTTCACCGGCAATCGTATCGCGGTGCGCTATGCCTATGAATATCACGACGATAGCGGCCAATGGTTCCGGGCCTACGGGAACGAGAACTGGCTGTTCGCGGAAGACGGGCTGATGTCGCATCGTCACGCCAGCATCAACGAGATGCCGATCACCGAGGCAGAGCGCAAATATCACTGGCCGCTCGGGCGTCGCCCAGATGACCATCCGTCGCTCAGCGACCTCGGCCTGTGAGCGCAAAGCGCGTCCTGACCGATCGCGAAAGTGCTTTGCCGGCTTTGGCCGAAGCCTTTCGCGAACATGGTTTCGAGGGCGCGAGTCTCGCAATCCTCTCGAACGCCACCGGTCTCGGTAAGGGCAGCCTCTACAACTTCTTTCCCGGCGGGAAGGAAGAGATGATGGCGGCTGTCCTGACCGACATAGACCGCTGGTTCGCCGAAAAGATTTTCGCCCCGCTCGACCATGCAACGGATCCAGCGGCCGCGATCGCGGCCATGATGGAGGAGGTGACCGTCTATTTCCGATCCGGACGGAGGATATGCCTCGTCGGGGCGCTGGGCCTGAACGCCGCCCGAGAGCGGTTCAGCGTCACGCTGAAAGACTATTTCGCGCGCTGGATAGCGGCGCTGTCCCACTGCCTCGAAGTCGGAAAAGTCCCTCCCCCATTGGCCCTGCAACTCGCCGAGGAGGCGGTATCCGGAATACAGGGGGCGATCGTGCTGGCCCGCGCCCTCGGCGACGATGCCGCCTTCGGTCGGATCGTTCGCAAGCGCCACGAGGACATGCTCGATGCTTTCGCGCGCTACAACCCATGATGGCGCACCCCTGCCACCGACGACCTCTGGGACCTCGTTAGCGATCCGCTGTTGCCATTCTGATCCGCTGATTAGGCCTGCGCAGATCTACCGCACCTTCACCCGCACTCGGCGATATTCCGCCTGGAGCAGCGCCCCGCCTGGGCGCGTGAACGTCTCGATCATGCGATCGCCGTCAACCACGAAGCGCAGATCGCGCGTAGTCCGCCGGCTGCCGACCCAATTCGGGAAGGTCGCACCATCGACACGATTACCGGCGAAGCGGCCCGCCGCGTCCACGCTGTAGGTTCCGAAGAAGCCGATCGAACTCGCCATGGCGCGCCGGTTTTCGGCGTCGGTGCCTTCGCCACGCAGGTCGGAGGCGAAACGCGCAGTGTTGGGATCGGTTAACACCTCGACAAAGTGCATGTCGGCCGTGAACACTAGCATGCCGGCGGGCCGTGGTCCGTACGGTTGGCTGGTGTGGCCCTTCTCTTCCAACGTGGCGGATACCATCCGCCAGGTGCCAAGCACTTCATTGGCCCCACCTCTCGGCAGTTGCGCCCCCGCAAAGCCGGATGACAACGCCAGCGCAAGTGGTGCAAGCACACACATCCTGCTCATGATCGATCCGCCGAATAGGCAAGCGCGCGTTGCGCGCGCAGGTCGTCGAGACGCCCGCTCAGCGCGCGCTCGATATTGACGAAGGCGGTACTGGTCAGCGCGACACGGCGCGGTGCCACCTCCGCGTCGGCCGCCGCGATCATCGCATCGACCACGCGATCGGCGTCGCCGGTCAGCTCGAAACTTCCATCGGCAAGCGCCCGACGCAAGGCGCCGGCAGGCGTTTCGTCATAGACCGCAAGCTCAGCCGCGCAGTCCAATGCCGCACCAAAGCCAGTGTCCGTCGGCCCGGGCTCGATCAGCGTGAACGCAATGCCAAAGGGCGCAACCTCCTGCGCCACTGCCTCGACATAGCCTTCAATGCCCCATTTGGTCGCGTGATAAAGGCTGAAAGCCGGATAGGCGGTCTGGCCGCCTTCCGACGACAGCTGCATTATCCGGCCCCCGCCTTGGGCGCGAAGCGGTGGGAGGACCGCCCGGATCAGCTGGATCGAGGCGGTCAAATTGGTCGCGATCTGGCGCTCGATCTGCGCATCCGAAACCTCCTCAGCCGCCCCAAACAGGCCATAGCCGGCATTGCTGACGACAACATCGATTGTGCCTTGCCCAAAGGCTTGATCGACGATTTGCCGTAAGGCCGCCGTATCCGTGACGTCCAGGGCAGCCACCCGCAACTGATCGCTATGGCTCCGCTGCAGTTCCGAAAGCGCGTGCGTGCGCCGGGCCGTGGCAAAGACGGCGTCGCCGCGTGCCAGCAATTTGGTCACCATTCCTAAGCCAAGGCCAGACGAGGCGCCCGTGATCAACCAGGTCTTCATACAATAATCTCCTCTCATCCGACTTAGGTGCGAAAGAAAGGTGTGATAAGGCAGCCCAATCTTAATGAACTGGTAAGTGTAACGAACCAATGGTCGAGATCAATTTTTCCGAGCTCAACGCCTTTGTGAGCGTCGCCCGGCATCGAAGCTTCAGGCAGGCAGCGGAAGTAGCGGGTGTGTCGCGTCCTGCTCTCAGTCACGCGTTGCGCGCGCTTGAAAGGCGGCTCGGCACGCGCCTCCTCCACCGCACCACCCGTAGCGTAGCGGTAACCGAGGAGGGCGAGCGGCTTCTTGCGCGGCTGGCACCGGTGTTGCGCGATCTGGACGATATGCTCAGCCAGGTCGGCTGGGACGAAGCCGGCGTCGGCGGCCTGCT
>NZ_JBMDXN010000070.1:0-23997 GCF_048595155.1 Sphingomonas sp.
CAGCGAAGCTGCGATCAGAAAAGTGGCCTTCATGGAATGACTCCTTGCTATCCGGGTCGTGAGACCCGTCGCCCGCACCTTCCGGGTACGGGGCGGCAAGGCAGGTACGGCGATGACGACGGAAAGTTCCGCCTCCGAAGCGATCTGTCGCGGGAAAGGGCCGGTCGATAGGCTTTTCGTGGCAGACGAATTGTTTTCGTATGGATCAAGGTGCTGCCGCCGCGTTCGCATAGTTCCTGTCATTATTCGGTTATCGCCAACGGGTTGAAAGAGACGGCACCGCATTCGACAGCAGATCAGGGCACGGACAGGTCTGACGATATCAGCGCCGCCGGTCGCTGCATTGTGGATCGGTTTTATAGCGGCGGATCAATTTCGTCTCCCGGCAGCAGCTGGGCCGGCTCTGTGAAGGTGGGTAACGGTTGCCCCAAAGCCTGCCGTTCCCTACCTGTTCACCCGTGAGTCTCCCTGCCCCCTCCCCCGCCGACCCGCTCTATTTGCGCGGATTGAACGAACCGCAGCGCGAGGCGGTGCTGACCACGGAGGGTCCGGTGCTGGTATTGGCCGGCGCGGGTACCGGCAAAACGGCGGCTCTCACAGCGCGGTTGGCGCATCTGATCGCAACACGGCGTGCCTGGCCGAGCGAGATATTGGCGGTCACCTTCACCAACAAGGCTGCGCGGGAGATGCGCGAGCGCGTGGGCCGGATCATGGGCGAGGCGGTCGAGGGCATGCCGTGGCTCGGCACCTTTCATTCCGTTGCCGCCAAGATGCTGCGCCGCCACGCCGAGCTGGTCGGCCTGCAAAGCAATTTCACCATCCTCGACACGGATGATCAGCTTCGCCTGCTCAAACAGCTGATCCAGGCGGCGGAGCTCGACGAAAAGCGTTGGACGGCGCGTGCGCTCGCCGGATTGATCGATCGCTGGAAGAACCGCGGCTGGACGCCGGCGGAGATCGACGCGGGCGAAAGCGAGGCGTTCGCCAACGGACGGGGCCAGGAACTCTACGCCGCCTATCAGGCCCGGCTGAAGGCCGTGAACGCCTGCGACTTTGGCGATCTGCTACTGCACATGCTGGTCATCCTGAAGACGCACCGGGATGTCCTCGAAAGCTATCAGCAGCGCTTCCGCTACATCATGGTGGACGAATATCAGGACACCAATGCCAGCCAATATCTGTGGCTGCGGCTGCTCGCGCAGGAACGCAAGAACATCTGCTGCGTGGGCGACGACGATCAATCCATCTACTCCTGGCGCGGGGCAGAGGTCGCCAACATCCTGCGCTTCGAGCGCGATTTCCCCGGCGCCAAGATCGTCCGGTTGGAACAGAATTACCGATCCACGCCGCATATTCTCGCCGCCGCTTCCGGCGTGATCGCCAACAATGGCGGGCGCCTCGGCAAGACGTTGTGGACCGAGGAAGCGAGCGGCGAGAAGGTTCGCGTCATCGGCATCTGGGACGGGCCGGAAGAAGCCCGCCGCGTTGGGGAAGAGATTGAAAGTGCGCAACGTGGAGGCGCGCGACTGGATCAGATTGCCATCCTCGTGCGCGCACAGTTCCAGACGCGCGAGTTCGAGGATCGTTTTATCGCGATCGGCATGCCCTATCGCATCGTCGGCGGTTTCCGCTTCTACGAGCGCGCCGAAATTCGCGACGCGCTCGCCTATCTGCGCGTGATCGCCCAGCCCGCCGACGATCTCGCGTTCGAGCGGATCGTCAACACGCCCAAGCGCGGCATCGGCGACAAGGCGATGACCAAGCTGCACCAGCTCGCGCGCGCCGAGGGGCTGCCGCTCACCCATGCGGCCGCACGTATCCTCGATACGGACGAGCTCACGCCTCAGGCACGCCGTGCGCTCGGCAATCTGATCGGCGACATCGCCCGCTGGCGCGCGAAGCTCGGCGAACTTCCCCATGCCGAGCTCGCCCGGATCATGCTCGACGAGAGCGGTTATACCGCGATGCTGCAGGCCGAACGCTCGGCGGAAGCCGCGGGCCGGCTCGAGAACCTCGCCGAGCTTGCACGCGCGATGGAGGAATATGAGACGCTTGGCGCCTTCCTGGAACATGTCAGCCTCGTGATGGACAATGACGCCAACGCTGACGAGGCGAAGGTGACGATCATGACCATCCACGACGCCAAGGGGCTGGAATATGACACCGTCTTCCTGGTCGGCTGGGAGGAGGGCGTGTTCCCGTCGCAGCGCGCGATTGACGAAGGCGGCACCGCCAGCCTGGAGGAGGAGCGCCGCCTCGCCTATGTCGCGATCACCCGCGCCCGCCGCCGCGCCTTCATCCTGCACGCGGCGAACCGCCGCATCTATGGCCAATGGACATCTTCCATCCCATCGCGCTTCGTCAAGGAACTGCCCGACGAGCATATCGACAGCGAGACGACGATGAGCGGCGGCGAAAGCCTCTGGCGCGCGCAATGGAGCGAGCAGGCCGATCCCTTCGCCCATGTTGCCCGCGCGCAGACTCGCGGCCCGGGTTGGCAGCGTGCCGTCGGCAAGCCGCTCGACATGAGCCCGACGCGCCTTGCCGAAGTAAAAGCGAGCGCCGCCAGCTTCGCCGCCAAGCCCCGCAGCGACATCGCGCTTGGCCAGCGGGTCTTCCACTCCAAATTCGGCTACGGCCTCATTGCCGAGATCGAAGGCAACAAGCTGGAAATCGACTTCGAACATTCCGGGCGAAAGCGGGTGCTGGACAGTTTCATCACGATCGGGTGAGGCGGTGGGGCCG
The DNA here is from genome assembly GCF_048595155.1 of Sphingomonas sp. Classification (GTDB taxonomy): domain Bacteria; phylum Pseudomonadota; class Alphaproteobacteria; order Sphingomonadales; family Sphingomonadaceae; genus Sphingomonas_I. The sequence continues at coordinate 2,746 of NZ_JBMDXN010000070.1, forward strand.
GCCGCCCCATCGATCATATTCCATCGAGCCCCCTGCCCGCCTGATCTCTAGCGGCTAGGGCGCGCTGGCCTTCACATTAACGAAATCGTCGATCATCCCCGCCAGGAATCGCTCGAAAGCTTGACGCGCAGCCTCTTCTCCGTCGCCGGCCTGACGCAGCCGTGCGCCAAACAAGGCATCGCCCAGCGCAGCGACGGTCGTCAGGTGCACGATGTGGCGCGTGTCGGCCAGATCAGGTTCATTGCCGGGTTGTGCAAAGCGGCGGCGCGTCTCGTGTAGACTGATAACGATCTCTTCGAACAGCTTCAGCCGGTCGGCTGGCGGATGCGCGCCGGATTGCATGAGCCAGACGAGCCGCTCGGCCACGCCGCTGCGATAGGCGGCAAAAGTGCGGGCAACGCCGTCCTCGCCCGACCCGGCAGTTCCCATCCCGCCGATGACCTCTTGCGTCAGCTGGGTCATGGTGCGCGCGTTGAGCGCTTGGAGCAGGCCCTCGCGATTGCCGAAATGGTGGAGGATGGTGGGGTGGGAGACGCCGGCTTCGCGCGCGACGTCTTGCAGGCGCAGGCTTGCCGGCCCCTGAGCTCGGGTCACCTTCTCCGCCGCGTCCAGGATCAGGGTGCGCGCGTCTTCGGCCGTGCGGCGGATACGTTTCGGACGGTCGGTCACCCTGCCATTCCCACTATTGACAATATTGTAGATAGATCATATTCGGCACCTAGCAAAAGGTTGGCCCATGAATACATATCCGTCTACCATCGATACCAGGCTCCGCCCTCTTACCGCGTGGCGGGCTGTCCGCGCGCTGCGCGACGATCCGGAAGATACGCGCCAGATCTTCGTTATCTTCCGGGCGCTGCGCGGCAAATCCGGATATCGGCTGTTCGCGCGGTTTGCCGACAGCGCCAACGGACGGCGTATATTGGCGGAGCGCCGATCTCTGCTCGCCGCGCTGTCCGATCATGACTATCTCTCCGCGCTGCCCGCCGGCAGCGTCGGACGTACCTACCTTCGGTTCATGCAGGAGGAGAAGCTCTCGGCGGACGGCCTGGTGATGGCGTCCGGCTCGGACGAGCCGACACTTGATCCGGATATCATGTTGTTCCGCAATCGGATGCGCGATGCCCATGATCTTACGCATATCCTGACCGGCTATGGCCGCGATCCGCTCGGTGAATTGTGCCTGCTCGCGTTCATGAACCGCCACGTCCGCAATCCCGGTCAGTTGCTGATCATCGCTATGGCTTGGAAACGCATGTCCGGTGAAGCGCGCAAGGCGGTGTGGGAAGCGTATTGCAACGGCGGTAAAGCGCGCTGGCTCGTGGATCAGGATTATGAGGCGTTCCTTGCGCGACCTCTGGATGTGGTGCGGCGCGAACTCGCGATCCGCGCCCCGCATCGTTACGAAGCGCTCGCGTCGTGAAGGACATGATGATCGGCGGTCGGGCAATCCTGCTCGACCTGGCATCGACCTTATTCTTCCTCGGGCTCTACACAGTGACGGGGAACCTGCTGCTCGCGCTTGGGCTAAGTGTCGCGCTTGCATTGGGACAAATCGGTCTGCGCTTGCGGCGTCGCGAGCGGATCGATGCGCTGCAGTGGATCAGCCTCGTCACGATCATCGGCGGCAGCGCGACAACGTTGGTGACACACGACCCGCGCTTCATCATGCTGAAGCCCACGATTGTCTATACGCTGGTAGGCTGCACGATGCTGCGGCAGGGCTGGATGGCGCGCTACATGCCGCAGCGGGCGCTCAGTCACGTACCCGATCTAATCGTGATCGCCGGCTATATCTGGGCCGCACTGATGTTCGTGTCCGCGGCACTCAACATCGTGCTGGCGCTGACGACCAGCCTGCTGACGTGGGCGACCTTCATGGCCGGATGGACCGTAACCAGCAAGATAGTACTGTTCTTTGCACAGGTCGTAACGATGAAGGCCGTTGGCAGGCGCCGCGCGCAGCGGGCCGTCACCGTTACTGCTTAACTCGATCCTCGGATGTCGGTATCGCCTGTCAATCTGGGCAGATCCGGCTGAAGCAAGGCGTTGATGTGTCGCGCCCCAACCTCATTCAGCATCGTCGCCGGTGAGGCCGCGATCCGGCTCATTCGACGCCGCGCTGGGAGAAGGAGGGGCGCGCAGGCGTTAGCTGCTCCGGGTTGCCATGCCACGCGAGAATGACGGAACCTTGTTACGGGAGGCCTTTGGCCATGCGACTAGGCGATCTATGGCGCGGGCGCGGGCGTACCATCCCGCCCGACCCCGATTATCCAACGCTGGACGGCGTTATTAAAAGCTGTCTGCATCAGGATATGGACCTGTTCCATGAGACGATCTCGGATGCGATCGCCGAATGGGCCACGCTCGCGGAGCCGCAGCAGCGGGCGATGCTGATCCAGGACATCGACCGCTTTCTCGCACGCGAAGCCGCTGAGCCTGACGTCGCCTTTGTGAGGCGCTGGGGGTTCGACATAAACCCGCCGGACATGGGGCGCAGCAGCAGCGAATTCCTCAACGCTGCGCGCGCGATCGCGGTTGATCCGGCGGCCGCCTCCGGCTCGCGCGGGCGATGGTAAAGGCGCGACCGGGCCGCCGATGGCCTAAGAGCTAGGCGCCGATCACGCGCGCACGCTTTTTGGCAGCCGCCTGCTCATCCTCATCGAACCAGCCCAGATAGGTGCCGTCATTGTCCCAATCGATGATGCGGCCATTCCTCACGATGACGCTGATCAGGTTCTCCGCGCCTGTGGCCACCTTCACCTCGGCAAAGCGGCCCGAGAAGCCGTCCGCCACGTGGATGGCCTTGATCCGGCTCTTCGCATAGGCTTCCTCCGGATTGGTGATGCCGAACTCCCGCAAATGGGCCTCCAGCGACGTCTCCCCTTCCTCGGGCTCGACGCCGTAATCCGCAACCTGGAACGCGAAGTTCGCTTCGTCCCACAGCATGTCTTTCACCTGCCGTAGATGTTCGGGACTGAGCGCGAGAATATCGCCGATCGTTGCCGCCATCTTCTCGGTCACGTCCGGCTGCGCACCATCGGCCGGGAACAGCACAAACGGCAGCGCCTCCGCGAACAGAGGAACATGCAGCGTGACTTCGCCTAGGTCATTGGCATCCCATTGGACCATGTCTTCGATGTCGCCTGCGAGCATCCCGATCTCCTGCGAACAAGTTTACGCAACAGCTAATATTGTCTGGACTAAATTGAACCTCGTAACGAGAATAGCCATTATATCGCGTTCGACCATCACAGGCGAAAACAACGAACCGAAGGCAACCACGCATCCTGTCAAGCCAGAGCATGCCACGACTTCGATACGATTATCGTTCTTCAGACACTCTCGGCCCTAGGAGGTACAGCGCATGATGCTCCGCCCGTTGGTGGTCTTCTCCTCGATGTTCGTTGCCGTTGCAGCGGGCGCGGATGCTCCGCCCTCCCCTTCGCTTGCGACCGTTTGTTCGCGCGCGAACCGGACGTGTGCGACCCTGGCAGGCGATCATAGATCTGCGCTCATTTGGCGGAAGGGTGCTGGCGGCAAGCGTCTGCCGTTGTGGAAAACGCCGGTCGATAGCCCGCGCATCAGCGTGGCCGACAATGGCCGATCCTTGGTGGAGATCTATCCAGGCCTCACCCTTCTCGACAGGAGCGCTGGCCCCGACACGGTCGTCCTGGTTTTTCATCGCCCGCGCGCGATCCCCGTTCGCGTTCGGCTGAGCGAGGTCGTCGCGCGGCCGGCGCAGCTCCCGAAAACCATTTCGCATCGCCAGTGGGCCCGCGGCTATGGCTTCGACGACACGGGCAGCTTCGTGCTCGACACGGTGGAGGGGCGGCATATCCGCTTCGATCCGGCGACAGGCAAACGGCAATAGCAACGGCGCGGCTGGAGGCGGGCGGCATGCATGGCTGCGACGGGAAGCGACCATAGCGTCGCAGCTTCACACCGCCTTACGCAACATGTTTGTCGCGGCAGAGTTCTTTCGGCAATGGTTGTTGGCGACCCAGCATTGCACCGGGCGACGCGCGCATTTCTGAACCGACGCAGCCTGCTTCTCAAGCTGGCGGCTGTGGCGACGGCAGCCGGCGGTACGTATCTGCTGCTTCGCCCCGGCCAGGTCGATCCGAAGCAGGTGGCTGCGAGGGCAGCCGTGATCGACCAAGCCTATGGCGTTCGGATCGGCTATGGCGATCCTGCCTCTTTCTATGTGCCGCCCTACGGACCACGCGATGCTATAATCCCCGACGGGCACGCGACGGCGGCGGCACCTGCGGACGTAGCGCTAGCGCTGGATGCCATTGCCCAATCGCTCGCCGTCTACCCGCCCGGCTTCTACGCCAGCCTGTGCAAGGCGATCTTCCTCTGCGGCACGCTGCGCTTCGGCAACGAGGCCGCGGGCGGAACGTACGGCCCGGCCTGGATCATCCTGGCCGCCGATCCCAGCGTCGGCGCGGGCGGGATACGCGAAACCGCGCGCCTTGGCGTGCATCATGAATTCAGCTCGCTCGTGCTAAAGCGCGCGCCGTTGATCGAGATGCGGTGGCGCATGCTGATGCCGGCCGATTGGGAACCTGACCCCACCAACGATCAGGCGCTGCGGCATGATGGCGGCGCCAACGTTCAAGAAGGCTTTCTGTCCTCCTATGGCGCGACCTCACTGGAAAATGACTTCAACACCTATGCCGAGACAGCGTTCGCGAACCCCGAGCGATTGATTGCGCTCGCACAGGACGATCCCGTGATCCGCACCAAGGCGGCGTTACTGCTGGAGGCCTATGCGGCCCACGACCCTCGCATCATGCAGACTTACAGAAAGCTGGGCCTCAACAGAATTGCGTCAGCCTGAAGCATATCCGACGCGCCCGGCGCCCGCTCCCGAAGGAACATCCTGAAGCCTGAAGCATAGCCCCTATACCGTTGGCTACATCCGGGGAATGATGAACACGCACACCATGGCATTCGAGCCGCGCATTCTATCGCGCTGGTGGCATCTCAATGTCGTGCGGACCGTCGATCATGACGGCGTGCTGCGGCAGGTCAGCGAGGAGGCCGGTTGGTCCGGCCGTTATGTGTTTTTGATCCTGATTTCGGCGGCAATCTCTCTGTTGGGCCTGTTGATGCCGTCGGTGGCCGTACTGATCGGGGCGATGCTCCTGTCACCGCTGATGATGCCTATCATTGGCCTTGGCTTCGGCATTGCAACCTTCGACTTCGTGGAGATACGCCGCGCGGCGGCCGCCTTGCTGCTTGGGTCGATCATGGCCGTACTGCTTGCGGTCGTGCTGATAAGCATTTCGCCCGTCCAGACCGTGACGAGCGAGATTGCAGGTCGCACGCAACCGACCTTGTTCGACCTGCTGGTCGCTCTGCTGTCCGCAATCGCCGGGGGCTATGCACTCATCCGCGGTCGGGGCGGCACGGTAGTCGGCGTTGCAATCGCCATCGCCCTGATGCCGCCGCTAGTGGTCGTGGGTTTCGGCATCGCGACCTGGAACTGGACAATCTTCTCCGGCGCGCTGCTCCTGTTCCTCACCAATGCGGTCACGATCGCGCTGACCGCAGCGCTGGTTGCGCGCCTCTATGGCTTTGGCAGTCACCTCTCGCCGGCTCATACCGGTTGGCAGGTTATTCTGTTCGTCGCCGCAGTCGGCCTGCTGTCGGTTCCCCTCGGCGCCGCGCTGAAGCGGATCGCATTCGAGGCCGTGGCGCAGCGGCAAGCCCGCGAGATCTTGCAGCAGCGCTTCCCCGAAGGCGCACGGCTGAGCCTGATGGATATCGATCAAAGCGCAAAGCCGATGCGCATCCGTGCCGTAATGCTGACGCCTAAGATCGCGGCCGGCGCCGATCGCGCGCTGGCGGAGGAGCTTGGTCGTGCGTTCGGGCGGCCGGTTGATCTGCACGTCGATCAGATCCGCATCTCGCCCGAGCCCGGCGCGGCCGAGGCGGCACAGCTCGCCCATGCGGCCGACGCGCCCAAGCCCAGCGCCGCGGAGCAGAATGACCGCGCCGTCGCCGATCTCGCGCTGATCGCCGGCATCTCCACGGATATGGTCCACGTCGACCCTACCGCCCGTAATCTCGATGCCACCGCTGCGCGAATGCCGGGGTTGACGCTTGCCGGCTATCGCCAGCTTGAAGCGCGGGCGGCGCGCGCGTTGCCGGATTGGACTGTCCACCTGGCGCCGCCCACCGACGTGGCACTCTCCGATCTTGCTATCGATCAGGGGATGATCGACCCGGAGGCACTGGATCTTGCCGCATGGGCCTCGGCTCGACAGCTCCGCGATGTGGAGGTCGCCGGGGGCACAGCTGCCCGACGCGATGCCATCACGACCGCCATCCAATCCCGCGGGGGCCGAGCGGTGGCCGTGTCGAACGGCGGCACACTCCGTTGGCGGTGGCAGCCGCCTCAGAGACGACGTGAAGGCTAGCGCGGGAGCGATAGGCCGTCGATGCGCGGAAAGCCGCGACCGCCTTAAACCAGCAGATCGGCGTAATTCCTCAGCGTCACGGATATGTCGAACGCTTCGATCCGCCGGCCAGGCAGGACAGCCCTTTCACCCATCTGCGTCAGCAACGCTGCAGCGACATCATCCGGGTTGGCCGCATCCACCAACAGCCCATAACGCCCGAAGCCTAGCAGATTGGCCGCGTCGCCGGCGCGATCGGATGCGACGATCGGCAGGCCGCACGCCATGGCTTCCAGCAGGGCGTTCGAGCAGCCCTCCCACAACGACGTCATCAGGAAAACGCTGGCACGACGCATGATCGGGAAGGGATTGTCGACCGTCCCGATAATGAACAGACGGTCGTCCACGCCCAGCCGCCGCGCCCGCGCGCGTAGAGCGGCTCTTGCCTTGTCGGAGCCTTCGCCAAGGATGACGAGCGCCATCGGCGTAGTCCGGTTGGCGACCGCCAGCGCGTCGACCGCCGCCTCATGATTCTTCTGTTCGACCAGCCGGCCGACTGACAGCGCCCAAGGTATGTCGAGCGGCAGATAGACGTGCGGCGGCACGGGTTCGCGGGATCGCGCACGAACGGCCGCCACATCCACGCCGTTTCGGATCGTGCGCACCGGCTTGCCAAGCGCGGCCGCTTCGCGCGCCACGCTCGGCGATACCGCGAGTAACTCGGTCGCGCTCGACGCGATCAGCCGCAGCGAAAGCGCCCGGCGCAACCGCCCGAAGGCGCCACTCCGCCCGCCCTTATGCTCCAAGCTGTTGCTCAGCCGAAAAACCATCGCCGTCTGCAGCCCGACCTTGCCCGCTAAGCTGGCGACCAGATGCGTGCGATTGCCGACTGAAAGGAGCATTTCTGGCGCTTCCTTACGCAGGAAGACACGCAGCCGCTGCGCAGCGAAGAGGAGATGGCTGAGGCCCGGGCGCCGTTTGGGCTGTGCCAGCGCGACCACGTGCACACGCGGATCGACCAGCGGCGCGAGAACGCCGTTGCGGCTCACGACCAGCAGGGTCACGTCCGCCGTTTCGGCGAGATAGGCGGACAGCATCAGCGCGTTGCGGGTGACCCCCGTGGCTGCCAGGTCAAATAGCAAAATGGCGAGCTTGGCGCGCTTCGTCTCAGCGGCAAATGGCAGCTGTAGCGATGCATCGGCGTGCGCAAGCAGTGTAGCCATGATTGGCGCGTAGCGGCATCGCGTTGCGTGCCGGTGACAAGTTCATGACGTTTCGGCCATGCAGGCACCGCCTGCCCCGCGCACGTCCGGCGGATCGCATCACAGCGCTAAGCTTTGTTGGTGCCATGTGGGCATATGGCTTTGGAAGGAGGAACGGTGATGCTGGGCAAATGGTTTAGGCGGAAAGAGCCGGATGTCGAGCAACCCGAGACGGATCGAGACGCGTTGCTGACAGCCGCTGTGGCCGAACAACGTGCCAAAAACCCACTTGCCGGCGCACAGGTCGCAGGGAAGGACATCCTCGCCCGCCTCATGGATGTCAGCCGCGACGAACGTGGCGTGCATGTTGAGACCCTGTTCATGGCGCTGGGCGCCGTCGCCGGCTTCGCCTGCCAGATCAGCGTGCGCGCGATAGCCGCTGCGGAGGGGCGTGAACCGCCTTTCACCATCGCCACCACCGCCGACGGCCGTAGCGTCTATTTTGGCGATGCCCTCAACGCCCCGCTGGCCGAGGATAGATACTCGGTCTGGAGTTTGGCCGCTGCGGCGGTGGAGACGTCCGGCGCGCCCTTGCCTGATCTCCACGAACTCTTCGGCCACGTCGCGAAAACGGTCGGCAGCGCCGAATTCGGCCGGCCGCGCTATCCGGAGGGCACTGGCAGCGCGACCCTTCCGGAAGCGGTTGTACGGGATTTTTGGCCCGTGATCGCGGACGTGCTCGGGCGGTTTTGCGGGGCGCCGGGCGAATGGCCGGTAGCCGGCGGTCTCGCCATTCAGGAAGCGATCGAACTTGCCCGTTCGGCGATTGCACCCGACACCGCCTGCCGCATTGCCATGGAAACCGCGATAGCGATGTCAAAGATCGATCCGTCCGAAGTGGGGATCAGTGTGCCCCGAACTGCATAGCAGGCCTTGATGTACGGGCCGCCGCCGACCAAATGCCCAACCCACCCCACCCGGCGACTGGCCGAACGACAGCTAAGGAAGCAGCAGCATGATGCAGGGCGAGATGTTTATCGCAGGCGAAGCACGGCGTGGAACGGCAGCGCCCGTCCGAGCGGTCAATCCGGCTACGGGCGAGACTTTGGAGCCGGCGTTCGGAGGCGCCACGAAGGCCGATCTGGACGCGGCCTGTGCGGCGGCAGAAGCCGCGTTCGACACCTACCGCAGCCTGCCGGCCGACGCCCGGGCCGCTTTCCTGGAGTCGATCGCGCAGAATATCCTCGACCTGGGTGACAGCCTGATCGAACGCGCCATGACCGAGACGGGGCTTCCTCGCCCGCGTCTGGAAGGCGAGCGCGGGCGTACGGTCGGCCAGCTGCGCATGTTCGCGCAAGTCGTGCGGGACGGACGCTATCAGGATCTGCGCGTCGATCCGGCCGACCCCGCGCGCGTGCCGCCACGCGTCGATCTGCGCCTGCGCAACATCCCGCTCGGTCCGGTGGCGGTGTTCGGCTCGTCCAACTTCCCGCTCGCCTTCTCGGTTGCGGGAGGCGACACCGCGTCGGCTTTGGCAGCGGGCGCACCGGTCGTGGCCAAAGCGCACCCCGCCCATCCGGGTACGTCCGAACTTGTCGGCCGCGCGGTCGCCAAGGCCGTTGCAGATGCGGGGCTGCCGGCGGGCGTCTTTTCGTTGCTGTTCGATGCCGGGTATGAGATCGGCGTAGATCTGGTGGCCGATCCGCGCATCAAGGCGGTCGGTTTCACCGGCTCGCGGCGCGGCGGCCTTGCCCTGCTCGACGTCGCGCAGCGCCGCCCCGAACCCATTCCGGTCTATGCGGAGATGAGCTCGATCAACCCGGTCATACACCAGCCGCCTGCGCTGGAGGCGCGTGCAGAAGCGATCGGCAAGGCCTTCGTCGGTTCGCTGACGCTGGGCGCAGGTCAATTCTGCACCAATCCTGGTCTGGTGCTGGCCGTCGACAGCCCGGCTCTGGATCGCTTCGTACAGGCTGCGGCGGCCGAGCTCGCGCAGATGCAGGCGCAGCCAATGCTCACACCAGGTATCCATGCCGCTTATGAGAATGCCGTCGCTGCGATCGCCGATCATGGTGACGTGCGTACCGTCGCGCAGGGGGCGGCGGGCGAATTCTATCGCGGTCAGGCGGCGTTATTCGAAACAACCGCCGAGGCGTTCGGCCAGCATAAAGAATTGCAGGACGAAATCTTTGGGGCCGCATCGCTGGTCGTACGCTTCCCCTCCCTGGAGGCACTGCGCGACGCACTCGGCAAGCTGGAGGGTCAATTGACCGCCGCGCTCCATGTCGTGGAAGAAGATCATGCTGAGGCCGCAAAGCTGATCCCGATCCTGGAACGAAAGGTCGGTCGCATCCTGTTCGACGGGTTCGGCACCGGCGTCGAGGTGGGCCATGCGATGGTCCATGGGGGCCCCTTCCCCGCCACGAGCGACTCCCGCACGACCTCGGTCGGTAGCCTGGCGATCGCGCGGTGGCTCCGCCCCGTCAGCTACCAGGACATGCCGGATGGTCTGCTTCCTGCCGAGCTTCGTCGCGACAATCCGCTTGGGGTCGAGCGGGCCGTGCTCGGCGCCGCGCCCTCGACCCAGGCAGTCTGATCTGGACGGACCACGCGCCTCGGCTGGCTAGCCAAGGCCGGTAAAGCGGGGCGCGCGGTCCAAGAGATAATCGATCAGGGTGGTCACCCGGCGCGGCGTCAGCCGCCGTTCGCGCCGGATGATCGATACGGCGACCGGATCGTCCCGATGCGCCTTCAGAAGCTCGGTCGCCTGTCCCGCGCGTAACGGCTGATCAGCAAGATACAGCGGCGTACAGGATATGCCGGCACCCGCAAGGCACGCCTGCCAGCCACTGTCGCCATCGTCGAACACCAGACGGGCGGCCGGTGCGAACCGCCCGCTTTCTCCGTCCGCGGTTCGAAACGGCCAGCCTTGGACCTGACCCGTCCGCAAGTTGCGAAAACCGATCAGATCGTGCTCGCTGAGCTCCTCGATGGTCGACGGCGTTCCCATCCTGGCGAGATAGGCCGGCGCCGCACAGAAGATCCATGGAAAGGCAAACCAGCGCTGCTGAACATGGCCGGGAATTCCTTCCAAGGGGCCGCTGCGCAGCGCGAGATCGATCCCCTCATCGGCTAGGCTGACGAAATCGTTACTCGCACGGACGTCGAGGGCAATGTCCGGATGCGCGATCCTGAAACTTGCCAGCAAAGGCGCAAGTACGGCACGTGAAAACCCGACCGAAGCGCTGATGCGCACCATGCCGCTGCCACGGTCGGACACAGCTTCGCCCGCGGTCTCGCGGAAATGGAGCGCGGCTGCGAGAACCGCGCGGGCTGGCTCCAGCAGCGCCTCGCCTTCCGCCGTCAGCGACAGAGCATGAGTGGAACGGTGGAGTAGTCGCGCGCCCGTCGATTGTTCAAGCCGCACAATGGCCTTGGACACACTGGCGGCTGACATGCCCAGGCGCCGCCCCGCTTCAGCCAGCGAGGTCGCATCGATCACTGCGATGAAACAGCGTAATTGCGGAAGCGATACGTCCAGGTCATCGACAAGCATAACCGATCAATAGACATCCGTCAGGAAGTTCACGAGCAGTTCGTTGGTGACCTCTGGCTGCTCACGATGCGGCCAATGGCCGACATCCGGCAGCACCGCCATCTTGCGAAGCCCCGGCACATCGCGACGAAGCGCCGCTTCATCATAGGGGCGAACCTTCGCTAGCCCGTCCACCGCGCCGGCCAGGAACAGGCTTGGCTGATGGATTTGCAGCCCCTTGAACGGGCGATTGATGCGCGCGAACGGCTGGCCCGATCGGTAATAGTTCAACGGCCGGTGAAAGCCTGTTCGCTGGAATTCGGCGACCGTATACGCCACATCGGTCGGGTCCGCCCAGGATGGTGCATCGGCCGGCGCGGGTCGCAGCATCTCGCGCGCCGGATCGAACGGGTCCCATTGATCCTGCGGCAGCGGCGATCCCGACGTCCAGTAAAGCGCGGCTGGATACGTCCTCGCGGCATCCGCCCAACGCAGGTCCGCCTCGGGCTCGCGCTGCCGGAACATGTAGAAATCATGCTTGCCGGCCGCTTCCATCCGCTCGAACAGGCTGGGTCCGCCCGCCGGGAAGAAGGGCACGCTCATGCCGACGATCGCTTTGAAGCGGTCGGGGCGCAGCAGTCCGGCATACCAGGCGGTGCCGGCACCGAAATCGTGGCCGACGATCGCAGCATCAGTCAGCTGCAACGCGTCGAGCAGACCCACCATGTCGCCGACAGTATGGAACGGCGTATAGGCGGTCGCTTCGACCGGGCCGGTACTGCGGCCATAGCCGCGCATATCCATGGCGATCGCGCGATACCCCGCCGCGGCCACCGCTTCCATCTGCAGCCGCCAGCCGATCCAGACCTCTGGAAAGCCATGGCAGAACAACACGGGGCGTCCATCGCCCACTTCGACAACGTGCAACTGAACGTCGCCGACATCTACATCACTATGTCTCATGGGTATGGCACCATCTTGAGGGGGTGGAACACCGCTTCGGCGATCGCGTCTCTTTGAAGCACCTCCGCTGCGGCATAGTCAGGGTCGGCAATCAGGTCGGCAAACGCGCTACGGCTTGGATAGTTAATCAAGGCAATTGCATCCCAGGTCTGGCCGAACTCGGCACAGAGCGCGCTCAGATTTTCGCCGGCGAAGCGAATGGCTCCCCCATGCCACAGTACGATAGGTGCAATGATCTCCAGATAATCGCGATACATGTCCCGGCCCCCATTGGGCGCAAAGCGCAGCAGGTTGAGCATGAAGATCGGCTGACCATCGTCCTGCGCCAGGAACGCTTCCATTTTCTCGGGTATGAGGGAGATCATGACATCACTTTCCGTCCGGCCGCACGCGGTCCGGCTGCGCGGCGGTCTCCGCCCGGCATCTTGCCATGGGGCGTCTGGTAAGGATGCCTTCGCCCGCCGCGCATGCATAGCGGCCCCTCGGGTAAGTCAGTGTTGCCGATAAGGATCTATATTGATGCTCCCGGCCGCCTTGAAGCGGAAGGCGCCGGAGCGCCCGTCGCGACCGATGAACGACTTCGCGGCGGTGGCGTTTCCCGGGGGTCGGCGTCATGGAGTCCACATGAAAGCGCTCGCCCAATGTCTGATGCTCTTGCTCCTGGCGGCAATGGCCCCTCCGGTCCGCGCACAATTGGGCAGCCCGGATCCTTCGATAGCGGCAGGGCAGACGCTGGACGAAGGACGCAAGACCCTCACGGCTGTCGACAAGTCGCTGGACAGCCGGCTGAGCCGCTCGGAACGCGACGATGCGCGCGATCGCGCCAACACAGTTGCGAGCCAGGCCAATACCGCCGCCGCGACGCTGCAGACACAGATGGATCTGATCGATGCGCGGATTGCGCAGCTCGGCCCAGTGCCGACCGGTATCGTCGAAGCGCCGGATATCCGCGCGCAACGCAGGTTGCTGGCGCAACAGCGGGCCACGCTGGATTCCCAAATCAAGCGCGCGAAGCTGCTGGCTATCGACGCACAGCAACTTTCCGATGACATCGCCGCCAGCCAGGCCGAACAATTCAATCAGCGCATGTCGGCGCATACCGCATCGCCGCTCTCCCCGGCTTTCTGGTCGCCGGTGGCGCGAAACTTCCCGCGCGACATGCGGCGGACGATCGCGTTCATGCGGCATGGCGCCGATACGTTTCTCGCGGGGCTGCTGTCGTCGCGTTCCTGGATCGCGCTGCTCGGCGCGCTGATCGCAGTTGCGCTGCTTGTGCCTGTGCGGATGTGGTTGCGTCGTGCGGGCCGGCGCTACTTGGTCGAGCGCGCCCCAACCAGTCGCGTTCGCCGATCGAGCTACGCCGTCTGGCTGGTCCTGGTCGGGACTTTGGCACCCGGCTTCGCGGCATTGTGCCTGGTACAGGGGCTGCGCTGGGCCAGCATGCTCTCACCCGGATGGGATACAATCGCGACCTCGCTGATCCATATCTCCTTCGTCGGCGCGGCGATCTGGGCGCTCGGCGGCGCCCTGCTGCAGCGGCGTGAGCCGGGCTGGCGGCCCCTGCCGGTCAGCGATCAGGCGGTCGCTCCGATCCGGATCTGGACCTGGTTCGCCGCCGGGCTGACGGTGATCAGCCTGCTGTTCATGCGCACCAATGACGCCATCGGCATCAGCGGGCCGGCGGCCGCAGCGGCCGATGTCATCGTCGCGCTCGTCTACCTTCTCCTGATCATCGGGCTCCTTTTCACGATCGGTCGGCTGCAGGCGGAAGCACTCCGCGGGCTGGAAGACACGAGTGCACCGGTGCAACGGACCAGCCTGACGCTCGCTACCATTGTCGGCTGGGCCGCCTGTATCGCGGCGATGATCGCGCTGCTTTTCGGTTATATCAGCCTGGCGCGCTTCGTCGCGTTCACGATCGTCTGGCTCGCCATTGTCGGCAGTGCGCTATACCTGCTGCTGAACGCCGTCGACGATCTTTCGACGACCCTCTTCTCCTCCAAGAGCAGGCTCGGCCGTTCCGCCCATTATGGGCTCGGCGTGCGCCAATCGACGGTCGAGCAGGTCGGCGTCCTGACATCGGCCGCGTTGCGCGTCATCCTGTTCGCGCTGGCGCTCGGCATCGTGCTGATGCCGTTCGGCACCGACGTCGGCTCCTTGTTCGGCACCATCTTGTCCGCCGCGCAGGGTATCACCATCGGCGCGCTCACGATTTCGCCGGGCGCGATCGTTCGGGCGATCGTCGTTTTCGTGCTGGCGCTGTTCCTGGTTGGCGTCGTTCAGAACTGGCTGAACGCGCGCTATTTGCCGGCGACGCGACTGGATGCGAGCGCGCGCAACTCGATCATGATGGTGACGCGCTACACCGGCATCGTGCTTGCCGGCCTGTGGGCGCTCGCCTCGCTCGGGCTGGGCATGGAGCGGATCGCGCTCTTGGTCAGCGCCCTTTCCGTCGGCATCGGCTTCGGCTTGCAGGCGATCACGCAAAATTTCGTATCCGGCCTGATCTTGTTGGCAGAACGCCCTGTAAAAATCGGGGACTGGGTGAAGATCGCGGACCAGGAAGGCGACGTGAAGCGCATCCGTGTCCGCGCCACAGAGATCAAGGTGGCCGACGGGTCGACGCTGATCGTGCCGAACTCCGAACTCATCACCAAGACGATCCAGAATATGACGCTGGCCGATCCGCTCGGCCGTATTCAGCTGCAATTCTCCGTCCGGCTCGGCACCAATGCCGGCCAGGTTCGCGACATCGTCACCAGCATCCTTGAGGACAATCCCCGCGTCCTCACCGATCCCGCGCCGTCGGTCTACATCGATCAACTCGCCGACAACCGCATCTTTTTCAATTGCTTCGCCTATGCCGCCAGCCCTCGCGCCACCTACGGCATCCGCAGCGAGATCCTGTTCGCCCTGCTCGAACGCTGCGCCGAGGCCGGGATCGAGATCGGGACCAAGCAGCAGATTGAGCTCATCGCCGCCCCCGGGCTTGACCCTCGCGACACCGGCGAGGCCGACGCCTGACCTGCGACTTACCGATGCCCTGCACACTTTGCTGCGGTGCTGTGCCTGCGGGTTCGCCTTGCACCCAAGGCACGGAGATGTAGAGGCTCTTTACGGGCGGTGCGTCCGTGTGGAGTTGCGATGAAGCGATGGCTGAAACTATCTTGAAATGGCGGCGGCGTCTTGCCGGCGGTATGACCGGTTTGCTTACCTCCTCGCTGCTGGCGACACCCGTCCTGGCGCAAGATCTCGCATCACCTCCTCCTCCGCCCGCTCCGGTTTCTATCCCCGCCCCGGTTCCGATCCCAAGGCTCGGCAAGAGCCAGATCAGCGATTTGCGCGCAGCCCTCGCCCAAGCCCAAGCGCAGGGGCTCACTGATCGTACGCTCACCAGCGACGAAGCGCAGGCGGGCGATCAGGCGCTGATCTCCGCCATTCTCGATTATGCGCGTGCGGTTCATGCCGGGCAGCTGGATAGCGGTGATTTCCTGCGGGAATGGGGCCTGCGCCCCGCGCCATATGACCCCCGCCCCTCCTTCGCTGCGGCCGTGGCGCAGGACAAGCTGCGCGCGTGGCTGGCAAGCCTGCCCCCGCCTTATGCGGGCTATGATGGGTTACGGCGCGGCCTTGCGACCTATCGCCAGATCCAGGCCGATGGCGGCTGGCCGCGCCTGGAGCCCGGTCCCGACATCATGCCCGGCGTGACCGGCGCGCGCGTCGTCGCGTTGCGCAAGCGCCTGGCGGTTGAGGACAAAGCGGTCTCCACCGATGGCGATGCGTTCGACGATGCGCTGCTGGATGCGGTCCGCCGCGCACAGCGGCGCTATGGCCTCAACCCGAGTGGTATCGTGTCGACGCAGACGATCGCCGCCTTGAACGTACCTGTGTCGGTACGCATCCGGCAGATCCTGGCGAATATGGAACGCTGGCGCTGGCTGCCGCCGCAACTCGCGCGCAACCGCATCCAGGTGAATATCGCCGCCGCCGTCCTGACAGTGTTTGACGGCGACGTGCCCGTAAAATCGATGCGCGCCGTGACCGGCCGGCCGGGCGACGAAACCCCGATGCTGCAATCGACGATCACCAGCATCGTCCTGAACCCGCCCTGGAATGTGCCGACGTCGATCGCCACCAAGGAATTGTGGCCGAAGGAGAAGGCGAACCCCGGCTATTTCAAGCGCAACGGCTTCAAGGTCATCTCGCTGGCGGACGGGGGGAGCCGTCTGCAGCAGCAGGCCGGCACCAAAAGCGCGCTCGGCCGGTATAAGTTCGATTTCGACAATCCCTATGCCGTCTATCTGCACGACACGCCGACCCAATCGACGTTCGCGCTCTACAGCCGGCTGTCCAGCCATGGCTGCGTACGGTTGGAAAAGCCGGGCGAATTGGCGGAGCTGTTGTTGAAGGATACGCCCGATTGGGCGCCCGACGCGATCAAGGCGACGATCGACAAGGGCGATACGGTGCGCGCGCGTCTGCAGACGCCGGTGGCCGTCTACCTGCTCTATTGGACCGCCTTCGCCAGCGCGAATGGCCAGATCAGCTTTCGCGGCGATCCTTATGGATGGGATAGCGGCCTGATGGACAAGATCGATGGGCGCGACCGCAAGGAATTGGTGGCAGACGTGCTGAAAGGGGTAAGATGATCATGGGCAAGATGGGCCGCTTTGCATCGGGCGGGCTGCTCTTTGCGGTCGCGCTGGGCGTGACCGCCTGCGGCGAGAAGAAGCATTGGAGCAGCGAGAATGCCGAGACGGAGAATGCGTCTGACACGCGCCCGGTGACGCCACCACAGCCAACGCCCGCGACCGACGCGCCGACCGCGCCGCCGACCCCCGTCGCCACGGAAAAGCCGGTCATCCCGCCTGCTGAACCGCCATCGGCAGAAGCCCAGATGCAGGATGACGCTGACGCCAGCGGTATGACGGCCCCGGTACAAAGCGGCGACGACACGAGCGGGCCGGCCTCGAACGAGAATTAACGCGACCCAGGCGTTCGTGACGCCTGCAATCGGCTGTGCATCGTGCTCGGCACATGCGCGGCGGATGTTGATCCTGCACAAAGGACTGAGGAACCGGCTCGCCGCGTGTCGGCGGGCCGCCTTCCCAACGCACACCAAGCTTCATCTTGATGACCGCATCGGCTAGTCGGCTGGCCTAGCCAATGCGCAGAGAAACGGAATGTCTGACGCTGAAGATTATGCGCGCGGGCGGCGCGACGGATTGCGCCTCGCCCTCGCCGTCCTCACCGCCGAAGAGGCCAAATGGGCAGGTTTGTTGGGCGGAAGTTCGTCCTGGCGCACGAACTTGTCACGAGAAGTACGGCATAAGACCTTGCAGGTCGCACAGAAGCGGCTGCAGACCGTCCTGAACCGCCTGTCGCCCAAAGAAGAGGGCGCGATCGATGCCGAACTGGCAGATGCGCTGGAACAACTCGGGCTTTGAAGACGGGGTCGCCCCCTCGGCTAATCGACCAACGGGGCGGGCACGGGCAAGCAGAAACCCGCCTGATCTTTCCTGAAAGGCTGTGCCCGGCCATGTGCCGAGCGCGGTTTTCCACGGCGCGAAAGGCGCGACCACGCCATCGACACCTCCTGCTTAGGATCCGTGTCTGCCCAACAGGGTGGAGGCACGAGAAGCTGACCCGTTCGGCGGGAGCCCGCCGGCCCCGCTATCGCCAACATAACGAACCTCTGCTGCCTCGCGCGTATCGCCGCCCCACTTCGCGCTAAAGCCGGTGCCATCCAGGCTTAGAGCCCAGCCCAACGAGCGAACGGCCTCGGCCATATGCTCAAATGCACGCAGGCGGTGCTCCGGGGAGGATCGCAGCAAATTCGCTGGTCACCATCCGAAACACCGCCTGAAAGGGTCGTCATGTAACACCGATCCTACGGTGGATGCGTCGCGCACCCACCTTGGGATCAGGCCATTCTCATCAGATCTTTACGCGGACGCCCAGGTACATGAAGCGGCCGATATTGTCATAGATCGTGTCGTACCCGTTATAGGCACTGCCGTTACCGATCAGGCCGAGCGGCGGCTTGCGATCCCCGATATTATTGACGCCACCATAAACGCTCATCCGCTCATCGACGCGCACGTTGAAGCGGGCATCGTGGTACACGACATGTGGATAGTTCTTACGATCGGCATAGAAGGGATCGTAAGGCGTCCCATCGAGGCCGGCGACAACATGCTGCGTTTCATAATCGGTGATCGACTGCTTGCCGAGATAGCGGAACGTGTAGCCGACCGTGAGCGCCTTGAAGGTATAATCCGCATCCACGTTGAACTGGATGCTCGGCTGACCGAGCGTCCCCTTCAGACGCTGAGGCCGTGACGGATCGTCGATGTACGGATAGTCGGTCCGGAAGCGATTCCAGGTGCCGATGAACCGCAGCGCGAGGCGATTGTCGCTATCGAAGCTATGATTGTAGGCGACATCGACGTCGATACCCTTGGCGCGCTCGGCCGAGAAGTTGAGCGACGACTGCAGCAGCGCCGGAAGCTGGAAATCGCCGCCGGCGGCGCGCGGGAAGATCAACGAGCAGAATGAATTATTCAGATCGGCAGCGTCATAGCAGCCGTTCAGGATGTCCTGCGCATCGACCGACGCGATAACCGAGCGGATCTTGATGTCGTAATAATCCACGGTCACCGACAGGCCGGGAATGAAGCGCGGCTGCAGGATCACGCCGTAGGTCCAGCTCCGGGACTTTTCGATGCCCAGATCGGGGTTGCCGCCCGACAAGATCTGCAACGTGCTGCCACGCGTCACCGAATTCTCGAAACCGACCGGCACGCCAGCTGCGCGGCAGTTGGCGGCACGGGTGCTCGAGCCCTTGTCGATATAGTTGACGTCGCAGGGGTCGGTCACGCTCGCATAATTGATCGAGTTGGACGCGTAGAGATCACCCAGCGTAGGCGCACGAACCGACTTCGAATAATTCACACGGAAGCGAATGTCGTTGACCGGCGCATAGACCAGACCGCCATTATAGGCCCAGACCGTACCCGCCGATCCCTTATAGTCGGAAACGCGGGCCGCTCCATTGATCGTCAATTCCTGGAAGAACGGACGATCGCGCAAGATCGGGAATTCGATTTCGCCGAAGGCTTCCTTCACCGCGAACGACGGCGGATTGAAATCGGGGATGGCGTTCAGGAACGTGGCACCCGATCGCACCAGCTCGTCATAGGAATAAGACGCCGTTTCGCGACGATATTCGCCACCCAGCGAGAACCGCACTGGTCCGCCTGGCAGTTCAAAGAGTTGCGAGCTGTCGCCCGTGACGTTGGCGGTGATGTCGAACTCGGTCGCCTTGCCACGCCGGTGCGACGTGGTGAAGGCATAAGCGAGCGCGGCAGCACGCTGCGCCGGTGACTGCGCGGTCGCATTCTCGCCCAGCAGATCCAGCGGCGCGCATGCCGGATCGGTCACGCTGATCTGATTCACGCGGCAGACGATCTGGCCCGCCGAGTTACGGACCGCATCGATCGACTTGTAGAAATTCTCTTCGATACGATTGTTGTAGAAGCTGGAGCGCGTCTTCAGCTGTCCATAATTGACCGCAACGTCATATTTCCAGTCGTCGTTGAACGTGCCCTGCACGCCGCCGACGATCCGCCACGTATCGCGGCGATCGCGCTCGTCGCGCGTACCCAGATCGTCGTTGCTGCGGTTGAGCGTGAAGAAGGACGAACCTGCGGGCAGCATCGACTGGATCAATCCACGCGCCTGCGGCGTCAGGAAGGCATTGTCGAACTGGATCGGCGTCACGTTCAGATAATTGTAGGATTCCTCGTCCGCGCCCTGGCCGCCACCTTGCGAGAAGGTGCCGCTGCCCCGGTTGAACGAATTCACGCGCACGAACTTCGCTTCGAAATAAGGGCGGAATGCATCGGACACATCGTAGTGACCGATCACGTTGGCGACATAACGCTTGTAGGACGGCAACAGCGTGCCATTTTCAAACAAGGTCGAGCCATCGCCGCCCTGATTGTTGTTGGAGCCTGCCGGCCGGAAGTCGCGTCCGTAGTTGATCTCGCTCAGCGAGCCATCCTGCGCGAACTGGAAGATGCGCGGGAAACCATTGGGGAGGCACGCCGCCGCCACGCCGCCTGCGCAAGAGCGGACACTGCCGCCATTGTAAGCGATGAAGTTTCCACCCTGCGCATAGCCGTAGCTGTGGATGCCCGTCAGGAACTGACGATCGGGGATGGTATTGTCCGCCGCAGGGTTATCGACCTGCTGGAATTGCTTGCGCCCGCTGAATGCCCCGGTCAGGCCGTTCCGGTCTGCGTAGGTCACCAACTGGGCCTGGTCATATTCCAGTGCGACAGCGATGTTGCCACGGCCTTCAGCGAAGTTCTTCCCGAACACGCCGGAAAGCTTGTACGTGCCGCGATCACCATGGGAGGTGATGCCACCCTGGGCATTGAAGCCGATGCCGTCATAATCCTTTTTCAGGACGAAGTTGACCACACCCGCCATGGCGTCCGAACCGTAAACGGCCGAGCTGCCACCAGTGACGATGTCGACACGATCGATCAGATCGTTCGGGATCGTGTTCGTGTCGACAAGGAACTCGCCTTCCTGCGACGTAATATGCCGGCGACCATCGACCAGAACGAGCGTGCGCGAAGAACCCAGGCTGCGCAGATCGAGAATGTTCAGGCCCGACGTCCCGATGAATGCAACCGAACCAGCCTGGTTGAAGCTGGTGCTCAGTGCAGGCAGGCGGGTCAGCTGATCGCCGATATTGATCTGGCCCGACTTGGCCAGGTCTGCCGCCGACACGCTCGTGACCGGGATCGGCGATGCCAGCGTCGGGCGCGCGATACGCGATCCGGTAACCACGATCTCCTGCTGCTCTGCCGGCGCCTCTGCCGCCTGCTGCTCCGGGCCGCCCGTCGGCGCGGTTGCGACGGCGGGGCTGGCAAGCGTGGTGTCGCCCTGCGTGGGCGTAGGCGCCTGTGCGGCAAGCGCGGTGGCGAGTCCGGTGGCGAGCGGGAGACCGATCAACAGCGAGCGAGCGCGCCGTGCGAAAGGAGTGGTTGCGACGAACATGTGCGAATCCCCAATTGGGGCCGGTTCGCCCCGTTTGTTGCTGATTCATGAATAAGGCTGTTCAAGCCTC
>NZ_JBMDXN010000071.1:0-41162 GCF_048595155.1 Sphingomonas sp.
TAGCAGCCCTGGATCTGCGCCTCGATCAGCTTCTTCTCGATCCGGCGGCGGACCAGATACAGCTTCTTCTCGAACTCGGCCGCGCTTTCATCGTCCGGCAGCGGCCCGGCGATCATGATCTGCTCGATCTCGGGGCGCGTCAGCATCGCCTTGTCGCCGATGCACGACACATCCACCGGCACCTGGCGCCAGCCATAGATGGTGTAGCCGAAGTCGATGATCTCGCTTTCGATGATCGTGCGGCACGTCTCCTGCGCCCCCAGATCCGTCCGCGGCAGGAAGATCATGCCGACCGCCAGCCGGTTCGGACGCGGGCGATGGCCGGCGCTCTCTATCGCGTCGTCGAAGAAGCGCGCGGGCAGATCGACATGGATGCCGGCGCCGTCGCCGGTCTTGCCGTCGGCATCGACCGCGCCGCGATGCCAGACCGCCTTCAGCGCATCGATCGCCGCCGTGACGACGCGCCGCGACGCCTTGCCATCGGTCGCCGCGACGAGGCCGACGCCGCAGGCGTCCCCCTCATACTCGGGCCGGTACATGCCCTCTTGGGCCAGGCGTTCGCGTTCGGAAGCGAGATAGTCGGTCATTGCTTGGACATTCCTGCAAATTTCGTCACGACGGCCTCGACCGTCTTTTCGATTTGAGCATCGAGCGCCGGGTCGGGCTCATTGCCCCACGCCACTGTAGCCTCGCGGACCTCGTCCGCTATCGCGCGCATCTTGATGCCGGCAGCCGAATTGGCAAATGCCTGCAATGCAGCCAGATCCTCGGGGCTCGCCGATCTAGCCACTTCGACACCGCCTGCCAGTGCCGCTGCGCGCGCGTGCTGCGTTGTAAGCGTCGATCCACCACTCGCCATCGTGTTAGAAAGCGAGGCCGAAAAGTCGGCGCCTCCCGCCATTGTCTTCAAGAGCCGCGCCCCCGCGGGGCTCGTGTAAAAATCCAACAACGCCCGCAACTCTTCCGCCGTAAAGGTTCGCGTAAAGATCGGTGCCAGCCGTGCCCAAAGCAGCGGGAGCTGACGTATAGTGCTCTCGGTGATGAGGGGAGCGGTTGCCTCAACGACTGCCTTGATCAAACCTGGACTGTCTCGCTCCATCTCGACGAACTCAGCGTTATCCGCCATCGTCTTCGGCAGGGTCTCGGCCAGCAACTTCCGCGTCTGAATACGCGTCACCTCCTCACTATTGGTTATCCGCGCAACCTGCGCCGCGAGTTCCTGCTTATCGGCTGCCGCCGCAATGGGCTGTTGCGCTACAACAGCCACCGGGGTTGCAAGCAGCAAAAGTGCGCTGGTGACGAGCCAGCGTATCACGCCGCGACCTTTTCGGCCGACGCCTTGGCCTTCAGCCATTGATGCATACGATCGCTGACGTCGCGCCCGTCGCGCACCGCCCATACGACCAGGCTCGCGCCGCGCACGATATCGCCGGCGGCGAACACGCCGTCCAAGCTGGTCATCATCGTCTTATGATCCACCCGCACCGTGCCCCAGCGCGTCACCGACAATTCGGGCGCATCGAACAGACGGGGCAATTCCTCCGGATCGAAGCCAAGTGCCTTGATCACCAGGTCGGCATCGACGCGGAAGCCCGCACCAGGATCGGCCTCCGGCGCCCGCCGGCCCGATGCGTCGGGCTCGCCCAGCCGCATCTTCGTGACCTGCACGCCTGCAACCGCATCGCTGCCATGGAAGGCTTCCGGCGCAGACAGCCAGACGAACTCGACGCCCTCTTCCTCGGCATTCTTCACCTCGCGCTGCGAGCCCGGCATGTTGGCCCGGTCGCGGCGATAGAGGCATCGCACCGATGCCGCGCCCTGGCGGATCGCCGTCCGCACGCAATCCATCGCGGTGTCGCCGCCGCCGATCACGACGACATTCTTGCCCGCCGCGTTGAGCGTGCCGTCGTCGAACGCCGCAACCTCGTCGCCGAATCCCTTGCGGTTGGAGGCGGTCAGGTAATCGAGCGACTCCACCACGCCGGCCGCGCCGACGCCCGGCGCCTTGATGGCACGCGGCTTATAGACACCCGTTGCGACCACGACGGCGTCATGCCGCTGGCGCAACTCCTCAAGGCTGGCATCCCGGCCGACTTCGAAATTCGGGTGGAAAACCACGCCGCCCGCCGCCAGCCGGTCGACCCGCCGCATGACGACAGGCTTCTCCAGCTTGAAGCCGGGAATGCCATAGGTCAGCAGCCCGCCCATCCGATCATGCCGATCATAGACATGGACCTCGTAGCCGCGCGTGCGCATCAGATCGGCGACCGTCAGTCCGGCCGGACCGGCTCCGATGATGCCGATCGATTGGCCGCGTGCCGGCCCCGGCGTCAGCGGCTCGACCCATCCCTCTTCCCAGGCGGTGTCGGTGATGAACTTCTCGACCGAGCCGATCGTGACCGCGCCATGGCCGGAAAATTCGATCACGCAATTGCCTTCGCACAGCCGGTCCTGCGGGCAGATGCGGCCGCATATTTCCGGCATGGTCGACGTCGCGTTCGACAATTCATAGGCTTCGCGCAGCCGGCCTTCCGCTGTCAGGCGCAACCAATCCGGGATGTGATTGTGCAGCGGGCAGTGCGTCGAACAATAAGGCACGCCGCACTGCGAACAGCGCGACGATTGTTCCTCCGCTTTGGCTACCTGATAGGCGCGCGAAATCTCCGCAAAGTCCGCCGCGCGCGCCGCGGCGGCACGCTTTTCAGGGTAATCCTGCTCGACGAGCGGGAAGCTTAACATACCAGCCATGTGCATAATCTCCGCCGCCCCAATGATGGACGTCGAAAGCCATGTCACGCCAAAAATCAGATATATGTCAGTACTACTGACCTATATCTGGGTCACGTCTAGGAAGTTGTTAAGCTTCGCGCAATTATCGTGCGCAATATCGTTCCGATCCGGTCCTTATAGCGTATGAAGCCAGATAAGGGCCGCGGCGCCAGCGACGATTCGGTACCATGCAAAGGGCGCGAAGCCGTGCTTGGTCACGATCGACACAAAGGCGCGAATGACGACGACCGCCACGATAAAGGACACGAGAAAGCCGATGCCGATCGTCGGGAGGCCCACCGCGGTCGGGCCGCCAAATGCATGCCGGTTCTTGTACAGCTCGATGAAACTGGCCCCCAGCATCGTGGGAATGGCGAGGAAGAAGCTGAACTCCGCCGCCGTTCGCCGCTCGACCCCAAGGCTGAGCGCGCCCATGATCGTCGCTCCGGACCGGCTGACGCCGGGGATCATGGCGAGGCACTGGATGAACCCGATACCGACGACGGTCGGCAGCGGCACGTTCGCCACGCCCGCGACATCCTGCCGCTTGGCCAGCTTCTCGACAATCAGGATGGCGACGCCGCCCACGATCAGCGCGATTGCGACCACCTGCGCATTGTCGAGCAGGGTTTCGATCTTCTTGTGCAATGCCAGGCCGATCACCCCGGCGGGCAGAAAGGCAACGACGAGGTTGCGCAGAAAGCGCCAGGAGGTGGGGTCACGCCGGGCCAGGCCTGCCGCCACCGCCCAGAAGGTACGCCAATAGAGGACCAGCACAGCCAGGATCGCGCCCAGCTGAATGACGATGTTGAAGACCTCCCACCGCGCCGCATCGTAGCCGAGCAGCTTGGTGGCAAGGATGAGGTGGCCGGTTGAGGAGACCGGCAGGAATTCGGTAAGCCCCTCGACGATGCCGAGCAGGATTGGCGTGACGATATCCATATCCCGTCAGGCCGCCGCATTGAGGCTGAAGCGGCCTGCGCGGCGATAGCGCACCAGCCACTGGGATGCGACCGCCGCAAGCGGCGTCGGCTCGATCCCGACATCACTGAAGCCAGCCGTTCCCGGCGCGACCACATTGTCGCGCTGGAGCATCAGCCACTGATCCCATGTGATCGGCGCTCCGGGAAGCCAGCCGAAGCGGGCAATTCCGGCAGAGAGGCCGTCGGGAAGTGGAACCAGTCCCGGTGTCCGACCGATCGCTTCGCCGATCCACTTGTGGAGTTCCAGCATGGACAGGATCTGCGGGCCGCCGAGCTCCAGCACGGCCGGCGCCGGATCGGGCGACAGGGCGACCCGCGCGATCGCGCGCGCCACGTCGACGACCCAGGCCGGCTGAAACTTCACGTCGGGGCGCACGACCGGCAGGATCGGTGCCGCCGCCATCATGCCGGCGAACTTGTTGACGAACTGGTCCTCCGCACCGAACAGGATCGACGGGCGGATGATATGGGCGTTCGGGAAAGCGGCCAGCACCGCCTGCTCACCCCGCCCCTTGCTGCTGCCATAGGCGGAGGCAGCATTCGGATCGGCGCCGATGGCGGAAAGCTGGATGAAGCGTTTTGCCCCCGCTGCGGCGGCCGCGGAAGCAGCGTTCTTCGCGCCATCGACATGGACCGCATCGAACTTGCCCTTGAGAATGCCGACCAGGTTGATGACCACATCCGCACCCTGCACCGCCCGAGCGAGGCTGTCCGGATTGGTGATGTCGGCGGTCAGCGATTGCGCCTGTCCCAAGGCCGCCAGCGGCTTGAGGAAATACGTATCAAGCGGATTGCGCTCGGCGATGCGCACGCGCGCGCCACTGCGCAGCAGCTCCTGCGCGACATAGCGGCCGAGAAACCCTCCGCCGCCAAACAGCGTTACCAGCTCGTCCATCGATCCAGTCCTTAAGGAAATACCGGCCTGCCCATGCCTCCTCACTCCCGCCCATGCAAGCAGGAGAGGGCGATGGTGCATTTCCTGGATCAATTGGCCGAACGCCGTTGACAAGGCGCGAGACAGCCCACTAAAGCGCGCCCCCTACCCCGTGCCCATATGGCGGAATTTGTAGACGCACCAGCTTCATGTGCTGGCGCTCGAAAGGGCGTGGAGGTTCGAGTCCTCTTCTGGGCACCATTTTCTTCCGGAGGCGTCCGACGCCTTCGGGTCGACTAAACGGCCACGGCAGAGCAAGCCGCCCGCTGCTCGGCGACGAACGGCCATACCATCAGGAAATCGACCGCGCAGCGCCTGTGCTCGACGCGGCC
This sequence comes from Sphingomonas sp., assembly GCF_048595155.1. Classification (GTDB taxonomy): domain Bacteria; phylum Pseudomonadota; class Alphaproteobacteria; order Sphingomonadales; family Sphingomonadaceae; genus Sphingomonas_I. The sequence goes on from NZ_JBMDXN010000071.1 coordinate 5,019, forward strand.
AGCCCGTTCCTTCAGATCGCGCGGCGCGCTTCCGCTTTCGTCCTGGTCGGCCGGCGAAGATCAGGCGGGCTTCATCACCGTCAGCAGATCATCCACATTGCCCACGGCAAAAGCCGAATATTCGTCGCCAATCGCATAAGGCAGCAGGATTCGCCGTCCCTGGATCATCGCGCCACAGCTATAGGTAACGTTCGGGACATAGCCGCCGCGATGCTCGGCGCTCGGGAACAGCAAGGGCGATGCCGTGCGCGCGAGGACCTTGGCTGGATCGGCCTTGTCGAGCAGGCAGGCGCCGATGCAATAGCCGCGCACCATGCCGACACCGTGGGTGAAAACCAGCCAGCCCTCGTCGATTTCGATGGGCGAACCGCAATTTCCTAATTGCACGAATTCCCAAGGGTATTTCGGTGCCATGATCGGCGTTCCGGTTTCCCAGGTGTAGAGATCGTCGGATCGCAACAGCCAGATATTCTCATTATCCTGGCGGCCGAGCATCACGAACTGGTTGTCGATCCGTCGGGGGAACAGCGCCATTCCCTTATAGCCCGTCATTGCTCCCGTAAGCGGGCTCATCTCCACCCTGCGCAGATCAACACCGCGCAGAATCTCCTGACGCGCATCCCTGCCATCGAACGCGGTATAAGTGCCGATGATGCTGCGGACGCCATCATGATCGGTGAAGTTAACGAGGCGGAGATCCTCAACCCCCTGGCGCTGGCTGGGCAGGACAGGGAAGATCACGGTTTCCGAGGCGTCTTCACTGTCTTCGCACAACAAACGGACCCAATTACCCTCATGGCGTTCGATACGGGGCGGTACGCCATGCTCGCTCGCAGGATCGATCGTCAGTCGATCGCCCGGGCCCCACTCGCCAGTACGAAATGTGATCGACGAGATATGTCCTTCGCCAATCCCCCGCAACGACAGAACAAATCGGACGGCGCCCGGCTCCGACGGCTGTTCGTCCGGCAACGCGACAATGCTGGGGTTGAACAATGCGGCCGCCTCGAACGCATATTCCTGGCTGAAATAAGCGCCGATCAGAAGTTGTTCGTCCTCGCAAAAGTGACCCGCGCCGATTTCTGGCCTGATTTCCGCGAAGCGTCGGAGCAGCACCTGCTCGGCGTTGCGATGGCGCTGCCGCATCGGCGTCAGCAACAGATCGCGCATCCTGGCCCGCATCCGATCATCCAGCGCCCGGATCCGATCCACGACGACTTGGCTGCGTGGTGGCCGCCCTGCTTCAAAGGCGGACGGATAGCCGAAGCTGAACGGCCGGATGACGGTGCGCGACGGATCGGGCTTCAACTCCACGTCGAGCGTGGTGAATACGTCGGCAGCTTTCATCGGCATGGCCCCTTCGGTTTTTCGCGAACGGACGCACGCGATCACGAAGTTAACGATGTCGAACCGGGCACGATCCCCGGCAAACCGCCGCCCGCCGCCCGCCGCCCTGAGGATGCATCCCGCCATAAAAGGGCGGCCAGCCAGCCGCTGTTGCATGCTCCGTTCCCCGTCACCCTCTATGCTGATGTCGACCGCTGCGGGTGTGCGAACGATAACGGCAATTCACAACCGATCGGGGCATCGCCCAAACCCGAGTTCAGGTGCGAAGCGGCTCGATCAGCGTGCTGGGCGCGTGTTGCGCACCGCATGGGGCGTCAGCACCAGCAGCGAAACGCCCTGGCGTGGCAGGCGGAAGCGCAGGCTGGCACGACCCTTCTCGATCGATACTGCCTCACCCGCATCGCCGACCGTCGCAAGCGTGGCGGCCTTCAACAGGGCCGCGCGCTGCGTATCCGAGGGCGCGATCGGCGACCCCATGGCGAGCCATGCCGCATAGGCATTCGAATGATCGCGATCCACGCGATAGTGGGTCACTGCAGCGCCGCGTGCGAAGCTGGCGGGCACCCTTGCCATATCGATGTTCACGTCGGCGTCCGGCCCGGCCAGATCGTCATCATGATAATGCCAGACGAGGATGGTCAGGCGCTTGCCATCATAGGCGGCGACGCTGCCCACATCCGGCGCGTCGCGCACGCCCTCCGTCATCATCTTGTCCAGCGTCGCCTGATGGTCGGAGCGGGCGGCGACATAGCGGCCGTCCATCATCGCAAACAGCTTGAAGACGTTCATCACGGGCAAATCGATGCCCGCCGAGGTTAGCTGGCGGAAACCGGCGAAATAGGGCTGATCCTCGAACTCGAAGGCCCAGGTGAGCACGCCGTCCAAATTCACCTGCCGCTGTTGCGCCAGCGCCTGTAGCCGCGGAAAGACGGCCGCAGTGTAGCTGGAATACATGGTGCCGTTGCGATAGGCGTTGGCCGGCCCTTGGCAGGCCGCGCACCCTTCCGGATCGGACTCGCCGATGATGATCGGCCTGTCGCGGAACGCAGGATCGGCCGCGATCTGGCCGAATTCGTGATCGGCGGCTTTCAGATGGGTGCTGATCCCCATCCGGACGTGACCGCCTTTATCATCCTGTAGGAACTCGGGCTTGCCCTTGGCGTGGAAGGACAGGAAGTCGGTCGGCGTGCCGGCCTGTTTCACATGCGCCAGAAAGCGCGTCATGAAATCGTCGCCGGCGCCGGCAATATCAGGGCCGCCGACGCGGGCCTGCGGCAGGGCGCGACGGACGCCGCGCACGGCCGCGTCGTGCAACCGAAAGAATTCGTCCGGCGTGCCGCCCCAATAATATTGCGGCAGGTTCGCCTCGTTCCACGTCTGGAAATACCATGTCGCGACCTCCTTCGCGCCATAGCGATCAACACAGTGGCGAACCCACTGGTAGATCAGCTCTTCCCACTTGGCGTAATCCTTGGGCGGATAGGCCCATCCCGTCCGCAGATTGCCGCTGCCCGGCCGAAAATCATGCTGGTAGGGTTGTGGATGCGTCGACAAGGCCTCCGGCATGAAGCCCAGTTCGACATAGGGTCGCACGCCGCGGGCACGATAGGTGTCGAAGATCCGGTCGACGATGGTCCAGTTATAGACGGCGCGGCCTTGTACATCCTCCGTATAAGCGTTGGTCGAACCCCATTTCAGCGCCGGCGTGCCGTCACCCGTCGTCAGCAGATTATGCGCCCGGAAATAGACGCGATCCGGCGCGAGCTGGCCGAGCGTAGCCAGCGTCGTTCGACCATCCTTCATCGTCGCATAATTGGGCTCGTCCGCACCGAAGAACCGCCAGAGCGGCTTTACCGGCCCGCCTATCTGGCGGGCATCAACCGCAATATGGACCGCAAGCGGAGCGGGCTGTGACAGCGCGGGAGCCTCGCCCGCCAGCGCGGCGGCCAAGAGCAAGAGCGACATGGTCCGCACCGCGCGGCCTCTGTCTGCGGCTTCGCTACGGTCTCCCCAATTGGGCATCCTGCATCCCTCCCCATTTGGCTGGCTTATCGCTACGCACCCGAACCTTCGGGCCGCGCCGCACCGCGCTGTCGATCGCCTTGGATCGTCGTAGCGGGTGCGGTCAAGATTTCCCAAGGATCCCATGCCGATAGATTGAGGCGGCAGGCCCATATCGATGAATTTACCGGTCGCGACAGCCGTTCGATCGAGATGAGGATTGGCGCATTGCCGTTGGACGGGAGAGGATACCTACCTTGAAGGCACATCATGGGCTTCCGGCGCCAGCAATTGCGAGAGCCCGGGCACTGCGCGTGCGAGCTGGCAGGCTACGATGCTGCGCCCAGCTTCGCCCCTTCCCTATTCCACCGCACCAGACGCTTCAGGGCCAAGCTTGCGCCGCAATGCCGCGCAACGCATGTTGATCAAGCGTAGGGCCGGCCGGTCAGCTGAGCCGGACGAACTTCGTCGCGCTTGCACTGACACAGCCGCCCGAACCCCGCACCGAGAGCTGCCCTCCGGCACCCTTGCGGAAGTTGTGGACGCCCAGATCCACCCATGTTCCGCGTGTGTCCGCAAGGTTCAGATGTTGCCGCACCGTCTTGCCGCTGGCCGTGATCGTCACGTCCGCGGCACGGTCATCACCGGTGGGGCCGTTCCAGAGTGAAACGCGGTAGCGGCCAGCCTGGGCCAAGGTCGCCGCGAAGGTCGCATAGGCAGCCTGACGGCAGCTCTTCCTTTGCGGCATCAGGCCGAACCCGCCTTGCGCTGGCTCCCAGCCCCCACCGGCCTCCGTATAGCCGTCATGGCCGGACAGGACATAGTAATCCCGCTGGTAGAAGCGGACGTTGCGATAGAGCTGCGGCGTGCCGCCAACCGTAACAGGATCGCGATAGGCGATCGCGGTCAACCAGATCCGGACGGGGTCCTGGCGATAGGTGTCGGCCTGATAGGCCTTGGTGCAATATTTGACGCCATCGACATAGAAGTCGACCGCGCCCTCGCGCCAATCGGCACCGTAGGTATGGAAGCCGGCAGAGCTATCGAACGAGGTGACGTCCGCGCAGCGATCCTCCTTGATCCACTTGGGCCCCGGCTGACCGTTCCAGAAGATGAGTCCGGACGTCACTGCCGAAGGGTTGGTGGTGTTGATCTCGAACTGATCGATCTCGAGATAGTGGCCGGGACCGTATGTGTTGCTGCCGTCTCCGGCCATCATCCAAAAGCTGTTATGCCAGCCCTTGTTCGTAGTCGTCCGCGCGGTCACTTCATAATATCCGTAACCGAACAGGCGTTTGCTGATGATGCCGGCGCCCGTATAGTCTTTACCGCGCACCGCCTCCTTTTTCATCACAAGGCTGAGTTGATTGTCCCGGACAACGACATTGGCGGGCAATTGCGTGCTCAAGGCCTTCGAGTCCGTGCGGAAGCTCCATCGGCTCGTGTCGATGGCGGTTCCGGCGAACGTTTCCTGCCACGTGAGCCCGTAAAGCGCAGACGGCGGAGAGGCCGTGCTGATGCCGGTCGTGGTCGCCGCCAGCACGATTGCAAACATCCGCGCCTTCATGTCTCGTCTCCTGCAAAGCGTGATGGGTCGGCATAGGGGGACGACGCGTTTCGTTTCACGGCGTCGTCACGCCCCATGGGAAAAAGCTCTGTCGGCACGTCAATGCAGCCGATTGAGGGCGTGAAACCCGGCGACGCGCGCGGCCTGAGGATCGACCAATTGCGCCGGGATGGCCTGTACGGCGAGTGCGGCAACATAGAGGTTCGCCAGAGCGCCACCCCCGATCACAGCGACACGTGCCGACGCGAAATCCGGCAGAAGGCGCTCGCCATCGGCCAGCTCCGAGCCGATCAGGAGGCCCCGCAGGTAGGATGAGGCGTCGTCCTTCGGCAGCGTGTTTCGTATCACCCGCGCGCGCACGCCAAACAGCAATGTGCCAAGTGTCAGCGGCTGGAGCCGGCCTACGCGGACGCCCTCGCGGAATGCATCGCCATCCTCCGCCTCATCCCCCGTGATTGAAGCTAGCAGTCCCTGTTTTGTGACCTGGTTGTAAATTTCGCCGTTGAGCGAGGTGAAGAAGTCCGTCACGCGACCCTGGCGAAGGCTGAGCCATTTTGGATGGGCGCCGGGCAAGATGGCGATCATATCGTCCTGACCGCGCATGATCCCAAGCAGTTCGACCTCTTCCCCGCGCAGAACATCGGGTTCCGCGTCGGTCGTCCGCGTGCAGGTTATGCCGGGTACGATCCTGATATCGACACCGCCGATCGTCATGAGCGGGGCAGCCGCGACGATCTCATCCCGGCCTACCGGCGCCTGCGCATAGGGAACTTCCGCCCAACCGAGACTGGAGCCGATCATGCCGGACGCCCAGATGTTCGACAGGCCCGGCCACCGGCCCACGACCTCGCCCGCGGCCTCGGCCATCGCCCGACGATCCATGCTCAGGACACCACGTGGGTGGCTGTAGCAATCGACGAGCGCACCGTCCGCTCCGATGCGGTAGGCGTGGAAGTGGTTGCTACCCCAGCTCAGTCCCGCGATATCGCGCCCATCAGCGGCGCGTGACATGTGCACCTCCGTCAATTTCGTAGATTGAGCCCGTGATCCAGGACGCGCGATCAGACACCAGGAAAAGAGCGAGTTCCGCCACCTCTTCGGCCGTGCCGATCCGGCCCAGGGGGTGACGATTCTTGTTCAACTCACGCGCAAGCGCCGCATCGCCGCTCGCGGCATAGGAGCTCTGCATCGCCGGCGTATCGACGCTGGCCGGGGCGATCGCGTTGACGCGGATATTGTCGGGCGCAAATTCCAAGGCGGCCGTCTGGGTCAGATTGCTGAGTGCTGCCTTCGACGCCGCATAGGCTGCGAGCGAGGGGGTGGCGAAACGGGCATTGATCGACGACAGGAAAAGGACTGCCCCACGCGACCGCGCCTGCATCGCGGGCACGCAGCCCCGCAGCAGACGGACCGCGCCTGTGACGTTCACGTCGAATATCATGGTGTAGACAGCAGGATCGGTTTCGATCGTGCCGCCCCGATGGGTTGCTGCCGCCGCATGCACCAAAATGTCGGCGTGACCGATCTCTTGTTCCATGACACCGAAAGCGCGCACGACAGCGGCATCGTCCCTGAGGTCCGCCACCAAGTTGCAGTCGCTCACCATGTTTGGATCGATGTCCAGGCCGGCGACCTGCGCGCCCTCCCGCCGCAGGCGCGCCGTGATGGCTGCGCCGATGCCACTTGCAGCGCCTGTCACGAGCGCGACGCGTCCGCTAAGTTCGCCGCCCGTCCCGGCTCCTGCCGGCTCAGAATTTGGCACTGATACTGGCCTTGTAGATCCGCCCGAAGAAGAGGTTGGTCCGTAAGGCTTCCCGGAAGCCGTCATAGGTGCGCTGCTTCTCGTTGAGGATGTTGTTGGCCTCGAACCCGACCGAAAGGTTCTTGGTCAGATCATAGCGCAACGTAGCCGAAAGATCGGTGTAGTTATCGTTGTAGATGCCGTTTCCGGTCGTGGAGAGGCTGATCAGATAGTTGTCGCGCCAGTTATAGGCGACACGGACGCTGAACGGCCCTTTCTCATAATAGCCGACGATATTGATGTTGTTCTTCGACAGGCCGGGAAAAGGCAGCGCCCGGTTGGTCACGTCGCGGATCGGCGTTTTCGAAGAGATATAGGAATATGTCGCCAGCACACCGAAGCCGTCAAAGGGTTCGGGCAGGAAGTAGAAGGGCAGCTGCAGCACGCCTTCGACACCCTTCACCGTGGCGCCTTCGCCATTGACCTTGCGGTTGATGAGGTACTTCACCCCCTCATAGGTTTCCTGGCTCTGCTGCTGGACGATGAAGGTCGACACGTCCTTGTAGAATAAGCCGATCGACAGCATTGCCTGCTTGCCGAAATAATATTCGGCGGAGAAGTCGATCTGGTTGGCCTTATATGGATCCAGATTGGGCGCTCCGCCGCTACCCGTGCCCAACACCGTCTGTACGCCGTCCACGAACAGCGCGTTATTGGACAAGGAGATACCGTTGTTGAGGTCACCCGAATTGGGGAAGGTGATGACCCGGGCTGCGCCGGCGCGAGCGACCAGCTGATCGGTAAGGTTCCACTTCACGATACCCGACGGCAGCCATTCATTGTCGGTCCGGCGGAACGTAGTGGGGCTGGCGGCCCCGCTCGGCGCGATCAGATTGCCGATCGAGGCAAGCTCGCGCTTGAGGTAGCGGAGGCCGATATTGCCGGTCAGATCGGTACTGCCGATGTCGGTGCCGAAGTTGATCTTGCCATAGCCTTCGTAGAACCGCTCCTTGATCTGGAAGGTCGTCGAGAGCGCGTTCAGGTTATTCTTTGGGTCCAAACACTGCGAATTCTGGGACACCACCGGCAGGTCGGTGAAGTCATGGCAGCTTCCAATCGTGTCGCTGGCGGCAAGATAGCTGCGCGGAATCCCCGCAAAATCGCCTTTGGCGAAGTCATTGTTGGAGAATAAGGTAACGTAATTGGCGATCTGCGTGGCCGGAATGCCGTTGGTCGGCCGGATGTCGGCGCGGTCGGGATCGGTCGCAGTGGTCAGGCGCGCATAGCGTCCACCGACATCGATCGATTTCAGGAAGCCCGCGTCGAGGTCATAAGTCCAATCATTCCGCGCGGCCGTCTCCTTGCTGGTCGAGCGACCCCAATTGTCGAACAGGATCGTGAAACGCAGCTGCGACGGATCGGAAAGGTCGATCCCCTTGATCTGGTAGGATCCGAAACTGCCCTGCGTGAAATCGAAGTTCACGCTCGGCGATACCGACGCGGTCGGCTGCAGGCGGAAATAGATCTGGTGCGAGCTGGACGAGGAGCGATCATAAGCGATCTCGGCGCTGCCATGGAGCCGATCGGTCACGTCGAACTTGCCGTGCAATGCGGTGGACCAAACGTCCGCCTTCGTGTCGAGCGTCTCGCTATTGCTGAGGACCGGGCCGGTGGCGGTTCCGGAAAGCAGCACATCATTGTCGGAATAGACCGCGTTGCTGAGCCCCGAGCTCGGATTGAACGAGAGCCAGTGCCGCGAACGATCCGACGTCAGCTTGGAATAGAAGCTGTCGAGCGTGAACTCCAGGCCGGGCCGGGGCTTCCATTGCAGCGCGCCGTCGAGGCCGAGATTGTCGCGCCGCTCCTGGATGTCCTCCGGGCGTGCATCGGCATTGCCGAAACGCCGTATGCCAGCGCTGTCATTGAAGGCGGAATAACCCGAGAAAGTGTCCAGCCCCTGTTGCTCGAGATTGCGGCGGTTGAAGGAGGCGGACAGCAACACGCCGAACGTATCGTCGGCAAATTTGCGTGAGATCAGGCCGAAGGTTTCGAAGCCTCCCTTTTTGGGCAACTCATCATAGATGCCGCCCGCCTTCAGCGCGATCTGGTTGGGCCCGTCGAGCGGCATGCGCGTTCGAACGTCGACGATACCCCCGAGGGCGCCGGCAATCTGGTCAGCGCCGGGCAACTTGGTCACGTCGAGGCGGCCGATCAGCTCCGATGGCACCAGCGCCAACAGACCGTATGTGGACGTATTGAGGTTATCCAGGCCCGCACCGCCGCGACCGGCCGCGTCGATGATTTCGCGACCGTTGAACAGGATGATATTCTGACGAAGGCCGCGGATCGAGATGCCGGTTCCTTCGCCGATGCCGCGATCCACCTGCACGCCCGATACGCGTCCCAGCGATTCCGCGATGTTGCGATCGGGAAGCTTGCCGATGTCTTCCGCGACGATCGAGTCGACGATCTGCGTCGAGTTGCGCTTGATATCCCGGGCGCGATCGAGACCCGCCCGTATCCCCGTGACGACGATTTCGGCGTCGCCGCCGGCCGGATCGGCCTGGCCACTCGCCGCCGTGGCCGCGCCGGCAGCGGCATCGGGGCCCGAACGGGCGTTTTGCGCAAGTGCGGGCGCCGACGTCAGCGCTGACGTCACAAGCAGACCGGCGACTATCGAGACCTTCATAATCTCCCCTCTCCTGAGCGCCCGCAGACCGGGCTTCACATTCTGCCGCGCTTCGTCGGCTTCTAATTTTCGTATCTACTAAAGCAACAGTCGTCGTTTAGCAACCCTGTTTAGAGGCAGCCGTCTAGAGGCAGACCTTTAATTGTCCCCGAGCGCGTCCGGCGCTTGACAGCTCGATATCAAAGCCTCAGATTTGCACATATAGCAACATAATGAGAGGCAGCATGGTGGCGTTGCAGGGAGTCATCCCCATCCTTCCGACCATTTTCGATTCCGCCGGGCCGATCGACGAAGCCGGAACCTTGCGCGTCGCCGACTACATCATCGAGGCTGGAGGCCGCGGCATCGTCTTTCCGGGGCTGGCCAGCGAATATGACCAGCTGGATCGCGAGGAGCGCCTCCACATGGTCGCGGCAATTGGCCGCCATGTGGCCGGCCGCGTCCCGTTCATTGTCGGTGCGAGCGCCGAACATCCCGCCGACGCGATCGCCTTTGCCGCCGCCGGGGCACGTGCCGGCTGCACCTCCGCCATGATCCTCACGCCCAAAGCTTTCGCCAGTGATATGGCAGCTATGACGGCCTTCTTTCGGGACGCTGCCGATGGCTGCGGCCTGCCGATCATGGTTCAAAACGCGCCGCCGCCGATGGGACTGGGGCTTCCCCTTGAGCAAGTCGCCGAGCTGGCCCGTTCGGTGGACGCGATCGTCTACGTCAAGGAAGAAGCTGCCCCCTCGGGCCAGCGTATGACCCGTCTGACCGATCTTGCCGGGCCGGCGTTGCAGGCGGTGTTCGGCGGAGCGGGCGCGCGCTATGTTATCGACGAGTTGAAGCGCGGTGCCCGCGGGACGATGCCCGCCTGCGAAATCACTGAGCTGCACGTCGCGATGCTGAGCTGCTTCGAAGCCGGCGACGAAGCGGGAGCACGCGACATGTTCGAACGCACGCTGCCACTGCTGAATATGCAGGCGATCTTCCGCTGGCGCTTGACGAAGAAGGTGTTGCAGAAGCGCGGCATCATTGCTTCGGATTATGTGCGCGCACCGGGGCCGGCGCTCGATCGCTACGACAATGACGAACTCGACGCGCTGCTGAGGCGGTTGTCCGACCTGCTGCCGCTGGAGGGAGCATGACGCAGCGGGTCGCCTCGGTCGAGACCTTCGTCGCCACCATCCCACGCGACACGCCCTATCTCGGCCCGCTCGGCCCGGGGGAGAAGGTCAATAGCCGCGGCTATCTGGTACGGCAGGGCAATGGCACGATCTATCCCACTGCGGATCGTTCGATCGTGGTCCGGATCACCAGCGACACGGGTGCCATCGGGTGGGGGGAAACCTACGGCATCTGCGCGCCCCGTGCGACGTGCGAGATCATCAACGATTTACTGGCCCCGGTGCTTGTCGGCGAGTCCATCGAGACGCCGGAAGCGATCTGGGACAGGCTCTATGGCCTCATGCGCGTGCGTGGCTGCACCGGCGGCTTCCATGTCGATGCCATCGCCGCCTTGGACATCGCCCTATGGGATCTTCATGCGCAGGCGGCGGGCAAGCCGTTGCGCGACCTGCTCGGACAGACGGTCATCCCGACCATTCCCGGCTATGTCTCCGGCCTGCCGGCTGGCACGTTGGCTGAACGGGTTGCCTTCGCCGAACAGATGTTCACGGCCGGGCACCGCGTCTTCAAATTCGCGGCGGCCGTCAGCCACGAAGGCATCGTAGAAGAGATGGCCGCGCTTCGCAGCGCGCTCGGGCCCTCTGCCAATATTCTGATCGACCTTCACTGGAAATTTGAAGCGGAAGCGGCGCTGCGCCTGATCGACGCTCTTGCGCCTTTTGGTCCCGGCTTCGTTGAGGCGCCGGTTGCCCCCGAGGACGTAGGCGGATTGACCTTGGTCGCGCACGAAAGCCCCATCCCGGTCGCCGCCGGCGAAGAATGGTATACAGCCTACGAGGTGGCCAATCGGCTGCATGCCGCGAACATAGCCTATGTCCAGCCGGAGATGGGCCATACCGGGGTAACGCAGTTCATGCGGATCGCGCGGGTTGCGCGCGACCATGACACCCTGATCGCACCGCACGCGACGATTGGCGTCGGCGTGTTTCTCGCCGCGAGCATCCAGGCCTCGGCCGTGATCCCCCACCTCTGGCGACACGAATGGCAGCATTCCGTCTTCGATCGCGGCCTGGAGCTGCTGGAAGGCATGCCGCCTTATGCGGATGGCGCCTATGCCCTGCCGAACGGACCCGGGCTCGGCGTACGGCCCAACGATGCGTTCTGGAACTATGCGGAACGCGTCGAATGATTGCGGTAACGATCGCCTTCGCATGTTTCGGAGGTGTCGATGCGACCAAAGCCTAATGCCCAGCCCAACCAGAGCCTGATCGATGGATTGGCGACCCTGCAGGCGCTGGCCACCTCGCCCGAACCGGTGGGCTCGCGCGAGCTTGCGCGCCGCCTAGGGCTCGACGTCACCAAGACCAATCGCCTGCTGAAGACGCTCGCTTATGTGGGCATTGCGCGTCAGACGGCGGATCGCCGTTACACGGCCGGAGCCGGCATGCATGTTCTGGCCGCGCAGAGCCTGTTCGCGTCGGGACTGATCCGACGCGCGCTGCCCGTGCTGGAATCGCTTCGGCGGTTCGGCCACACCGTCGCGCTCGGTGTGCTGTGGCAAGAGAATGTGAGTTATCTGTTCCACGCGCCGCCTGGTGTCGAGGCATCGCATGGGCTCGGTCGCATCGGCCTGCTGCCTGCGACCACCAGTGGCATCGGCATCGTCCTTCTGTCGGAATATGAGGATGACGAGGTGCGCGACCTGTATGCGGGACGCGACATTCCGATGTTCCCGGAGGGGATCGATCAGCTCCTCGGCAAGCTCGATGAGGTGCGCCGGCTGGGCTATGCACGCGTCCACGTCGCGGACGATCGTGACATGCACATCGTCGCCGTTTCCACGGGAGATCCGGCGCATGCGGGCGTCGCCTTGTCGGGATGGATCCCGGAAGAAACGACCGCACCGATCGTTGAGGCTCTACGGCTTGCCGCGACCGAGATCGGCGGATGAAGGTTGTGCCGACCACGCGGCCGGAACGGCTGCGCTGGGTTATACTGGCGCTGCTCTTCCTCGCCACCGTTCTCAACTATGTGGATCGGCAGACGCTCTCGATCCTGGCCTCCTACGTCCAGCACGACCTTAGGATCAGCGATCGCAGCTACGCCCATATCGTTCAGGCATTCCTCATCGCCTACACGGCCGCCTATCTGCTGGCCGGTTGGGTAACGGACCGGCTTGGCGCCAAGGTCGCGCTGGCGCTGTTTCTCGGCTGGTGGTCGCTCGCCAATATGGCGACCGGATGGGTCCGTTCGGCGCTAGAACTTGGCCTTGTGCGCGCCATGCTCGGTCTGGGCGAGCCCGGCGTCTACACGGCCGGTCCGAAAGCGGTGCAGGAGCATTTCCCCCCGCACGAACGTGGCTTCGCCTTCGGAGCCTTCACCGCGGGCGCCATGGTGGGCGCCACGCTGGCACCGCCGCTGATCGGCGGACTGGCCTTAACGATGGGGTGGCGGACAGCCTTTGTGGTGAGCGGCGCCGCCGGATTCGTGTGGCTGGTCGCCTGGCTGCTCCTCTACCGCGACGCTGCGCATTCCAAGGAGACTGAACCGCGCGTGCCGGTGCGCTGGGGCCCCATCCTGCGCGATCGGCGGGTCTGGGGTCTCGCAGCGTCGCGGATGCTGTCGGATCCGGTCTGGTATTTCTACCTGTTCTGGTTTCCCAAATATCTCACCGACGCCCGCGGTATGACGCTCATGGCGGTCGCGAAAATTGCTTGGGTGGTCTATCTTGCCGCCGATCTCGGCAGTATCGGCGGCGGCTGGTTTTCGGGCCAGCTGATCCGGCGCGGGATCAGCCCGGAGCGCAGCCGCTTGATCGCGATGACGATCGCCGCCTGCCTGTCCCCGTTCGGCCTTCTGATCGCCTTCCATCCCAGCATCGGCGCGACGCTTGCGTTGGGGGCTCTGGTCGCGTTTGCCCATCTCGTGCTTCAGATCAACATCAGCACGCTCATCATCGATCTTTATCCCAAAGCCGTCGTCGCCACGGTTTTCGGCGTGATCGCTGCCGGTAGCGGATTAGGCGGCATTCTCTCGACGCAGATCGTTGGCCAGTTGGTGAGCGGGGGCTCGTTCGACACCGTGTTCCTGATCATGGCTGCTTTGCACCCTGCCAGTTGCGCGGTCGCATGGATCGCCTGCAGGCGCCCGCGCACCCAGGCCGAAACGGTCTGAGTGACCCCACGATACGACGGAACGCCCCGCTGGCTCTGGAGATGGCTTTCTGGGAGAGGGCAGGAGACAGATCAGATCATGTTGATCTTTACACGCCCGAGGCCACACGATTCCGACCGGCCCGCTTCGCCGCATAAAGCGCGTGGTCCGCTCGATTGATAAGGGCGTCGAGGCTGTCCTCCTGGGCTTCAGCGACACCGACGCTAACGGTTACGCGCGCTACGTCATCGGGAAGGCAACTTGCCGCATGCCGCTCAATCTCTTGACGTAACCGCTCGCACGCTTCGACTGCGCTGGCTTCACCCAGTTCAGGTAATAACAGACCAAATTCCTCGCCGCCGATCCGCCCGACAAGGTCGGCCTTACGGATCGATCCTTGGGCGATGCGCGCGACAGCCTTGATCGCCTGATCCCCAACAGGGTGACCATAGCGATCGTTGATCTGCTTGAAATGATCTATGTCGAAGATCGCCATCGACAGGGGGCGGCCATATCGCCCGTGCCCTCCAACCGCACGTTCTGCCGTTTCAAGGAAGGTGCGGCGATTTGCAATTCCGGTAAGCTCGTCGGTACTTGCGAGACGTCGCAATTCTGCCGCAGCGGCACTTGCCTGCCGCCAGGCTCTATTCGCGTTAAGCGAGGTCAACATCAGCAAAGCTATTGCCAGGCCGGATACGCCGAAAAGGAGATGGCGGCGGTTGGCCGATTGCCGCTGTGCAGCCTTTGTGCGAGCGCCCCTGATGTGAAGCAGTGATCTTTCCTCCTGCTCGATGCGCGACAGGCGCGCTTTCGCCTCTTGAGCCGCTCTGATTCTGCCGGGCTCGCGCGCGCCATAGTCACCTTCCAACAGCAACGCGGACTTAAGCTGCCTGACGTTAGCCACCTGGGTCGGATTGTCCCCAACAAGCCGACTCAGCCGTCCAAGATTGGACATGAGAACTCCGGTTTCGCGCGCGTCGGCGCGTAACCCCTGATCGGCATCTATGTACCCGCTTTGGTAAAGCTGCTGCCGAAGAGAGGCGGTGGCGACGAGAACATCAAGAGTATGGACGAACCATCGGTCTGCAGCCAAACGATCTCGGGCAGCAGCCTCCGCCGCTATAGAGACGATGAGGAGGACGCTCCCCAGGAAGACCGCGAGAGCCATTGTTACATAAGAGCGCCATTGCGGCCTCAAAGTCATCGCACGCGTCCTTTAGCTCTGTCCTAATTGTCTGAACTTTTTATTCGTTGGGGAGCTCCACTCTTTTTGATTGAGTTAGCTTGCATCAGACAGTTCGCCGTCCTGTCCCTGCGCGGCAGGAAACGCGCTAGATATGTCGGCCTGCGAAGGGGGGCGCCTGCAATCCGACGCGCAACTGGAATGACGCCGGGATTGCCGCATAACGTCTGACGGGATCGACCGTTAAAATATCTGCACGGCTCAGAAATTAAGAATTGGTGAGAGGTCGAAGCAGCACCGCGTGCCGCCTGCAAGATACCTATAACCGAGACGCTGGCTGATCAATGTCAGCGCGATATACCGACGAGAGCTTCCCTCACAGTCCTGTCGGCAAAGGGCTTTTCAAGAATAGAGCTGAAGCCCGCAGCAAGCGCGTTCATCGAAAGGTGGGAGGATCCGTAGCCAGTCACGAGGACCGCGCGCCCCTTGAAGCCTGCGGCTTTGAGGTCTCGCAATATGCTCAACCCGTCGCTGTCCGGAAGCCGGTAGTCCGCAACAAGCGCGATCGCTGAACTCGCGCTTGGATCTGCCAGCAACGTAGCGGCCGAGCCGAAGCTTCGTACGTCAAAACCGTCCCCTTGCAAGATGAGTTGGAGGGAACGCCGCACCGCGGGTTCATCTTCGACAAGTAGCAAAACAGGGCGACTGGGCGGCTCGGACGCATGCTCGATCATTTTCATTTCCATCATGGCCCGCTGAGGATGATGGCTGGCAACCACGTCGTCGCTACGTAAAGCTCCTAGGCACGATCCCTTCCGAGGCCGGCGGCGAACGCGATGCGCAAGGCTTCCGATAGGCTCCTCACCTGAAGCTTGGTCATGACATTGGCCCGATGCACCTCCACCGTGCGGGGGCTGATGCCAAGGTCGTAGGCGATCGTCTTGTTCGGCAGGCCTTGTGCTAATCCTTCGAGGACGTCGCGCTCCCGTTTGGTAAGCGCGGCAATCGCCGTCGCGGCATCATGCGCTCGCTCTGCCCGCCCTGCTCGATCACCAAGTCTCGCGAACGCTGCGTCGATCGCGTTCAAGAGCACAGTCTTCTCGAAAGGCTTCTCGATGAAGTCGACTGCCCCGCCTTTCATGGCCCGCACCGCCAGCGCAATGTCACCGTGACCTGTAAGTATGATGACCGGCATCGTTACACCGCGATCGGCAAGTTCCTGCTGGACTTCCAGTCCGTCCATCTCCGGCATACGGACGTCGAGCAGGATGCATCCGATGCGCGCGGCGCGGACGCCTTTCAAGAATTCGACGCCGGACGGCCAAGCTTCCACATCGAAACCCGACATCTTGAGCATGAAGCTCGCAGAGCGCCGAATGGCATCGTCATCGTCGACGACATGGATCAGACGCCGCTCATTCATTTCAAGTCTCCGATTCGACCTTCACCAAGGTAAAATGAAAATGCGAGCCGCCGCCCGCGCGCGGCTCCATCCAGATCCGCCCCCCACTCGCCTCGACGATCGTGCGGCAGATGGAGAGGCCAAGCCCCATTCCTTCCGCCTTGCTGGAGTTGAAGGCCCGGAACAACGTCTCCGCCGTCTCCGGAGGCACGCCAGGGCCCGTATCGGAAACCGTGACCCGGACGAAGCCGGCGTCGTCCGGGCGCGTCGAGACAACCAATTGCCTAAGCGGCTGGTGCTGCATCGCCTCTACCGCGTTCCGCATCAAGTTGATCAAAACCTGCTGCGTCTGCACGCGATCTACCAGCACCGGCGATGCACTGGGATCCAAGTCGAACCGGACGCTGACCCCACGCTCATGCACACCGAGCAAGGCGAGTTGCGATGCCTCGTCGATCAGACGGGGCAGGTCTTCGACGCCCTTGTCGACCTCACCACGCGCGACGAAATCGCGTAGACGGCGCACGATCTGGCCAGCCCGGACCGCTTCTTTCGCCGCGTCGTCAAGCGCTTCGCGGATCATCGGCATGTCGTCCAGGTTGGGGACGGTGAGCAGATCACGGATCGCTTCCATATAGTTCGCGACGGCGGTCAGCGGCTGGTTCAGTTCATGCGCCAGGGTGGAAGCCATCGTCCCCATCGCACTGATCCTTGCCGCATGGATAAGCCCGGAGCGAAGCTCATCGAGACGCTCCTCCGTAGCCTGCTTTTCAGACAGATCGCGGATGAAGCCGGTGAATACGCGATCGTCCTCAATCTTCGCTTCGCCTACGAACAGGTCCATCGGGAATGTCGATCCGTCCGCGCGAAGGCCGGTGACCGTCCGGCCGCGGCCGATGATCTTGCGCTCGCCTGTCGTCAGATAACGCTGCAGATAGGTGTCGTGCGCCTCGCGGTCGGGCGAGGGCATGAGACGACTGACGTTCGATCCGACGATTTCGCTTTCCGCCAGTCCGAAGAGCGTCTCTGCGGCGGCACTGAACGAGATCACGCGGCCGCGCTGGTCGATGACGATCATCGCATCCGGCACCGTCGCCAGGATCGAGCGCAGATGCGCGGCATTCGCGCTCAACTTGCGCTCGACCGACCGTTGCTCGGTAATGTCGCGGATCACCTTGCCGAAGCCACGCAGCGCGCCAACCGCATCGTACAGCGCCGTTATCGAAACATGGGCAAGAAATTCGGAGCCATCCTTGCGCAACCGCCAGGCCTCGTCCTCAAGTCTGCCCTCTCGTCGCGCGCGCTCGAGATCTTGTTCGGGCTTGCCTTCCGCCACCTGCTCCGGCGGATAGAAAGTCGAGGTGTGGCGCCCGACCACCTCGGCTTCACGCCATCCCTTGAGACGCTCGGCACCCTTGTTCCAGATGGTCACATGGCCGCCCGGGTCGAGCATGTAGATCGCATAGTCATGCGCGCCGTCGATCAGCAGGTTGAGTTCGTCCGCCAAGGCAAGGCTGTACTCGCCACCTGCATAGGTGCCGCCGCGTCTACTGATCCGCTCGCCTACGGGAACCTCCAATCGATGCCTTGTTCGTGCCTCAATCCCTTATAGAGCTCGGCACGTAAGGAACAGGATCTCAGCCTCGCAAGATGGTGAAAAGCTGGGCGGCGCCAATCAGGCTGAGCATGATGATCCCCAACCTAACGCGCAGATCCATTGAACAAGGCGGCCTAGATTCGATGATCGACATGCGCATGCTGCATCTCCTCGGGTCCCGCTGCGCTAGCCGACTCGCCGCGCCGACGAGATTGGGGATTCTACGGATGTCGCCTGGAAGAGGCGGAGCTCATGGTCCGCAAACGTGAGGAGATCGCCCATGAACGAACCGACAATGAGCCAGAGGCGTGCCGGCTTGACCGCAGCCCTGACCACCCGCAGCGGTATCGAGATCAGGATCCGGCCCGTGACTTCGGACGACCGGTCGCAGCTGGTCGATTTCTTCCGTGATGTCAGCCGCGAAGACTTGCGCTTCCGCTTCCTCACGTCTTTGCGCGAGGTAGATCCCGTCAGGATCGATACATTGTGCAAGGCAGAGCCGCCCGCGCTGATCACCTTTCTGGCGTTCAGCGGCGAGCAACTCGCCGCTATTGCGACCCTCGCCGGCGAACCGGATCTGACGAAGGCGGAAGTCGCACTGGCGACCCGCACGGGCTGGAAGAGCCGTGGTATCAGTTGGACTCTGCTTGAGCACGTCGTCGGCTACGCCCGCGCGCAAGGTTATCGCGAGTTATTGTCGGTAGAGAAGACGGAAAACGGAGCCGCAATCCAGCTTGAGCGCGACATGGGCTTTTCGATCAGCCTCGCCGACGATGATGCTGGTGAGGTCATCGCGAGCCGGCCGATCGTTGGCGCTCGATCGGCCGGCCCTGCTGAACCGGCAACTCGTTCAGACCGATAACACCACTCGTCCGTCGATCTGGCCAGCGGCGAGCCGGCGGAACACGTCGTTGATGTTTTCCAGCGGCTCGACCGAGAAGGCCGTGTGCACCTTTCCAGCTGCAGCGAAGGCAAGGGCTTCTTCCAGATCGTGCCGCGTGCCGACGATCGAACCGCGAATCGTTATGCGCTTCAGCACGATGTCAAAGATCGGCGTGGGGAAATCACCCGCCGGCAGCCCGATCAAGGCGATTGTGCCCTTGCGACGCGTCATCCCGATCGCCTGGCTAAACGCCGGCCGGGATGGGGCGGTGACCAATATGCCAGGCGCCCCACCATCGGTGATGGTGTGGACCGCCTCCATCGCGTCGCCTTCGCAAGCGTTGACGACCGCGTCCGCGCCAAGCGTGCGCGCCAGCGCAAGCTTCGTCTCGGATACGTCCACCGCGACCACGTTCAGGCCCATCGCCTTGGCATATTGAACCGCGACGTGCCCGAGCCCCCCAATACCGGAGATGGCGACCCATTCGCCCGGACGCGCTTCTGTTTCCTTCAGCCCTTTGTAGGTTGTGACGCCCGCGCACAGGATTGGCGCGAGCGCGAAGAAGTCCGGATGCTCGGGCAATCTACCGACGTAATCGGCCCAGGCGATGACATATTCAGCATAGCCGCCGTCGACGCTGTAGCCGCTATTATGCTGCTGCTCGCACAGCGTTTCCCATCCGGTCTCGCAGAACTCGCAATGTCCGCAGGCGTCATGCAGCCAAGGGACGCCGACTGCGTCGCCTTCCTTGAACCCGGCGACGCCCGGACCAATGCCGGCGACATAGCCAACCGCCTCATGGCCGGGGATGAACGGGAGCGTCGGCTGCACCGGCCAATCGCCATTGGCGGCGTGGAGATCGGTATGGCAGACGCCACTGGCGACGACGCGTACCAGCAACTCTCCGGGGCCAGGCTTTGGTACGGGGCGCTGCTCGATCGTAAGCGGCTTGCCGAATTCGTGGACAACCGCTGCGCGCATCATGGTCATGGCTTCCTCCTGATCTGAGCCAGAAGCCTATCTGCGCGCCGCTGGGTGCGGCATTCGTATGTCTACCTAGGCTGCCGCCGATAACGCGCGCCCGCCCACCAAAATGCGGTGCGAACATAAGGCGGCGAGATGCGGACGGTGGCTCACCAGCACAAGGCCCTGACCGGTCCGGGCCAACCGCGCATCAAGCCGCTCTACGACCAGCGTCTCGGTTGCCGCATCCAGCCCCTCGGTTGGTTCGTCGAGCAGCAACCAGGGTGCAGGCGACAGGAAGGCCCGCGCCAGCGCGAGGCGTCGCCGCTCGCCGCCCGACAGGCGGGCGCCATTCTCGCCGATCCAATTGTCGAGCCGATCGGGAAGTGCCGCGACGCGCCTGTCCAGCGCAGCGTCATGGAGGGCCGCCCATAATTGCGCCTCGCTCGCCTGCGGATCCGCCGACAGCAAATTGTCACGGACGGTCCCCGCAAGCAGTGCGGCATCCTGCGGGAGCCAGGCGAACGCGCGACGCAGAGTTTCCAGCGCCACCTCGTCCACATCAAACCCGCCATAGCGAACCTCGCCTGGCAGCGAACGCAGGCCGATCAGCGCCTCGATCAAACTGGTCTTGCCGACGCCAGAAGGCCCATCGAGCTGAATACGGTCGCCCTTTACGAACAGCCGATCTTGGCCGGAAAAGCGGATCGTATCGGCAACGGGAATGATGCGGAAACGTGGCTGCGGCTGCACCAGCATGGTTCCCAGCCGTCGCTCCGCTTCCGCCGATGCCCCCCGCTGCGCGAAGCTGCGCACCATCGGCGCGGCGCCTTCGATCGTCATGGCGGCTGCAAGCGCGGCGAGCGCCGCGATCGCAGCCCCAGCGGGCGCTGCGAGCAGTACCGCTGTCGTCGCCGCCACGCCGATTGCGGTGGCTTGTACAAGCTCCAGCCAGGATTGCGCATTCGCCTGCGCACGCTGGGCAGCTTCAAGGCCATAAGCGGTCGTGCCAATGCGCTCGGCCGCCCATTCTTCCAACCCGAAACAGCGCAGTTCCGCCGCCGATCCGGTGAGGACCGCCACCTCCTGCTTGAGCAAGCCGGCCGCGCGATGGACATTGGCACCGTGAGGCTCCGTATGCCGCGCTATGCGATCGGCCGACAGCAGCGTACCTCCGAGAATCACGGTGGTGGCAAGCGCTGCCGGCCAGCCGCTCAACAGCGTCAGCGCGGTCCCCGACAGCAGCGCGGCGCATAGGGCCCACACGGCCGACAGCCGAACGAAGCGGCTCTCGATCGCATCGACATCCTGTACCAGTCGCGCCGTTGCTTCGCCGCTTCCCAGCGCCAGCGTTGTCGATAACGGGCCCGCCGCCAGCGCGCGGTACAGCGCGGGGCGAATGTGGGCGAGCGCCGCAAAAGCGGCCTCATGGCTCGCCAGCCGCTCGCCGTAGCGCGCGCCCGTGCGCACGATGGCGAGCAGCCGTATTGCGGCGCTGGGCAGCATATAATTGAACGCCGCGGCCGCTGCGGTCCCGGCGAGACCCGCGAAGGCAGCGGCCGTGATGAACCAGCCGGATAAACCCAGCAGCAAGACCGAAGCGGCGGCGACCAGTCCGGCAAGCAGCGCCGCGCGCCTCAGCCGTTTTGCCTGGCGTGTACGCTCCTTCAGAAGCAGCTCCTCCAGCGCGCTCATAGCCGTACGATCCGGTCGGCGACGCTGGCCACCAGGGGGCTGTGTGTTGCAATGAGCGTCGTGCGGCCGCGGCAGGCGGCTCGGATCGCCTGCACTAGGCCGCGTTCCGACGCGTGGTCGAGATGCGCCGTCGGTTCGTCGAGCAAGAGCACAGGTGCGTCCTTCAGAAGCGCGCGGGCGAGCGCGATGCGCCGACGCTCGCCGCCCGACAAAGCACTTCCGCGCTCATCCAGAACGGCATTGATCCCGCCGGCGCGCCGATCCAGCATTGGGTCGAGCCCGACATCGCGGATAGCGCGCCCGACTGCCGCGGGCGTGGCGCTTGGCCGGGCGAGCAACAGGTTGTCGCGGATCGTGCCGGGGATGATGAGTGGTGCCTGCCCAGCCCAGGCGCAGGACGGCGATAATCCGCCATCTGGCGAAAGCCCGCTTCCATCGATCGTCACCCGCCCACCGCTTAGCGGCGCCAAACCAAGAAGGAGATGGAGCAGACTGCTTTTGCCGGAACCGGACGGGCCGAGCAGCGCCACCGTTTCGCCCGACGCTACCGTAAGCGAGAAATGCGCGATCGCCGGCACCTCCCCCGGCCCATAGCTGATGGTGACATCGTCGAAATCGATCTTAGGCGCCTGAGCAGGCAGAGCGGTGTTGGGGGACTTGTCAGGCACCTTATGAGCCCGCAAGCGTGCGGCCGCGCTCTCGGCAGCCTGCCGATCATGATAAGCGGCAGCCAGGCGCCGCATCGGCGCGTAGAATTCCGGCGCTAGCGCCAGCACGAAGAAAGCACGCGGAAGAGACAGCGTCTCGGGCACGGGAAAGGGTAGCAGCCCAAGCAGGTTGAACCCGGCATAAACCGCTACCAGCGCGACCGAAAGCGCAGCGAAGAACTCAAGCCCGCCCGACGACAGAAACGCCACCCGCAACACCCGCATCGTTCGACGGGCGAGCTCCTCGGCGGCGAGCCCCAGAAGGCGCGCCTCGGCTTCTTCCTGTCGAAAAGCGAGGATGACAGGCATGGCGCGCAGACGGTCCGCAAAGCGGCCCGACAAACGCGCCAGCGCCACGAATTGCCGATCGCGCTCCTGTTTGGCCGCACCGCCGGCCAAGGCCATGACCGCCACGAACGGAACAAGCGTGCCCAGCAGAATGGCCGCGGCAATCGGGCTGGCTATCGCAGTAGCGAGCAACACGATCAAAGGTGCGAGCGTCGCCGCCTGTCGGGCCGGCAAGAAGCGCGCGACATAGCCGTCCAGGGCGTCGACCTCATCGACGATCGCGGTCATCCACGCGCCGCTTGTCGACGGGTCGCCCGACCTGCGGCGCAAGCTTGCGGCTGTCACCGTCTGCCGCACCGCCCGTTTGACCCGTTCAGCTGCCCCGGCCCCCAGCCGCGCCGACATCATCGCGGCAACGCCCCGCAGCGGGCCGCAGGCAGCTACCAGAGCAGCCCAACACACCATCGCCCCCGCACCGCTGCCGACATGCGCAATGCAGCCGGCAAGTCCCCCAGCGAAACCGATCGCGGCAACCGTATCTAACAGCAACAGGGTCGCCGGTGCGCAGGCATCGCCCCGCTTGACCGTCCGCGCGAGGAATGTCGCTGCTTCGTTCACTGTTCTTGCCATGCGTCACCGCTGCCTTGCGCCGCCGAAACCGTCTTTGACGGCGGTCAATGTCGGTGCGGCGCAACGCTCCTAGCCGCCATCAGCGGGGCCGCGTCCGGCGCGCCAAGGAGATGTTCAATGGATTGGGGGGTCGTCGACCTGTCGCGGCTGCAATTTGCGCTGACCGCACTGTATCACTTCCTGTTCGTCCCGCTAACGTTGGGGCTCAGCTTCATGCTGGTCATCATGGAGTCCATCTATGTGATGACCGATCGGCCGATCTGGCGCGAGACCACCCGATTTTGGAGCCGTCTGTTCGGCATCAACTTCGTACTCGGGGTAGCTACCGGCCTGACGATGGAATTCCAGTTCGGGACCAACTGGTCTTACTTCTCGCATTACGTCGGCGACATCTTCGGCGCGCCGCTGGCGATCGAAGGGCTGATGGCCTTCTTCCTGGAAGCGACCTTCGTCGGCCTGATGTTCTTCGGCTGGAACCGCATGTCCAAGGTTGCGCACCTTGGCGTCACCTTCATGGTCGCGCTCGGCACGAACTTGTCGGCCTTATGGATCCTGATCGCGAACGGCTGGATGCAGAACCCGGTCGGCGCGGCGTTCAACCCCGAAACGATGCGCATGGAGGTCACCGATTTCGGGGCGGTGCTGTTCAACCCGATCGCGCAGGCCAAGTTCGTCCACACCGTCAGCGCAGGCTATGTCATCGCCAGCGTCTTCGTGCTGGGCGTGTCGGCTTATTATCTGCTGAAGGGCAAGTGGGTTCCCGTTGCACGCCGGTCGATGACGGTCGCGGCCGCGTTCGGGCTTGCCGCGTCGCTGTCGGTCGTGGTGCTGGGGGACGAGAGCGGCTATGCGCTGACCGACAACCAGAAGATGAAGTTGGCCGCGATCGAGGCCGCTTGGCACACGGAGCCGGCGCCGGCCGGCATCACGCTCATCGGCATCCCCGACACCGCCGCGCGCAGCACGAGCTACAAGGTCGAAGTGCCGTTCGTGCTCGGCCTGATCGCCACGCGGAGCCTCGACAAGCAGGTTACCGGCATGTCGGAACTGGTGCTGAAAGCGGAGCAGCGGATCACGTCAGGCGTGCTCGCCTATGATGCGGTCGAACGGCTCAAGATCGCGCCGCATGACCCGATCGCCCGCCGCAAATTCGAGCTGCACAAGGCCGATCTTGGCTATGCCTTGCTGCTGAAACGTCATGTTGCGGATCCGCGCCAGGCCAGCCCGCAGCTGATCGCGACGACGGCCTGGGAAACCGTGCCGAGCGTGCCGCTCATGTTCTGGAGCTTCCGGATCATGGCGTTGATCGGCTTTGCGATGATCGGCCTGTTCGCGATCGCCTTCCTGCTTTGCTCGCTCCGGCTGCACACACAGACGCGCTGGTTTCTAAAGCTTGCTGTAGCGGCGATCCCACTGCCGTGGGTCGCCGTCGAGCTGGGCTGGATCGTGGCCGAGCTCGGCCGCCAGCCCTGGGCGATCGAGGGCGTGCTGCCGACCTTCCTCGCACCATCCTCGCTTACGCGTCCCATGCTGATCACCACGATCGTCGGCTTCACCGCGCTCTACGGCGCACTCGCCGTAATCGAGATCCGCCTGATGATCGCATCGATCCGCAAGGGCCCGCACGACCATGCGGAGGATCCACAACCGCTTCCCGGCCCCATCCCGGCCGATCCCATCACCGCCTGATCCGGAGGATTACGATGATCGATTATGAAGTCCTGCGGGTGATTTGGTGGGCGCTTTTGGGCGTACTGCTGATCGGCTTTGCGCTGACCGACGGCTATGATCTGGGGGTCGCCGCCTTGCTGCCCTGGATCGCCAAGAAAGATGCAGAGCGCCGAATGGTGATCAACACCGTCGGGCCGACCTGGGAAGGTAACCAAGTCTGGTTCATCCTGGGCGGGGGCGCGATCTTTGCAGCGTGGCCCTTTGTCTATGCGGTGAGCTTTTCCGGCTTCTATCTGGCCATGTTCGTAGTGCTCGCAGCGTTGATTCTGCGACCGGTGGGCTTCAAATATCGGTCGAAGCGGTCCGATCCGGCATGGCGCACCCGTTGGGATTGGGCCCTGTTCGTGGGCGGGCTCGTCCCGGCACTCGTATTCGGCGTCGCCGTGGGCAACGTCTTGTCCGGCGCGCCCTTCCGCCTCGATAGCGATTTGCGAGCCTTTTACGAAGGCAGCTTCTTCGCTCTATTCACGCCATTCACCCTGCTGTGCGGGCTTCTGTCCGTGACCATGCTGGCGTTGCACGGCGCTGCCTGGATTCAGATGAAGACAGAGTATGGCGCAGTCCGCGATCGGGCACGCCGGCTGGGCCTGGCGGCGGGGGCGTTGTCGATCCTGCTGTTCGCAGGTGGATGGGGCGCGATTGCATACGGGAAATACGGCTTCGTGATGGTGAGCCCGTTTGATCCGCTGGCGCCATCCAATCCGCTGCGTACGACCAGCATGGCAGCTCCGGGCGCATGGCTGGCCAATTACGGCGTCCACCCATGGATGATGATCGCGCCCTTCCTGGGTTTCGGGGGGACGGCGCTGGCGATGTTCGGCATGTGGCGCGGGCGCGAAGCGCCGGCATTTGCAGGGTCTTCGGGGGCAGCAGCGGGCATCATCGCGACGGTTGGGCTGTCGATGTTCCCCTTCATCCTGCCGTCAAGCATCGATCCGCATTCCAGCCTGACGGTCTGGAACGCGTCGTCCAGTGCCAAGACGCTTGGCATCATGGTGGTGGTGACGCTGATCTTCCTGCCGCTTGTGCTCGCTTACACGGCCTGGGCCTTCAAGATCATGTTCGGCCGGGTGACGAGCCAGGAGGCCGTCTCAAACCCCGATTTCTACTGACTGGCGCATACCGCCAAGGGAGCATGACAATGTGGTATTTCACCTGGGTGCTCGGGCTGGGCCTCGCAGTCCTTTTCGGGATCATCAACGGCCTCTGGCATGAATTTCACCTGCCCCTGGAGGATGATGACACACCGCCAACGCAGTCCTGACGCGAAAAAGGGCCGCCCGACTTGTGCTGGGCGGCCCTTTTTATGACGAGCAAGACGAGGCTTCAGGGGCGTCGATCGCTGATCGCCTCCTGGATCGTCGCATAAAATAGCGCGGCCAGGAAAAGTACGGCGCCTCCGATTGCAATCCACAGGAATATGTCGCCGGCAATGATGGGCATGGTCTTTTCCTTCGCTTGAGGTGGCATCAACCATGCCGGCATGGCGGGACCCCGCGTTTGACGCCGGTCAAACTACGGGATTTTACGAAGCGACTGCGCTGCTGGCTCGGGGCATCACCGCCCCATGGACATCAGCAAGACATGCGCGGACTGTTCGGTCCGCAACCGATCCCTCTGCGGGACGCTCGACGATGGTGAGCTTCAGGCGCTCAGCCGGATCGGCCATCGTAGGCATTTTACCCGCGGCGCCACGATTTTGTGGAGCGGCGAGCCCGCCACGCAATGCGGCAATCTGCTCAGCGGTGCGCTGAAGATGACTGCATCGACCGCGGATGGCCGCGAACAGACTGTCAGCACGCTTTACCCTGCGGATTTCGTCGGCCGTCCGTATGCGGAGGATAGTCGGTTCACTGTCACAGCCACTGCGGACAGTGAGCTTTGCATGTTTGCAAGAGCCCCATTCGAACACTTGCTGGAACGCCATGCCAAGATGGAACGGCAGTTGCTCGATCAGGCGTTCACTGCCCTCGACGAAAGTCGCGCCCAAATGCTCACGCTGGCGCGTCGCTCCGCAGCGGAAAAGGTAGCAGGCTTTCTGCTCGATATGGCCGACCGCGCGGAGGTGACCCGTATCAGCCCTACCGGGCCTGCCACGTTCGATCTGCCGATCAACCGTGGTCAGATAGCGGACCTGCTCGGTCTTACGATCGAGACCGTGAGCCGGCAGCTGACGAAGCTGAAGCTCGCCGGCATCATCGCCCTGCCCGGCATACGTACGATCACCATTCGCGACGAAGCCTCTCTGCGCACGCGCGCAGGCTGATCAGCTGTCTGCCGCCTCCGCCGGCATATGCTGCAGCAGCACGGCGCGCGCGGCAGCGGTAAGCCGCTGTGGGGCAATCAGCAGCAAAGCGAGCGTTTCGAGCGCGATCGACTCTCGCCACCCGGCAAAGACCGCGCGCAGCATATAGCCCAGCGTGTCGGCACAAACGCGCTTGTGATCGGCCGCGATCATGTCGGCCAGATCCTGCGCCTCGACGGTGCGGCTGAAGCGACGTTCCCGTAACCCGTCCAGCACGGTCTTGACCTGCGGCTGTGAACCTTCGTTCTGGAAAAGAGCGTGGAGCGAAAAAGCGGGTGGCTCTGCCGTCGCCGGAAAAATGTCGCGCACCTGACAACGCAAGGCGGCGATCTCGATCCGCGTCGGCATTGCCGGAAGCGCGTCCGCAATCCGTTCCAGCCGCACGCACAATTGCCGCCACCGGCTATGTTCGACGATGAGGGGCACCAGATCGATTTCGTCGATCATGTGCCAACAGCGAACGCGTCGGGATGTGTGGGAAGCTACCATCATCGTTTCTCCGGCCGCTCGACTGGCACAAGGCCGAGCGGCCGGACTTGACCCCGGTCAAATTGGGTCGGGTTAGAAGCGCGTACCAATTCCGATGCCGAACACGAGCGGATCGAGATGCACCCGCTCGCGATTGATCAGGCTGCCGGTCTTCAGCCGGGCCTTCGTGTCGATATCGATATATTTGACGTCTAGGTTGAGGAAGACGCGCTTGGACAGATCCATATCCACGCCAGCCTGCAGCGCATATCCAAAGCTGTCGCGCAACCGCACCTTCGTGGCGCCGATCGCCTTGTTGAGCGCCCCGGAAGACTTGGTGTTGTAGAAGATCGTGTAGTTGGCGCCGGCGCCGAAGTAAGGCCGAACTGCCGCATCCGGCAGGAAGTGATACTGCAATGTCAGCGTCGGCGGCAGCACCCAGGTGCCGGCAAGTCGGCCGACCGGGGCAAGCGCGTCCTTACCGCTGACATGATGCTTGGTGGTCGCCAGGATAAGTTCCGCGCCGACATGCTTGGTGGCCATATAGGTAAAGTCGATTTCCGGTGCGACGCTGTTGTCGACCGCGGTGTGGCTGGTGGCGAAGGTCGGCTGGACCGGGCCAGTCTTTTCATTGGGGGCCACCACGATCGCGCGCAGTCGTACCAGCCAGTCCCCCTTCTCGGCGTAGGCTGGGCTCGCCAGCAGAAGCGCCGCGCCGGATGTGGCGATAAGCAGATTGCGCATGATGTCCTCCGTTGCAGATGGGCGGCGGTTAGGCGCCGTATGCGGAGGCAACATTGACGGCGGTCAAGGATCGCAACGAGGTGCTGGGGCACTCAGGGACATGGCCCGCTTCATCCCCGCACTCGCCCGCCGCGCCGTACCGCGCTACACCAGCTATCCCACCGCTGCGGACTTTTCAGATGCGGTCGGGCCGGCAGGTCAGGCGACCGCGCTTGCCGCGGTGCCGGCGGATATGCCGGTCTCGCTTTACGTCCATATCCCGTATTGCCGCGCGCTCTGCTGGTATTGCGGATGCAATACCGGCGCCGCCGGACAGCCAGAACGTCAGGCGCGTTACGCCTCGACACTGATGCGCGAGGCCCAACTCGTCGGTTCCATGATGCGCGGTGAAGTGGTGTCGATCCATTTCGGTGGCGGCAGTCCGAACGCCTTGCCAGCCGCTTTGTTTGAGCAACTCGTCGGCCATCTGCGCAATTGCTTCGCGACCAGCGAAAAGCCCGACATCGCGGTCGAGCTGGATCCGCGCTTCCTGGAGCGCGAATATTGCGATGCGCTGGTCCGTGCAGGCGTGACGCGCGTGTCACTGGGGGTGCAGACCTTTGCCCCCGACGTGCAGCGCCGGATCGGTCGTATCCAGCCCTTTTGGCAGGTGTTCGAAGTGGTGCGCGATCTGCGCTATGCGGGCATCCGTCACATCGCTTTGGATCTGATGTACGGCTTGCCGGGGCAGACCATCGATGACGTGGCCGAGACTATCGAACAGGCCATGCGGCTGCAGCCTGATCGCATAGCCATGTTTGGCTATGCCCATCTTCCGACCGTCCTGCCGCGGCAGCGTGCGATCGACGCGTGCCTGCTGCCTGACGAAGCCGAACGCTTTGCGCAGAGCGAGCTGGCTTTCTCCGCGCTGACCAGCCGCGGCTACAGCTCGATCGGGTTCGACCACTTCGCCCGACCTGACGACAGCATCGCGATCGCGGCAGCACAGGGGCAATTGAAGCGCAACTTTCAGGGCTTTACCGAAGATGCGGGCCTTGCGGTGATCGGGCTGGGCGCATCAGCGATCAGTCAATTCGATCACCTGCTCGTCCAGAACGAAAAGCATGAAGCGGCCTATCGCAAGCGGATCGATCATGGAAGGCTTGCTGGTTACCGGGGCATCGTGCGCACCCAGGAAGATCGCATGCGCGGAGAAGCGATCGCCGCGCTGCTGTGTAACGGCAGCGTCAACCTGGTGGATATCGCAAACCGCGGCGGCAGCGCCGCCGATTCCTTCACGCCCAGCCTGCCGGCGCTCGGTGAACTGGAGCAACACGGCTTGCTGACGCGGGAGGCATGGCAGCTGACTTTAACGGAGGAAGGCCGCCCCTACGCCCGGCTTGCCGCCGCGGCTCTGGATGGCCGGCGCGGCGGTGCGGGAACGTTCAGCAACGCGGTTTAAGCGAGGGGACGGAAAGGAACAGCCTGTTCATCACGAGGGTGATAGCGCTCGGCCAGAATTGCGGCGCAGGTCGCGCGCGCTTGCTGCTCCACCTGATAGAGATGTTGGTCCGCCCAGCGCTGCTCCATGCCAGGCACCACGCTTGCGAAATGGACATGTTCGTCGCGCTGCATGCCGAAGGCATGGCTCAGATAATGATCGAACACATAGCGGAGCGCCTGCCATTGCCCCTGCTCGCTTAGCCACGGCTGGCTTGCGGCAGAGGTGGTGAAGCTCACCAGACGTTGCCCCGCAAGGAACGAGGTAGGCAAACGCGCCTGAACATCCCTGGGATTCACGCCCGAGCCGAGCACACGCTCGACATAGCCCTTCAGCATCGCCGGCGGCGTTCCGAACCAGATCGGATAGATGAGCACGAACGCCTGGCATCCGCGCAGCACATCCAGCTCTGCCTGGACATCGGCGCTGACCGTGAAGTTCTCGATGGTGGGGCGTTCCTGCGCCTTCAGGACAGGGTCAAAGCGCATCGCATAAAGATCGCGCAGGATCGTTTCCTGCCCATTGGCCGCGACCGCGCCACAATAGGCGTCGGCGATGGCATGGTTGAAGCTATGCGGGTCCGGGTGACAGAGGATGACAGCGTGTCGCAGAACCGGGGTAGGATGTGATCGGTGCATGAGGGACCTCCTCCGACCGACGCTAGGTGTTCCGGCACGCGCGCGCCTTCCGCAATCTTACGTAGGTACTTCGTCCGCACCGAATGCCACCAAGACGGAATTCCGGATCGGAAGATGACAACGCCGCACCATGGCAGAACGGCGATAACGTCGACTCCGCGCGCCGCGTAGCCATATTGCGCACGCCGCCCCCACGGTGATACGAATTGCTTTGTGCTCGCAATTGGCGCGCAGCTATTCCTTGGCACAAAGCAGGCGAAAGCACAGCTTTGCGTCGGTCGGCTTCGGGGGCGGTCATGAGTGCAGATCGGGAACAATGAAATGAAGCGCGTCTTCATTGGCGCTGCGGGTGTCCTGGTCGTTTGCCTGATGGCCTTCATTATTTTCGCGTGGCGGCCGGCCTTCAAACCAGTCCCCGTTCCTGCACCTAGCTCCTTTGCGCCTGAGCAGGTCGCGCGTGGCGCCGTGCTGGCGAGCGCCGGCTATTGCGCCTCCTGCCATACTGCAAAGAACGGCAAGGCCTTCGCCGGCGGTTATGCGATGGCCACGCAGTTCGGTACGATCTATTCGACCAACATCACGCCGGATGCGGACACGGGCATCGGCACCTGGTCAGAAGCGGCGTTCAAGCGTGCCATGCACGAAGGGGTGCGGCGCGATGGCGCGCACTTGCTGCCGGCATTTCCCTACGATCATTTCACGAAGCTCACCGACGAAGACGTGGCGTCGCTTTACGCGTTCCTGATGTCGCAACCCGCCGTGCACGCCCCAGCCCGTCGCAATACGATCCCCTTCCCGCTCAGCATTCGCGCGCTTCAAGCCGGCTGGAAGCTCTTATTCTTTCGCCCCGGCCGCTTCCGACCCGACGGGACGAAAAATGATCAGTGGAACCGCGGAGCTTACCTCGCCGAGGGGCTTAGTCATTGCGGAGCATGCCACACGCCACGTGGTGCCCTTGGCGCCGAAAAGACGGGCCAAACGTATGCGGGCGCCGCCATCGATGGCTGGATAGCGCCGCCCCTCACCAATACAAACCCCTCGCCGGTGCCGTGGGATCAGGCCGAACTCGCAGCCTATCTGTCAAGCGGCATCAGTCGCTATCACGGCACTGCGGCGGGGCCGATGGGCCAAGTGACGCGCGGATTGTCAGCATTGTCCGCAGCCGATGTTCAGGCGCTGGCCGCCTATTTCGCCGATGTAGGTGGCGCTGCCGCACGGGCGAGCGAAGCGGCGCCCGCTCTGGCACGTGCCCAAGCTGCCGACCGCACCGGAACGGGCTTGCAATATGCACCGGCGGCGCGGCTCTACACTGCAGCATGCGCGTCCTGCCACTATAATGGCGCGGGCGAACCCAATCCGCTCCGGCCGGATCTCGCGCTTAATAGCGCCGTCAATCTCGACGATCCGACCAACCTGATCCGCGTCATTCTCTACGGAATTTCTGCCCGCGACGGCGCGCCGGGCGTCGTGATGCCCGCGTTCGGCAGGGGCTTCAGCGACACCGACGTTGCGCGGATTGCCGCTTATTTGCGCGCGACACGCACAACGAAGGCGGCATGGCCGGATTTGGAGAAGAAAGTTGCCGCGATCCGGGCTGCGGGACAGGCTGGGGACTGAAGCGATGACCACATTCACCATCAACGGACGCATGGTCACGGTCGACGCAGAGGACGATACGCCCCTGCTGTGGGTCATTCGCGAGGACGTCGGGCTTACCGGCACTAAATTCGGTTGCGGCATCGGGATGTGCGGCGCCTGCACGGTCCATGTCGGCGGCCGTGCCACCCGTTCCTGCATCACGCCCGTAGCGTCGGTCGACGGCGCGGTGGTGACGACGATCGAAGGCTTGGATCCGGCCGGTGCGCATCCCGTGCAACAGGCCTGGCGCGCCCTGCAGGTGCCGCAATGCGGCTACTGCCAATCAGGCCAGATCATGCAGGCGGTTGCCCTTCTGCGGGATTTCCCCCAACCGACGGACCAAGATATCGACGCGGTGATGGACGGTAGCCTGTGCCGTTGTATGACCTATGTCCGTATCCGGGATGCCATCAAACGCGCGGCCGCCGCTATGCCGACGGGGGCCAAGGCGTGAGCCGCCCCGAAGCAGCCAGTAAGCTTGACGAGGCACTGTCCCGCCGCAGCTTTTTGGCGGCGACCGTCGGTACGGCCGCGATGTTCGGTTTCGCGCGCGTCGTGCAGGCCGCAATGGACCCGGCCGCTCCTGGCGGCGCTCCCGCTGCCGCGGCTGGCCCACTGTTTGAACCGAACCTGTGGTTTGCGATCGACGCAGACGGCATCATCACGGTCAATATCGTGCGGGCCGAAATGGGCCAGCACGTCGGCACCGCGCTCGCCAGGATCCTCGCGGATGAGTTGGAGGCCGACTGGAGCAAGGTACGCATCCTCCATGTCGACAGCGATGCAAAGTGGGGCTTGATGGTCACTGGCGGCAGCTGGTCAGTGTGGCAGACGTTCCCGTTGTTCAGTCGCGCCGGTGCGGCCGGGCGGATGGCGTTGATCGAAGCAGGCGCCAAGTCACTCGGTGTTGGTCCAGCCGCCTGCACCGCGCGGAATGGCGCCATTCATGCTGGCGGACGTTCGATCGCTTACGGCGAGATCGTGAAACAGGGCAGCATCGCCCGCAAATTCACTGCCGACGAGATGGCCAAGCTGCCGATCAAGCCGACGGCGCAGCGCCGCCTGATCGGCCGGCCGACACCGGCATTGGATGTGGATGCGAAGACCAATGGCTCCGCGGTCTATGGAATCGACGCCAAGGTCCCCGGTATGGTCCATGCGCGTCCAAAGCTGCCGCCGACGCGCAACGGCTGCAAGGTGGTGTCCGTCGACGACAGCGCCGCGAAGAAGGTTCGGGGCTACATCCGCTACCTGATCCTTGATGATCCGTCTGGGACCGTGCCCGGCTGGGTCCTGGTGATCGCGTCCAGTTATTATGCGGCGATCCGCGCCACTGACGCGCTGGTGGTCACATGGTCGGGCGGCGCCGGCGCGACCGTCTCGGAAAAGGATCTGCAGGACCACGCCACTGGCCTGGTGAAAGCCGCCAGCGGCGGGGTTCAGCTCGACATTGCTGATGACGATACGACGCCGGACTTCGCCAATGCGAAGGCCACCACGATCGAGCGCTTTTATTCGACCGCAACGGTGCTCCATTTTCAACTCGAGCCGGTCAACGCCCTGGCATTCGAGAAGAATGGCGTGATGGAAATCCACGCAGGCAATCAGTGGCAGAGTTTGATCCTTCCAACGCTGGCCAAGGCGCTCGGCATGCCGGAGGCGAGGATTGTGCTGCGTTCCTATATGCTCGGCGGAGGTTTTGGGCGCCGCTTGAACGGCGACTATCTTGTCCCGGCGGCACTTGCCGCCAAGGCGCTCGGCAAGCCTGTAAAGATGGTGCTCACGCGCGAGGACGACGCCCGCTTCGACTCCGTGCGCTCCCCTTCGGTGCAGCGGCTGCGCATGGCGTTCGATGGCAGCGGCCAGATACAGGCGATGGAGCATCATGCATGTGCGGGCTGGCCGACGCAGGTCATCGCCGGACCTAGCTTGCTCACCAAGACCAAGAGAGGCGGCCAGTATGATCCGTTCGCCATATCAGGCGCCGATCACTGGTACGATGTCGGGCATCAGAGAGTGCGGGCGGTCGCCAACGATCTCGCGAACGACACCTTCCGCCCCGGCTGGCTGCGCTCGGTAGGGCCGGGCTGGACGAACTGGGCGCTGGAGAGCTTTATCGATGAAGCGGCGCTCCACGCGAAAGTCGATCCCGTTGCCTTTCGGCTGAAGCTGTTGACCGGCACCGGCCGCAACGCCGGTTCCTCTCCCAACGCAGTCGGTGGCGCGCTTCGCCAGGCTGAAGTGGTGCGCCGCGCGGCCGAGACGGCGCGGTGGGGCGAGAAGCTGCCTCCCGACACCGGCTTGGGTATCGCCACCAGCTTCGGCCAAGAGCGCGACATGCCAACCTGGGTCGCCTGCGTCGCGCGCGTTCACGTGGCTCGCCGCACCGGCGTCGTCCGGGTGGAGAAGCTGACCGTGATCACCGATGCCGGCACTATCGTCGACCCGGACGGGGCCCTCGCGCAAACCCAGGGTGCGGCACTGTGGGGCCTTAGCATGGCGCTTCACGAAGGCACGGAGTTCGTGAATGGACAGGTGAAGGACACCAACCTTAACACCTACATGCCGCTGCGCATCAGCGACATGCCGGAACTCGACATAGCCTTCGTTCAGAATGACGAGGTGCCGGTAGGTCTTGGCGAACCGGCAACGACCGTCGTCGCCCCTGCAATCGGCAATGCCATCTTCGCAGCCGTTGGCTTGCGCCTACGTCACATTCCCATCACCCCAGAGGCGGTCCACGCGGGCTTAACCGCTATATAGCCGACACGCTCAACAAGGAGACGGAGCCTGGATAGCTCTCTCCGAGGCCTAGGTTGCGATCAGGTGCGGCGTCCCGACCGCGGATTCATGCGACGCCCTATCCTGGGAGCCGTGTTGATCGATGCGCACACCAGCCCCAACAAGACAGATGCGCCGAAGGCCTCAGCACCGTCTCAACGTTCGCTGGCTGACGCCACCATATTTTCCCATCCCGCGATGCCGAGTTTGGCGACAGCCTGCAGTTCCTCCCGGTCGGCGCCATCCCGGGCCCGGATTGCCATGCCGCTCTGCAAGGTCTGCAAATAGCGGGCGAGCTTGGTGACGTCGACCGACTTGGGCAGCTCGCCTTCGGCGATCGCTCGCTCGAGACGAGATGCAAGCACGTCGAACGCACCGCCACGCGTGGTCCGCATCAGGAGGCCAAGCTCGGCGTGACCGTCGCTCCCCACCGTCCCCAGCGTCGCCATGCAGCCATGAGGCAGCTCGCTATCGGATCCCGTCATCGCGGCCGCCGAATCCATCAGGTAGGCAAGCGCGGCGTCCCGGACGGTGGCAGCCTCGTGGAACCTTCCAAACACCAGATGCTCGTAGTTCGTGGAGTAGCGGCGAAGGGCCTCGGCGTAGAGCTCATCCTTGGATCCGAACGCGGCGTACAGGCTCTTCACCCCAATACCTAAGGCGTCGGTCAGGTCGGCAATCGACGTGGCCTCATAGCCCCTGACCCAAAACAGCTTCATCGCCCGTTCCAGAGCAACATCGCGATCGAACGCCCGTGGGCGGCCACGCTTGGGGAGGCTCTCCACGCACGCACCCGTCTGCTCCAAATATTTTTCCATCGATCGCTGTATAAATATCTTGACGTCGTTTTTCAAGCAACCCAACTTAATGCAGCGATCGCTGCATAAAGGAACTAACGATGATGAGCTTGGCTAACAAACGTGCGCTTGTGAACGGTGGTTCGCGGGGGATCGGCGCCGCTATCGCCTTGGCTCTCGCCGAAAACGGCGCAGACGTTGCGCTCACCTTCCAGAACTCCCTCGATCGTGCCCAAGCCGTGGTGGAATCGATCGAGAAGCTAGGGCGACGCGCAGTCGCCATCCAGGCCAACAGCGGTGACCCAGCCGCCAACAAGCGAGCGGTCGACGAGGCCGTCACCGCGCTGGGTGGGTTAGACATCCTCGTCAACAACGCGGGCATCGCGCTCTACGACCTGATCGCCGATATCAAGGCCGAGACCATCGACGCCATGTTCGGAGTTAACGTGCGCGGAACCATTCTCACCACTCAGGCTGCAATTCCGCATCTGAGCGCAGGCGGCCGGATCATCACGATCGGTTCCGCCGGCGCTGAACGGATCGTCGGCGTGCCCGGAACGGTTTACTACATGACCAAGTCCGCCCTGCAATCGTTCAACCGCGGCC
>NZ_JBMDXN010000072.1:0-1694 GCF_048595155.1 Sphingomonas sp.
ACGACCAGCTCCGCGGTATGAATGGGCCGCCCCGCCGCCAGGTCGGCCGCCGCCTGCGCCGCCAGCCGGCAATGCGCTTCAGTGCCGAGCAGCAAGATGTCCGCCAGCGCGGCTTCGACCGCGTCGCGGATGCGGCGCGAGCGGTCCGAGCTCGCCATGCCATCACCCTCCTCGCCCGACTGGGCCCGTTCGCGCAGGTCGCGCAAATGCGTCGGATCGACCGTCAGCTGCCCGGTGAACGAGCCGCCCAGCGTGCGATAAGCGGCGATCAGGGTTTTCAGGCGCTCGTTGATCTGGCGGTTCATGCGCTCGCGCCGCTGCTGGATGGTCTGCATCATGAGGATGCGGATGCCCACGCCCAGCAAGGTAAAGACGGCAAGCCCGATGATCGTGGTCATCGCGCCTTGCCATGAACTGAAATCCATATAGCGCATCCTGGCCCTGGCCATTGTCATCGATACAAGACAGTGTACCGGTTCAAGAAGATACGCCTCGGCCGATTGATTTTTTGCCCGCGATGTCACACAACCGCCAGCTCGCTCGTCTACCAGGCAGCCGGCCCGTTCGCCGGCATCGACTCGTTCAACCTGAGGAAACAAGACATATGAATCGCGAAAACTGGTTCCAGGCCTCGCCCGAAGGCGCCAAAGCCCTGGGCGGCGTCCATCACTACGTCACGAAGAACACCAATCTTCCTTCCCAACTGATCCACCTCGTCTTCCTGCGCGTCTCGCAGATCAACGGCTGCGCGCACTGCATCGACCTGCACTCGCGCGACCTGATCAAGGAAGGCATGTCGGTCGACAAGCTGGTGCTGGTCCCGGTCTGGCACGAAGCGGCCTACCTGTTCTCGGACCAGGAGCGGGCGGCGCTGGCCTGGGCCGAGGAAGTCACCCGGGTCAGCGAAACCCATGCCTCCGACGAAGCCTATGCAGCGGCCTCGAAAGCGTTCGATTCCAGGGACCTGGTCGACCTGACGATCGCCATCGCCGCCATGAACGCCTTCAATCGCATGGGCGTGAGCTTCCGCCTGAAGCCGGCCGCCAAAGCCTAGCCGCGAGCAGGCTTGCATGAGGCTGTATCCTGAAAACCTCATGCAAGCCTGCATCCGCACGTCGCGCATCGCAAACGGCGGACCTCCGCCGTTTTGTCACACGCCTGTCATGACGCAGGCGGATGATGGCCAAAAGTGAGCTCCGGCATGTGTTCACGCCGGACCGGCCAACGCTACCCGGGTGCGCGGACATCATGTACAAAAGCGACAAGAAGCTCTTGATCCTCGATGCGGACGGCACCACCATCGATGCCTTCTCCGCCATCGAAGCGGCATTCGCCCACCACGGCCTGGTGATCGGCGACGAGACCCGGTTCCAGAAGCGGCACAAGCTGCTCAAGTACATGGGCGGGCTGAAGGAATTCCCGTCGATCATCCGCAAGAACCTGCGCAAGAACAGCCGCGCCCAGCTGATCGACACCCTCACCGGCATCTACCGGCAGGAAGCCCGGCTCTACGACGGCATCGCCGACCTGATCCGCGAGCTGATCGCCGCGCCCGACATCACGGTCGGCATCGTCACGCGCAACGTCACGATCGAACCGCTGGAAACCCTGCGCCAGCTGTTCCTGCGCCACGACATCGACATCGCCGAACTCGACTTCCTGGTCCACATCCCCCTCAAGGACACCAAGACCGC
>NZ_JBMDXN010000073.1:0-20583 GCF_048595155.1 Sphingomonas sp.
CAGCATGATGGCAATGGCGTGTTTCATTGACGTCCTCCCCATCGAACGTCGCGGGCATTCGGCGCACGCAATCCTTCGATTAGTCCGACTTATGCAGGAGGGAAACCCCGGCTGCAACCATAGATGACGCCGTTTTCTTGAACGGATCGCGCCTTTTACTCCGACTACACATGCGCATGCTCTCCACAGCTACTTCGCGCGACTGGTGGGATATGGGGTACCGTCCTTGCGAGTATATCCGCTGGGGGTGAACAGCATGTCGATGTCGGGATAGGCGCCGCCCGCATCGGCACCTCCGCTCATGGCAAGGAATATGCAATCCTGCTCGCCGCGATTGACCAGATGATGGCCATTCTCTTCCCCCATGGGAAAGGCGGCACAATCGCCCGCGGCCAGCAGATGCTCGCCTTCGTCATCGATCAACGTCACCTGGCCGGAAAGGATGGCGACGAATTCGTCTTCGCCCTTGTGCCAGTGGCGCTGTGATGACCAGGCACCAGGTTCCAGCCGGACATAGCTGATGCCGAAGGCGGTCAGGCCGGTGGCAGGCGCCAACCTTCGGTACCATCGCCCTGCAACCGCTTGATTATACGGGGGCGGATAGCCCGTACGATTGGTTTCCTGGATCA
Organism: Sphingomonas sp.; assembly: GCF_048595155.1. Taxonomy (GTDB): domain Bacteria; phylum Pseudomonadota; class Alphaproteobacteria; order Sphingomonadales; family Sphingomonadaceae; genus Sphingomonas_I. Next base: position 630 of record NZ_JBMDXN010000073.1, read on the forward strand.
GGCTGAGATCGATCTTCGGCATGGTGGCTCCCGTTTGCCGCCACCATGCGCTCAATTCTCGCCGCTGGGGAGAGATTTGCCTAGCGATCTACCTCACGCAGCGCTTCCGTGTCCTCGCCCGGTTCGGCCGTATCATAGGCGCCGTAGACGCCGGTATATTCCGGCCGCTCGGCAAGTTCCCTGATGGCGTCGCTGTCATATTCCTCGGTCCAATCGGGACCGGACGCACGCAGCAGCAATCCGTCCTGCTGGGCGGGTGAAAGTTCGAGGAAGCGTGCAACCATTTCGCGCAAGGTGCCGCGCGCGATCCACTCTTCAAACGCGTCTGCGGCGGTGTCGACCTGCGTCACCCGCATCAGGCTGGCTTCGTGATCCCAATGAATGTCGGCCATATCTTGCTCCTGCTCTTCACGCGCTTGAACGCGCGAGGCACGGAAAGGCTCTCAAGCAGCGCTTTTTAACTTCCAAGCATCTCTTGGCTGGCCCAGAACTCAAGGCACCCCATATCGCCGCCGTGCTGCACAGGCAGCAGGGAGAAAATCGAACATGCCGCGCCTTACCGATCCAATCCAGCTGGGCTCGATCCACGCTTCCAGTCGCATGCTGATGGCTCCGCTCACGCGCGGCCGTGCAACCCGCGAGGCGGTCCCCACGCCGATCATGGCGGAATATTATCGCCAGCGGGCATCCGCCGGCCTGATCATCAGCGAGGCGACCGGCATTTCCCGGATCGCGCTCGGCTGGCCCTATGCGCCGGGAATCTGGAACGACGCCCAGGTCGAAGGGTGGAAGGCCGTGACGGCCGCCGTGCATGAAGAAGGCGGAAGGATCGTTTCGCAGCTGTGGCACATGGGTCGGGTCGGCCACCCCGACGTCAATGAAGGCCAGCCCGTCTCGGCCTCGCCCACGGCGCCTCCGGGCCATGCCCATACCTACTCCGGCAACCAGCCTTATCAGGCGGCGCGTGCGCTGGAGGTGGACGAGATCCCCGCTTTGCTGGACGATTATGCCCGGGCGGCAGAGAATGCGCTGAAGGCGGGGTTCGACGGCATCCAGTTGCATGCCGCCAATGGCTATCTGCTGGACCAATTCCTGCGCGACAACAGCAACTTCCGCACAGACCAATATGGCGGCCCGATCGAAAACCGTATCCGCCTGCTCGGCGAAGTGGTCGATCGGCTCGTGGCGACGATCGGCGCCGACAAGGTCGGTATTCGGCTGTCGCCCAATGGCGAGTCACAGGGCGTCAACGACAGCAATCCCCATGCGCTGTTCGCCGCGGCGGCCAAACTGCTCGACGAAAAACACGCGGCTTGGGTCGAACTGCGCGAGCCGCGTCCGGGCGGCACCCGGGGGCTTCCCGACGTGGCGCCAGTGCATCCCGTCATCCGCAAGGCTTTCTCCCGCCCTTTGATCCTGAATGCCGATTACACGCTGGAAGACGGCCAGGCGGCACTGGATCATGGCGAAGCCGACGCCATCACCTTCGGCCGGCTGTTCCTGGCCAATCCCGATCTGCCGCGCCGGCTGCTGGAGAAGCTGCCGCTCAACCCGCCTCGCCCCGACCTGTTCTACACGCAGGGCGAAGAAGGCTATATTGACTATCCGCGGTGGGAAGAGGTCGGCCAGCCAGCCTAACCGACCGGCGTTCCAAGGCGGCTGCCGAAGCGAGAGGTTGGTCGCGCCAACCCGCCTTCTTCGGCAGCGCCCCATCATCAGGCGGAGAAATCGGGCTCCCAGCCAGGTGGCGCGAGCGTGAAGCCGGCGAAATCGAAGCCGGGCACGACGACGCACGAGACCAGTCCCCAGCCGTCGGCCGCATGGGCCGCCTGCCAAGCGCCGGCGGGCACGACCACCTGCGGGTTGGCGGCGTCCAGCTTCTGAGTTTGGTCGCCGACCTTCAGTTCGATGGCAGCCCCGGCGTGCCATAGCCACAGCTCGTCGGCGTCCACAGTGTGCCAATGCGAGCGCTGGCCTTGCTCCAGCAGGAACAGGATCGCCGTGCCGGCGGCGCGTTCGCCGGGTGCCGCGTTCGCGCGCCAGGTTTCACGATACCAGCCCCCCTCCGGGTGGCGTGCCAGACCATGGCGCTCGATCAGTTGTTGAGCGTCGCTCATCCGTGCTTATGCTGGGCGGCCCAGCTCTTCACCGCCCCCATGGTGCCCTTGACATGGCCGGCCGGATCCATGGCCGAATAGGCGAAGATCACCTTGCCGTCGGGCGCGATCACATAGGACGTCCGATCGGAGACGGCCGGGTTCTTCGGCAAGGACACTTTATAGGCGCTGATGGTAGCCGGCGTCGCCGAGCCGACCGCGAATTTGTTGCGGCATTCGGAAACGGAAAACTTGTTGAGCTTGTCGATTGGGTCGGCCGACATACCGATGACCGTCGCGCCCAGTTTCTTGAACGTATCCGTCGCTTCGGCGAAATCGTGCGCCTCGATCGTGCAGCCCGAGGTGAACGCCGCCGGATAGAAATACAGCACGACCGGCCCCTTCTTCAGCGCCTGCTTGAGAGAGAAGGGCATCGGCTTGCCGGCCAGGCTGACCTGGGTCGCGAAATCGGGCGCGCTCGCACCGACAGGAAGCGCGGCGGTGGCAGCTGCGGGCAGAGCCGCCGATAGCAGAGCCAGGCACAGAAACGAACGCAGCATCGGCAGTGTCCTTGGGATGAAGTTGGTCGCGCAGCCTATCCCATGCGTGGGCCGAGTCCAATCGTTACGCGGGTCGCAAATCCCCGACCAAGGTCGGTAGGAGCTCCGATACCGTCGGATGGATCGGCACCGCCCATTGCAGCGTCTCGATCGGCTGATCGGCATTCATCATGTCGAGAATGCCGTGAATGGCCTCATCGCCGGTAGTGCCGAGAATCGCCGCACCCAGGATGCGCCTGGTTTCCGCATCGGCCACCAGCTTCATGAACCCCAGCGACTCCGCTTTTTCCACGGCGCGGCCGACGCGGGTCATGGGCCGGGTGGAGATGAGCAGCGGCCGGCCGCTGGCACGCGCCTGCGTCTCGCTCATCCCGACCCGCCCCAATGGCGGATCGATGTAGAGCGCGTAGCCCAGGATCCGATCGGACAATTTGCGGTCAGCCTTGTCCAAGAGGTTGGCGGCAACGATTTCATAATCATTCCACGCCGTATGCGTGAAGCCGCCACGGCCATTGCAATCGCCCAACGCCCAGATGCCTTCGACGTTGGTGGCCAGCCTGTCGTCAACGACGATATTCCCCTTGGCATCCGTGGCAACGCCGGCCTTGTCGAGGCCGAGATCGTCGGTGTTGGGGCGGCGGCCGACCGCCAGCAGCACATGGCTACCCACAACCTCAGGCGCGCCTTCGGTACAATCGACCCCGATCGAGACGCCCTGCGCGTGACGCGCCAGACTGATGCAACAGGCGTCTGTGCGGACCTCGATACCCTCCCCTTCCAGGATCGCGCGTACCGCATCGGAAATGTCCGGGTCTTCACGTGAGATGAGGCGCGGGCCCATCTCCACCACCGTGACCCGTGCGCCGAAGCGCCGATACATCTGCGCGAATTCCAGGCCGATATAGGAGCCACCCACCACGACGAGATGGTCGGGCACCTGTTCGAGCGGGATGATGCTGCTGTTCGTCAGGAACGGGACGTCGTGCACGCCGGGAAGGTCCGGCACGGCCGCTCGGCCACCAACGTTGAGGAATATTTTCGGCGCTTCCAGGATCTGGTCGCCGACACGCATGATGTGCGGACCTTCGAACCGCGCATGGCCGCGCAGGAAGGTCAGCCCCTCCATGCCCTCCAGCCATTGTTCGTTGCTGCTGCGCGAATCCAAGATGATCTTGCGCGCCCGCGCCGCCACGACCGGCATATCGATCGCAATGACGCCGGTCTTCACGCCGAAGTCGGCGCCGCGCCTGGCCATGTGGGCGGCGTAGGCGCTCGCGATCAGCGTCTTCGTCGGCTTGCACCCGGTATTCACACAAGTTCCGCCCACGAGGTGGCGTTCCACCAGGGCCACCTTCATCCCGGCGCCGGTCAAACGTCCGGCCAGTGCGGGGCCGGCCTGTCCCGCGCCGACAATGATCGCATCGAATTTCTGGGTCATGCTGCCGCCATTACAATCGCGCCAGCGACGATGATAGCGATCACATCTTCAAGGATTGCAGCCGGCCGATCGCGGCCGAATGCAGCAGCCAATCTGGCCCGCCCAGCCGCGCCCCCGAGCGTACCGATAACCGCGCCGACCACGCCGGCAATCCCGCCCGGCCAGAGCAGGCCATGCGCAGCCCCGATGGCGCCACCGGAGACACCCCCCGTGATCAGCCGCGCGGCGAAGGCCGCCGGAACCTTGCGGCTGGGCGTGGTTGGCAGCTGATCCGAGATCAGTTCTCCGCATGCCAGCAGACCCAAAATCCAGGGTGTCCAGCGATACCCGAGCACCGCCAGCGGCGTCGCGCCGAGGTCGAGCCCCGCGTACCGCGCGGCGAAGCTTATCGCCGCTGGCGCCATGAACGCGCGAAGTCCGGCAACAATACCTATCAGAAGAGCGAATCCCAATATCAGTGTCATCTCGTCTTCCCCCCTTTGGCAGCATCCGCGACGATCTAGTTTTCACCCCTTCATCATCCGAATCCAGCAACTAATGTTTGCGCAAACATACTATAAAAGAACGAAAACGGATGTTGCACCGCAGCAATTCGTGGCATTTTTGCACTCCCGAAGGTTAATGTTGCCATGACTGCGCTGTCATTTTCCGTGTATACGTTTACATTCTTTTGGTCGAATTGACTTCATATCTCCGCAGGATAGGCGGGCGTTCAGGGTGACCGCCGGTGACCTGATACCAGCCGATCAGCGGCCGTGAGCCAGCTGACATTGGGGGGATATTTTATGAATGTTTCGAGGCTTCAGCTCGCTCGCTCGGCGTCTGCTATGGCCGTTGCCGCATGCTTGCTCCTGCCCGCCGCCGCATTCGCGCAGAGCGGCGCAGGGATCGATAACGCAGGCGCTACCGCCACCAACGCACAACCTGGCGCTGCCGATGCGGTCGCACAGCAGGATGCCACCGACGAAGTCGTCGTGACCGGCATCCGCGCATCGCTCAATCGCGCGATTGACATCAAGCGTAATTCCGCCGGCGTCGTCGACGCCATTTCTGCCGAAGATATCGGCAAGTTCCCGGATACCAACCTCGCCGAATCGCTTCAGCGCATCACCGGCGTCTCGATCAACCGCGTCAACGGCGAAGGTTCGCAGGTCGCCGTTCGCGGTTTCTCGGGCGGCTTCAACCTGGTGACGGTCAACGGTCGTCAGATGCCGGCGTCGAACGTCGATACCAGCGGTGCCAACGCGTTCGCACGCGGCACGGGGCGCTCGTTCGACTTCCAGAACCTCGCGTCGGAAGGCGTGAGCACGCTGGAGGTTTACAAGACCGGCCGCGCATCGATTCCATCGGGCGGCATCGGCGCCACGATCAACATCATCACCCGCAAGCCGCTGGATTCGCGCGAGTCGGGCTTCAGCGGTTCGATCGGCGCCAAGGCGCTGTACGACAACTCGGTCGAAGATTCCGAGATGAAGAAGCATCGCGTCACGCCGGAAGTCTCGGGCGTCCTGAACTGGACCAACGAAGCTCAGACGTTCGGCGCGGCCGTGTTCGGCAGCTATCAGCTTCGCCACTCAGCGTCGGTAAGCGGAAGCGAAAACTATTGGAACATCGTTCCGGTCGACACCTTCTTCAATTCCGGCACCTATCTGGCGCCGAACGCCGTGGTCACCAATCGACCGACCAACGCGCAATTCGTGCAGATCCCGAACGACAGCCGCTACGCACTGTCTGAGAACCGCCGTGAGCGTATCAACGCGCAAGGTGTGTTGCAGTTCAAGCCTACTGAGCGACTCGAATTCACGGTGGACGGCCTGTACGCCCGCAACAAGCTGCGGGAACTCCGTAGCGAAGAGGGCAACTGGTTCCAGCGTCCGTTCAACCAGGTGACGTTCGACGATAGCCCCTTCCCGACCGCGACCTTCCTGGGTGAAGCGATCCAGGCCGACAAGGGCTACGAGCAGCAGGCCTATGCCACCGAGACGCAGCTCAAGTCGGTCGGCATCAACGGCAAGTGGGAGTTCGCCGACAATCTGACCCTCACGCTGGACGGTCATCATTCGAAGTCGAAGACGACGCCGGACAATCGCAACGGCACATCGGCGACGCTGGTGGCGATCGGCGCGCCGGTGCGCGCAACGCAGACACTCGACTTCTCGAGCGGCTTCCCGGTCCAATCGGAAACGATCAACGACTGTAACGCCACCAACGGCGGTCGCGGCGGCAATTGCAACGGCCAGCTCGATCTGGGCGATTTCGGCACGCAGGTGGCGCGCACGGTCACGTCGGGGCAGAGCCAGCGTATCAACGAAGCGCGTGCCACGATCGGTTGGGATTTGGGCGAAGGCAGCCGCTTCGACTTTGGCGGCGACTATATCGATACCCGCATGCGTTCGACGCGTAACGATACGACGCAGTTGCTCGGCGACTGGGGCATCAGCGATACGGGTCTGGTGCAACAGCTGGCAGGCGATCAGATCAAGACCTTCTGCCTGACCTGCAAGTTCGATCATTATAACCCGAAAGCCAGCGGCTCGACCTTGTTCGCGGTGCAGGGCAATGCGCTTGATCTGCTCGACATCTTCAGCCCTTATTATCTGAGCCGCGGTAAGGCGGTGTCGAACGGTACGACGCTCGACGATACGGTCCGCGAGAAGACCTGGGCCGTGTTCGGGCAAATGACGTGGGACGGCGAGATCGCCGGGCACAAGGCGCAAGCCGTGATCGGGGCGCGTTACGAGCAGACCCGCGTTCGTTCGCTCGGCCTGCAGGGCATCCCCACGATCCGTTGGGCAGCGGACAACGACTTCTTCGTCGATGGCGGCGTCGGGCTTACGCCGATCAGGGGCAAGGGCCGCTACAGCAACCTGTTGCCGGCAGTGGACTTCAACATCGAACTCACCAGCAAGTTGAAGGCACGCGCCTCGTTCAGCCGAACGCTCGCACGCCCCGACTTCAGCAATCTGTTCGCTTCGGCAACCGTTAACGGCCCGCCGCGTCCGACGGCACTTGGCGGCGTCGCCACCGGCAACTCGCAGAACCCGAACCTGAAGCCGCTGCTCTCCGATAACTTCGACGTCTCGGTCGAGTGGTATTACAAGCCGTCGAGCTTCATCTCGCTGGGCTTCTTCGACAAGCGGGTGAGGAACTTCATCGGCACCGGTATCACCAATGAGCCGCTGTTGGGCGTACGCGATCCGAGCTCGGGCGCGCCCGGCACGCGATCCGGAACCGCATTGTCCTTCCTGAAGGCGAACAACTATACGTTGTCCGACATCAACCTGTTCACCTACACGGCGTTGCTTGCGCAGAATGGCGGAAATGCCGCGGCTGCCACCGCAGCGTTCCAGGGTAATCTGGAGGCGAATGGTGAGTTGAATAGCAAGTTCGTACAGGACGTGCTGGGGGCAGTGGACGTCAACGCCAACAGCGACGATCCGCTGTTCAACTTCGCGGTTTCGAAGCCGATCAACAATAAGGACGGCAAGCTCCATGGCTTCGAATTCGCCTGGACCCACTTCTTCGGGACCAGCGGCTTCGGCTTCTCGGCATCCTACACGAAGGTTGACGGCAATGTGACGGTGGATCCGTTCGCAGACCCCACCGTGAACATCTTCGCGCTCACCGGGCTTGGGGATAGTGCGAACGGCACGCTGATTTACGACAAGAACGGCTTCTCGGCCCGCCTGTCGTACAACTGGCGTGACAAATATCTGACGGCAACCAACCAGGGTGACGGCCGCAACCCGCTGTTCGTGGCGCCGTTCGGTACGCTCGACGCCAACATCAGCTGGGACATCAACGATAAGATTGCGGTCTCGCTGGAAGGCATCAACCTGACGAGCGAACCCCTGCGTCAATATGCGCGTACCAAGAAGAACCTGGTGTTCGCGCAGGAGCTGAAGCCCCGCTTCCTGCTTGGCGCGCGCTATCGCTTCTAAGCGCATCGCATACCGTAAAGAGAGAAAGGCCGCTGTTCGCAGCGGCCTTTTTTCTGCCGATCGTGGTTTGTGCCCTGCCTCAGCCACGGTCCCAAACCCACCTGCCTCGCGCTAGAAGGCCGTGAGATCTGACACATGGCGCATAGCCCGTCCCCGCTTGCCAGCGCCCGCAGCGCGACCTAGGCCGCGTCATGGCGTCGCGTTTTTCCCTCGCGCCCGGCGCGCGGGCTACAGCCGATTTCATCGGCAATGAGCGCGAGCCTCTCCTGCAAGTCGACACGATGATCGCCAATCCCGAAGCGCTCGTCGAACTGGCCGCAACGAGCCAATTTGCGCCTGCTTACGGTCCGAACGGAGGCTATCCCGGCCTGCGCGCCCGCGCGCCGCGGGACTATGTTGAAACGATCCTGCGATCGTTGGGCGGGCCGATTATCGAAGCCTTCCGGCTTGGATCTGTCACACTCGCGCGGGTGGACAGTGCCTATTCGGTGGCCACGCTCCCGCCGGACCGGCTTGTCCCCGCACAGCGTGCGCCACACGTGGATACGACGCATGCGTGGCAATTCGCCATCCTCCACTATCTCTGTCCGGCGGAACTTGGTGGCACCGCTTTCTATCGGCACCGGGCAACCGGCTTTGAAACGCTGACGGAAGAGCGGGTGGCGGCGTACCAGGCGGCTCGCGCGCAGGAAGATTTCGGCGTCGGCTATATCGATGATCGCGACCGGTGGTTCGAGCGGATCAGCGAGGTTCCCGCCAGCTTTAACCGCCTGGTCGTATATCGCAGCCACCTGTTCCATTCGGGCCAGATCCTCGCGCCGGACCGGCTGTCGCCCGACCCGCGCCAGGGCCGGCTGACCTTGAACATCTTCGCGACATTCGCTCCTGCAGGCCCGTCGTCCGAGCGGGCCGTGCCGCCGAGCGGGGCGTGAGAATGAGGCCTGGGACGCTTTTTGTATCGGCGGCATGGGCGCCGCTTTTCAGCATGCTGAACGCAGTATAGCGGTAAGGAAAACCATGGGCATAAGAAACCCCGATTGGAGAGCGCGCCACCGATGAACCGTGTCCTTATCAACAATATCGATCATGCGGATCTCAAGGTTGCGATCGGCGTCGGCGCCTCCTACGGCGACAGCGTCAATCAGATGCTGATCTTCCCATCCGAATTCGAAGAGGCGCAGCGACACTTCCCCATCGTTTTTCGCCAAAGCGAGGACGGGATGCAGGCGCTTGTCCTGCTCGGACTGGATCGCGACGAGAACCTCTTCCTGGAAAATGATCGATGGACCAGCGCCTATGTTCCTGCATCGCAACGGCGCGGGCCCTTTTCCATGGCGATGACGCGCCCGCAGTCCGACGGCGAAGCACCGGGCGAACCGATGATCCATGTCGATCTCGATGATCCCCGCGTCGGCGTCGAGGACGGTTTTCCGCTGTTCCTGCAGCACGGCGGTAACGCCCCCTATCTCGATCATATCGCAAGCGTGTTGGGCGTGATCTACGATGGGCTGACCGGCGCACCGCAGGTCTATGCCGCGCTTGAGGAAGCGGGCCTGCTTCAGCCCGTGACGATGAATATCCAGATCAACGAGGAAAAGGGCTACGACCTGCCCGATCTGTTTGTGATCGATCAGCAGGCGCTGGCCAATCTCAGCGGAGAGCGGCTGGAAGCGCTGCATCGTAGCGGCTTGCTGCGCGCCGCCATCATGGCCGCCGCCTCGCTCGGGAATGTCGCGCGTCTCATCGATCTCAAGAACAAGCGTGCTGGGGCGTAGGCAGAATGACGATCCGGCCGACCCGCACAACGAAGACGATCGAGGGATTAACCCCCGCGACCGTGCCTTGGGACGCGTTGTACACCGAACAGACGCCGGTGATCCTCAAGGGGTTGGCGAAGGACTGGCCGCTCGTGCGCCATGGCCTCGCTTCTCCTGCCGACGCGATGGCCTATTTGGCGACATTCTATAGCGGCCGACCCGTCGTCGGATATACTGGCCCGCCGGCAATCAAGGGCCGCTTCCACTATGATGCGACCGCCACCGCCATGAATTACACGTCCGAGCGCGTTCAGCTCGGCGAGTTCATGGCGCGCATCGCGGCGCATCTTGACGATCCTGAAGCGCCGGCTTTCTATATGGGCTCCACCGACGTCGATACGTTCCTGCCCGGGCTACGTGCAGAGAATGATCTTCGGCTGGACCATCCTCAACTGGCCGCCCAGCCGCTCGTCAGCATGTGGCTGGGCAATCGCACGGTCGCGTCCGCGCATTACGACACGTCCAACAACATCGCCTGCGCGTTGGTCGGGCATCGACGCTTCACCTTGTTCCCGCCGGAGCAGGTCGCCAATCTGTATCCAGGCCCGCTGGAGCCCACGCCTGGTGGCCAGGTGATCAGCATGGTCGATTTCGAAGACCCCGATTTCGAGCTTCATCCAGGGTTCGCTGACGCGATCGCCGCCGGGGAGGTCGCCGAGCTGGGGCCGGGCGACGTCCTCGTCTATCCGGCGCTCTGGTGGCATCATGTCCAGGCGCTGGATGCGTTCAACATCATGATCAATTATTGGTGGAACGCGGTCCCCGATTATATGGACTCTCCGGCCAACACGCTGCTGCACGCGATGCTGAGTTTGCGGGACCGCCCCGACAGCGAAAAGCGGGCATGGCGCGCCATCTTCGATTATTACATCTTTGGCGATGCGAAGCGTCCCATTGCCCATCTGCCGGAGCCTGCGCATGGCAATCTCGCGCCGCTCGATACGATGAAGGCCCGGCGGCTGCGCGCAACCCTTCTGAATAAGTTCAACCGCTAAAAATGACTCTGGGGGAGGCGTAGGTGGAAGCGCAAACTGTGAAGCGCGTGGTGATCGCGGGCGGCGGCACCGCCGGCTGGATCGCGGCGGCCGCACTGGTGAAGCAGCTGGGCCCCCTGCTCGACATCACCTTGGTGGAATCTGACGAGATCGGCACGGTGGGCGTGGGCGAATCCACCATTCCCACCACCCGCACGTTTCACAGCCTGCTCGGTATTTATGAGCAAGCTTTCCTCCGCGAGACGACATCGACGTTCAAGCTCGGTATCGCGTTCGAGAACTGGAATCGGATCGGCGACAAATATTTCCACGCCTTTGGCACCGTCGGCAAATCGGTGTGGATGGCCGATTTCCAGCATTTCTGGCTGGAGGCGCGGCGGCAGGGCTTCGGCGGGGACTATGGCGATTACAGCCTGGAACAGCAGGCGGCCCACGCCGGAAAATTTGCTACGTCGGAAGGATCCACGCTCAGTTACGCCTACCATCTCGATGCGACCGCCTATGCCCGGTTCCTGCGCGGATTGGCCGAACCGGCCGGCGTCAAACGGGTCGAAGGCAAGATCAGCCAAGTCCTGCAGAATGCGCGGACCGGCTATGTCGAAGCGCTGGAGCTTGCATCCGGCCAGCGCATCGAGGGCGATCTGTTCATCGACTGCACGGGCTTCCGTGCGCTGCTGATCGAACAAGCGCTGCAGACCGGTTTTGTCGATTGGAGCGAGTGGCTCAGCACGAATGCCGCCGTGGTCGTGCAAAGCGAATCCACCGGCCCGGCGGTGCCCTATACCCGCGCTATCGCGCATGAGGCGGGCTGGCGCTGGCGCATCCCGCTCCAGCATCGTGTGGGCAACGGGCTCGTCTATTGCGACGCCGACATGTCGGACGATGCCGCCCGCGCAAAGTTGCTGGCCGATATTGACGGCAAACCCTTGTTCGAGCCGCGCCTGCTGCGCTTCAAAGCCGGCACGCGCAAACAGTCATGGAATAAGAATGTCATCGCCATGGGCCTTTCCAGTGGCTTCATCGAGCCGCTGGAATCGACCAGCATTCACCTCATCAAGATCGCGGTCAGCCGCCTGATCCAATCCTTCCCCTTCGGCGGGATCAGCGATGCGACGATGAGCCGCTTCAACGCAGAGTCGCGCAAGGAGATGGAGCACATTCGCGACTTCATCATCCTTCACTATAAATTGACGGAGCGTGACGACAGCCCGTTCTGGCGCCGGTGCCGCGACATGCCAATTCCTGATAGCCTGGCGAACCGGATCGCCCTGTTCCGTGACAATGCGGCAGCCTACCAAGGCGCGGACGAGATGTTCCGCATCGACAGCTGGATCATGGTGATGCTGGGGCAAGGGGTAGAGCCGCGCTCCTACCATCAGCTCGGTCGATTGATGGAGCCTGGCCAGCTTCGATCCGCCTTGTCCGATCTGAAAGGCGGCATCGCGGCGGAGCTTGCCAGGCTGCCGGCGCACCAGGATTTCGTCGAGCATTATTCAAAGGGGTGAACGCGCCCCGTTGCGGTGGCTACAGCGTCAATTGGGCGCGCGTCGCCTCGTCGATCTTGCCGGACAGACCAGGTACCTCATCGAGCTGGCGAAGCGCTGTGAAACCGCCCCGCTCCTCCCGGTAGCGTACGATCTCATATCCGTGGCCCGCCAATGCACCGACGCTGTCCAACATCTCCTGACTGGCCGTATTCACATTCACGCAGGCAGATGGTGCATCGGGCAACGAATATCTCCTCCTGGATCAGTAACGAACGAAGCCAGGCTCCGGTGCCCAGCCTAGCGCATCAAGTCGGCTGCCCGGAGCGCATCTTCAATCACCTTGCCCACCCCTGTTGCCGGCGCGGTCGGTCCGGGGCCTGGGCGGCCGGGCATGCGGCGCAGCCGCGGGTTGACCGTCTCCGCGGCCGTCCGCGCAAGCGCGGTAGCCCGTGCAGGCGCGGGCGCTTCCTCGGGCCGGGGCGCGTCCATCCTCGCCCCGTCGTGCAATTGCCAGAAGCGGGCTATGTACACTGTCGAGGAGATTTGGACGTCCAGCATGAAGGGTCCGGCTTTGCCGAACCCCGGCGCGCCTTGTGTTGCCAAAGGCGTGCCATGGCCCATTCCGGTGATGCTATATTCCTCGATGACGTCTCGTCCTGAAGAATCGGTCCAGATACGGCGCGGATAGCCTTCGACGACCTCTTCGCGGCTTGGCGTGGCTGCGACTCCATGCAGGGTCCGCCACTGCGCGATGATGTCGGCCGCATTGCCGGGATTGACGGTCGCATCGCCGCTGCCATGCCAGACCGAGATAGTGGGCCAAGGGCCGGTGTGGCTGGACGCGGCACGGACAAGGGCGACCAGCTCCTGCTCGGTGGGACCGCCGTGGCCGCGCATGCGATCAAAGGCCTGCGGGGCGTTGCTTGCGCTTCCATAAGGAAGGCCGGCGATGATCGCGCCGCCGGCGAAAAGCTCCGGATAGGTTGCAAGCATCACTGACGCCATCGCACCCCCGGCAGACAGGCCGGTAATGAAGATCCGGCGAGGGTCGATCTTATGGGCTTCCACCACCGATTGGATCATCTGGCGGATGGACAAAGCCTCTCCCGCGCCGCGCCGCGCATCGCCGGGTGCGAACCAGTTGAAACAGAGATTGGGATTGTTCGCGCGGCGCTGCTCGGGAAAAAGCAAGGCGAACCCGTCGCGCGCGGCGAGTTGCGACCAGCCTGAGCCCGTATCGTAGCCATCGGCTGTTTGGGTGCAACCGTGCAGCACCACGACCAGCGCTGCGCCTTCGGGCAGTGCTTCCGGGATGAAGGTCTTTGCCGTCAATGCTCCGGGATTGGTGCCGAAGTTCGACAATGTCTGCAGATGGCCGGCTTCGCCTGCGGCCGGGGAGGCCTGTCGCGCTTCCGCCATGGCCGCCAGCCGCGCGATGGTCTCGGACAATTTTCTCACGGAATACTCCTGACCGGGGCGATGCAGCACGGCCAACTGGCTCCAATGTACGGCATTTATGCTGCGATGCACAATGAATTGTGCCGACCTGTCATGGGTTGCGATCCCCGTGTGCCTCCCGCAGCAGAGGGGCTTTGGCGGCGAGGTCGTTGCGGATCGTCGTGGCCGCGACCCCGCCCTCCCCCATCGCATGGCTGATCTGGTCGAGCCCCTTCACGACATCGCCCGCCGCATATAGCCCCGGAATGCTCGTGCGTTGATGATCGTCGACGACGAGGCAACCTTCCTCGGACGCGTCCGCGCCGAGCGACCGCGCAAGCTCCGATCGGATCACCGACCCAAGCGCCGGATAGATGCTTGCGAAGTTGCGGCTGCCTTGTGGTGTATCCAGCTGGATGTGGTGCGCCGCCAGCTGGAATGCGCTGGGAGGCCCATCGATCAGGACGACGCCAGCCCCGCTGAGCCGGCTGCGTTGCGCGTCGTCCAGATCATGCCCCGCCTCCGGCGCGATCAGGGCAACATCCGGAGTGTAGCTGCGGAGGAACATCGCCTCTCCGGCCCCGCGATCACCGGTGCCGATCACGCCGATAGGCATGTCGGTTACCTCATAGCCGTCGCAAATCGGGCAATAGCGGATCAGGCCGCGGGCTACCCCTTCATCATGTACGTCATCGGCCATGTCGGGCCGTATGTTGACGACACCCGTGGCGAGCAGCACGCTCCGCGCGGTCACATCGCCACAGGAAGCCGAAACCCGGAACAGGCCGTCTTCCCGTGTGAGCGCCGTCACTTCGCCATCGCGGATGTTCGCGCCGTAGATGCGTGCCTGCTGGTTCATACGCCGCAGCAGGTTCGGGCCACTGATACCTTCAGGAAACCCCGCATGGTTGCGCGTCTTCGGAATGGATGCAGCGCGGCTATGCCCCGCGTCGATCACACGCACGCGAAGGTGGAAGCGGGCCAAATAGATCGCCGCGGTCAGCCCAGCAGGGCCGCCGCCGATGATCAGGCAGTCGAGCATTGTCCTTCCCATTCAAGCCACGGGAATCGAAGAGAAGGTCTGGTGCATGCGCCGGCTCAAGCCGTAATCGCGACGCTGCGCAAGCCGATTACGAACGGCCCTTCGCCTTGCCCCGTGTCATAGGATCGGGCTTTGGCGGCGGCCGCCATCCCGGGGGTGGCGTCATCTTCTGCTGGCTTGTTCCCAACCCCATACGGCCGGGCTGCTGGCGCGTCAGGCCGGACAGGTCGGTATCGTCTGCCAGCTCCGTCTGCGCGCCCCGCGCCAGGCTCAACTGATCACGCAGGCGGCGCGCCTCTTCGAAGTCCAGCCGCGCGGCGGCGGCCTCCATCCGCAAGCGAAGTTGTTCGATCTTGTCCGTCACGTCGGCTCAACGCGCGAAAGCCACTTTGCGTCCCGCAGTTTTTTTCCGAAGGCGGCTGAGCGGAACTTCCCCTTCAACGGGGCTTTCGGAGCCATAGTCAGGAGAAAGCCGTGATTTCTGAAGCAGATGCGCACACCGAACAGCCCACGCTGGAAGGGCGGAAGGCCATCATCACCGGTGGAACGACCGGCATTGGCCGGGCGATCGCCATCCTGTTGGCAAGCTATGGCGTGGATGTCTTCATCTGCGGCCGAACGCCCGAGCATCTGGAAGACGCACTGCAGCGGATCAACCAGGTTGGCCGCGGCGACGGCATCGCGATCGATCTGGGCGATCCGGACAATGTCAGGCGCTTCTTCGACGCGGCGAATGCCTATCTTGGGGGCCTTGATATCGCGGTCATCAACGCCGCCTTCGCCGCCGAAGGCCTTAGCGATACGAGCGAAGATAAGCTTCGCTATGCCATCGCCACCGACTTTACCGCCTACCTGCTAAGCGCGCACGCCGCTGCGGACATTCTGGGCGACCATGGCGACATCGTCTTCATCGGATCGATGAGTGCCCATGTCCTCGGGCCCAGCTCAACCATCTACGCCGGCATCAAATATGGCATTCAAGGCTTCTCGGAAGCGTTGCGCAAGGAATTAGGACCCAAGGGCATCAGGGTCAGCAATGTCGAGCCTGGCAAGACCGGATCCGACATGCAGTCACCCGACATCCCGCCGGAGGAGCAGCGCGCGATGATCGGCCGCGATGAAATGCTGCGCGCCGAGGATATCGCAGTGGGCGTCCATTTCGTGTTGACCCAGCCGCGCCGGGCCATCGTCCAGCAGCTCACGATCGCACCGCGCATGCAGGACAGTGAATGACCTTCCCGATCGACAAGCTCGTCCTTGTTCCGGACGATATCGATCTGTCGCGCTCGCCCTTGGCGGGGCAATTGGGTGTCGAGACCTATGTGCTGGGCGCTTTCAATCCGGCATTGACCCGCCTGCCGAACGGCAATCTGCTGATGATGGTGCGGGTTGCCGAGGCGCTGCGCACGCCCATCTTTGACGGCAAGGTTCATTCGATCCGATGGGACGACGGCCGTTTCGTGCTGGATGCCTGGCCATTGGAACTCGCCGACACCGCCGATCCGCGTAAATTCCGGATCACCGGGGGTGGGTGGAAGGTCATGGCGCTGACCTCGCTCGCCTGGCTGTTGCCGGTTGAACTCACGCCGGACGGGCTGGACGTGGTCGCGCATCACTATGACAAGGCGATCGCACCCCATGCCAGCTTCCAGATGTACGGCCTGGAAGATGCCCGGATCAGCAAGGTTGGGGAGCGCTGGCTGATGACAACCTGCTCCGTCAGTCCGGAGCGTCACTCGACCACGCTCTACAGCTCCGAAAACGGACTGGATTGGACCTTCGAAGACATTGTCCTGGATCATCAGAACAAGGACATGCTGATTTTCGAGGGCTTGATCGACGATCATTACTGGGCCCAGACCCGGCCGCTTGGGGATCTCTACTTCGCTTACCCGCCGGGAAGCGAATGGCGCGCCGGCCCATCAATCAACCTGGCCACATCCCCCGATGCCCGTCATTGGAAGCCCCACCGGAACCCCGGAATACGCCCGCATTCCGCGACGGTAGCCACCGCGCGCATGGGCGGCGGCACCCCACCCATCCTGACCGATCGTGGATGGCTGACCCTGTGGCATGGCGTGGAACCCAAGGAGATCGTCGGCATCTACCGCACCTATTGGTCGATCCTCGACAGAGACGATCCCACGCGAACCATCGCCACCCGGCACGAACCTTTACTGGAGGCGAATCCCGAACTCACCCGCCCCTACGAGGATCAGATGTACGTGCGCGATGTCGTCTTCACCACCGGCATTGCCGACGGCGGCGACCATTATGTGGTAGCGTCGGGCGAGGCTGACCTCGCCTGCCGGATCACGCACATTCCCAAGAGCATCTTCGCGGCCTGAAGCACGCGCCTCCCCGATCGTTCGGGGAGGCGCGCCCCAGATCAGGGTTGGCCCTTGCCGCCACCCGCACCGAAAACATTGCCGGTGGTATAGCTGCCTTCGCTTTCGGCAAGCCGGACATAGATGCCGGCCAGTTCAACTGGCTGGCCCGGTCGCTTGAGCGGCGTATCGCCGCCAAATTGCTCCAGCTTCTCCATACTCGCGCCGCCGCTCACCTGAAGCGGGGTCCAGATCGGGCCTGGAGCGACGCCATTGACGCGAATGCCGCGGTCCGCAAGCTGCTTGGCAAGCGACTTCACATAATTCATGGTCGCGGCCTTGGTCTGGGCATAGTCATAGAGATCCGGCGTCGGATCATAGGCTTGCTCGGACGTCGTGCCGATGATTGCCGATCCCGCCGGCAAGTGCGGCAGGGCCGCCTTGATGATCCAGAACGGCGCGTAGATGTTGGTCTTGATCGTCGCGTCGAAATCTTCGCTGCTGATGTCGAGGATGGAGTCATGCGCCTGCTGCCGCGCGGCGTTCATCACCAGAATGTCCAGGCCGCCCAGGCCGGCGATCGCGTCTGTCACCAACTGTGTGCAATAGGCTTCATCCCGCAGGTCGCCGGGCAAGGCCAGCGCCTGGCGGCCGGCCTGACGGATCAGCTCCACCACCTCCTGCGCATCGTCTTCCTCGTTGGGATAATAGCTGATCGCAACGTCGGCGCCCTCGCGCGCATAGGCAATGGCAGCAGCCCGACCGATGCCGCTGTCACCCCCGGTGATCAGCGCCTTGCGGCCCATGAGACGCCCCGAGCCGCGATAGCTCTCCTCGCCATGATCAGGACGCGGGTCCATCTTGCTTGCAAGGCCGGGCCAGGGCTGCGTCTGACGCTGGAATGGCGGCTTCGGGAATTTATTCACGGGATCGATCAGCGGCGCTGTCGCCGCGCTGCCTGACACGCCATTCTCACCATCATACGCCATCACACACTCCTGAAGCTGGAACAGGCTCAACGAGCGAGCGCGCCGCGCGTTCATTCGCGAGGGAGATCGCCAGACGATCCGTTGCGCCGGATCGGAGCGAAATCAGGGATCACGGAACAAGCGCGCGGTGGCCGCGCTTAGCCTGAACAACGCTTTGAAAAGGAAGGTACAATGGCCGAAGAAGCGATCCTGTACCGCATGATCCTGCCTGACCATGTCTGCCCCTTTGGCGTCCGCGCGAAAGCTTTGCTCGAGCAGCATGGGATGACGGTGGACGACCGAATCCTGAGGACGCGCGAGGAGGTGGATGCCTTCGAAGCGGAGCATCAGGTCGAAACAACCCCGCAGATCTTCCTCAACGGGGAACGGATCGGCGGCTGCGACGATCTTGAAATATATCTGGCGCAGTCGAGCGATGCGCCGTCCGATTCCCCGAGCTAGAAGCCGTCCACCGGGCGGCCGCCGAAATTGGTGGCATAAGGCTTGATCTTGATTGTGCGGCCGCTGGGCTCGAACAGCTGATATTGGAGGCCCTCACGCTCCGCAAAGCGGATAGCAGCCTCGCGCGAAGGAAATTTGAGGATCACCTGACCTTGGGTCTCCCCCGATCCCGACCAACCGGTGAGCGGATCCGCATGCACATGTTGGGGATTATCGAACTCCAACACCCAGCCCTGGCCGTTGCCGCGGCCATTTTGCATGTTGTTTTCGATCCTCTGATAGATCCTCACGCTCATCAGCTGTTGCTCCATTCTATCGCTGAAGCAGAGAGACCCCCACCGGAGGTTGCCGGCGGGGGTCGGCCCAATCCTTGCCACTGGAGCAGCAGTCGCGGCGGGCCATTCTTTCCTCTATATTATTGCGGGGACGGTGTGGTTCCGCCCGTTGCGCCCGTAGTGCTGGTGGTAGCACCCGCATTACCCGCCACATCTGCGCCGTTACCGCCGGTACCATCCATAGCGGCGCCATTCATGTCACTGCTCATGCCGGCGTTCATATCCGAACCGGACATCGCACCGCCATTATCCGTCACCGTCCCATTATCGAGACCGGGATCGACCATATTTGCGGAATCTGTCGTGCTGTTGGCGGTATCGCTGCTGTTCTGGCTTCCGCCGCCGCAAGCGGCGAGCGCAAGCGCCAGGCCAAGGGGGAGAGCCTTTGCGCCTAAGCTGATCTTCATGTCCTACTCCTGAGTTTTGGGGCGCCGCAACAACGGATTCATTGCACCCGTTGTTCCCAACACCATAGTAAAGATTGAATCACAGGAGTCGAACTCATCCATTTCTGCCAGAATGTTACTTATGTTAATAAGGTAATAGTGTTCATAAAGGGATCGATTTTACCACCCCGTTCGTATTGTTCTCCCCACAAGGAGAGTTTTATGATCAAGCGCATGACATTGATTGCGTCGATGGCTATTGCCACGGCCGCGCTCGCCCAAACGACGGGTTCGACGGGATCCGCGGGCTCGACCGCGGGTCAATCGGGCGGCACCGGATCCACAGCGGGCCAACCGGGTGCGGCTGGCACGACCGGCACGGGAACCACCGCGGCTCAACCGGGCAGCTGGAACCAGACAAGTCCTGGCAGCCAAGCGGGAACGTCTACGCAGCCAGGCTCAAATACGGACGGTACCGGCATGGGAACTCCCGGTGCGACCGGCTCGACAACGGGCAGCATGGGCGACACGGGAACAACGACGCCCGGGACGAGCGGTACCGACCAATCGACTGCCACCGATGGAAGCAGCGGCAAGAAGAAATCACGACGACCGCGCTGAGCCCAGCGCCTGCTGAGCCAAAAACACGAAGGGCCGCTCCAA